>NZ_JAHLPV010000018.1 GCF_018918095.1 Acetivibrio sp. MSJd-27 | reverse complement strand
GCCGGATTAAGGCTTGAGTTTTTGCCATGTTTCTGTTATATTGAAAAAGCAGGGAGCAAAAACACTCCCTGCCAACCAATTTTACCCTTGTTTGGACTTTACACAAAGTTAGAAGCAGACCCACTTGGTATAAAGGCGTAATTATTAATGGATAAATGAAATTATTTCTAAATCTTTTATTCGTGTAGAAATAGAAACCGATACGATGAAAGTATCGGTTTCTATTTCTACGATATGCAAATTGTCCATCTGTACCGTTGGGCAGTTGCCTTTGCAATGCCCGATAATTCTACATTTATTTTTTTCAAAATACTTCCTTATCAGGCATCAGCAAAAGGCGCACCGCTTTTTTGCTGCAAAATGTACTCTTTATTCATTTTAAAACGCTCACAAACGAATTAGATTGCTCTTTTGAAGTGGATTTTCTTCTATAACTGCGGGCAAGATGTCCCCCGCCTCTAAGGCGGCGGGTTCCATATCCGCAGTCAGCGGGAGTGCAGTCTCCCGCTGATCGCGGCACTGCTGTGCCGTGCCCTTGTCCTCGTTGAATGACGGGACAAGCCCTTATTGAAATTATATAATGGTGATTGTTGATAAAAAATTCCGCAAGATTATTTCTAATCTTGCGGAAATACTTTTTTATGGAATACAAAGTGTTTTTAGGTTATCCATATTTTAATTTTTTTCCTGGAATACCTCTTTGATCGTGGAAGCCATTCCGACAACTCCCTGTAAATCCGAAGGGATGATAAGCTTGGTGGCGTTTCCCTGCGCCACGTTTTCCATCGCTTCATAGCTTTTCAGTGTTAAAACCTCTGTAGTGGGATGAGATTCGTTTAATTTCTTGAGGCCTTCAGCGGTAGCTTCCTGCACTTTCAGAATGGCTTCCGCTTCCCCTTCCGCATGACGGATTTTTGCCTCTTTTTCACCCTCAGCCTTCAAAATCTGAGCTTCTTTATCCGCTTGGGCACGAAGTATTTTTGCTTCTTTTTCACCCTGTGCTTCCAAAACAGCGGACTGTTTCTTTCCCTCTGCCTGCAGAATCTGTTCTCTCTTTTCACGCTCTGCGCGCATTTGTTTTTCCATCGCGTTTTTGATATCTTCCGGCGGATCAATGTTTTTCAGTTCCACACGGTTAATCTTGATGCCCCAAGGATCGGTGGCTTCGTCCAAAATAGAGCGCATATGAGTGTTGATGGTATCTCTGGAGGTGAGTGTTTCATCCAGCTCCAGATCGCCGATAATATTACGCAGTGTTGTGGCAGTCAGATTTTCGATTGCCTTGGTGGGATTTACAATGCCATAAGTGTACAGCTTTGGATCCGTGATCTGCGCGAAGATAACCGTATCGATAGACATGGTAACATTGTCTTTGGTGATAACCGGCTGGGGTTGAAAGTCATAGACTGTTTCCTTCAAAGTCACCTTTGACGCGATTTTATCGATAAAGGGAACCTTAATGTGCAGACCCACGTCCCACACTGCCTGAAATGCGCCCAAGCGCTCCAGCACATAGGCGCTGGCCTGAGGCACAATCACAATCATACGGGCAGCTATAATTAGGATCAACGCGAGAATCACAAGAAAAATAATAAGCCCTTCCATTTAAAACCATCCTTTCTTTCTCAACAAGATTTTATAAAAAGATTTTTGCATACCGTAAAACAAATCTGTTTATTTTACAATTAGGCTGACGCCCTTTATCTCTTGTACCGTAACTTTCCGCCCTTCCTCAATGATACTGTTATCGGCGCTTTTTGCTGTCCATACGGCGGCATTATATTTTACTTGTCCGCCTCCGCTGACATTATCAATTTTTTTGATAACCAAAACTTGTTTTCCGATCATGGAGTCAGAATTGGTAGGCGCTCTTTTGATCCACTTGGCAAGAACAGGTCTTGTCAGAACAAGAAGCAGAGCGGATAACAAGAGGAAACAGAGGATCTGAATCCAAATATTTTGTGTGAAATAGGATATGACAGCTGTAACCAGTGCGCCGACTGCAAACCAGATGCTTGTCAGGGTAACAGTGACAGCTTCAAAAATGAACAGCACCACAGCTATCAGAATCCATACAATCCAAGCATATTCCATGAAAAAGCCTCCTTTTTGTTTAGTATAACATATAATATACAAAGAAACAATGGGTTTGAAAAATATTGTAATTGAGATTGGGAAAGAGTGCAATCCTGTTTGCATAGCCGAAATTTGAAACATTTTTATATTGGCTTTTCCTTGCAAAAGCGTTTTAATCTTGCTATAATATTTAAATCAGTGATAGAAGGAGAAACATATGAGAGACAGAGCGTTTGATGAACTGCGGGAAACGAAGATTACATTGGATTATACGAAATACGCGGAGGGTTCCGTACTGATAGAGACGGGGGAGACGAAGGTAATCTGCACGGCAAGCTTTGAGGAAAAAGTCCCGTTTCATAAGAAAGGAACCGGCGAGGGCTGGGTAACGGCGGAGTATTCTATGCTGCCCAGGGCTACGCAACAGAGAAATGCCAGGGACATCGCAAAATTAAAAATGAACGGGAGAACTTCTGAAATTCAGAGATTGATAGGCAGGGCACTTCGATCGGTCACCGATCTTGAAAAGATGGGTGAGAATACAATGACAATCGACTGCGATGTGATCCAAGCGGACGGCGGAACCCGGACAGCTTCTATAACCGGTGGATTTGTGGCAATGTATCTGGCCTTTTCCAGACTGGTGGAACAGGGCGTTTTGGAGCAGATGCCGGTTCAGTCTTTTGTCGCGGCTGTCTCAGCAGGTATCGTCGGGGAAGATTGTGTTCTGGATCTGGATTATGAGGAGGACTCCAGCGCGGTTGCAGACTTTAATTTTATTTTAAACGAGGAAGGAAAAATTATTGAGATACAGGGCACCGGGGAGCAGCGGCCCTTTGACGAAGAGGAATTCAACCGTATATTTGCCCTTGCCAAAAAGGGCGTTTGCGAGTTGATAAAAGCACAGAAAAATGCTCTGGAAGCCACAGGAAAAGAAGGAGGGGAACCGATGTGAAATTTGTGGTAGCCACCAACAATGGGGGGAAACTGCAGGAATTCCGAGATATTTTAAAGGAATTTGGACATGAGGCAGTCTCCTTAAAAGAAGTAAATATCGATACGGATTTTGAGGAGACAGGAGAAACATTCAGGGAAAACGCTTATATGAAAGCGGGGACCATTGCCAAGCTATCCGGTCTCCCGACCATTGCGGATGATTCGGGTCTGATGGTGGAAGCTCTTGGCGGAGAGCCGGGGGTTTACTCTGCAAGATACTGCGGCCGGCATGGAGACGACGCGGCGAACAATGAGAAACTTTTGGAAAAGATGAAGGGGAACAAAGAACGCCGTGCAAAGTTTGTCTCCGCAGTCTGTGCAGTGTTTCCGGATGGAAGAGTTCTGCAGGCAGAGGGGGAATGTCCTGGAGAAATTTTGCATGAGCCCAAAGGCAACGGTGGTTTTGGATATGACCCGCTTTTTTATGTTCCCGCTTTGGGGAAAACATTCGCCCAGATGGATAAAACAGAAAAAAATATGGTCAGCCACAGAAAGAAAGCTTTGGATAAATTAAAGATTTTATTATCGAAATGATGAGAAAGGCTTGCACATTTTTTTGATATATGGTAAAATAATCTAAACACAAGATTTTCAGTGTACATAATATTAAGAAAAAAGGTGGTTTGTTATGAAAAAGACAATATTGTCAATCATTATGGTGTTCGCTTTGGTCTTCTCTTTCATGCCTAGTATGGCGGCAGACAGTGTGTCTGTTAATATGGATATGTTTGAAGCTATGTTCACGAACCTGGGCAACAACCTGACTGAATTGTCTGCGGAGGACAGGGTTGACATTTTCACAATCGGAAAGAATTATCTGACAACCGAACTGGGAATTGAGACAGTTAAAAAGGTGCTGAACGGTGAACTGACCGGAGAAATTGCCGATGAAATCAACAAAATGCTTGATGTGATCGGTGGAAAATCAACTTATAAGAACGAATTAATTATGTTTCTGGACTTTATAGATGCATTTGGTGAGAGTGTCCGCACACAGTATATCAATGATTTTCAGGCACGCAAGGCTTATACGCTGTCCTCCTCAGTGCAGATATCTATGAAAAATGTGTATAACCGTTTTGTATCCGCTGATGTACAGGAAATGCTTAGTTCATCCCATGGTGTTACCGGAAACGTTATTCTAAATGTTTTTGATGCGCTGAAGGGTAAGATTTATCTGACGGATAATAAAACGGATAATGAAAAAATTGCGCTGAAGAGCCTTAATTCCTCTTTTGAAAGTAAGCTGGACGAAAAATGGGCAGATATCAAAACCGTAAACGGAAATTCTGTAACAGGTGCGGAGGATATTATCACTGCATTGATCGATTCTTTTAATGATGGTTCGACATCCAAAGAGTTACAGGATATTAAGAACGTGTTTGAAGAGATGGGTATTTACAGTCCTCTGGAAACGCCTACACCGACCCCTAAGCCGACGAAAAAGCCGAGTACGGGGACAGGTTCAGGAACCATATATGTTCCTACTTCTACCCCTACAACAACTCCTGTTGTGACAGTAAACCCGATTCCAGTCCCCCAACCGGCTGCTGAAGACGAGATCGCTCCGGATATGGCAGGACATTGGGCAAAAGATTATGTGAGCGCTGTACAGAAAATGAATCTGTTTATTGGTGATGACCAAGGAAACTTCAATCCAGAAAACGGTCTTACCAGGCAGGAAGCCGCTATCATTATGGTACGTGCTCTGGGATTAGAAAATAAAGAAGTCACCAAAAATATAGAGTTTATTGATATCTTTACAATTGATGACTGGGCGATGAAATATGTTAAGCTATCAGTCGAATACGGTATTTTCAAAGGATATGCAGATCAGACATTTAAGCCTCATGAAATTATTCCGAGGGAACAGTTTGTAGTCATCATTGAGCGTGCATTGCGCGGCACTGACCAAGGGGACAAGACAACCGCGTTTGCGGATGGAAGTGCAATCAGCGACTGGGCAAAAGCAGCTGTTAAGAACGCTGTTGACGCAAAGATTATAAACGGATACGAAGACAACACCTTCCGGCCGGATAACCATATTACCCGTGCGGAAGCTGCTAAGATTCTGTATTCTGCTATGTACGCGTATGGCAAAGTAAACTAATAAGTGAATAACATAAAAATGAAAAGCGCCGTGCATATTTTATGCACGGCGCTTTTTGTTGTTGGATATTAGATTATTTGACAAGAGCACACCTCTACCGTTGTTTCATGTTTTTGATAAGATGTCCTGCGAAACAGATTTTGAAGATGCGATATCAGCTGTTTTTTCTAAGTTTTCCTTTTAACCGATTGCGGTAATAAGAGAGAAAAACACTCAGAGCATAGTCATACACTGCAAGCAGAGCAATTCCTCCGATACCATACAGCCATACAGGAAGTTCTGTGACGATAGGAATGAAAAGTACAAACTGAAACAGCAGCAAAAGCACAATTACCATAACCGAAAAGAATAATACTTTGATGAGCCACTCCAGCCATAGTCTGTTGAGCCGTTCAATCAGACATTTGATAACCGGATAATATCCCAGAAGAAGGACAAATTCCCAAAGAGTGATTGTCTTGTCGGGGACAAGCAAAAAGCCCAGAACAGAGATAGTGATATAGGATAAAAGGCCATACCCCATCCCGCATTCCATCACGCTGAATGCCACAAATGCAGACGCCGCACAGAGCAAGGCAACCGTTCCGAAGGGCCAGATACCTGTTAGAAAAAGAAAGACAGTGCCCAGAGCAGAAAACATTGCAGTGAGAGCGATTTTTCGCGCCACCTTCATTCCTCCTTAACAGCAGCTGATCAGATCGCCGCCCATGCTTTCACAGCAACAATCCGCACAAACCAGCTTGGTACAACAATCACATTCGGTATTTCTTCCGTATCCGTTCATGTTGCCTACATTGCGGTAGGTATTCACTCTTTGATTCAACTGTGCAAGGGCATTGCGATATTCAAAGTTTTGGGGGTCCATGCGCACTGCTGTATTCAGATAGTTTACCGCACGATCAAACCATCCGCGCTGGATGGCGATAACTCCTTTTAAATAGTTCCATTCAGCAGTTTGTTCCCGCATACTGTCCAAAATTTGTTCTGCCTCTGTAATCCGGCCGGATTGAATCAGCTGGCGGATATTTGCAAAGCTGGGATTTCCGCTGTAAGAGCTGCTTTGTCTGGAACCAGACCCAGCGGTTCCGCCTTTCTGATTCATCAGCATACGATATGCCTCATTGATCTCTTTTAATTTTTCTTCCGCCAGATCCGATAAAGGATTGTTGGCATATTGATCCGGATGGTATTTCTTCACCAGTTCCTTATAAGCTTTTTTGATGGTCTCCTCATCCGCTCCCTGGGGAACGCCTAAAATTTCATATGGATTCATTGAATTCTCCTTTTGGCAGGCTCTCCTGCCCGTGTTTTTCTATCACTCTGTCCAACACACCCCGCAGCCCTAAGTAGACCACATTTTCTACAATAGGGCGGTAACGCCGGAATGGAATCAATTCAAAACTTTTTGCGGCGGCGTCCAATGTCAGAGTCAAGGTAAAGCAATATTTTTCTTTGATTCTCTGATAGAATGCATCGACGGACTCCCCTTTTTTCCTCTCTTTGAGCAAGATTGGATTATAATTTTGATGTTTATCATCCTCTGGGATATCCTGAAGAGCATCGATGATATAGATAAAACGACCCAGTTGGTAACCGAATATCCCCAAGGCCTTTTTCTCGGATTCCGTCAAATTCAGATAAGAGGGAGTAAAAAGGCATTCCAGAATTTTCGCAAAACAGTCGGCTGTCCTGTCAATGTCATCACAGTGCTGTTTTTCCAAGTGGCTTAATTCTTTTAACTGTTTTTCTATCAGATTGTATTCATGCTCATAATATTTTTTGCATTTTTTCAGCTGTCCTTTATAGAAAAGTATGGCAAAGATGCTTTTTGGGCTTTTTAAATCATTGTAATCATCGATCAGCTTAAAATAGGTTACCATAATGCTCATATACGCTGCATAGGACAGTGCCTGCTCATCATGGGAAACGGGACGTTTGGAGAGGGGATGTATCACGCAGTGCTCCTGTCTGATTTCTGTTTTTTCTTTCGACATAGCCCCCATGGTAAGTGCCAGAAATGCAAAGTCATAGTTTAGTCCCATACGAACGGGGTGGGAAAAATGTTTTCCCAGAGCTTTGCAAAGGCCGCAGTAATACCCGCGGTATATATTATATTCACGGACCTTCAGTTCGTCTTTAAAGACGGATACATACCCAAACAAGGTTGACCTCCATTCTTTTTCCATGTTGTAGAGCAGGACAATATCCCTTTCCATCCAAGCTTTCTTTCATAACTTCTGTGAAAAAACATAGCGTTTTCTAATCTTCTGTCTCAGCTTTTCTTTCCGTGATTGCCTCGTAGGTGTTTCCGCTGTAAGAAACCGTATTGACAGGGAGGGATTTCTCCGCCAAATTTTTTTCAATTTTATATTTGATACCTGCATACACAATTGCGAACAGCGGCACGCCAACCAGCATTCCGATAAAGCCGAACAGGCCGCCGCTTATGATGATAGCGAAAATAACCCAAAAGGAGGAGAGACCTGTGGAATTCCCCAAAATTTTGGGTCCCAGGATATTACCGTCAAACTGCTGCAGTGCAAGGATAAAAACGCCGAACCAGAGTGCCTGGATGGGACTGACAAACAAAATAATAATGATACTTGGAATAGCTCCAATAAATGGCCCAAAATAGGGAATAATATTGGTAATTCCGACAATCACGCTTATGAGCAACGGATAGGGAAAGCGGAAAATGCGCATCCCGATGAAGCAGATAACTCCAATAATCAGCGAATCAATAATTTTACCGATGATAAAGCCGGTAAAGGTATCGTTGGTATAATGCCCAAAATGGATAATCTGCTTTGCCCGTTCACTTCCAAAGCAGGAAAAGAGTATCTTGTTTATCTGGGCAAAGAATTTTTCTTTGCTCCCCAGCATGTAAATGGAGATGATTACGCCAAGAATAATATCCAGTACAGAACCGGCAACTTTTGTAGTCAGTCCATACAGCAAAGGAATGGTTTTATTTAAAACTTCATAGGCTCTATTCAGCAGATCACCTGTGGAGGTAATCAGGTTGTCGAGCCTGGAACCAGCGCCTTCCACAGGGAAATTCCAGTGGGACAGCAATGCGTCTACTTGATTGGTCAGGTTGTTGACGATATCAGGAATCCCCATAATCAGGCTGCGCAGGCTGATCAGAAGTTGGGGAAGAAGTATCAGTATAAAAATATAGATCAAAAGCAATGCTAATAAATAAGTAATTCCAATAGCCAATCCCCGTTTTAATTTCGGACGCTGCTTTTTTCGTTCCAACAGGAATGCGAGAAGCTTCTCCGTTTTTTTCAGAGCCGGGTTCAACAAATATGCGAACGCAAATGCATAGAGAAAGGGAACCAGCAGGGAAGCGATTTTTGCCGTAAAACCGGTGAAATTATGAATGTTTTTCAGGAACATGTAAAATAAAATAGAAAAGCAAACAGCTCCTGTTGCATACAATGTAATTTTAAAATATTTTTTATCGAGTTTAAATTTCATGAATTCCCCTTTTAAAATCCAATCCCACTTTTTGCTGTCATTTGCGGCAGAACAGGCACCTTGCTTCTAGGATGGAGAAAAGAATCACCTTCGCCTGCAGAGCGTAGCGTTCTTTGCTTTCGTGATATTTCTTAAGGTTATCTATAACGGAACAATGAAGGCGGCGGGATGTCGCCGTAATATTGCGTTTCAATGTTCTTTCGGAATATAGAAATCTATGATTTCGTGATATTTCTTAAGGTTATTATATCCTACTTTGACACAAAAGTCATCAGTTAATAAAATTATTTATCCTATTTTGATAGAAAATTAACACTTTATTCATCATTTTTATGAGAAAAGGGGGACATCATGGGAAAAAGAAAAATGTTTTCCGGTCACTTGGGATTTATTTTAGCTACGGCAGGTTCTGCAGTTGGATTGGGGAATTTATGGCGTTTTCCCACGCTAGCCACCAAATATGGGGGAGGCAGTTTTGTTCTGCTGTATATCATTTTTGTCGCTACCATTGGTTTTTCTCTGGTACTGACCGAAGCGGCGATTGGGAGAAAGTTTCACTGCAATGTAGTGGATGCTTACCGGAAGATAAACAGAAAGTTCACCTTTCTAGGATATATTGCGGTTCTGGTTGCTTTTTTAATCCTGTCCTATTACTGCGTGATTGGAGGATGGATTTTAAAATTTATCACGGTGTATTTTTCCGGTAATGAACTCCTTGCCGCCGGAGACGGTTTTTTTGACGGATTTATCTCAAAAGCCACATGGCCGGTCTTATTTCAGGCTTTATTTGTGCTGTTTAACATGTTTGTGGTGATGCTTGGCGTACAGAATGGAGTGGAGCGGCTCAATAAAGTTTTGATGCCTGCACTGATTATTCTTTCGATTATAGTAAGCATCTTTGCCCTAAGTATGGACGGCGCCCTGGAGGGATTAAAATACTATCTTGTTCCCGATTTCTCAAAACTGTCTTTTCGTGCGGTGCTGGCAGCTTTGGGGCAGATGTTCTTCTCACTTTCCCTAGGTATGGGTGTGACCATCACATATGGTTCGTACGTCCGAAAGGATATCGATCTGGAAAAGGCGACAAAGAAAATTGAGTTGTTTGACACAGGAATTGCACTTTTGGCAGGCTTTATGGTTATACCAGCTATCTTTGCTGTATTTTCCTCCAGTTCGGAGTCTTTGGAAAATGCACTTCAGGCGGGCTCTACTCTGGTATTTATCACGCTGCCTAAAGTTTTTATAAAGATGCCTTTTTCGGGATGGATCGGCGGCACATTCTTTCTTCTCATTTTCTTTGCCGCCCTTACGTCCTCCATTGCACTGATGGAGACTGTAATTTCGACCTGGAAGGAGAAATTACATCTAAAGCGAAAGAGCTGCACCATTTTGGTTGGTCTGATTGCATTCCTGGCTGGTATCCCCGCCTCGCTGGGATACGGAATTTGGGACTCAGTTTCCATTTTTGGGATGAATATTCTTGATTTTACCGATTTTTGCACCAATCAGCTGTTGATGCCTCTGGGTGCAGTGATGACCTGTATTCTTGTCAGCTATATCTGGGGAACGTGGCATTTGACGGACGAGATCAAAAAATCCTCAGCCTTTCACCGGGAAAAATGGTATCTGATATTGATAAAATATATCACGCCTGTGGCTGTTGTGATAACATTGATTTCATCCATTTTAAATACGTTTGGAATGATACAGCTATAGATTGTTAACCTTTTATCAACTTGGTATTGATTTTCTGCCTGAAAAATAGTATAATTTAGCTAACTGTAAAAGAATAAATTGGATGAGAAATCCAGGGAAAGGCGGAGTGGCTAAGGTGAAAAAAATCAAAGTTGAAGTTTGTTCCGGGACTCAGTGCGTTATGATGGGGGCAATGGACATTGTCGCATCCATTCAGAGCCTGTCATCATTAAAGCAGCAGCTGCGACTGGATCGAAAGATAGATATTGTAACCAGCAAATGTTTTGGACTTTGTAAGGAGGGCAAGTGTGGTCCCTTCGTGCGTGTGGATGGAGAGTTGATTGAGAATGCAGACAGTGAAAGCGTCATGTCGCATATCATATCCATTGTGAACAAAAAAGGAGAATGATGCTAATGAGAGGTATTTATACGCCGGTTACAAAGATCCGCCGTCAGGTTTTTACGGAGATTGCGAAGCTGGCTTATTCGGATAAATCGGATCACGATTTTGACGAGATTCCATATACCATTATTCCGGGGGAAATTCCACAGTACCGCGAAAGCGTTTTCATGGAGAGGGCGATCGTAGGGGAGCGTCTGCGGCTTGCTATGGGAATGCCAATCCGAAGGGTTGATGAGCACTCTGTTATTTCAAAAGGTTTGCACAAGTATCGCTGTGATGAGATCAAGCTGGAAGATCCTTTGGTGAATGTGATCAGCTTTGCCTGTGCTGCCTGTCCTCCCAATTCTTATATGGTGACGGATAACTGCAGGAATTGTCTTGCTCATCCGTGTACATCGGTCTGTCCGGTGAAGGCGGTTTCGATTGTCCACGGAAGATCTCACATCGATCAGGACAAATGTGTCCGGTGCGGCAGATGTGCGGAGGTCTGCCCCTACAATGCGATTACGAACTACAAGCGGCCCTGTGCCGCGGCCTGTGGTGTAGACGCGATTGAGAGTGACCATTTGGGCAGGGCAAAAATCAATCATGATGTCTGCGTGGCTTGCGGCATGTGCATCGTAAGCTGTCCTTTTGCGGCAATTGCGGACAAGTCAGAGTTATATCAGATTATTACAGCGATTAAAAACAATAAAAAAGTATGTGCGGCAATCGCCCCCTCTTTTATCTCTCAGTTTGGACCATTGGCTACGCCGGAAAAGGTTTTTGAGGCAATCAAGGCTTTGGGTTTCCATGAGGTGTATGAGGTTGCTATTGGCGCGGATGCCGGAGCAGTGGAGGAAGCGCATCACTATGTAAATCACGTGGCAAATGGAAAACAGCCCTTTCTCGGAACCTCCTGCTGTCCGTCCTGGGCGGCGATGGCAAAGAAGAATTTTCCGGAGTATGCAGCGTGCATATCAGAATCCTCGACCCCTATGGTCGCTACGGGCAAGCTGATCAAAAAAGAAAACGAGGATGCCATTGTGGTGTTTATCGGTCCCTGTATTTCCAAGAAGCTGGAAGCTTCCCGCGAGGAAGTTCGGCCCTACATTGATTTTGTTATCACTTTTGAAGAACTTATGGGTATGATGGTTGCAAAGGGAATTGAATTTGACGATTACGATGATGATCAGAAGGTAAATCAAGCCTCAAAAGCAGGACGCGGCTATGCGGTCGCGGGTGGCGTCTGCGAAGCGATTGCGGGTTGTGTAAAGGAATTTTATCCCGAAGTGGAGATGAAAATTGACCGCGCGGAGGGACTTTCCAACTGCAAAAAGATGATGATGATTGCGAAAGCCGGTAAGCGGAACGGCTATCTGCTGGAAGGGATGGCGTGCCCCGGCGGATGCGTAGGCGGACCTGGAACATTAACACCTCCGGCCAAGGCAACGGTTGCGGTAAAAAAATTCAGCACATCTTCCGAAATGCAGTCACCCACTCAAAACGATCTGATTAAAGGATTGGAAGAATAGAATGGAAAAGCAGGTGCATTGGGCGCCTGCTTTTTGATCGTTAAAATAGATGCTGCACTCTGCTCTATGCATTTTTATGACGGCTTTTGCCTTGCAAAAGCGTTTTTATCTTGTTATAATAAAAACATATCTATTATAAAACGGAAAGGATCATTGTTATGAAAAAAGAATTCAATGAGATTTCGGCGCGGATCAGGGAATTGCGTGAAGTCTGCGGATATTCCCAGAAACAGCTGGCAGAAGAGCTTGGCATCGATGAAAGCGTTTATGCGGGCTACGAGCTAAACGGGGAGAATATCCCGATCAGCGTCATTTATGAAATTGCCAATAAATTCGGCGTGGACTTTACAGAGATTGTTACAGGTGTCGGTGCAAAACTTGACACCTACCATATCGTAAAACGAGGAGAAGGCAAAAGTGTCAGCAGATATCCAGGATATCGGTTTGAGGATCTGGCTTTCCGTTACAGCCATAAAATTATGCAGCCCTTGCTGGTAACCTTGGATCCGTCGGATAAACCGGCTGATTTGGTAGCTCATTCCGGTCAGGAATTTAATCTTGTACTGGAAGGTTCCGTGGCGGTTGTGTTTGATGGAAAAGAACTGATTTTAAATGAGGGAGATTCCATTTATTTCAATCCCACTCATCCTCACGGGCAGAAATGCCACGGGGATAAAAAGGCGAGATTTCTTACAATGATTGCTGAGTAATAGAGGAAAGAGAGATTTTACATATGATATTAGATCGTTTTTTACCCAGAAAGGAATTTGACTCCTATGAAGATTTCAAGGAGAATTACATGGTAAACACGCCGGAAGATTTCAACTTTGGGTTTGATATCGTTGACGGCTGGGCAAAAGAGCAGAAGGATTACAGAGCTTTGGTCTGGTGCAATGACCACGGCGAGGAGTATACTTTTACATACGAACAGATGAGTAAATTAAGCAACAAAGCGGCGAACTTTTTTCAGTCGAAGGGCTTAAAGAAGGGCTCCGTCGTTATGCTTATTTTAAGAAGACGCTGGGAATACTGGGTATGTGCGACGGCGTTGATAAAATTAGGAGTTATCTTTATTCCCGGAACCTTGCAGCTTACCAAAAAGGATATCGCATACCGTGCAAATGCCGCGAATATTGAAATGTTCCTCTGTGTAAACGACAGTTATGTCGTGGAACAGGTTGAAAAAGCGCTTCCCGAAATGCCGTGCGTGAAAAATATTGGCCTTGTCGGAAATACGGATAGAGATGGATGGTTTAATTTCAATAGGGAAATCGAAAACTGTTCAAATGAATTGGAAAGACCTGTGGGGGAGAACGCGGTAAAAGGCTCCGATATCATGCAGATCTATTTTACATCCGGAACCACGGGGATGCCAAAGATGGTTATGCATAACCATTTCCACCCTCTTGGACAAATCGTAACAGCAAAATATTGGCAGAGGGTGCAGGAAAACAAGCTTCACATGAGCGTTTCCGATTCCGGTTGGGCGAAGTTTGGCTGGGGTAAAATTTATGGTCAGTGGTGCTGCGGCGCAACCGTTTTCTGTTATGATATGGATAAATTCATTCCCTCCAAGCTTTTAGAAATCATGCAGAATTATAAACTCACAACCTTTTGCGCGCCGCCTACCATGTACCGCTTTATGCTTCAGGAGGATGTAAAAAGCTACGATTTATCCAGCATAGAAAACTGGGCAACCGCAGGGGAACCGCTGAATGCTGAGGTTTTCAACCGGTGGCTTAAACTCACGGGAGGGAAAATCCATACCGGTTTCGGTCAGACAGAGGGAACGGTTCTGTTCGCCGATTTTGAATGGTTTGAACCGATTCCAGGGTCAATGGGAAAGCCTTCCCCCATCTATGATATCCGGCTGGTAAATGAAAACGGTGAAGTTTGTGACAGCGGGGAAGAGGGCGAAATTGTTATTTTCAATGTGAAGAAAAAACCGCCTGTTGGTCTGTTTGTAGGCTATTATAAAAACGAAGAGCAGACAAATCTTGCGATGGGAGACGGAAACTATAATTTAAAAGATGTTGCCTGGAGAGATAACAATGGTTATTATACCTTTGTCGGACGGCATGATGACGTTATCAAATGTTCCGGATATCGGATCGGCCCCTTTGAGGTGGAAAGCGCGCTGATCGAACACCCCGCGGTTGTTGAGTGCGCCATCACCGCGGCTCCTGATCCGATAAGAGGCCAGGTGGTCAAGGCCACGATTGTTCTCGCAAAGGGTTACACCGCCTCGGACGAGCTTGTAAAGGAGCTGCAGAATCATGTTAAAAAAGCAACTGCGCCCTATAAATATCCGAGAATTGTCGAGTTTGTTGATGAACTTCCAAAAACATTAGGAGGAAAAATCAAACGGGCTCAAATCAGAAACAATGATCATAAATAAGGATATCTGCCAATGGATTACAGAGAACAGATAAAGCGGTATCAGCCCCGATGTGAGCAGGAGAAACGGGATAAGGCCATGATGCTGGAGCTGATGGAAAGCTGCGGTCAACGCCTGCTTTGGCGCGACTGCCGGGCAGTACACTTTACAAGCTCCGGGTTTATATTGAATCAGGATTTGGATAAATGTCTGTTTGCGTATCACCGCATTTATGATGCATGGGGATGGACAGGAGGGCATGCCGATGGGAACGGCGATCTTTTGCAGGTTGCCGTCAAAGAGGCAAAGGAGGAGACCGGTCTTGTGCAGGTTGACCCTCTTTCGTTTGAGATTGCTTCTCTTGATATTCTGCCGGTGCATGGCCATTGGAAAAACGGAAGTTATGTAAGTCCCCATTTGCATCTGTGCGCCGCCTACCTTCTCATTGCGGACGAGGATCAGCCAATCCGTCCCAAAAAGGATGAAAATACCGCTGTAAAATGGATATATTTATACCAAATTGAGCAATATAGCCGAGAACAGCACATGCTGCCGATTTATCGGAAACTGACGGGAAGGATTAGAGAAAATGGTATTGGGATGGATCGTTGAACCGCTTCTTGCGTGGTATGACAGGAATGCCAGAGTGTTGCCCTGGCGGGAGGAACCGACGCCTTACCGGGTGTGGATTTCCGAGATTATGCTCCAGCAAACCCGGGTGGAGGCGGTAAAGCCTTACTTTGAGCGGTTTGTGTCACAGCTGCCGGATATCACGGCGCTGGCTGAAGCGGATGATGATAAGCTGATGAAGCTCTGGGAAGGGCTGGGGTATTACAGTCGGGCACGAAATTTGAAAAAAGCAGCGCAGCTCGCTGCGGAGGAGTTTGGAGGTAGGCTGCCTGCCGCATATGACGAGCTTTTGAAATTGCCGGGCATTGGGCCTTATACCGCAGGGGCGATCTCCTCCATTGCTTTCGGCATACCCGCGCCGGCTGTGGACGGCAATGTGCTGCGGGTGATTACCCGTGTGACGGCAGACTACTCCAATGTGAGCGATTCGAAGGTAAAGCGGGAGATGGAAGAGAAGGTTCGGGATATTCTTCCGCCTGCAAGAGCAGGAGATATGAATCAAGCCTTGATGGAATTGGGAGCCACAGTTTGTTTGCCGAACGGTCTGCCGAAATGTGAGATTTGTCCTCTGAAAGAGATCTGTGAGGCGGAAAGGCAGGGAAACCCTTTGGATTTTCCCCAAAAGAATACAAAAAAAGCACGGAAAATAGAGGAGAAAACGGTTCTTCTATTGATCTGCGGTAAAAAAACAGCGATCCGAAAACGGCAGGAAAAAGGGTTGCTGGCAGGGCTATATGAATTTCCCAACCTGGACGGGTATCTCAGCGACGAGCAGATACGAAGACAGGTTGAGAAATGGGGAATGCAGATGGTTTCCATAAAAGAGACGGGGAAAGCGAAGCATATTTTCAGCCATGTGGAATGGCATATGAAGGGCTTTCAAGTTGATGTGGAGCAGGAGAGCGCTCGGTTTCTCTGGACAACCAAAGAAGAGCGTCAGGACCGTTTTCCGATCCCGTCAGCCTTTCAGTTTTATACGAAAATATTAGAGAAAGAACAGGGGAAAGCCCCTTATTGAAGCAAAAGAATAACGCCAAAGGATCCTATCGATCCTTTGGCGTTTTTTATCTCTTATGTTTTGAATGATGGCTTAGCAGATTTCTCTCACGTTGAGGATGACTTTCTTGTTTACAACCGTCTCCGCTTTCATTGTAGGAGAGATCATCAGCGCGGAAGTGAATACCAGCTGGCCGTCATTGCTGATATCGATGTTGGGTGCGACCAGCTGGCTGTCATAACAGAATCCGACCAGCAGTCTGGGATCTTCAAAACAGTTAATACGGGGCAGACAAATTTCAGGCAGCATAAAGCTGGTGCAGTGACAGGACGTAATCGGTTCATCCATATCAATGATAAACTTGAACTTAAAGACGCCTGAATTGGACGTAACTGTCCCGCACAGAACGAAAGATGCCTGATAGGTGATGGTCGTACCCATCGGAGCAACGATCAGCGGAGCGGAAGAATTTCTCCCTTCCAGCGTACATATGTCATTGTAAATTGCATTGTTGAAGTTGGCCAGAGGCAGTTCATACATGTTTCTGCTGTCTGAAATCACTGCGGAAGGAATGTATTTATTAATGACAAATGCCGTGTTCGGAAGGGTTGCTGTTGGAAATGCAACGTCGATCTTGGATTCATAAGCCAAAACCTTAAAGCAGGAATCACTGTCTAAAACCGGCTGAGCACAGGAGCATCCGTTGCAGTCTGTGAATTCTGCAATCAGGTCGCAGTTCTGAGGGGTTAAACGTATCATTTCGTTTAACTGGGTACCTTGAACAGATTTGGAATCAACAATCTGGTTGACATAGGCAAAGATATCTTTTGATTTGCCCCCGCTGTTTCTATCAGGTGTTATGCCTTCACAGCAAAAATTTTTTACAGGCGGACATTCCGGAACGTTACAGAAATCGTTTAACCGGATTTCATTGTTTTCTGCCTGCGTCTCATGGCTGCATCCGCATCCGCATGTGTTTTCGGGCTCGCGGTCACATCCGCATCCGCAGGAACCATCGCGTTTTAAAATTTTGGTGTTATTTGAAAAAATGTTATTACTGTTATTACAACTCATCATTGTAACCTCCTTCACAAGCAGTTTATGCAGGAGAGAAAAGAAGTGCCTTCCTTTTTTGAAAATTATTCTGGGGAGTTGAATATCAAAACAGAGAGACCGCTGAAGGAGCCAAAATTTATTTTACACCAAAATCATCTTCTTTTAATAAGATAAAGTATAGAAGGAAAAAGAGGTGATGAAAGTTGAACGATATGCTTGTACTGAAACATATCAGTGAAAAGTATCAGGACAAAACCGGCGAGGTGGAAGCCTTAAAGGATATCAATTTATCCATCCGCCGGGGAGAGTTTATTTCTATTGTAGGTCCCAGCGGCTGCGGGAAATCCACATTGCTTTCCATCATATCCGGACTTCTGAAACCGACTTCCGGTGAAATATATATTGCAGGGGAACCGATAAACGGCATCTCCGATAAGGTGGGCTATATGCTGCAGAAGGATAATCTGCTGGAATGGCGCACGATCTATAAAAATGTGATTCTAGGGCTGGAGATCCGGCACATGCTCACAAAAGAAAACATAGCGTATGTGACAGAACTTTTGAAAACCTATGGCCTATTTGAATTTAAAGACAAGTATCCCGCCCAGCTATCCGGCGGAATGAGGCAGAGGGCGGCGCTTATAAGGACTTTGGCCACACGCCCGAAACTTCTTTTGCTGGATGAGGCGTTCTCCGCGTTGGATTATCAGACTCGTCTGGCGGTGAGCCAGGATGTCTATCAGATACTGAAAAAAGAGAACCAGACGTCTGTCATGGTAAGCCACGATATCCCGGAGGCCATCAGCATGGCGGATCGGGTTGTCGTTCTGACAAGAAGACCCGGGATGGTTAAAAGCATCTACGAAACAACTTTTGATATGGAAGAGCGGGAACCTTTAAAAACCAGGAAAATGCCGGAATTCAGCACATATTTTAATACGATTTGGAGCGATCTTGATGTACATCTCTAATCAAAAAGCAGGGCTCTCCAAAGAGAGAATCTCCTACTTAAAAAGAACGAAATTAAGAAAAATATCTATATTTGTTGTCCAGATATTGCTTTTGGCCGGCTTTTTTGCTGTTTGGGAAATCTGCGCTGATTTAAAGATGATCGACAGCTTTATCACAAGCCAGCCTTCCCGCATTTTAAAAACCTTTGCGAACCTGTCATCAAACGATCTGCTGCTTCATCTGGGCGTCACCTGCTATGAGACAATCGTTGGTTTTCTGCTGGGCGCGTGTATGGGTACCCTGACGGCTGTTATCCTATGGTGGTCGCCCTATATATCAAAAGTCTGCGAGCCCTTCCTGGTGGTTTTAAACAGTCTGCCGAAAATTGCGCTGGGGCCTATCATTATCATCTGGGTCGGTGCGGGAACCAACGCTATCATTGTGATGGCTCTTGCCATATCGCTGATTGTCACAGTGCTGGAGATGTTAAACGGCTTTATGCATACGGAGCAGGAGAAAATTAAAATGGTCCAGACCTTCGGTGCGACACGCAGACAGATTTTCACGAAGGTGATTTTTCCGTCCAATCTAAGTACTCTGTTCAACTCGCTGAAAATCAATATCGGACTTTCTCTGGTAGGCGTTATCGCAGGGGAATTCCTGGTTTCCAAAGCGGGGCTTGGATACCTTATCGTGTATGGAGGGCAGGTATTTAAACTGGATCTGGTCATGACCAGCGTCATCATCCTTTCGGTGGTTGCGGCTCTTTTATATGAGGGAGTCGTGCTGCTGGAAAGGCTGGTAAATAAATGTATCAACCACACAGGCGCTTAAAGCGCCTGTGTATCTTGTGAAAGGAGTGTTTCCATGAAAAAAGTCAAAAAATTTCTTTGCATCCCCCTTCTGTTTGCAGTCGGTGCTTTCTGTTTTGCCGGGTGCGGAGGAGAAAAACTGCAGAAGGTACGGGTCAGTGAGGTGACTCATTCCGTCTTCTATGCGCCTCAGTATGTTGCCATCAATAAAGGCTTTTTTGCGGAGGAGGGCATTGAACTGGAACTTTCCAACGGACAGGGGGCAGATAAGGTAATGTCTGCCGTGCTCTCCGACCATATTGACATCGGTTTCGCAGGGCCGGAGGCTTCCATCTATGTATACAACGAGGGGAAGGAGGATCACACTCAAGTGTTCGCACAGATGACACAGAGGGATGGTTCCTTTTTGGTAGGGAGAACTCCAGACGATCCTTTTGACTGGGCCAAAGTCAAAGGTTCTGTTGTTCTTCCGGGAAGAAAAGGCGGCGTTCCCTATATGGCTCTGGAATATGTCATCAAATCCAAAGGGCTGACGCCCGGACAGGATGTCACGCTGGACGACAGTATCCAATTTGCCCTGATGGCAGGTGCGTTCACAGCCGGAACAGGAGACTATGTGGCTCTGTTTGAACCGACTGCTTCCATGGTGGAAAAGGAGGGGAAGGGATACGTACTCTCCTCTATCGGACAGGAAGCAGGCGAAATTCCATATACGGCCTACTTTGCAAAGAAAAGTTATATCCAGAAGAACGCTGATATCATCCAGAAATTCACCAATGCTATCTATAAGGGACAGCAGTGGGTTGCAAATCATAGTGCAAAGGAGATTGCCCAAGTGATTCAGCCTTCTTTCCCGGACACAGATCTGGAACTCCTGACAACCGTGGTGCAGAGATATCAGGATATCGATGCCTGGTCAAAAGATCCGGTGATGAAATCCTCTTCCTTTGAACTGCTCCAGACAGTTATGACGTCAGCGGGTGAGCTCTCCAAAAAAGCACCGTATGAACAGATCGTCAATAATACATACGCAGAAAAGGCAAAAGAGACAAACAAATAGTAAGGGTGGTCTTTATGAATACGACTCAATTGCTGGTCAATATTGCGGCCAGGGACCCGAATGGCAGTATATTAACGATCTATCAGAAAGAGAAAAAACAGACCGGCAGAATTCTCTTTCACAATAAAATTTATTTTGTCGGCGCGATGTTTACAGGAAACACACCAAAAATTGACCGTATTGAAGGCGAAAAGACCATAATCAAATGCATTTTTGATCTGGAGGAAGGCGAGTATTGCTTTCAATATAGAATAAGAGAAAGAGTCTTGAATGAACTTTCCTGCGTAAAATCCAATTGCTGTAATATCATCGATTTTTATGTTTTTGATTGAACTTTTTCAGAAATTGGATATAATAGAGAGCAGAAGCGATTTGCTTCTGCTCTTTTTTACGCGAGAGAGGTGAAACGCCACGAACAAGAAAAATCTTGTTCAGGCTCTATACTTATCAAAAGCAGCCAATCTGTCTGAAAGAAAGGAAATAGAAGAGATGAGAAAGACAAAAAAAGTATCCGATTCCACTGTTACCATGGTACAGCAAGTGCTGCCCAACGATACCAATCCGCTGGGAAATCTTTTGGGAGGAACTCTGATGCACTGGATGGATATCTGTGCAGGACTTGCCGCCGCACGGCACGCCAATGAGGCGGTGGTAACGGCGGCGGTTGACCACATCGATTTTAAGCATCCCGTGCGCATGGGGGAAATGGTCACGCTGACAGCAAAACTTACAAAGGTGGGCAGAACCTCCATGAACATCAGCGTGGAGGCGGTTGCGGAAAACCTGAAAACGGGAAATACGATTATTGCCAACCGTGCAGACTTTGTTTTTGTGGCGATGGACAGCGAATATCAGCCTATCGAAGTGCCTTTGCTGGACATAGACGAGTGAGTTCCTTAATTATTTTTTCCCACAATCCGCTTTTATCGCGTTCAGAATCTCCTGTTTGACAGCGGATATACGCGCGCATTCCACAGCGTCTATCTGAAAGCGGCAAACCTGCAGTTCGTGATAGATTCGGAATTGTTCCAGGTTGAGCGTATTCATCAGCTTTTCTTCCAGTTCATGAAGTTGGTTCGATAGCTTTCGGTACCTTTCTGAATCTGTATCTAAACGAGAAGTCATAAAATATCCCTCCTATCTATAGAAGGGATATCTTTTTGACGTTCATTCAGGTAGGATTTCAGAATAGTCTCGATAAAATTGGAGAGAGTTCGGTTTTCCAAACCTGCAAAATACAGCAGTTGATCAATCAGTTCTTTTTCTAACCGGAAGCTGCATACTTTTCTTTCGATTCCCATGGAACCACCTCGATTTGAATATTATAGTTTTATTTTACATCAATGGGAAGTCGGAATCAAAGTTTATATTGTATATAATCGTATTACGCTGTAAGCACTCACCTGGCAAGCAGAAAGAAGGCAAGATAAAAAATAGGAACCTCTCGATGAGAAGTTCCTATTTTACTGCTGAAAACAAACGAAAAAGCCGCCTGCCTGTCATTCCGAGAAACGAGAAATCTCCCAGCTTATAACTGCGGGCAAGATGTCCCCCGCCTCTTAAGGTGGCGGGTTCCATATCCGCAATCAGCGGGAGTACAATCTCCCGCTGATTGCGGTACTGCTATGCAGTGCCCTTGTCCTCGTTGAATGACGGGGCAAGCCCTTATTGAATCCCCAGGCGAGTCAGCTTTGAGATTCTTCGCTTCGCTCAGAATGACAGGTAGGGAAATAAGGGAAAAACCGATTTTAAGGGGTTATCCGCCAATCGGTTTTTACCGTGGTAAAATAGCTCCCGTTGATTTTTACATCCAGCTTTACCAGACAGCTCTCCGGAAATTCAATCCGGTCCGGCTCAAAGGTTTCCACTTCCTGCGCAATGATATAAGGCTCCCATTTTTCCTTTTCGGCGGCGGTCATGGAATCCAAATCGCTTTTTTCCGCCAGACGCTCTATTTTTGCTGTCCGCGACAGGGTTATCTTTCCGGTTTCCGTACCGTTTATAATGGCGGAGACTTCATAATCTCCAACTTCGTCCAAAAGGGCAGTGATCTCTGCCGTACCATCCCCGCTCACAGCGGCGGTTCCCGTCTTTTTCAAAACTCCGTCTTTCCATATATGGATTTCGCTTTTGATATTTGAGGCGTTAGCAAACTGCAGAAAAACCTTGTTGTTCTCGTCGGTCGAAGAGCCTATCAGGGATGCCTGCACAGCATAGTCCATTTTGATCCGCTTGATCACGGTCTGCTGGGTTTCCTCTATAAAATACAGATAGCCATCGTCCCCTTTTACCAGTTCGGTGAGAGGGGCGTTTTCGCTGGAACCTGGCAGAACCTTTTTTGCTTCCAGCGTGTTCGGGTCAACCACATACAGGATATTCCGGATAGTCGCATAGAGGTAACCGTTGTCAAAGAATATACGGAAGGGGCGCCACTGCCTTCCATAGCTCATAGGCTCATAGCTTTTTGATTTTACCAGCTCCAGCGTATCGGGATTCAGAGCAAACAGCGCACCGCTGCTCACACCCCACAGCAGATTATCCGGCCCCATCTCAAGATCACCGATAAAGGTGATTGCCTGTGAGGTTTGGGGGAGCTTCAGCGATGATGTTCCGGCAAGCTTTTGCTGAGCGATATCGTAGACCGCAACCTGTGCCGATTGTTCCACCGGATCGATTCCCAGACCGCCATAGATGCAGGAAGACAGAAAGATTTTTCCGTTCCGGAAAGCCAACCCGGTAATGCTCTGATTCGGAATGATATTCTTTTTGACCGTCCATTGCTTTGTCCTGCGGTTATAAAGGGAAAGCGCGCCGCCCACACTGTTATAATCCGCTACGGTTCCGGCAACCAGATAATCGCCGAAGACCTCTAGGGCAAAAGGGCGGTCCTGCCCGTCAGAACTGAGGGCTTTCAGCAGGGTTGGATTTGTGCTGTCAAAGGGCTTAGAAGGATCTAATTCGTGAATTTTCGCACCGGGGTATACCCCCAGATACACCTTCCCGTCTGACACGGCAATTCCTTCCGTCTGACCGGAGGAAAAACGGTTCTGGCTTTTTTGATTGACATCATATTCCACGCCGATGGTGGACATATATGTGCTGTAATACAGCTTGCCTTCCAAGTATCCCAGTCCTCGCAGCACGGCGGGACAGGATTGCAGAGCATCCTTCACACCCCGTGTCTTTCCAGTGACAGGATCCAGATAGGCAATCGTCCCATCGAAAAAGACATGTACAAAAGTGAGGTTTGGCAGGTAGCTGTCATTTTTTAGCATGACAGCCCCGCCCCGCCGGAAGCCAGTATTGTATTTGATATCCGTCTGAGTTACCGTCTCGGATTCCAAATCAAATTCCTGAATATATCCGCCTGCAGGGAAATAGCATTTGCCGTTTATTTCAGGGGAGGGGTACAGTCCGTTTGCTCCGGATACCGGCGGAAGCCAGCGGTTCTCAGGAATATGGTAGATGAGCCATTTTCCGCCTGCGTCCGATTCCGTATAGCTGATAAGATAATCCCTCACAACCCGGGAGGAATAGAGAGATGTAATCTTGAAATTGGTATCAGGCAAGGCGATTTCGGTAAAGACGCCGGATGAAAGGTCATATTTTTTCAGCCGGGTATTCGGAGCTTTGCTGCCGATATAGAGAGAACCCTTATAATAAGACATAGATTTGGCATACTGGGCGTCGGGAAACACAACCCCTAAATCGGTGAACACTCCGGTTTTCGGATCGAATTTAATCAGCTTGGCCCTCTTATAGGTACTGATATAGACATTGTCCTGATCATCTACAGCCATGGCAAGACCAGCGCTTTCCCCGGCAACAGAGCCCAAATCCTCAAATTTGCTCAGGGCAGGAGTATAGCGGTACATTTTACAGTTGTTATAGGTTGTCAGATAAACCCGGCCCTGAGAATCCACTGCGTGAGACCAGACCGTGGCTTCCTCGTTCAGATTATAAGACTCTATCAGCTTTCGGGCATCCAAGTCAAATACATTGAATTTTCCCGGCACGCCGGAGGTGGTCGTGCACAAAATGTTTGTCCCGTTTTTCTGCGATACGATGCAGTCAGGCGTCTGGCGGTAGTCGGTAATGGCGGTGTCAGTAAGGGATTCATAACCGCTGAAGGAAACATTGTCCAGATCGGCTGCTGCCACCGGAACCGCTGATAGGATCATAGACGCCAGGAGCAACAAAGCAAATTTTTTCATTTTCCAATCACCTGCTTTCTCTTTCTATCTCTATTTTATCCGAAACGGGGAGGTTATTCAATCCTATTCCCTGTGCATTCTTTGTCATTTTTCAGGCATATCTTGAACAAAGCTATCATTTGTTTGCTCAAAAGGGTGCAAAAGTTGCTGATCTTTCAGAAAATTCACTTTTTCCATCTGAAATTCTTGATATTTTTTTGACAGAGTGTTATAATACACCCGTATATCAATATTTAAGCTGAAAAATAGGAGGAAGCAAAATGAAGATACTGGTAACTTCACCAACGGGGTACGTGAAAGATACCTTTTTCACCGATCGTTCCAAAAAGATGTTGGAAGATCTGGGGGAAGTAGAATACAATCCGTATGACAGACATTTTACCCCTGAAGAACTGAGGGATAAGCTGGAAGGCGTAGACATTTTAGTTACAGGCTGGGGTACGCCTGCACTGACAGAAGAAGTGATTGCAAAAGCGGATAAGCTGAAAATGGTTGCACACACTGGGGGAACGGTAGCCAGTTTGGCCACCGATGCTGTGTATAACCGCGGCATCATCGTTTTAAGCGGAAACCCTGTCTTTGCGGAATCCGTTGCAGAGAGCTGTGTGTGCTATATTATGGCAGCGCTGAGGGATATTCCGAAATATGATAATTTGGTAAAAGCCGGCGGATGGAGATCCACTGCCTATTATAACGAGGGTATCATGGATAGAACCATCGGATTGGTCGGGTTTGGTATGATTGCAAAATTCTTTGCAAAAATGCTGCAGCCTTTCCACTGCAATATTAAGATTTATTCCAGTTACCTGACACAGGAAGAGGCTGCAAAATATAATGCCACCGTTGTTCCTTTGAATGAAATTTTTGAAACCTGCGATATTATTTCAGTACACTCTGGCTCCAACCCGAAAACATTTCATCTTGTCGGGGAAGAACAGCTAAAGAAAATCAAGGATGGCGCATTGCTTGTCAATACGGCCAGGGGTGCGGTCATTGATGAAGAGGCTATGATTCGTGAATTGGAAACGCTGCGGTTCAAAGCCGCTTTAGACGTGTTCACGAAAGAACCATTGGATCCGGACAGCAAGCTGAGATATCTTCCCAACGTTTTGGCAATCCCGCACATGGGCGGTCCGACCATTGACCGGCGTGAATATGTGACAATGGCTCTGGCGAAGGACATCAAGGAATTTAAAGAAGGCAAAAAAGACGGTTTTTATTGCCAAATTTCCGCAGCGTATGCGAAGAATCAGACAAGATAACCATTACAAATACATAGAGGAAAGGCCTGCCTGTCAAAGGTGGGCCTTTTCAATGAAGTCCTTTTTTCTTCCAGTGATAGAATAAAATGTCCAAATATTGAAAGTTGGCAATCGGAGAAATTGCAAAAAGCGATATTTTTTCATATTTTTTATAGGAATTTGAAATTTATTTAAAAAATTTGTTGCATAACATTCAAAAATAAGGTATAATTAATGGTGAGACTTGGGAAAAAATATCAATGATATATGGAGGAACAGATCTATGGAATTTAAAAATCCAGAAATGGCAAAAATCTATGAAAACGTCTGCAAAAGAAATCCTCATGAACCGGAATTTCTGCAGGCAGTGAAAGAGGTTCTGGAATCTCTGGAACCGGTGGTGAAGAAAAACCCGATTTACCTGGAAAAAGGTGTAATCGAAAGAATGGTTGAGCCGGAAAGGGTTATATCCTTCCGCGTATCCTGGATGGATGACAACGGGAAAGTGCAGGTAAACAGAGGGTTCCGCGTACAGTTTAATTCTGCAATCGGACCTTATAAGGGCGGACTGAGACTGCATCCTTCCGTAAACCAGAGTGTTATCAAATTTCTCGGTTTTGAACAGGTGTTCAAAAACTCACTGACCACTCTGCCGATGGGCGGAGGAAAAGGTGGATCTGACTTTGATCCCAAAGGAAAATCCGACAATGAAATCATGCGGTTCTGCCAGAGCTTTATGACAGAGCTTTCCAAACATATCGGCGCAGACACGGACGTTCCCGCCGGGGATATCGGCGTAGGCGGAAGAGAGATTGGCTTTCTGTACGGTCAGTATAAACGTTTGAGAAATGAGTTCACCGGCGTTCTGACCGGAAAAGGACTGACTTACGGCGGTTCTTTGGCAAGAACTGAAGCGACCGGCTATGGTCTGTGCTACTTTGCAAATGAAATGCTCAAGCAGAAGGGCAAATCTTTCAAAGATCAGACGGTTGTCATATCTGGTTCCGGAAACGTTGCAATTTACGCTACGGAAAAGGCACAGCAATATGGCGCAAAAGTCATTGCACTGTCGGATTCCTCCGGCTATATCGTGGATGAAGACGGTATCAAATTGGATACGGTAAAACAGATCAAAGAAGTGGAGCGGAAACGGATTTCCGAATATGTAAAATATCATCCGAACGCAAAATTTGTAGAGGGCTGCAAAGGCATCTGGACGGTTAAGTGCGACATCGCACTTCCCTGCGCAACCCAGAATGAGCTGGACGGAGAGAGTGCGAAAGCACTGATTGCGAACGGCTGTTACCTGGTTGCAGAGGGTGCGAATATGCCTTCCACACCGGAAGCAATCGAAGCCTTCCTTGCAAATGACGTATACTTTGGCCCGGCAAAGGCAGCGAACGCCGGCGGTGTTGCAACTTCCGGTTTGGAGATGAGCCAGAACAGTGTCAGACTTTCCTGGACATTTGAAGAAGTTGACGAAAAGCTGCATTCTATTATGAAAGACATTTACCGGAGTGCATACGATGCGGCAAAAGAATACGGCTGCGAAGGCAACTTGGTTGCCGGTGCGAATATCGCAGGTTTTCTAAAGGTTGCAGATGCAATGATCGCTCAGGGTGTTGCATACTAAAATTAGAATAACAGAAAATATACAAAAAACTCTTCCTCATTCGGCATAAAATGGGGGAGAGTTTTTTATGTTCCTGCCGAATATGTTTTTTTCTATAGACTGCGGAGGAAAGTTGAGTGTAAACAGGGGATTTATCTAAGCATAGAATACCGTATCCGAACCCGCCGCAACCAACCAAAAACAGAATTTTTCTGTGTTGTCGGGTTTGTCATACGACGATATGCCTGCACCCTTTCGCCTTGAAAACTTCTCATTTTATGATTGCTTTCGGTTTGCAATTTTTTTGATTCGATTTTTTGTCAGGACGAGGAAAAAGCACAGGGTATACTGGCGTATGCGCGAGCATTTTGACGACGTAATGGCGGAAAAGCGTTCAAAAAAACGGGTTCGTATACGGTACTCTAATGCTTAAGTATTAGGGAGCCGAACGCAATAGCATAAAAGGTGGTCATTTGTTGCTTGTGCACAAAAATAGTTAATTTTTTAACAAATTAATGGGAGGCATTTTTGGGTTAGATATGGTATAATAACCGAGCCTGGTTACAGTATGTCAAATAGTGAGGAAAGGGATGAGGAAAATGCTGTCATACAATTATTTGTTTGATATCGCATTGATTTTATTAAGCACAAAATTGTTAGGGCTTTTGACAAAGAAAATCAGAATGCCGCAGGTTGTAGGGGCTTTGCTTGCGGGTTTAATCTTGGGACCTGCCATGCTGAATGTGCTTCAGGAGACAGAATTCATCAAGCAAATGGCGGAGATCGGTGTGATCATCCTGATGTTTACGGCTGGCTTGGAAACAGACATCAATGAACTGAAAAAGACAGGAAAAGCATCTTTTCTGATCGCACTTTTTGGTGTTGTTATACCGCTGGTTGGCGGATTCTTGGTGGCACACTTCTTCCATGAAGGAAATGTGGAAGGCGGCCCCAGCGTCTTTTTACAAAACGTATTTATTGGGGTGATACTGACTGCTACTTCGGTCAGCATTACGGTAGAAACGCTAAAGGAATTGGGAAAGCTGAATACCCGTGCAGGAAATGCAATCCTTGGAGCTGCCTTGATTGATGATATTCTGGGGATTGTAGCCTTGACATTGATCACCAGCCTTGCAGACAAAAATGCGTCGGCGGGAATCGGAATTGTATTGTTGAAAATTGTGGCTTTCTTTGTGCTTGCCGCTACGGTAGGTGTTGTATTTTATAAATTTTATGACAAATGGATCAGAAGATATCAGAAGGATATGAGGCGTTTTGTCATTGTTGCATTCGTGTTTTGCTTGCTTCTGTCTTTTGCGGCGGAAAAGTTTTTCGGCGTGGCCGATATCACAGGCGCTTTTCTGGCCGGACTAATCCTATCAAAATGTAAAAGAAGATCCTATATTGCCGCCCGGTTTGAGACAACCTCCTATATGCTTTTATCCCCTATCTTTTTTGCAAGCATTGGCATTAAGGTGGTTCTGCCTGAAATGAACGCCGGGATTATTTGGTTTACCGCGATTTTGGTGATTGTGGCTGTTTTCACAAAGATTGTGGGATGCGGCCTTGGCGCAAAGATATGCCGGTATAAAAACAGCGAATCGCTTCAAATCGGAGTCGGCATGATCTCGAGAGGTGAGGTTGCGCTGATTGTAGCCAGCAAGGGCGCTGCAGTGGGATTAATGAATTCCTTGTTTTTTGGCCCTGTTGTTGTGACGGTAGTGGTGACCACTATTATCACGCCGATTTTGCTGAAACTTGTCTTTCAGAAAAAACAGGTCGAACCGATCCACAGCGAATTAATAGAACAGTATGAAGAGGTGCAGAAGTTGGAGGATGCGGAGGAACATATCATCGACTATATTGAGAAAGAGAAAATAGGAAAATAGGAGCGCAGAAGGGAGCAGCCGCCGGGTAAGGAAAAGGCGGACGCTCCTTTTTAGGTTGTGATATTGCCGAAAACAGAGCTTTAAGCGTTCTTTCCTCTTCTGAAAAACGTTTTTATGGATATTCATATTGCACAAAAATATCTTCTTTTTTTGTATACAACTTTTTGATTCAATTTTGATATTCATATTGACAAACAAAAAGCAAAGTGTTACACTGTAACTAATTAGTTACTTGCGTTGTGATGGGGGTTTATCATGTCCGAGGAAATCAGGCGAGAAGAAAACAAAACCCGTGAAATCATATTGAAGACAGCGGAGGAAGAGTTCGCTAACAAAGGTTTTTATGGAGCAAGAGTTGATGAGATTGCCAGAAATTCGACCATCAACAAACGGATCATTTATCAGAATTTTAACAGTAAGGAACAGCTGTATAAGGAGGTTTTGATTCACGCGTATACGAAGATGGCCAAAGCGGAATCAGAATTGTTTACCGTTCAGGAAAATGCGACACAGACGATAAAAAACCTGATCCGAATGTATTTTGATTATCTGAAATCCAATCCGACCTATGTTAGCCTTATTTTATGGGAAAATTTACACAAGGGATTGTATGTGAATGATCTGGATTTTTCCAACATTAAAAACAAAGTTTATGATTTCATATATAAAGTGCTCCAAGCAGGAAAGAAGACCGGAGAATTCCGCGGGGATTTCAATGAGGATCAGGTTATCCTCTCCATCCTCACCTTTACGTTCTCCTATTTTTCGAATCGGTATACACTGTCCAATCTGCTCAAAGGAAAAGTGGATTTTGAAAAGGATTATGACGAGCGGATTGCGTTTGTCACCGATATGATACTCAAAACGATAAAAAATTAAATTATATATACAGGGGGATCTATTATGGCTGAACAGGTAAAAGTTCTTTTGGTAGGCGCTGCATTCAGTGCGGACCTACATATGGATGGCTACTCCAGATGCACAGATATCGCAAAAATCGTCGCTATCTGCGACAAGGTGCCGGGAAAGCCGGCTGAAATTGCCGAGAGATACGGCCTTTCTGACGTGGCATACTATGACGACTATAAGACGGCAATTGACAATGTGGACTGTGATGTGGTAGATATCTGCCTTCCTAACTTCCTGCATTATGAAGTTGCGATGTATGCGTTCTCCAAAGGCAAAAACGTTATTACAGAAAAACCGATTGCAACAAAAGTAGAACACGGCATTGAAATGCTGGAGGCAGCTAACAAAGCGGGAAAAAAATTATACTACGCTGAGGATTGGCTGTTTGCACCTGCTCTGAACAAAGCGATGGAACTGGTGGAAGAAGGTGCGATCGGAAGACAGATGTATATCCGTGCAAGGGAATGTCACTGTGGTTCCCATTCACCCTTTGCTCAGTCAATTGAATTCTGCGGCGGCGGCAGTATGATCCACCTGGGATGTCATCCCATCGGGTTTATGCTGTCTATGAAGAACAATGAGTGGACGGAATTGGTTGCGATGACTTCCGGCGGAAAAGAAAACAATATGTGGCACACCGGTATGGAAGGCGAGGACTGGGCAGCCGTTATGATGAAATTCGCTGACGGAACCAGCGCGCTTCTGGAAGCAAATTATCTGGCCACCGGCGGAATGGAAGACAGCATCGAAATTTACGGAACGGAAGGAAAGATGGCGATCGACCTGACTTTCTCTTCTCCGATTCATTTATATTCCATTCCCGGCGTGAACTACACAGTGGAAAAAGCGGAAATCACAACGGGCTGGTCCAGACCCGCTGTGGATGAGAAATATAATCTTGGTTATGTGGCCGAAATCAGACATTTTATGGAGAGTGTCCGTGACAATAAAGATGCGAAAGTAGGGCTGCGCGGCATTGACGGTTTGGAAATTTTGAAAGTTGTTAATTTAATTTACAAATCTGCAAAAGAAGGGGTTAAAATTATCAACCCTGCTTTAAATAAGTAATTGTACTTGTGTGAAAAACATATGAAAGAGGAGTAGAACCATGAAAAGAAATTTTGATTTACCGGTTGAAGTTGCCGGCGTGAAGTTCAGAAACCCGTTCTTCGTCGCTTCCGGTCCTACAACCAAGTCGGTAAAACAGTTGAGAAAAATTGATGAATGCGGCTGGGGCGGCGCATCCATTAAACTGACCATCGATCCGACCCCTTATATTAACAGGAGACCGAGATACGCAATGTTCAGCGACAGAAATGCACTGTGCTTTACGGTTGAAAAAAGGCTGAACTTTGAACAGGGGCTGCGTCTGATGGAGGATGCAAAGAAGGAACTTTCCAAGGAGTTAAAGCTGTTTGCGAATATTACATACGCTGGCGACGGGGATATTGTTGCCGGCTGGGTGAACATGGCGAAAAAGTTTGAGGAAGTCGGTGCGGATATCATTGAGTTGAATATGTGCTGCCCGAATATGTCCTTTAACTTACAGCTGTCTTCCGGCAATGACAACGCCTCAACAAAAAAGACAGGGGCTTCTCTTGGAATGAACGGGGAAGCGGTTGCTGAAATTGTAAGAGCAATCAAAAAAGAAATCAAAATCCCCCTGTTTGTCAAATTGACACCGGAAGGCGGTCAGATTGCACATGTGGCACAGGCCTGTTATGCAGCTGGTGCGGATGCGGTCGGCGGTACTTCCAACCGGATGGCGATCCCTCCGATTGACATTGAAGGCGATCCTTCAAAGGCACCGTATCATCTGCAGGATGAAATCTCTATGTCCTGCCACTGTAGCTCCTGGGTAAAACCGCTTGCACTGAGAGACTGTTATGAAATCCGTAAAGTCAACGGTCCTGAACCGAAAATCATGCAGGCTGGCGGTGTCAGAACGTGGTCTGACGCAGTCGAAATGTCCATGTGCGGAGCTGACTTGATCGGAATTTGTTCCGAAACTCTGATCAGCGGATTTGATTTCATCGGCGATGTGATCGATGGATGCCGTGATTATCTGCACAGACATGGCAAAGAAACGCTGGCTGATGTAAGAGACGCTATTGTATCAAAAGTAAAAACAGCTGCTGATGTAACTCTTTACGAAGGTTATGCACATATCAAAGACAACAATCTGGCTGCTCCCTGTAAAGCTGCTTGTGCTTTTAATGTTCCGGCTCAGGCGTATATCAATGCGGTTGCCAGAAAAGATTTCAAGAGAGCATATGAACTGATCACAGAAAAAGGTCCACTGCAGTCTCTCTGCGGATGGGTCTGTAACCACGAGTGTGAAAAGAGCTGTACCCGGGGCATAGCCGGTGAGGCAATTGCAATCCGGGATATCAAGAAATTTGTTCTGGAATATGGTGAAAAACAGGGATGGACTCCTGCTATCAATAAAGCAAAAGCAAATGGCCATAAAGTCGCTGTTATCGGTTCGGGACCTGCAGGTATGTCCGCGGCTTACAGCCTGGCTCTGGGTGGCTATGATGTCACCGTTTACGAAAAAGAAGCGGAATGCGGCGGTATGCTCAGATATGGTCTGCCCACATTCCGTATGGACAGGAACATCCTTGACAAAGAGCTCGAGACTATCAAAGACTTGGGGGTCAAATTTGTAAATAATACAGCTTTCGGAAAAGATATCACAGTGGATAGTCTGAAAGAAGAAGGATTTGATTCTATCTTCCTGGGAATCGGTGCATGGAAAGGCCGCACGCTCAATATTGAAAATGATGACGCAGAGGGCGTTGTGACAGCTGTTGACTTTCTGAAAGACGTCAATGAAGGAAAAATCAAATCTGTCAGCGATACCGTTGTGGTTATCGGCGGCGGCTTCACTGCGATGGATGCTGCAAGAGCTGCAAAACGCCTGGGCGCAAAAGATGTTTATGTTGCATACAGAAGAACCAGAGACGAAATGCCTGCAACTGGGGATGAAATTATCGACGCGGAGGAAGAAGGCATTAAGATTATTTATCTGGCTGCTCCGAAATCGATTCAGAAGAATGGCAACAAGGTCTCCGGCATCGTTCTGGAAACCCAGGTTCTGGGTGAAGTGGACAGCTCCAACCGGAGAAAACCGGAGGCAATTGTCAATGCGGATTATACCATCAACTGTGGTATGGTTATCGCCGCAACCGGACAAACGCCGGACAGTGCTTCCTGCCATAACATCGAAACAAAATGGGGTATGATTCAGGTAGATGAGAATGGTAAGACCAGTATTGAAGGCGTATACGCCGGCGGTGATGCAACGACTGTTAAGACTGTGATTGCTGCGATTGCAGCAGGCAGAAAATGTGCTGCAGCGATCGACAGAGACAACATGGGTGATAAAGCTACCATCAAATGGGAGCCGGTAACCAACGTTGTGAATCCGATTGATGTCCTGAAGAGAAACGACTTCATCGAAGATGAACCGAGAAAATCTTTGAATGTTGTTGATGCTGAGGCAAGAGTAAACAACTTTGAGACTTATGTCAGAACACTGACGGAGGAAGAAGCAGTTGCAGAAGCTTCCAGATGCCTGAAATGCGGCTGCGGCGAAGGGTGCCAGCTTTGTAAATCAATCTGCAGCGAGTTTGCTATCTACAATCCGCTGTCTGATAAGATTGAAATCAACAAGGATGAGTGTGTTGCCTGCGGAATGTGCTTTAATAGATGCCCGAATAAAAACATTGAAATGATTGACACCGGCATTGTTGTAAAATAACGAAAAGAAAGATATCCCCGCCTCTGTGAGTGTTGGGAACTACTTTCTTTTTTCGGCGGGGGTTGTACTCCCGCTGAATCGTTGCATAACGGGGCAATGTCCCTTATTGAAAATATTTTTTGGTGTGGACAGGGGGGATGGAAACGTCTCCCTGTCCAGCCGTCAAAAAGCCAGTGAAAAACTAAAATAAATAGGAAACAGAAAGGGAGATCAACATGTTAAAACAATTTCAGGTTGGCAAAATGGATGTAAAGGTTTTTGAAAAGAGAACCGAAATGGGTCAGGTTGCTGCGAAAGAGACAGCGGAAGCAATCAAAAAAGTAATCGCAGAAAAAGGTGAATGCTATATTATTTTTGCCGCTGCACCTTCCCAGGACGATTTAACCGCTGCCTTGGTTGAAGATAAATCAATCGACTGGACAAAGGTTACCGCTTATCATATGGATGAATATATCGGGCTGGATCCGGAAGCTCCTCAGGGCTTTGGAAATTATCTGAAAGAAAAATTATTCGGGCAGGTTCCGCTGAAAGCTGTTCATTACTTAAAGGATATCAAAGGTGAACCAGAGGAAGTTTGTGAAAAATACTCCGCTTTGCTGGAGGAACACAAACCGGATATCGTTTGCATGGGAATTGGCGAAAACGGTCATATCGCATTCAATGATCCGCATGTCGCTCATTTCGATGATGACAAACTGGTGAAAGTAGTGGATCTGGATGACACCTGCAGACAGCAGCAGGTAAACGATGGTTGCTTTAAGACTTTTGATGATGTTCCGAAATATGCATACACACTGACAATTCCTGCTTTGATGCTTCCGGAATATATTTTCTGTATCGTTCCTGCTCCGACAAAGGCAAATGCAGTAAAAGCAACCTGCCAGGGTATCATTACAGAACAGGTTCCTGCTACTATTTTAAGAATCCATGAGAATTCGAATTTGTATGTAGACTCTGACGCTGGAAAATACATTCTTTAAAGAGAAAAAGCAATATGTGTTTGAAAAGCCTGTACCGTACCGGTATGGGCTTTTTAAAATGTGGAAAAATAAAAAACAGAGAAATGAAATCAAAAATTTGATCTGAAAAATCGAGGAATATAGCACATAGGATTCTGTCAAACACAGTATTTTCTTTCATAACAGTAGCATTTTTTATAGAAATATGCTATAATTGTAGAGAATTTTAGGTTCAGAAAACAGGTGGAAATAATGAAAAAATGGATTGAGAATTGCAAAGCATTTTTTGGAAGCCGTTCGAATCGGAAGCTTATGTTGAATTATGGGATGATTGTACTGATTATTATCTCTTTTTCCGTATTCTCCTTTTTTGCTATGGGTTCTTTCTTGATTAGCCGATTTGACAGCAATAACGAGATTATTGTAAATACCCTGTCGCGTTCTTTGAACAATGTATTTAAAAAAATTGATGATATCAATAAGAGTCTGGTGGAATTGCAGGAGAACAATGATATTTTCTCAGATAATGGCATTATCCATGCGGATACAGCAACAAAAATTAAATTTTCTTCTCAAATTAATACATTGACGCTTAGCAATGACTTTATTGAAGAAATTGCCTTTATGAAGAAAGATCAAAATCATATGATCACTTCCCAGGGAACCGTGGACAAAACAGAATTCTTTGAAAAAAGATACAACTGTGAACAATATAATCTGAACTTTTTTAATATTATTGAGACGGATTATTATACGATTAAAGCACTGCCTTCTGCATACTATAAAAATTTGGTAAAATACCCCTCCGAAGATCCCCAGAGGCTTATGGTTTTTATCAAGAGTATACCATCTACAAACATAAACATCATACTATTTGTATCGGAGGAGCGGTTCCTGCGCTATACCAATCTGGAACAAATTGATGGTAAAATGACATTCCGGATTTATGATCAGGGCGACGAACTGATCTTCTCAAATGCTGCTGATGATTACCGGATAAATACGGGAAAGGTACCGCCGGAGTATAAGGAGGAGGTAATCAAGGAAGGTTCCAAAATATTATATGTCAAAAAATCCGATTACAATAACTTTTACTATATCGCAGAGATCAATAACTATGTGCGTACCAGTATGCTGATCAGTTGCATTTTATTGTTTTTGGGACTGATAACAGCCGCGTTTTTTGTAGTGATGCGCATTAAAAAGTCAAATAAAATTCTTGCAGAAGTGTACAGGGAGCTGGACATGGACGAGAATGAAAGTTATATTGACATGATCGATGAAGGTATTCTGGGTTTGAAGGCGGAGATTGAGGAGAGAAACGGACGTATCGACACAATGAAGCAGGAGATACAGAACAGTTTATTTGCAAAGCTGGTGCACAGCAGTTCCTATTACAACAAACATAAAAAAGCGGTGGAGATGGTATTTGAGAAGATCAGTGAAAGGGAAAAATATATTGTGATTTCCCTGGAGGTTATTAAAGAGAACTCGTACTCGCCCAAGTATGAGGTGGAGGCGTTTTCAGAAAAATTTTCTGATATGAGCATACAGGAGATCACCATAGAGGAGCAGGGTGGAAAATATTTGTTCATTTTGGGAATGTACGACACCACATCCATCGAATTGCTGACGGATGAAATCAATAAAACAGCCAAGGAGATACGTAGCAGGGATATCGATATTCTGGTTTCGGTGAGCAAAGAATTTTTTGGACTTAGCGGTATCTATGAAGCGTACGGCGATATTAAAATCTGCCGAGATTACAGAGGGGTTAACGACAAGGAAAGCGTTTTGCATATAAAAGATATCAAATATGGAAGCTACTTATATATTCCGTTGAATTTCAAGGATGAATTTACAAGCAAGATGGTGACAAAAGAAGAACAAGCCTTGAAAGATTACTGCAAAGAAATTTTTCAAGTGAATTTAAAGAATAATATCCCGATCATCAAATTTGAATTTCTTTTAAGAACAATGCAAAATGCGATCATAGAAGTGCTCTCCACCAACAAAAAAGGAAAATCAGAATTGTTTGAGATAGAACAGGTTTTCCTGAGCAGAATCGAGCATCTGAAAGAAGATTATGACTTTGAAGGTGTTATCAATAGCTTTTATAATCTGCTGCATCTGAGCATTGCCATGTGCGACAGCAAAAAGAATACCTTAAACCGGGCTGACGTTATCAAGTATATCAATACCCATTATAATGAGGATTTGTATCTGGAGAAAATCGCCTCGGTATTTGACACGACATCAAAATACTTTTCAAACTACTTTAAAAAAGAATTTTCGATTGGATTTAGTGAATATCTAACACAAATCAGGATTTCTCATGCAAAGAAACTGCTGATCGAATCAAAAAGTTCGCTAGGCGAAATCGGTGAGAAAGTAGGGTATTTTAATCAAGCTACTTTTGCGGTAGCGTTCAAAAAGAATGTGGGCGTACCGCCTGGGAAATACAGGGATATGCATAAAAACACGGGAGATGACAAGAAAAAAGAAAATTGAATATCAAAATATCTACAAATATAAAAAAATCCACATGTGGAAAAACCGCTGGCATCATAAGGTTCGAAGGCTTTTTTGAAAAAAAGAAGGATATTTAAAAGTCGGTTGAAAAAGAAATATTTACGCGGTACGTCCTTTTCTATATAATACAGTCATGAGCTTTCCCATGCAAGTTATGGGGAGGAGAACGGTATTTTTCATAAGATAAAGAAAAATATTAAAAATAATTTTGAGGGGGTCAACAAAGATGGCGAAAGCGTCAAAGGCAGATGTTTCCACAACGGTCACTGTAAGAAAAAGGACCTTGGGCGAACGTCTCAAAAAAGACTGGCAATTGATTTTACTAGCATTGCCTGGCGTTGTTTTCTATATCATCTTCCGCTATGGACCGATGTATGGTTTGACAATCGCATTTAAAGATTACGGTATTTACACGGGTATTTTGGGGAGTCCGTGGATAGGGTTTAAGAATTTTGTCGAATTCTTTAATATTCAAAACGGATGGACTGGTTTTGCATCCAGCGATTTTCTACCGTTGTTCCGCAACACGTTGTTATTGGGGCTATATTCGTTGTTCTGGGGTTTTCCCTTCCCAATTCTATTTGCAATTCTGCTGAACGAAGTAAAGAATTCAAAATTCAAAAAGCTCGTTCAGACAACCAGCTTCCTTCCTTCCTTCCTGTCCGTTGTTGTCGTATGTTCTATGCTGGTTGACATGCTTTCCCCGAGCAACGGCGCGATTAATTCATTGCTGAAAGCAATCGGCTTGGTAGGGGAAGACGGATATTATTTCATGATCAAGCCGGAATGGTTCCGCACCATTTATATTGCCAGTGATATTTGGCAAAACTGTGGCTACAACGCAATCATCTATGTTGCTGCTCTTGCAGGAGTTGATCAGCAGCTTTATGAGGCGGCAAAAATCGATGGCTGCGGCAGAATAAAGAGTATGTGGTATGTTACCCTTCCAAGTATCCTGCCTACTGTTGCGACAATGTTTATCATGCGTTCCGGTAATCTGATCAAAATCGGTTACGAGAAAGTTATTCTGTTATATCAGCCGGCTACTTATAGTGTTGCTGATATTTTTGGAACCTTTGTATATAGAAAAGGTATAATCGACATGGACTATAGTTACTCTACTGCTGTAGGCCTGTTTGAATCAACTGTAGCGTTAATTTTGGTTATCACTTGCAATACCATCAGCCGTAAGTTAACCGAAACAAGCTTGTGGTAAGGGGGTAAGGAGAATGAGTGGATTAGTAAAAACAAGAAAACCAAAAAGCAAGCTGGATCGCTATACACTGTTCGACTATATTAATGTCGTACTGATGCTTCTTGTTATTTTTATAACATTGTACCCGGTTTGGTATGTACTTTGTATCTCTTTAAGTTCATCGGAAGCGATTAACCAGGGGGTTGTCAATTTCCTGCCGATGAAGTTTTCGGAAACTGCCGGAAAGATTGTCCCCGGATTCAGCTTTGAGGCCTATGGGAAAATTCTTTCCACACCAAAGATTCCGCGGGCATATTGGAATACCATCCGCTACACAGGCGTTGGTGTTGTGTGCGAACTGCTAATGACAATCATGTTCGCTTATCCGCTTTCAAGAAAGACATTCATATTCCGGAAACCCTTGATGGTAATGGTGACGATTACGATGTTCTTTTCCGGCGGTTTGATTCCTACATATCTGATTGTAAGCTCCTTGGGCCTGCTTGACAGCATGTGGGGGTTGATTATTCCGAACTTGATTTGGACATTTGACCTGATTATTTTGAAAAACTTTTTCGAGGGAATTCCGCATGAGTTGTATGAGGCAGCTATTGTAGACGGAGCCAGTGAGTTCAGGATTATGACTACCATTTTTGTCCCTCTGGCAAAACCTTCTATCGCGGCCATTGCACTGTTCTTTATCATGGGTAACTGGAACAGCTTCCTGATCCCGTCTATCTATCTTACCTCTGCGGATAAATATCCATTGCAGGTAGTTTTGAGAGACATGCTTATGAATGATACGACCAAGGTTTCCGATATCATGGACGATGCGAAATTTACACCGGAAGCATTGAAGAACGCAACCATCTTTGTTTCCATTCTTCCCATGCTGGTTGTTTATCCTTGGCTGCAGAAATTCTTTATTAAGGGCTTAACAGTTGGAGCTGTAAAAGGATAATTGATCAACTTCGATGCGTGAAAAGGAAATAGAATGAATAAAAAGAATCGGTATACAGTACCGGTTCTTTTTGCATTTCAATAGATTGTATATGATCGATTGGTGGAGATAGCAAATAAAACCACCACAAGGAGACTTATTTTCGGGCGAAAAACAAATCAGACATTATGTAAACAGTGAAACAACATGGAAAAAGGCAGCAAACTTAAAATTGGTATCAGCATTATAAACAAAAATTGCAATAAAAAACTGTAAAATAACACAAAAAAGAAGAGTTGAGTCTATTTTTATTGACACTCTATTTGGGTGTGATATAATAAGATTGCATCTATAGGATGAATGGGGAAATGCATGAAGCCCAGTTAAGGGCTGAGTTAAAGGAGGAAATTTATGAAGACCAAAAAGTGGATGGCTGCGGGGCTTTCCGCAGTGCTGGCTGTTTCGATGTTCAGCGGCTGTGGCAACAGCAGCGAAGTGGACGTAGGAACGATGACAAGTGAAGAAATCGCAAAATTTGAGCAGGATACAGGCGGATTGAAGCTGCCCCTTGACAAAAAAGGGACAACCCTTACTATTCTTTGCGACACGGACAAAGACAGCAATAATAGTATTGTTATCAATGAACTTCGCCGCAGAACTGGAATCAATCTTCAGCTGATTCAAGTACCCAGAGCGACAATTAAAGAAAAAGCCCGGGTGATGGTTGCGTCAAAGGATGAAATGCCAGATATCTTTAGCGGCGGCATGACGATTGCCGAGGTGAACGATATTGCAACACAGGGAGCTTTTGAACCAGTCACTGACCACATAGATGAATTGCCTAACTTCAAGAGCATTTTTATTGACAATGCCGCGGAGCTTGGAACAGCAAAGGTAATGAAAAGCTTTACTGCCTCTGACGGAAAGCTTTATGTTTTCCCGGGATATGATGTGCAGCGTGATGTAAATCATGGTATGCTGTATCGAAAAGATATTTTTGACAAACATAATATCCCAATGTGGAACAGCCCTGAAACGTTCTACGACGCGCTGAAAAAATTGAAATCGATTTATCCCAACTCCATCCCGATGGTTTCCAAAACCAAAGATACCATCTTCAACCAGATCGGGCAGAGCTGGGGCTTGGGGAGTGAGTCTCCCGGTATCTATTACAATGCGGACACCAACACTTGGAAGTACGCGTCCACCGATCCGAAATACAAGGAAATGTTGGATTTCTTAAAGAAGTTGTATGATGAAAAGCTGCTGGATCCTGAATTTTTAACGGCTACTCAGGCAGCATGGACTTCCAAGATGACACAGGCGGAAACCTCTTTTGTTACATTTGACTGGATCGGACGACTGGAAATGTTCTATGAACAGGCGAAGGCGACCGTTCCCGATTATGATTTGAGATATGCAAACCCGATTGGACCCACTCAGAAAGTGATTACTCTGGCGAAAGCGAATGGCGGACCTGCTATCAAGAAATCAAAAAACAGTGAATTGGCAATGAAACTGGAAGATTATCTGCTTAGCCAGAATGGCGCAGAGTTGATGACTTGCGGTGTGGAAGGTGTTACTTTCAACTGGAATGCAGATAAAACGCAGGCGCAGTATATCGGTGTAGAGCCTAATCAGTTCAGCGATATCAATATCATGGAAGAGAAATACGGGTTATATGTTTCTGGTCTTTATAAGAGATTTGACCGGAAATCCGGTTATTTTGACTTCACAGAAAAAGAGCAGGAAGCTCAAGATATGATGCTGAACAAAGAAGGCGGCGGATTTATTCCCGAACCGCCGGAAGTGACTTTGACAAACGAAGAGCAGGATATCCGGTCCCAGTATGATCCGAAGGTGAGAAAAGCTGCTGCAGAATTTGCTTCTAAATATATTCTGACCAATGATCAGACTGGGGACAAAGCATGGGAAGCATGGCTGAAACAGGCAGAACAGCTTGGGGCAAAAAATGTTGAGGATGTCTATAATGCAGCACAGGCTCGTTATGATGCGAAATAATAATCTCACAAACCTCTAGGCATTAAAATGCCAAGATTTCCAAAGGATATTTGATGAAAAAAGCCATCCAATTTTGGATGGCTTTTTTGCTTTCTTTCCTCTTTTCATTTGGCTTGGGGAAAACGGTTTTTTGGCAGCTTGAAGATTATAACTGTGGGCAAGATGTCCCCCGCCTCGAAAGAAGGCGAGTTCCATATCCGCAGTCAGCGGGAGCGCAATCTCCTGCTGACTGCGGCACTGCCAAGCAGTGTTCTTGTCCTCGTTGAATGACGGGACAAGTCCTTATTGGAAAATCAACTTAAAAAATCGGATGCCACAGGATACCCATACATTGCAGTGGCGGAGAGAACAGCACGGTTTACTGCCTTTGCCATTACCCAAGAGCCCAAGGTGCCGACCACATCCAAGTCCGCAGAGATGCTGCCGGTGGAGAGGCCATAAATGCTGTCACCGTCCGCTGAAGTGTGAACGGGACGGATCGTTCTCGCATAGCCATTATGGGCCATCATTGCGATTTTTTTCATCTGTACTTTATGAAATGCTGCATTTGTAACAATAGCTCCTATCGTGGTGTTTCCAGTGAAAAGATTTTTCATTCCCGTATAGGAACGGTAGAATTCGGTCTCAGTATCGCGAAATCCATTTTTTTCTTCATTTAAAAGCCCGGCTAGTTTTTTTCCTGTTTCACAATCGTATATATCCCCCAAAGCGTTGACAGCGACAACTGCACCTACTTTCAAATCGCCGAGCTGGACGGCATAGCAGCCTAATCCGGATTTCATCATAAAATCAGTCCCGTAAAACTTTCCGACAGCCGCGCCAGTGCCAGCGCCAATGTTCCCGGAATCATTCCGTTTACGCTGGGCATCCATACATGCGCGGTACGCCATAGCAGCGTCGGGACGCACTTTATGATTTGCCAGTTCCAGATCAAACAGGCAGGCTGTACAGACAATCGGCACCACGGTCATTCCTACGTCAAAGCCGATTCCCTTTTCCTCCAGATAGCGCATTACGCCTCCGGCGGCGTCCAGTCCGTAAGCGCTGCCGCCGGATAATACTAAAGCATGGATTTCATTGTTGGAAGCGGTAGGATCGAGAAGCTGAGTTTCTCGGGACGCTGGAGCACCGCCCCGTACATCCAATCCGGCGGGAGCTCCCTTTTCACAGAGCAGTACCGTACAGCCGGTAGCATTGGCATAGTCTTGTGCATGACCTATGCTGAGGTTTTCAATTTTCGATATCGGTATTTCGTGATATAACTTGCTCATTGTTTCCTCCTGGAAATATGTTTCACAATTATTTTATTTATCATACCATATTAAAAACACTCTTGCAACTGTCGCAAATATTATGTATAATGATTATTGAATTGTTCTGCCCGGATGGGATTTTCCACCGGGACGGATTGCACTGAGTGCACAGTTCAATAAAAAATAAAATACAGAAAGGAAAAGACCAAAATGAAGACAAACACCAAACAACTTGTACAACTGGCACTTTTGACGGCTGTGATTCTTGTGATGGCTTTTACCCCCATCGGTTATCTTAAAACACTGGGATTGGAGATAACCTTGATTGTTGTCCCGGTAGCGATAGGCGCAGTTCTTCTAGGGCCGAAAGGCGGCGCTGTTTTGGGTACAGTGTTCGGAGTGACCAGTTTTATTCAATGCTTTGGAATGAGCCCGTTCGGAGCGGCGCTCTTGAGCATTAGTCCAGTAGGGACGTTCATTACTTGTATCATTCCCCGAATCTTAGCCGGATGGCTTTCTGGCGTTGTGTATGCTGTCCTGAAAAGAGGGAAGGCAGAGAAAGCGTCGGTGTGGATTGCTAATTTAAGCTGTCCTTTACTCAACACGGTTCTTTTTATGAGTTCCCTCGTCCTGTTTTTCTATAATACGGAATATATTCAGGGCTTTGCGGCGACGCTGGGGGCAGCGAATCCGTTTGCATTTATCATTTTGTTTGTAGGAGTGAACGGACTGATTGAAGCGGCAACCTGCTTTGTGTTAGGTTCTGCAGTATCAAAAGCTTTGATTCACTTAAAGAAATAAAATTTCAACGGAAAAGCCAATATGAATAGGTGTTCGAACAAAGACAACGGGCCGGTGATTATCGTCACCGGCCCGTTGTCTTTCTGATATAAACATACAATTTCTTTCAGACTTGTTTTGTAGATATGTCTGTTAAATGATTCAAATTAGTTCAATGATGACGGCATCCCTATCGATACGGCTTGTCTCGGAAGAAAAATGAATGGAATACTCCAAATTTTTCAGCGCTTTGATTAAATCATTTTGATAGGAGCGCTGCATCTGATAACGGTTACCTCCTACTACCTGAAAAGTGGGAAGGGCGTAGAGCTGTTTCAAGGTTTGACTGTCCACAGTGCTGTGAATCACAAAGATTAATCCCTGTGTGGTGCGCGTCGACGCCGAATTGATGCCGTACTGTGAAGAAGCTCCGGAACCTCCTCCTGAATTGCCTTTGTCGGTCTCAGAAGTGAAACCTGAGCCAGTGGAAGGGGTCTCACTTTCGGGGGTCTGAGGAGAAGGGGTTGAAACCGGCGCCTTCGTCTGATAGGCCGTGTTGGGTTTTTGAACAGTGGAACCAGGCCGTTTTGAAGGAGCCTTGGTGGAAGTTTTGCTCTGTTCGTCTTCCGGCTTGTTTTCAGAGACAGTCGAATCATCGTAAACCTTTTCCTGTCCGTTGATTTCCTGCTGTATTTGAGTATGGGGCTGTTCTGCTTCCGTGCTATAATCTGATGCCTCCGGTGCGGATGTTACAGCCATAGGCAGATTGCTGTCAGAACCGGATTGATAATCAGCAGGCTTGAAATTGCCGCCATAAGCCATAATCATAATTGCAAAGGCGGCTGCAGCCGAGACAGCCAACCCATATTTGGGAAGAAATTTCAAAAAACTTCTTTTGTTTTCTTGTGGTTTTTCCAGATTTACTCTGATCAGGTTCTCCCTTAGCTTCACATTGAAGTTTTCCGGCAGAGGAGCCATAGGGATATCTTGCAGCTCCTGTTTAACCGCTTTGACAAACGCAAATTCCTCTTTGCATTGTGTACAAGTTTCAAGATGCTCCAGCAATCTGACCTCGTCCGCTTTGCCGAGGGTCCCGTCCATATATTCATAAAACATATTTTGAAATTTTTTACATTGGTTCATAGGATACACCTCACATTCCTACTAGTATAGACGGGAGCATTTTAAAAAAGTTCCTTATATTTCAGTAAGGAATTTTTTAGGGAAATTCTAGCCCGGTTGATCTTCGATTTTACCGTACCAATATTGGCGCCGGTGATCTCAGCGATTTCCTGATAACTCATTCCCTGAAGCTCTCTTAGAACGATCATTTTTTTGTGCTCATCATTCAGTTGTTGGATGGCCTCATAAAGAGCCTGTCTGCGTTCTTTTTTCAGGATTTCCTCTTCCACGTCAGCATTTTTGTCCTCCAACTGAAAAGAAGCTTCTCCATCCTCGAATTCGATTTGTGAATCGATGGAGATGTCATTCTTTTTATCCTTATTTTTTCGAATCATATCTAGACAAGTATTGGTTGTAATACGATACAACCAGGTGGAGAAAGATGAATTCTCCTGAAACTTGTCCAAATTTTTATAAACTTTTATAAATACCTCCTGGGAGGCGTCAAATGCATCCTGTTCGTTTGCGAGCATTCGAAGGGCAATGTTATATACCTTTTGCTGATGGACGCTTATCAGCTCTTCAAAACTGGCAACATGACCTTCCTTGCTCCGTCTTAACAGTTCCTTTTCTGTCATGTACATATAACCCCGCTTCTATAACCCTCGTCTCTGCAGACGGTTGGGTATTGAATTCTTAATACGGTGAGAATATATCTTAAATATCGCAGGGTTGAAATGCTTGCAAGGCATTTTTTGCTTCGCAAAAGCATTTCAATCTTGTTATAACCCCGCTTTTAACAAGGCGTGCGGTATTCCGAGAACGCCGTCTAGAATACTGCGCCGAAAGCCTCCAAAATATTTTTCACTCTTATTATTTCCATTCCCTCCAGAGAAAGACTCTCAGAGTTGGTGGAATACGGGATGATACAGCGTTTGAAACCCAATTTAAACGCTTCGTTCACCCTTTTTTCAACAAAACTTACATTCCGGATCTCACCGGTCAGTCCCATTTCTCCGAAAGCAACGGTATCATCGCCTACGGGATGGTTTTTGATATTGGAAGCAACCGCGAGGCAAATGCCCAAATCAGCGGCAGGTTCCATAACCTTTATCCCGCCTGTAATGTTCAGATAAATATCACTGGAGGATAGGTTAAATCCGGCTTTTTTTTCCAAAACAGCCATTATCATGCTGGCGCGGTTAAAATCAAGCCCCGTAGTCATCCGTCTGGGGGCAGCATAGGCACTGTGAGCGGTAAGGCCTTGAATCTCTGCCAGGATGGGACGGGTGCCCTCCATCGTGCAGATGACGATCGTGCCGCTCACATTTTTCGGTCTGCCCTCCAGAAAAACCTGGGAGGGATTGCCCACTTCTAGAAGACCTCTGTCGGTCATTTCAAACACACCGATCTCATCTGTAGAACCATAACGGTTTTTAACCGCCCGGATAATTCGGAAATTGGAATACCGCTCTCCTTCAAACTGAAGGACACAGTCCACCATATGCTCCAAAACCTTGGGACCTGCAATCATCCCCTCTTTTGTAACATGCCCGACGATAAAGACCGTAATATTATTCTCTTTTGCAAAGCGTGTCATTTTCAAAGTGCATTCCCGGACTTGGGATACGCTGCCGGGAGCGGAAGAAATGTCCTCGGCGTAGACGGTCTGGATAGAGTCCACAATGACCACATTTGGTTTTAGTGTCTGGGCATCCGCTATCAGCCCATCAATATTCGTATTAGACGATAAAAATATATTTTCGTTTCCATCCTTTAATCGGTTTGCACGAAGCTTGATCTGCTCCACAGACTCTTCTGCCGAGCAGTAAAGAATTTTAAAATTTTTCTGGATGTTCAGGCACATCTGCAAGAGAAGGGTTGATTTTCCGATACCCGGATCGCCGCCTACCAGATTGACTGAGCCGATAACGGCGCCGTTTCCCAGAACACGATCCAGTTCTCTGTATCCTGTAATGAAACGGATTTCTTTTCCAACTTCGATATCGCTCATTTTTTTCGGTTTGCTGTTTGTGACCACGCTGCTGTAGCGGTTCTGTTTCGCCTCTTTTTTCATAACCTCCTCGGTGAAGGTATTCCAATGTTCGCAGCCGGGACATTTTCCCAACCATTTGGGCGATTCATAACCGCATTCACTGCAATAAAAAACCGTTTTTACAGACGCCATTTTCTCACTTCCTTTATGCTTTGCAGATCCCGTCAAAATTATTTTTCTATTCTTCGAATTCATAAATCATAGAGCAAAGTATCCAAACCTGTTTTTTTGAACCATTATTTTCCGCTATGCCTTTATCAAAATGCCGCACAATTTTGTAATGTTCCGTCAGGATTACCTGCTCTTTTTCCTTGTCTTGCGAAAAATTTGTTCTGTGAAAACCATACTGGTTCCGACGCTCTAATGCTTAACCGATATTGCCATTTTATCAAATAAAACAAAGTTTGTCTACTGGTCCTTCATAAATATAGAGAAAAAGCATAAACTAAAGAGAAAAGAAGAATCCAAAATCTTCAAAAAATCAGAATTTCATCAAAATCGCTTGCAAATAAAAGCCAGTTGGTGTAAAATACTCTAAGTAGATAGAAAAGTGGATGAAAAGAGTACTTAGAAAAATCATTTGGAGGCGCAAAGAATGAGAACAGTCGTATATGCGTTATCGATATTGATCCAACTGTTTATTTTGTTTATCGGATTGTATCATTGCGTAATTGGTGTCTTTGCTTTTATTGAACGAAAAAAGAAAACAGATATTCCCAACAAAAAGAATATGTTTGCAATGGTTGTCGCCGCTCATAATGAACACAGTGTAATCAAGCAGATGGTGCAAAGTTTAAGAAATCTTGACTACGACAAAGAAAAGTACGATATCTTTGTGATTGCGGATAACTGCACGGATGACACGGCCAAAATTGCCGCGGAAGCCGGCGCGCTGGTGCATGAACGCTTCAATTCAGAAAAACGGGGAAAAGGCTATGCGCTGGAGTGGATGTTTGAGAAGATATTCAAGATGGAAAAACATTATGATGCCATCTGTATTTTCGATGCGGATAATATTGTCGATCCGCAGTACTTAAACGAGATTAACAAAAAGCTGAATGAGGGTTACAAAGCTGTTCAGGGATATGTTGACACCAAAAACCCCAACGATTCATGGATTACAGCATCCTATGCGATTTCTTTCTGGTGCTTGAACAAGGTGTTTCAGACGGCAAGGAGCAATGCAGGTCTTTCCAATCAGATCAATGGTACCGGCTTTGCCCTGCGCACCGAGGTCCTCAAGGAAATGGGCTGGGGTGCCACCTGTTTGACGGAAGACATGGAATTTACCATGAAGTTGATTCTGAATAATATCAAAGTTGGCTGGGCAAAAAAAGCGGTTATCTATGATGAAAAGCCGCTGACGTTATCTCAGTCCTTTAAACAGAGGACAAGATGGATGCAGGGACATACCGATGTGGCTTCCCGTTTTGTGAAACCTCTTGCAAAAAAATGGCTGAAGGATAATGACTGGGCCGCTTTTGACGGAATGATTTACCTTTTCCAGCCGATTCTTTTGGTTGCTATGCTGATATCTACCACAATGTCAATTGTGCAGCTGTTTTACCCTACCGTACAATTCTGGTTTACACCAAATTTAGCGATACCGGCAGCGGCGTGGAATGTTATCATGCTGGTTCAGCTGGCCTTTTTCCCGTTTATTCTCTGGCTGGAAAAGAAGCTGACCTTTAAGATGCTGCTTTACTATATTCCTTATATTGCTTTCACCTACACTTGGATGCCGATTGCGGCGGTGGGTATGGCGAAAAAGAACCAGAAAGAATGGTTTCATACACAGCATACCAGAAAAATTAGCATTGATGAATTGGAATCTTAAATAGAAAAACGCGCCGATGAAATCGGCGCGTCAGCCTGTCGAAAAAGTCCAGTATACACTGGGCTTTTTTGCGTATGTGTGGTAAAATAAAGATAAGAAAAGACTGGGGAGGGACGGCGTGTGCTAGCAAAAGAGCAGGAATTGCGCAGAAATGTAGTAGAAATCCTATGTTTGGAGGAGCTGGTTCCATCGGAGCATCTGCTGCGGCAGATTGACAGCGCGGTGGATTTTACGCATCTGTACGACTTGGTGGATGCGCTTTACAGCCGTGACAACGGCCGTCCCAGCATTGACCCGGTGGTATTGTTCAAAATTGTGTTCATCCAGCACCTGTACGGCATCCCCTCGCTGCGCCGTACCATGCAGGAGATTGGCATGAACATCGCATA
>NZ_JAHLPV010000017.1 GCF_018918095.1 Acetivibrio sp. MSJd-27 | reverse complement strand
TTTGAGATAATCTTTATCTAATATTTTTTTAGTCCTTGAAACATAGGGCTTGTTTAAGTGCGCCTATTTTTCAATTACTTAATTTTTTTAAAAATGTCTTGACTTTTAATAGTTAGTCACCTCATCCTAGTTTATGTCACAGGCAGAGCTGTTATGATTGTATATTTGCGATGTTTTGGAAAAACTAACAGAAAAAAGGAAGCGGTGATATTTTATGAGAAAAGCAAAAAAGAGAAACAGGAAAGGAATCTATCTGCTCCTCTTTACACTCTGCGCAGCCTGTTCTGTTTTAATTTCTCTCTCCCAGCTGATGCATTACGGTATCGAATCCTATTTTTTCCCAGTCCAGCACTTTTTCTTGCTTCTCTTTACAATTGATTATTGGATAGAGCTTCTGCACGCGCCGGACAGGAAGGGATATCTAAAAAAACACATCGTGGAACTGACAGCCGTATATCCGTTCTGCCTGCTCTTTCTGCCCCTGAGTATTGCCGGAGCTTCCATAATGGTGTACCGGAAACTGAAAAACTATTTTAAATCCCAGAAACTGCTCTCCTTTTTTCTGCTTTTGGGATTCATTATTATGCTGAGTTCCCTTTGCCTATACCGTGTGGAATACGGCAAATCCGTCAATCATTTCTTCGATGCATTCTGGTTATGTGTCGTGACGGTAACTACCGTGGGATATGGAGATATTTCTCCGCAGACAGCAATGGGGAAAATTATATTGATGGTTCTAATGTTTTTCGGCGTACTGTTCATTGGTGTGGTTACAACCACCATGACCGCTTATCTGAGCCGAGGTGAACGTTTTTCCAGAAGAAAGCTGGCCTTAAAGAGCATCCATTCTATTCTGGAGGATTTATCCACTGAGCAGATCTGCCGGATTGACCGGGATCTGACTGAAAAATATATGGGTTCGCACAGCGGCTCTTCCTCTCTGTCGGAGAACAAGCAAAAAGGCAAGGAGCCATGATCCTTGCCTTCTCTTGGTTGTTTTTTATAACAAGATTTCATTGAAAACGTTTGCGCAGCAAAAGTTACCTTAATGGCGTTTCAACCGAGCGAAGCGCAAGATGATGTCCGTCGCTTGCTCTTTCAATAAGGAGCCCGCCGCTTTAGAAACGGGAGACATACAGCGAGGTTATAACGAAATGAAGATGACCCCGCTTCATAAGCGGCGAGTTCCACTTCATTTTTCTGGGTGGTACAATCCTCCACAGAAATACAGAAATGTTGCACTACGGGGCTGTGCCCCTTATGAAACATAGAAAATTGCGCAGAATCGTGTACAATTGCATGTTTCAAAAAACAGCGTGCGGAGCGTGATTGCGTTACTTTTACTCGCTCGTTACCAGTTCAATGCTGTCCGCCACACCGTCTTTGATGGTGACAATGATTTTAGACTGCTCCTTTACGCCCAGAATTTTTGCATTGCTGCTCACCTTGTCGGAAAGCTTGATCTCCTCTTCTCCGTTTTGCGTTTTCACCTTATACGTTTTATCGTTAATAACGCTCAGGACTCTCGCTTCAATCCGGTTTCTGCCATCCGGCAGGGTGGTTGTCAGAGAAAAATCCTCCGGTTTTTCCGTCGGCTCCGCTGTAGGAGCTTCGGTTGCCTGCGCTGTGGCGTCCGGCTGTTTTGTCCCCTCTTCTGAAACACCCTCCCCGTCCTTCCTGGAACAGGAACAGAAAGTCAGTAAAACAGAAGCTGTCATCAAAAAAAGGATCCCCTTCTTCAGTTTTGATTTCATACCTTTTTCACCTCAATAATCTATTATAATATATTTTTCCCGATAAGAACAGTATTTGTTCATAAATATATTTTTACTCATGATTTTTTTGAAGTTTTTTCTCTATTTTAAGCTGTTTTTTTCTTTTCCGTTTTGCTTTCCTGTCCTCCAGAACAACATACAGAATTGGAATCACAATCAGAGTCAGCAATGTTGAGAAAAGAAGTCCGCCGATTACCACAATGGCATAAGGCTGCATTCTCTCCGCACCGACTCCCTGAGAAAGCGCAATGGGAAGCAATCCGAGTACTGTGGTAAGAGTCGTGATGAAGATAGGCCGTGTACGGATTCTTGCCGCGCTTACTACCGCTTCATTGAGCTCCATCCCATCTGCACGCTGACGGTTTACAAAATCAATCAACACGATTGCATTATTTACAACAACACCCACTAACGTGACAATTCCCACCATTCCCGGAAGTGATATAGGTGTTCCTGTCAGCAGCAAGGAAAGCGCAACCCCAATAATAGAAAGGGGGATGCTGAAAATAATGATAAAGGGATGAAGCAGCGACTCGAATTGGCATGCGATAATCATATAAACCAGCAAAATAGCCACTACCACCATGAGCAGCAGATCGTTCATGGAATCCTCCATATCCTTTGAAGTTCCTGCCAATTCCATTTTGTATCCAGCTTCCACCGGAATATCTTTCATCATCAACTTTACGTCTTCCGTCACCTGGCCAATGGTTTTCCCTTCTACCGTACCTGTCACCGTGATCTGACGCATGGAGTCTTCTCTGGCAATCGAAACCGGAGAATTTACCACTTTAATATCCGCCAGTTCACTCAAAGGAATGGTAAGTCCTTGGGAATTGGTAATGCTTAAAAACTTGATGTCATTCATCTGCTTCGTGTAAGCCTCAGACAGCCGTACCGTTAAATCAGTGTCCTTGTTGTCCACCGTGATAGAGGCCGCCGTGCTTCCCTGAAGCATGGTCTTTAAGGTATCCGCAATGGTGTGGGGGGATAATCCATAGTTGGCCGCTCTCTGACGGTCAATCATAATCTTGACCTCCGGCGTCTTTTTATCCAGACTGGAGGCGGTGGAGGTGATTCCTTCAACCTGCTGGAGCTTTGCCTCTACTGTATCCGACAGATCGGTCAGCACATTCTGCTCATCCCCATACAGCTTAATGGTAATTTGAGCGCTGCCCCCTCCATACATCATACTGCCCACGTCCGCAGCTGAAACCTCGATTTTCGGACCGGCATAGTCCGCAAAGCTTTTCTTCACTGCAGCCGACAATTCGTCTATTGTATAGTCTCGCTGATCCCGAGGAGGGAACAGATAGGTTAACTGACCGATGTTATCTCCACCGTTTCCCACAAGATTGACAACATGATCCGGCTCCATCATTCCGGAAAGCGCCTGCCCCGCTATAGCGGCAATCCTTTCGCCTTCCCGTTTCGTCTCGTCTACACTGGTTCCATCCGGCATGGTATAGGTCACATTAAAAGTAGCGCTGTCCATTGCAGGAAACAATTCTGAGCCGACAACTGCAAAGGAACCCAAACTCAGAAGAAACGCCGCCAAGGAACCAAATATCACCAATTTCTTGTGTCCCAGACATTTTGAGAGTGCACCGGCATAAAATTTTGCAAGGAAACTTTCTTTTGTCGTTGTTTGCTTCCGGACAATGGTATCCACCTTCAGCCAGCTGGCTGCCGCTACCGGAACCAATGTCAGCGCAACCACCAGCGAAGCCAGCAAGGAATAAGTAATGGTCAAGCCAACCTCTTTAAACATCGAGATATAAATATTATCCTTTAGGAATAAAAGCGGTGAGAAAACAGCAATCGTTGTGAGGGTGGAAGCCGTGATCGCCATCGCCACCTCGCTTACACCTTTTATTGCAGCCTCTCTGGAATCGCAGCCCATTTCCAGATAACGCTGTATATTTTCCAGCACAACGACCGAATTATCCACCAGCATTCCAATCCCCAGTACCAAACCAAACAGGGACATCGTGTTGATGGAAATATCAGAAAAGTACATCATAATGAAGGAGGCAATAATAGAAATTGGCATTGCCACCCCGATAATCATAGTCAGTCTCACATTGCGCAGAAATAGGAAAAGAATAATCAAAGCGAGTACTAAGCCCAGAATGCCGCTTTCCAAAATGGAATCCAGCGACTGCTGGATATATTCCGCCTGATCAAATACAACAACATAGTCCACCCCGGCATATTGTGATTTGATCTCCGCCAGTTTCCCGCGCACTTCTGCCGAAAGATCTGTAATACTGGAATCCGGCTGTTTATACAGATTAATGTAAACCGCATTGGTATCCCCGATTGTCACACGGAAATCACTTGCCTTCGGCTTATTGGAAACCACCGCGATATCCGACAGCTTGACCGGACCATTTGCCGTCTGTATGACTGTATTTTTGATATCCTCAATACTACCAAGCTCAGAGGTTGTTGTGACCGAAAGCTCATTCATCCCTTCCAGCACATCCCCCGCAGGCTGTGAAACATCCTCCGTGCGCAAAACGGAGGCGATCTGTGAAACGGAAATTCCTAATCCCTCTGTCCGCTCCTTGATCAGTTCAACACTGATCTCGTATTTCTCATTTCCCATCATATCAAGCCGGGCAACCCCGCCAATCCGTTCCAGCTGCTTCTGATAGACATTCTCCGCAATACGCCCCAGTTCCTCCTCATTCTGCCCGCCGGAAAGAACCAGCTGCATAACGGGAATGGCGTCCACAGACATTTCTATCATGGAAGGATCCTGCACCGCGTCGGGAAAGGTTTTTGTCACCATATCTATCTTTTCCCTCGCCTTTAGGATGGTGGAATCCATGTTGGTTCCCCCCGCAAATTCCACTTGAATCATTGAAATTCCATTCGATGAGGTGGAGGTGACCTTCTTGAAGTTGGGAACCGTACTGACCATATCTTCCAGAGGCTTGGTAACAATACTTTCCACCTGCTCCGGGCTCGCGCCCGGATAGGATGTGGAGATCATCAAATACGGCATTGAGATATCCGGAAGAAATTCCTGATTAATATTAAGGATGGAGACCGTACCGAACAGCAGTACAATAATAATTATCATTAAAACCGTAACCGGTTTTCTGACCAGAACGCGAAAGAAATTCATAGTGATACCCCTTCGCTTTCTGATGTTCCATCCCCATTGACCGGCATACTATCCGGCGCCGGCGTTTCACCGCCTACAATTTTCACTTCCATGCCGGGGATCAAATTTGCCTGTCCTTTCGAAACAATGCGGTCGGATGTTTCTAAGCCGCCGATCACTTCGGCAAATTCATCATTTTTGATACCAATTTGAACTTCTTTTTTCACTGCTTTATTTTCTGTGTCAACCGTATAGACATAATACTTTTCGTTGTCATTAAACAACAATTTACTGTCTATAGCAAACACATCGGGCTTTTCGCTAACCGCTATTTTTACTTCTGCAAACATTCCAGATTTGATCAGATTTTCAGGGTTATCCACCAATACATTGACGCAGTAGCCTGCCTTTTTGAAATCAATCTGATAGGAAATGGTGTCAACCGTTCCCTCAAACAGACGGTCTTCCAATGAGCGAAATTGAACCTTTATGTTTTGTCCCGGAGCCAATTTGTTGATCATCTGCTCCCCAACGGTCACGTTGATCAAAACCTTTGACAAATCCACGACGGTATACAGAGGCGCTTGCTGAGATGCAAACTCTCCTGTCTTGGCATTTCTTGTCACAACAATTCCCTGGATCGGAGAGGTAATCTGCATTTCTCCCAGTTTTGTCTGAAGATTGTCCCTCTGGGCCTGCAAAGCCCCGACTCCTGCAACAGCCTGATCATACTGCGCATTGGCGGCAGCGATATTATCCTGCTGCGCTTTCTCTGTCAAATGGTAATTATTCACTGCTGTATCATAGGATTTTTTTGCGTTGGATTCTGTCTTCCGTGCCGCTTCAAGAGCTGTTTGCGCATTTCCCAGACTTCTTACCGCATTGTCATAGGCAAAAACAGCGCTGTCATATTTTGATTTGACACCGTCCAGTACACTTTGGGAAATCACACCGGACTCCAACAAAGTCTTATTATTTTCATAATCCTTTTGCGCACTTTCCATTGTCTGTCTGGCATTATCCACTGCCGCCTGCGCCTGCGCCACGGATGTTCCCGCATTCTTCAAAGCGGTCTGCGCCTGGTCTACACCGTTCTGTGCCTGGTCTACAGCAGACTGTGCCTGGCTTAACGCCTGTTCTTTTCCCGTCGCGCCGGCTTTCTCCTTATTCACTTGGGAAACGGTAACTCCGGCTCTGGATTGGTTAATTTGCGCATCCACCTGATTCAGCTGGCTGGAAATATCCGACGCATCCAATGCACACAAAACAGCTCCCGCGTTCACGGTATCTCCTACTTCCGCATATGTATTCAATATCTTGGAAGGCGTTTTAGGCAGAATATCAATCTCCTGAATGGGCGCCGCAACACCGCTTGCTGTATAATATTCCACCATGTTCTGTTTGGTCATTGAAGTCACTTCCACCGGTGTACGGTTATCCGGCTGAGTGGCTGTTTCCTTTGCTCCGCATCCCGCGATTCCAGCACAAACTATCAGCGCAAGGCATATACTCACTGTTTTCTTACTCTTCATCTCAATAAACTCCCATCAGACTAGCACTATTTAATCCATAGCCTATATCACTGTTATACTTTAATTCCGCCATACGGAACGTGAGAATTGCCTGGGTATAACTCAGCTCCGCCTGTGCGCTCTTGTTCAGACTGTCAGTCACTTCAGCGGAAGTGGCCATTCCGACTTCTTCCTTTGCCAAAATATCACTGTATTGTTTTTCTGTCAGCTCCTGCTGTCCTTTCTGAACTGCAATATTATCATAGGATGACAGCAAGTCATAGTAATCCTTTGTAATTCCCAGCCGGATACTGTTCTCTGTATCTGTGACGGAAAGGGCGCTCTCTTTCGCCTGCAAATCCGCTTTCCGATACATAAACGTATTGGGTAGATACAGGGCGCTTACACATTCCAAGTAAAGCGCATCCAAATCCCTTTTATTTTTGACCGTTGTGATCTCTGTTCTGTTTTCCAGACCTGCCTTGATTCCCTCCTCCAAATCCGGTGTCGTGAACCCGGACTCATCCAGTTTATCCGTCAGCTGATAGGAACCCTCCGCATCATAATAAGTTGCATTGCAGAACTGTAAAAAAGCAAGATTAGCGGCACGTTCCGCCTTGTCCACGCTGTATTGGGAACTGTCCATATAATTTTTTGCGGTCAGCACATCTGTCTGCGTCGCCATGCCTACTTCCAGCCGCACTTGTGCCTTCCTGTAATTTTCAGATGCAAGCTGATAAGCATCTTTGGCAATTTGATGAGACTGCTGCGCATTTTTCAAAGTATAGTAAGCGCTGGTAACGTCATACTCTATCTTTTTTCTGGTCTGTTCCAGATTGATTTTGGACATCTCCAGATTTCTTTTCGCAGTCTCCGTGTAATACCCCTTTCTTATCGGCACGTTCTGTATTGTACTGTAATAATAGGGTTTCTTTTGATTTTTGATTTCCTGACGCATATTATATTCCGCTTCCTCCAACGCCACCTCATCCCGCTCTATTTTTCTCTCCGCTATCGAAACGGATGGACTGTTTGCAAGAGCGTGGGTTATCGCTTCATCCAGTGAAACTCTGGTAGTTTCCCCTTCTGAGGCGAAAGCCGAAACCATATTGCCGAAAAACATCATCACAGAAATCAAAACCGGCAAAAATGCTTTTTTCATAAGTCAAGCTCCTTCCTTGTATAGCACTCCAATCTCCCTTTTGCACATTTATTAAGCATACCACATTTTGTTTTCAGAAAAAACCTTTTTTCTTGACTTTTAACAAATCGTTTATATTTATTGTGGAAAGTCTTTCCTATGATTCAAAAAAACAAAAACTTTTCCAAATAGATATTGCCAAAGGTGTAAATAATGTTATAATAGAAAACGAATAAATCAATAAAACGTTTTCATAAATTTGGGATGGAGTACTATGATTGATAAAATAAAAGAACAGTTTAAAAATTTTGATTTTCCCCTTTTTATTGCAACAGTAGTTTTAACAATTATTGGAATTATTTTAATCTCCAGCGCTACCAAATCCATGTCCGGAGGTTCCAGAAATGTAATCATTCAGATCGCTGCATTGATTTTGGGTATTGCTGCTTGCCTTGTGGTTGCATTTTGGGATTATGAGTACCTTGCAACGAAATCTTACTATATATTCGGAATCAATATTCTTCTATTGGTAACCGTGCTGATTCTGGGAACCGGCGCAGAGGAATGGGGCGGAAAAAGCTGGATTCGATTTGGTCCCATCGGCATTCAGCCTTCTGAGCTGGTAAAGATTGGATTCATTATATGTCTTGCCTCACAGCTTGCACATTTCAAAGAGGAATTAAACCATCCGCAGAAACTTCTTTGGACACTGTTGCATGCAGGAACCCTTTTGGGACTTATCCTTCTGCAGCCGGACATGGGAACCGCTATGGTTTTTGCGGTCATTTATGCGGGAATGCTTTTTGTGGCAAAATTAAGTTATAAATATATTATCACTGCAATCGCGGCTTTTATCGCCAGTGCTCCCCTTATCTGGATGTTTATTTTAGAGGATTACCAAAAAAACCGTATCCTTGTGTTCTTAAATCCGGAGTTGGATCCGCAAAAAGCCGGCTATCAGGTCATTCAATCCAAAATCGCAATCGGTTCCGGTCAAATTACCGGCGAGGGCTTGTATTCGGGAATTCAAACCCAATTGGGTTTTCTTCCCGCAAGGCACACCGACTTTATTTTTGCCGTTGCCGGTGAGGAGTTAGGCTTTATCGGCTGTCTCGTGATCATCGGGCTTATTATTTTTATCATAGCGCGGTGCTTTTATATCGGACAGAATGCGAAAAATTCATTGGGGGGCTTTATGGCTGTCGGCGTCGGCGTAATGTTGCTGGCCCAGTCCTTCGAAAATATTGGTATGACGATCGGACTGACTCCGGTGACAGGTATCACCCTCCCGTTTCTGAGCTATGGAGGTTCTTCTATTGTCACCAATTTCATTGCAATCGGTCTTGTTTTAAATGTATGCCGGAAGCGGAAGGTAATTAACTTCGGATAACCTCTCTGAAAAATACCGTTAAACTGAAAAGGTAATCGCGCTTCGCACGCTGTCTTTTGCAGAAAAACGCCCTCCATTTATCATAAATGGAGGGCGTACCTGTTTACTAATTTATTCAAGAATATAAACTCTAGCGTTCCTTACACCAAATTTTCTTACTTCTGCTGCTGTGTCAAAAAATAAGTCGATTTTGTTTCCTTTGATAGCACCGCCGGTATCGCCGGCAATACAGTAACCATATGTCCAGGAGCCGTCGGCTGCCGCAACATATAATCTTGTGCCCAAAGGTATGACTCTAGGATCGACTGCTATGACGCCCCTGCGGGCCTTCATGCCTGAAGCAGTGATTCCGTAATAGGGGTCTCCAGGATTCTTGCCGTTACTTGCAAAGCTGTTATCGTATGCGGTTGCCCTCACATCGATGACTTTCTTATAACGGAAAGTGTCACCCCTTGATGTTTTCATGACTGCTATTGTTCCATATTCTACAATTTTGCTGACCGGTTCTTTTACTACATTTTCAGCGACTTTTACTTTTTCCAGTATCTGTCCGTCATGTTCCAATACTTTGTATACATTTTCCTTGACGCCAGTTTCGCCTTCCGATACCACTCTGGTAGCACCTTGTTCTAAATTATAACTGGCTTTTTTTATGATACCAAACTCGATGTCTTCTGTCTCGACAACCTCCTTGTATATCTTTGGAATCACGGTCACGGTCATATTCTCCGTAATCGGCTCTTCCAAGGATCCAATCAGAAGGTTTTCATCCCCAATCGGGATTTGCTTTTCTTCAATGAATTCTTTCACAGTGTCCTTTGTCGTATAGACAACCTCTTCCTTCCCGTGATAGGAAAGGTTCACCGCCGCTGCACGCTGGATTGAAATAACAGGATTTTCTTTTACCAAGTCCTCGGGACTACAGGACATCTCATCCCCCGTCCTCAAGGCTATCCCTGCTTCTTTCAATGCTCCCTGGACTGTTCTTGAATAAATCTTAGTATTTAAAACCGCACCGTCGTCATTTATTTGCACGTCTTTTGCGATTGCCGTAAGCACCAAACTCATAGTCAAAATGGCAGCCACAAGGCATGAAGTACAAATCAATGCGGATTTTACAGTAAAACAGGATTTTAAATAATTCTTAAAATTATTCATCCAAAACCTCCTTATTCGCAATCTCTGGTTTTACTGTCGCTGTGCATTATATACTATTTCTTCCGTTTTGTCAAATTTCCCGGATTTTTTTGTACAAAAATGCCATATAACGATCAGTATACTTTATCATTATATGGCAATCCTACGATTTTTATTCCATTTTTCATCAATCCGCCTAGATTATTCCTATTTCTGAAGAAGTTCAATCGCTTTTTGGGCAGCTTTCTTTTCCGCTTCCTTTTTGCTTTTTCCTTCTCCAATGCCCAATACTTTATCATGATTGCAGACTTCCACTGTAAACACCTTTTCATGATCCGGCCCCTTTTCATTCACCAGAACATAGATTGGCGGTCTGTCAAATTTGCTCTGAATCATTTCCTGCAATACGGTTTTATGATCTTTTTTATCCCGCTCCTTGATCGCTTTTTTAATATGAGGAACCAACATTTTCAAAATGATTTTCTGCGCATTTTCTAAGCCGCCATCCAAGTAAACCGCAGCAAAAACCGCCTCCAGAGCGTCTGAAAGAATCGAAGGCCGCTGTCTTCCATGCGTCATCTCCTCCCCCTTTCCCAGCAGGAGAAACGAGCCCAGCCCGATATCCTTTGCGCACAAAAACAAAGTGTCTTCGCACACGACCAAAGCCCGTATTTTGGTAAGCTCTCCCTCTGGCAAATGAGGACAATTTGCATATAGATAAGATGCAACCGAAAGCCCCAGAACTGCATCTCCCAAAAATTCCAGCCTTTCATTGGAATAAATTCCTTTGGAAATATTACTCAAAGAGCGGTGTGTCAATGCATTTTTTAATAATTTTTTGTCGTGAAACACATAACCTAAATGACTCTCCAGTTTTTCAAGCATTGCTTCAAGTCCTTTATCTGTTTATTTGCTCAAAAACATTATCCGAACATAACTTTTTAAGAGAGGTTTGGATAATCTTCTTGCCCTTTCTTTATCATACAAGAATTTCCTATCTTTTTCAAGAAAAAATTTTCTTTTTTCCTGCATTTCATTCTATTACTATAACCAGACGAATGCTTTTGCATTACAAAAGTCACCATAAAAGCGTTCAATAAGGGCTGAAAGCCCGTCATTCAACGTTTCAGCAGGAGATTGAATCTCCCGCTGAAAAAAGTAAGTGGAGCCCGCCTTCTCACGAGGCGGGTGACATCTTGCTTTTAGTTATAATCCCGCAGACATGTATCCAACCTTTCACCCGGACATATCCACGAGATTATAAGTAGCAAATAAATATTTCATGAACCCAATTTGATTTACACAAGTTAATTTTCCGCAATCCCGCATTGTGTGACAATCCGAAATCATTTCATTCGCCGGGATTGCTAAAATGTTTTTATTTTGTATAGCGGTAATGAGACGGAGCAACCTTTTCTATCTTTTTAAAGGCACGGCTCATGGAATTAATGCTGGAAAATCCAAATTCTTCCGCAATAGAAGTCAGACTTTGACTGGTCTCCATAATTCTGTCCTTGACCATCTCCAGCCGCAGGGATTGATGATACCGGATAGGCGTCATACCAATATATTGTTTAAAAAGACGTACCATATAATATTTGCTGATATTGAAATACTCGGAAAGCTCGTCCAAAGTGATTTCCTTGTTGACATTGCGCATAATATATTCCTGAATACGCCGCACTTCCCTATCTTTTTCCTGAAAGATGGCCTGGTTGCTGTAATAAATTTCCTTCATTAGAAAAGCAAGCAGTCTCGTAAACTGGCCTTTCACAGTCAGTTCAAAATAAGGCATTCTTTCCTTTTGTTCCTTGATAATGGAAAATACCAAGTCTTCAAAATATTTGTAGTTATTGATTCGAAAATAGCTTGGAATATTGAGATTTTCCGCTGTAGTCAAATCTTCACGGAACAATTTTCTTTTCTCCTGCGGGATTGAATCAAGCGTTTCAAAGGAGAGCGGAATATTTCTGCTGTTGTCATCATAGCGCAGATCAAAATGAATATGCGCTTGTTCAAAATAATGTCCGGGTATCATCTCAATCGAATGTCTCTGCTTTGGCTTGAAAAGAAAAATGTCTCCCTTTTCTCCCCTGTATTCTTTCCCTTCTATCGTGACTTTTACGATACCGGAACGAACATACAAAAGTTCATAGTCAAAAATAACCCTCTCTTCCACTTTCCAGGGTTCTGTTTTTAGACAGCTAAGAGCAATACGTACATAGGGCGATATCTGATTAATGTCCATTTCCCCCCTCCTTTTTCTAACAATTGTTGCTATTATAATCCAACCATTCTTGCAAGCAATAAAATCCTTATTATTTCTTTATTGATCACTTATTATACTATAATAAACATTTCATATTGTCAATATATGAAGAATATAACTAAGCAATATATGTTAAAAAAATAGCAAGATAGGTCATGTACTTTTTTTCTGAAATTCAATATACTTAAGCTGTAAAACAGGTATAGGACTGCCGCCCAGTAAAACAATATGCTTTATTCCTACGGACGGCATACTAAGAATAAGGAGGAATTATGATGGGAAGAAAACACAAATGGCTCTCCTGCCTTTTGTCAGCCGGCTTGCTGTTGGGTACTCTCACGACAGGCCACGCGGCAGGTTCACAGAAACTAAAAGACTTAACCTTCAGCTCACCGGAGCAGCTGGCATCGCCCTGCGGCTATACCCAAACACTGGGAGGCAGCTTTGGAGTCAATGAAAAGGGAGAACAAATTTTTTACGGTGTCTGCCAAGGAAATCCGGCACAGGTGATTGCCTACAATGTAGATACGGCTACAGTAGAAGATATCAAACCGCTTCAGGGGCCAGATACGGTTGGAAAAGCAGCCTATGCGGCAGATGTTGGACCTGACGGCAGAGTGTACATTGCTGCGCATCAATTTTTCTTCATTTATGATCCTGCAACAAAAAAAGTTACTTCTTATCCCTCACCATTTAGTGAGGGTTCCGTAATGAACCGCGGTACGTTTGACCAGGAAGGAAATTACTATTTCGGCACCTATCCCAAGGCCTCGCTGGTTCAGTTTAACTTAGAAAAAAACGCGCTGGTGAACCTGGGTGACAATATGGTTAGAGGGCAGTATGTCCGCGCCGTTGCGTCTTACGGAGATAAAATTTTTATGGGTTCTATGGGAACACCGGATCAGGCGCAGATTGTCCGCTATGATGTGAACACCAAGGAAACCAAGGACATCCCTCTTCCTGAATACAATGGATATCCCGGGACAGAGTGCACAACCGTCTATACCATCTCGCATCTGGGCGGGAAATACATGGCTGCCAAACTGATGTATCCAAGTGCCGGAACCTATGTTCAGTGTGTGATGGACATGGAAACCGAAACCTGGATCGACTCCTTCACCGGGGCAAATCACACCCATCTTTCGGAGTTGGACGGCGATGTTTTCTACTATGCGTCTCAGAAAAATATCTGTTCCAGAAATATTCTGACAAAAGAAACAAAAACCTATGATAACATTGAGCTGAGCGGAAGCACCACCATGCTCACCCCCAAAATCGTTACGCTGAAGGATCAGGAAAAATATCCCGGCAAATCTCTGATCGCCAACTCCCAGTCGGAAGGTGTTGTAGTGGTCAATTTTGAAAAAGGAAGCTGCGAATATTTTTCCGACGGTTTTCCTGTACAGGCAGCCGGAATGAGAACGATTCAGGCAGGCTATAACGGCGACATCGTCTGTTCTGCTATGCAGGGATCCGCAATTTATGTCTACAATATGTTTGACAATACCACAAGAAAAGCGCCTGCCGCTCAGATGGAAAGCATTTTGCGGACAGACGGCAAATACTATCTTGGTTCCTATGGTTCCGGCGGCGGAATCTATGAATTTGATCCAGCCAAACCGGCTGAAAAAGGTGTAAATCCTGCCTTGGTTTCCACCCTGAAAGCGGCAAAGGTAAAACAGGACAGAATCTTTGCCAGTGTTGACGGCGGAGATAAAATCTATTACGGCTCGGTTCCCTATTACGGCTATTTCGGCGGATGCATCGCTGCTTATGACAAGGCAACAAAAGAAACGAAAATCTTTGAGAATATCGTGAAAGATCACTCGATTGTCGGTCTTACCTACAAAGATGGTAAACTTTATGGTTCTACCACTATTTTCGGCGGCTTGGGAATTACTCCTCAGGAGGGTACCGCCAGAGTGTTTATTTTTGATCCGCAAACAGGAAAGGTGGAAGTTGAAAAAACCTTAAAACTCAAAAAAGATCTCTCCAATCAGCTGTTTGCGGGTAACATATCCTTCTCCCCCGACGGCAGACTGTTTGTCGGTACAAACAACGTGCTAGTTGAGCTGGATCCTGTCGATTTAAGCGTGAAAAATGAAGTGGTTATCGGTTCCCAGCCGGATATGACCGTCGCAGATACCAGATGGCAGGGATTCTTCTTTGAATGGGCGCCCAACGGATTACTGTTCACCAATATCGGCGGAAAAGTGTCTGCAGTGGACATTGATACTATGGATTTTAAAGTGCTGGACGGCAACCGTTCCAATGCCATCTCTCTGGGGATGGACAACAATCTTTATATCCTCTCCAATGGCACAGCTTCCGTCAGCCGCATCACACTAGGGGGTTTGTCTCCGGATCGGATAGACGTCATACGCAATAACGCATTGATGCTGAAATTAGGAAGTTCCAAGGCTCTGTATTTTGGTGTGGAAAAACAAATCGATCCTGCCAACGAAGAGGTCAAAGCACTGGAAATTGACGGAAGAACTCTGGTTCCCGTCCGGTTCCTGGCAGAGAATTACGGAGCTCTGGTAGATTGGAATGAGGAAACGCAGACCGTCACTTTGACAATCGGAGAAAAAATTGTCTCTATCACGTTAGGCGAACAAAAAATCAAAGTGATGGACGAAGAAATCGCCATTGATGTCCCGGCGCAGACCATTCAGGACAGAACCATGCTGCCGCTGCGGGCATTCGTGGAAAACGTTATGGGAAGAACCGTCTATTTTGATGATTCTAACCAGTTGATTGTCATTTCCAATGATACTCTAATTGACGGCGAAAAGGATGCGTCTATTCTGACCGAAATCGGAAAACTGCTTTAAGGAACGAATGATAGCAGGGTTTCTATATATCTCTGTTATCAAAAATACAATTCTCCGCAAAACAAAATCGTCATGGAATTTTTAATGATTCCATGATGATTTTTTGTATAAGCATTAGAAAGTCGAACCCCATATGCCCTGCATATGTTAAATTTCCGCCTTTTCGGATTGTCGGTCTTGCAAGGCGTCAGCCTTGCTGCACCCTTACGCACCAAAAAAACGAAAATTTTCCTATGTGCAGGGTCGCGGAGTTTCCACAGAGCAAATTTTTTCGTAAGACAAGGAAAAAGCGCAGATAATCCTGACGGATTGACGAGCATTTTGACGCAGGATTGCGGAAAATTTGCCTGTGTAAACCATATTGTGTTCGACTCTCTAATGCTTAAGGAAAACAGCGGCGGTTCAAAAAACCGCCGCTGTTTCCGATGCCTTTCATTCATTGAAAAACAAAAAACATATTTTTATTCGTGTGCTACGGTATCTACACTGTAGCTGGTATATATTACTCCGTCCACGGTTTTGTATTCCACATAAGTCTTTGTGTAGAACTTGCCCTGCGGGAGACTTCCTGTCAGCTCAATCCCGAATTGCCCTTTCCCGTTTGCCGGTTTTTTCGCGGCCAGCTTGGGGCACTCGCCGGGTGTATCGGTCAAAAATGCGAGATCCTCGTGATAGATGATACCGTAGCCCACAATGACAACATCATCCGTCAGATCGACGTCCTGCACCGCGCCAAAGGTGACGCAGCTTCCCAAAGCGACCGACCCGAAGGGGTTCTCGACAACCGAAAGGCTCGGAGGCGTTCCGTTTACCTGTGTACCCGTGTATATTGCCTCCATCAGTTCCCCTTCCGTCTTCGTCACACTATAATTCTTGGCCAAAATCTTTTCGGCATAACGAAGACCAAGAAGTCTTGCCGATTGCGCGTCAAAATGAAGATTATCCCCAATAGAGGTGGTGCCTTCACTGCTGATATAATCCGAATTGTCGATTGTGCCGGCAACCGAAGCAAAAACCGCATTCTGCACATCTCTGCCCGGTATTACCTGACTGACGATGAAGGGAACTTGGTCGGCAGTGACTCCTAAATCTGTCCGAAGGTTATCCGCTACAGCTTTTAACTTCGTCAGATAGCCCTCTTTTGCTGCACAGGATTCACCCTGCAGCCATAAAATTCCTTTCAGGGTTCCGCCCGCAGCAATCGCCGCCTGTGTGCGTTCCACTGCCTTTGCGTACAGTCCATAATCCGGCCGTGTCTCGGTGGCCACGTAACCTTTTGACCACTGCTCAATCGTTGTCCCGCCATGTGCATTACAAATGATGCCAACGGCAGTATCTTCCGGCGCATATTTGGCAACTGCTCTGGAGAAGGAAAGCGCCGGATTCATCTTCTCGGAGGTGTTCGTCGACCGCGTGGTGGTATACCGGTTATATCCTGTTATTGTTTTCCCATCGGTACCGTAATATGCCTGCGCTTTCTCCCATTCTCCCGAACGGTTCAAAAGAAACGCATCCTCCTGAACAACTAAATCAGCTGCAGGTATTTCGTCTCTTCCTCCCATATTGGATTGTCCCAGGCAGAGGTAAATATCCAAGCTCGTAAAACCGGATTTCAGCGGCTCTATCGTCTGTGGTTCTGAAAGCGCAGGAATATAGGTTCCGTCTGAATTGCATATCTCAATTTCACTGATTCTGGCAACTCCAGTACTAAGCTTATTGATAACGGTCAGCCGCACATATCGTGCTGTCTGCTCGTCAAAGTCAATCATGCCGGAATAATAGAAATGCGGATCGTTGTCAAGCGTCGTTTCCTTTTTCGGCGTCAGCAGACCAACCGCCGATTCACTGACCGTTTTCCATGCTGCATTATCGTCAGAGACCTCCACCCGATATCCTGCTGCGTTTTGATCGTTGTATCCGTAAACAACCATCTGATTAAAAGCAAGAGATTTTTCCAAATCAATGGTAATATAATGCCCGTTATCAAATGCCACCCAGCACTGTCTCCAAGTAGTAGGCGTCTTATTTCCATCTGTCACATATTGTGGATTTGCCGTATTCGTTCCACTGGTATAGGTTGCACTCGCTGTCACCGATTTGCCGGCGGCAAGATTCCCGGTCGGCGTTGCCTCCTCAATCGTAATCGGATCATTATACACCTGAATTTCACTGATGTAAGATGCGCCGGTCGTTGTTTTGTTTTTAATGGTCAGTTTTAGATAGCGCGCTTTCTTCGCCTCAGAAAGCCGAATGTCGCCGGCATAAAAAGGTGCGTTCGTAGAAATTGCTGTCTCTATCGGTGACAGCAACTCGTTTGAATCACTGACCGTTTCCCACTGCGCATTGTCATCGGAAATTTGCAGAGTATACCCTTGTGCCCTCTGTGCCGAATACTCATAAACAACCATCTGTCGGAAGGTGTAGGACGCCCCCAAATCGATCGTGATATAATCGCCGGCCGCAACAGCTCCCCAGGTATCCGCCCATGTAGTGACTTTTATTGTACCATCCGTTGCCTTTGCCGGATCCGTGCTTTTAGTTCCTGAACTGTAGGACTGATTTGCCGTTGCGGTTTTCCCTGCTGCAAGATTCCCTTCCGGCTGAATATCGGAATCGGAAATCGGTGCATTATATATCTCGATCTCGCTGATTTGAACCCATTTTGTAACACTCGTTGCGGTTAATTTTACATATCTTGCGGAGACTGCCTTCTCAAGACTGATAGTGCCTTTATAAATTTTAATAGTACTGCTCGCTGCTAGTGTTTCGGCTGCCAGCTTTCCTGTCCCCGCACTCACCTGAGTCCATTCCAACGCATCCTGGGAAACCTCCAGGGTGTATCCGCCCAAGTTTTGATTTTTAAATTCATAAACAACCATCTGCGTAAAATCGGCTGTTTCTCCGAGATCAATCTGAATCCAGGCGTCGGTTGTATCTGCAACCCCCCAGGTTTCTGCATAACTGGTGACTTTCCATGTTCCATCCACCGCCTTTTCCTTACTCATGGTTTTGCTGCTAGCGACTGCCTCCTGACCCGCCGTCACTGTCTTATTCAGCGCCAAATTCGTCAGCTCCTCCGCCTGAATCGGCAGAGAAAATACAAAGCAACTGAGCATCAGCGTCAGCGCCAATGTGCAGGAAATCAGCCGTTTGCTATGTTTTTTGTACATTTTGTTTTCCATCCTTTCTTTTTATCCGTTTCATCATTTTGATTCTTTTTCCTTTTTGTGAAATTTAATGATTTTATAAGTATTTTAAATGATAAATTGTTAAAATGCAACAAAATCAATGAATATTTATGGAATAGTCCAAAAATATTTTTTTGTACAAATTCGAATAAAAAATCCAAATTCAATAAGGGCTTGCCCCGTCATTCAACGAGAACAAGGACACTGCTTAGCAGTGCCGCGATCAGCGGGATATTGCACTCCCGCTGATCGCGGATATGGAACCCGCCGCCTTAAGAGGCGGGGGGACATCATGCCCATAGTTATAATTTCGGTTCTCAAACGATTGAACGATTCCAGCATACTTATTTATCTATTTTATCTTTCTTTTTGTCATTTTCTGCGGAAGGGTTGAACATCCCTTCATTTTGTTGTAAACTGAAACAAAATGAATAAGAACTGGAGGTTTTCTGAATTGAAAAAAATCGGATTGCTCGGTCTTGGTTTTATGGGTTCTACACACAGTGAGGTTTACAAAATTCTCTGTGCTCAAATGGATATTTGTGTTTTTGGCGTCTGTGATCAGAAACAGGAGAATGCCTTGCATGCTTCCCGTGTTCATGGTGCAAAACTTTATAGAACAGCAGAAGAAATGATTGAAGATCCGGAAATTGATGTCATCGATATATGCTTGCCTACTTACCTCCATTTTTCTTATGCGAAGCTGGCAATGGAAGCCGGAAAAGACGTTTTCATTGAAAAACCGGTTGTCCTCTCAGCGGAAGAGGGAATCAAACTGCTGGCATTGCAGAAAAAAAATGGATGCCGTGTTATGGTTGGCCAATGCATCCGGCTGTGGCCTTCCTATGTATATCTAAAAGAAACAATAGACAGTGGAAAATACGGTCCCCTGAAAAGCTTGGTTTTAAAACGGGTTTCTCCGCGTCCCTCGTGGGGATTTGAAAATTGGTATCAAGACAGAAATAAATCCGGCGGTTCCGTATTGGATCTGCAAATTCATGATCTGGATTTTATGCGCTACCTCTTTGGTGAGCCGGAAAACTTTTATGCGGCGGGAACCATAGACCACGCATTTGGCCTTTTTCTCTATCCGGACGGTTTGACCGTACAGATAGAAGGCGGATGGGATTTTCCGCCTTCCTTCCCGGTTTCGATGGAATACCGCGCTAACTTTACACAAGCTGCCATTGATTTTCAAGGAGGCACTGTTTTTGTCTATGAAAAGGATGGCCGGCAATTCAGCGCGAATATCGATTCCGGCATTGACTGCGGCAACTGCTTTGGCACAGAAGTTGCCGACCTTGCTGGATATTACAAAGAGTTAAAATATTTCTATGAATGTCTGTTAAACGGAAACGAAATCGTAATTGCCTCGTTGGAAGAAGGGGTAAAATCAATTCAATTAGCTTATAAAGAAATTGCAAAGGGTGGATTTTAATGTATAATATTGCCGTTATAGGGTGCGGCTATATGGGGCAGACACATTTGGAAGATATTTATTTAAGGGATAATATCTGTATCTATGGTGTCTGTGATTTAAACGAAGAGCGTGCTGGTCTTGTTGGAAAACGCTATCAGGCAAAGCATATTTATACCAATGCGGAGGAACTTATCCGTAAGGACGAGGTGGACATTGTTATCATCGCTACCTATCCCTCTTCCCATATGTCTCTTTTAAAGACGTGTATCAGGTACAGGAAACATGTCATTTGTGAAAAACCAATCACTAACACGCTGGAAGAAGGAAAAGAATTTCTGAGGCTGGTTCAGGCAAATCCTCATTTAAAAATTCTTGTCGGCCATATTCTGCGGCATAACGATACTTACGAGAAGGTTGCAAAGCTGATCCGGGACGGAGAAATTGGAAAACCAATCATTATGCGCATGGTTCAAAATCATAACACACCGCAATTTGATAAATATCTGTCCCTCATACGGGAAACCTCTCCCATCATAGACTGCGGTGTCCATTATGTCGATGTGATGCGTTGGTTCACAGGAGCGGAGGTTATAAATGTTTCCGGAGTCGGCGCACGGACGGAAGAAAGTGTACCGGATGATAAATATAACTATGGGCTGATGACGGTTACACTGTCGGACGGTTCCACCGGTTTTTATGAGGCTGGATGGAGCCATACAATCGCTACGGATAATACCAAAGAATTTATCGGTCCGAAAGGAAGAATAAAAATTACATATCAAAAAGATCGTACCACTCACAAGGAAAATGGAAACTTGATTGAGATTTTCCGCTATCCCGAAAATAGAACGGAATTTATCAATGTACCCTATCATCTAAAGCCTACCGGAGCTCAGCTGGATTATCTGATCCGCATGATTGAAGAGAATCTTCCCGCCAATCCCAGCATTGAAGAAGTTTATAAGAGCTTTGAAACCGTCTGTAAAGCAGATGAAAGCATTCGGCGAAATATGAATATAGAATAAACAAAAAAATATTTTTCTTAAAATATCTCAGGCTGCAAAAAATGAAGGGATATTTCGTCAGAATCAATCCGTAGGCATACGAGGGTACGGTAGGATTGATTTCGACGAAAAGCAAGTAATGCCAATGGTTCCTCGATGGAGCCATCGGCATTTTTCATAACATAGGAAATTGCGCGGAATCGTGCGCAATTGCATGTTTCAAAAAACAGCGTGCAAAGCGCGGCTGCGTTTTTCGGAAGGAAAAACTTTTTTATAACAAGATGGAATCACTTTTGCAACAAAATGTTGCAAAAGCTGGCTTGCAGGCGTTTCAACCTCGCGAAGCGGAGGATATATGCCTGCAGTTATAATGGAATTCATTCCATACATTTCTTTTATTTCTATCTTTTCTCAGTTATTCCTTGCGGTAGACCGAGTTTTTTGACAGTCTGAACGGCAATGGATTTCTCTCCATTGCCGTTACTTATTTTCTAACAATTTCATAAAGATGAATGACGCTCTAGGACTTTTTTGGGAAAAGAGATCTGTGGCAGGAGCAATCAGAAATCTTTCCACAAAATCCTTTCAAGACGCTGCGCCAGTTGTCAGTAGGCTTCCGATTGCTCAAGTTTTTGAACTGCTATACTGGTATACACTAAATTTCCTGCTATCCGCTCTGATTTCATCAAATGTATTTCGGGAACTCTCATGCAAACCGCTGGAAATGCCGGAAACCGCCATTCATCCATCCCAAAAAGAACCTCACGCCCTAGCGTCAAATGCGGTTTGTAGGGACGCTTTTCCAATAAAAATCCTTTTTCCCGCAATGACCTATCAAGGTTTTGATGAAGTGCATGAAGCGTCGGATTCTCTCTCACTCCCGCCCACCAGATATCTCCCTTGTCCCTTTTAAATTTTCCAAGTCTATTGAATTCGAGAGAAAAAGCCGGATTTTTTATCTGCTTCATCGCTTGTATGGCTGTCTTTGGATCGGATACTTGCCCCAAAAACAGCAATGTCAAATGCAAATTCTCCATCTTTGTAAAGTTGCCGTATTTCGAACACTGTTTCATTCTCTCTATTGTTCGTACGAATGCTTGTCTTGCAGACTCATCCGGCAAGATAGCAAAAAATAATCTCATTCTTTTATTCCTTCCTTCGCATCTGTCTTACCAGTTGCCTGATTGCAGGGGTTACCTGCCGGGATTCTATGATTTTAGACAATGCTTTTTGATAAGTAAATTCATCCAAAATGCCCTTTCTCAAAAAAAACATTGTTTCGTCAGGAAATCGAACAAAACATACAGAAAGCGCCCATGCCGCTGCCATCTGCGCATAATATTTCTCCAGTTTTACCTTGGAAAGCAAGAAAAATATCTCATCAATATGCTGTTCATCCACAAAGAAATCCAACGCCATTACAATGGCAAAGCGAATCTCAAATTCTTTTTGAGAGGAAAAATATGGATGAATAAAGTCCCATACCTCTTTTGGATATTGTTTTGCACATTTTAAGCCTATACAAAAACTGTCACAAATAGACCAATTATGGATTTTGGGAATAAAATTTTCAATGAGCTGAAAACGTTCTTCAATATTTGTCTCTACATATCCAATCACCATGCCTTGAAGCATAATCTCTTCAAAATAAGTATCTTCGGCAGACATCAAATAACTTCGCCAGTCAGCCTTTGCAATGGACTTAGCTAGCTTACGAAGGTTGGGAAGCCGCACACCAATCATTTTTTCCCCATTCGGTATCAGTGCGGAAGAGAACTTGCGATACTCTTCTTCCGACATTTGCAGCAGTTGTTCTTTTATTTTATCCAAAAGCCCTTCTCCCCATTTCAAAATAAATAATTTGTTCTTCGCATAACATAGAAATTTTGAATCATCTTTCAAATCGAATTTGATTATAACAAGATGGAATCACTTTTGCAACAAAATGTTGCAAAAGATACCTTGCAGGCGTTTCAACCTCGCGAAACGGAGGATATATGTCCGCCGCTTGATTCGATAATGCAGTACCCTCCACCTAAAAGAGGCGAGGGACAACTCAACAAGGTTATATCACAATAACGAAGGTGGTGGAATATCGCCGCAGTATCGTAATTCAATCGTTCTTAAGAAACTCTTGGCATTTTCAATGTCTTAGAGGTTCGTGAGATTATCTATCATGCAACAATGAAGATGGCAGAATGTCATCGGGAATATTGCATTTCAATGTTCTCCGAGACACAGAAATCTCCGATTTCGTTTTGTTTCGTGAGGTTATTATACCACAACAACGAAGGCGGCGGAATGTCGCCGCAGTATTGTGATTCAATCGTTCTCCAAGCCTCTTAACATTTTCAATGTTCTAGAGGTTTGTGAGGTTATTATACCACAAAAGTCAGCGCCTGTCATCAAGCAGCATTCAACTCTTCATAAGCCTCATCTGTGGTATCCGCGGAAAACAAAAAATTTCCCAGACGATCATAGACTTCAACATGCCCGTTTACATACTTTATCATTACATCCATGTTCAAACGTCCTTTCTTTGCTTCTTTTTTCTTTATTATAACATCTATACTGTCCTATAAAACGGACACTTCTTGGATATAAAGTATATACTTAAGCATTTTTAACGCATTGTTAAGCCTTTCTTTCAATTTTAAATAAGGCTCCCCTGTTATAAAGATTCAACAAAACTTTACATACTATTTTTGAAGCATGAAATTTCGTATACTCCCGCCCCATTTCCTATATCATAAAAAAGCACCACTGTGAATATCACAGCGGTGCAAACCTTATTCATAATCTACAACATCAAGCCATCTCATACAGAGGTCCTTTTCTTCCGCTTTTTTCTCTGCAAGCTGTGCAGCAGCCACAATCGGAAGCCATTCCTGTACATATTTCTTAGAAGTATTTGTTTTTTGACAGAAAAGATTGAGATATTTCTCTGCACTCTGAGGATAATCCAATGCCAAAAGCAGATACGTTTTTCCAACATCCGCACTAGCATTTCCTTGTGTCGCAGCAACCCAGTCCACAATATAAGTTTTTCCGTCATTTGTAATCAATATATTTTCCGGACTGAAATTTCCGTGGCACACTTTGTTGTGTTTTTTTATACTGTCTAAACGCGTCAGCAAATCATATTTCTTGACATCATCAATTTCATCCAAATTCTGAATTTTGGTATGTAGCTGATCCTTTAGTTTATTAAGCAAAGGAGATCTCTTCGTATGCACTTCCAATTGCAAATCCAGCATCTTTTCGATGTATTCGTCAATTTTATCCGGATTTTCCTGCATCAGCTGTGCAAGTGTCCTTCCCTCAACATATTCCATTTTGATGGTCCATTTTCCATCAAAAATACCTACTTCATATATTTTGGGCACAGGAAGACCTGTCTCCTCAATTCTAGCATGTGTCAGTGCTTCAAACAAAGCCATTGTTTTTGGTGAATCCTCATGAAATACCTTGGATACCATTCCATCTTCCAAATAGACATCGACCGTTGCGCTTGAAGAAATTAATTTTTTCATATGAATACCTCCTAGCAGTAATTTGTATCAGTCAGAAGAAACAACTTATTTCTTTATAGATATTATACAACTTTTCATTAAAATTGTAAAGCAAATTAGCAAAATACGACAATTTTATTTTTATTTTTAGAATTATCTTTTCTCTTCTTTCCAAACATTGCTTTTATTTCTCTGCAAAACGCACTCTCCATATTCTAAGGTTAAAAATTTCTTCGCTTTTTGTGAAATAATTATTGACATTTTCATGTTTTATCTGTATAATATATTTGTTACGCGAGGGTGGCGGAATAGGCAGACGCGCACGTTTGAGGGGCGTGTGGTTAACACCATGTGGGTTCAAGTCCCATTCCTCGCACCAAAAGCATCATGTTAATGCATGGTGCTTTTTCTATGCCTTCTTGCAGCGAATAGTATGTCCTCTGCTTGCAAAAATACAAACGAATCTGGGATAAAATAATTTTAAATAATATAATGTCTTCTACCTCTTAGGCGGCGGGTTCCACTTCATTTTTCTATCTACCATAGAAACGTTGCATTCCGGTGCTTTGCCCCTTATTGAAAAAAGTTTTCAATTCTGAAAAATGCAATTACGCACAATTTCCTATTTTATAAAAATAAAGCCACCCTCATGGCAGCTTTATTATCATTGCATAAACTTATAGGTAACAGCTAAAGCGACGGTCAACACACCAGTCAAAGCGAGAATTGTCAATATAACAAAAAAACGGAGATACCACTTGATTGATTGAATATCTTTTGCCTGCTTTAAGAGGATCCTTCTCAGCTCGCTCTCACAATGGCTTATACTGTTCTCCGCCATTTCTTCCTTCTTAAATAGTTCCACATTTTTCTCCATCTTGTTCTCCCCTTTTATCTAATAATTTTTATTATATTTTAAATTATAATATAAATTTTCAAAAAAGACAACTTGAATTGGAAGAAAAAATGAAATATACTAAAAATAGATAGGCTTTTAACTTTCTGTCATAATTAGCGGAAAATATGATATCATTTAAAGTCGTTTAAACAGCAAAACATCTCTGAAGAGAATCTAAATAATTACCGTTGTATTGTGTTCTTTTCTGTAGCTAGTACTTAAATTATAAACTTTTGCGGGGCAAATGTTATCATAAAACATTTATACAAGTGAGGGACATGTTCAGCAGAGTTATAAAAATAATATGGAATTGAGGGTTATCACATGAATATGAACATTGACTTTTTAAAGTTGGCAGCGGAGCGGTACTCCGTGCGCAGTTTTACCACACAGCCCCTGGCACAGGAAACCATTGATCTCATTTTAAAGGCAGGGCATTTGGCTCCTACAGGCTGTAATCTTCAGCCCCAGCGGCTTCTTGTCATTAATAATGAGGAAGCGGTTGCAAAACTGCGCAAATGTACGAAGTGCCATTTTAACGCTCCCACTGCAATACTCATATGTTATAATAAAGCGGAATGCTGGGTGAGGAAATATGATGGCAAAACCTGCGGTGAAATTGACGCAAGTATCGTCACCACACATATGATGCTAGAAGCCACAGCACTTGGTGTGGGTACAACTTGGGTAATGCATTTTGATCCTGCAGCTATAAAAACGGAGTTTCATATTCCGGATAAAATAGAACCCGTCGCCCTGCTTGTGATGGGATATCCTGCCTCCGATGCAAAGCCATTCGCTGGACATTCGGAGTTCAGACCGCTGGAAGAGCTCGTTATGTATAATACATTTTGATTGCTGTCGTTTCACTTCTGGGCAACAGCCTTATTTTTACACGATTGAATAGCATTCAAATTATAGACAGAAACCAAATCCATAGCAAATGATAATAATCAAAAAGTCTGCCATCCATATGGATAGCAGACTTTTTATCTTTTGGTGCTATTTATCCCCTGCGAGAAGATTTTCTGCATAACGATGCAATTCATCCAACGACTGTACACTATCCGCCCTCTCTCCAATCATATCTCTGATATAATCAGGCAAGGAATTAAAATATTTCTGTGCTTCGCTGTTTTGGGAAAGCAAAGCATGGAGTCCTTCCCGCGCAAATGAATTTGATTTTTCAAACATCTTATATCACCTCGCAGCTAGTTTCTGCAAAAACATTTTTTTCATACACTTTGTTCAACATTTTCCATTCACTGCATAGAATAAGAACAGAGAACAGCATCTTAAGAGGGACATGCAGTCAAAAAAGGAGATTAAAAAACATGATCAAAATTTTTATTGACCCGGGACACAACTATTCCGGTTGGGATACAGGGGCAAATGGAAAAAATGCGCGTGAACAGGACATCACCTTTCAAGTAGCATACCGCCTTCGTGATATTCTAAGAACCAATTATATTGAGGTAAAAATGTCTCGTAACAATTTGGAAGATAATCTTGGAAGCAGTGTTAATTCCAGCTTAAAAGCCAGAGTCGATTCCGCCAACCAGTGGGGTGCAGATTACTTTGTTTCCCTGCACTGTAACAGTTACACAACTGAGGCTGCTAAGGGAACCGAAACTCTCATCATCTCAAAAGGCGGCAAAGCGGAACAATTAGCCTATTCCATCAACCGCAATATTGTTGAACAGCTTGGAATGTATGACAGAGGAGTGAAGGAACAAAACCTATATGTATTGCGCAATACCAACATGCCTGCTGTTCTTGTCGAAATGGGATTTATCACAAATGAAACAGATGAATGGAAATTGATGAACCAGCAGCAGGAATTCGCCAATGCAATTGCTGATGGAATATTAGGCTATTTAGGTATTCAAAAGCAGGATACCGTAGACAATGAAGTCGTCACAGTAGAATATCAAGGAAAGCAAATAACCGGTTATCTTTATAATGATACCACCTATGTAAAGGTACGACAAATTGCAGCTTTGCTTGATAAAAATGTTGAATGGATCGGCAATGAAAATAAAGTGATTCTGACAGATGAAAATTAGTTTCTTAGAATTCCAGACGATAAAAAAATCTTTCTTTTCGAAAAACGCAGACGTACTTGGCACTCTGTTCTTGAAACACGAAACTGCGTATGATTCCATGCCGCTTCCCATGTTATAAAAAAAGACGCTGCCTTAAAACAGCGTCTTTTTAAAATTCGTATGAACTCTTTGTAATGTGCAAAACATATTAGCTCTTCCAAGAAAAACTTACCACATTTTTTCGTCTGCTTACCTCCCATAAGATATTTTGTTGTATATGGTTGTATAATTATTATACATATAATTACATATAATGTCAAAGGTGTAAAAACTCTACTTTTGTCATAATAAAACAAGTCTTGTCGACCCATAATTGAGTTTTACCCTTTACAATTGTCTGAACGGCAAAGCAGTAAGATTCCACCGATAAGATTAACAAATAATAAGGCACACACTTTTAAGCCTGATCCAGTTGGCTCATCTCTCTTCATTTTTCCACAAATTGAAATTGTGATTGGCAGGCACCAAGCAAGAGGGATAAGTAGCCACCCCTGTAATATACAACCTAAGATTAAAAAAATCTTACTTGCTACTGCAAGTCCATCTTTTCCACCGTTTTCTTTGCCTACTTTCTCTGGCGAAACAGCACATCCACATTTCGTACATAGAATTGCCTGATCATGAATTTCTGCTCCGCATTGTTGGCAAAATTTTACAATCCCCCCCCTTATCTACTCACAAAATATATTTAGTAACATATTGTTACAATTGTGTCAAGAGGTGTTTTTATGAAAGGTTTAAAAATAATACGAAAAGAAAAAAATTTGAAACAATTAAAAGTAGCATTGGACTTAAATATATCAAGAGAGGCCCTATCATATTATGAAAATGGCAGACGTGAACCGAGTCTTGACATGTTAAATAAGCTTTCTAAATATTTTAATGTGTCTATTGATTTTTTGATCAATGATGAAGAGTTAAAAAAACGTTAAATAAAGGAGAAAACAATATAGATACGAGCCTTTTTATGAAACAAATATAAAAAGGTGAATTTTATTTTACTTTGTGTAACAGCAAAAAATTTTATAATGACCGACAGGGAATTTGTCATATATATCATATCAGTCAATGGGAGATGAAGATGTTCAGCAAATATTTCATTTCTTAGCTATTATTCATATGGCGAAAACACATTTCCCTCTCCACAGGCGAATTTCATTGAAAAAAGCACTTCCAAAGAAGTGCTTTTTGATGGCGTGCCCGACAGGATTCGAACCTGCGGCCTCAAGAGTCGGAGTCTTGCGCTCTATCCAGCTGGGCTACGGGCACATAAAAATAAGAGCGGGTATTCCAGCTCTTATGAAAAGATGGTGACCCATAGGGGAGTCGAACCCCTGATTTCACCGTGAGAGGGTGACGTCTTAACCACTTGACCAATGGGCCATGCTTCATTACGGATATTATTTTAACACATATTTTAAATGAATGCAATATAATTCAGAAAAATATTGAAATTTTTTTCTTGTCCTGAATCATAGTCCGCTTGCTTTTACAGAAGCAGGAGAACATATGAGCAAGGTTATAAAACAAAATTTTCCTTTCATTGCTCCCTCTTCCTCCCATTCTATGTTGAAAAATTGCGCTGAAATTCTGAAAACTCAGTATTTAACACCGCGATTTTCTATGGAAAAACAATGACACAGCGCAAAGGCTGTGTCATTTCTATTATTATCATAAGATGAAAACACTTTTGCATTTCAAAAGCTAATCTTCAAGCGGTCCAATCTCCCAGTGTGGGCATACTAAAATTAGGCGCCTAATCACACAATAGATGCATGGGATAGATTAACCAGGCAATAAATATATCTTTCACTATAGATTTGTGAAAGATACATCATCCAAATCCATAGATTGCTGACCACTGGCATCTACAACAAAAGTTATAATAACAGCGGTTGTATTTGCAGGGGCAGCAGAAGTGTTGATCTTATAAAAACCGAAATCACGATTGCTGTTAGGCATATCTTGTTGACGGATTGTCAAAGTACCGCCTGTAATCTGCTGGGTTGGGGTCACAAAAGTAACCCGCGCAGTTAAGCCAACCTGTGCGCCTTCCCCTCTGGCAAAGAAAGAAAGCTGATAGAAACAGCCGCCAGGAACCCCTTCTATTCTCTGTGATAACTCTGTATTATCTTTCATGTTAACCGAATAATTTCCAGAATGGACACGTCCTTGAGCAGATTCGGAAGAAATACCGTTTTGGTTGACAAATTGCCAGCCGCTTGGACGATTATTACTGACTGCTTCCATACCACCATTTGTAATACGTTCTCCATTGTCACAAGGACAAGTGCAAGTTCCAGTTGCGCCTGTTGCTCCAGTAGCGCCTGTTGCTCCTGTTGCCCCAGTAGGACCGGTAGATCCTGTTGCTCCCGTTGCGCCAGTAGGACCAGTCGGACCGGTTGCACCCCGCCAACCTCTACAGCAACATCCATCATTGCAATGTGACGGACATGGTGATGGACAAGGACGGCATCTATGATCCGACCAGGAACAATCTTGCTCTTCAAATGATTCCTGGGCAAAATAGGCATCCCACCAGTTATCATCCCCGCCTACTCTATTCGAATTATAGTCGAAAAAATTTTTCACATTTCACACCTCAGTTATGATTGTTGGAGAAATTCTCTTTTCTGTTTCAGAAAATATTGATTATTCAGTAAAAACTTTCTCCGTTATCCAACGATTCAGCGGGAGTGTAATCTCCCGCTAAAAAAGAAAGTGCTTATTAGCCGCCTGGAGAGACGGCGGACAGCTTTCATTATAATCTTCTAACTGCAAATAAAGCTAATTTCTCAATAACATCATATGTCAACAAAAAAAGAAAGTGAAAGAAACTCGTCTTAAGCATTGGAGAGTCGAACCGAATGTGAAACCAATCTTTCTTTTCAACGGCCTCCATTCAATTTTTCGCGCATTTTCAACAGTACCTTTTTCTCTATTCGTGAAACCTGAACCTGTGATATCCCCAGCATAGAAGCAATAACCTGCTGCGTTTTTCCTTGAAAGTAGCGAAGTATAATAATCTGACGTTCCCTTTTTTCCAGTTCTCTTATCATCTCTTTCAATGTGATTTTATCGATTAATTCTTCCTCTGTTCCAAGGCTTTTATCCTCAATTTTATCAATCAAACGCAGGCTTTCATCGTCTCCCACAGAAGCGTCTATGGAATCCGGCTTTTCCACCGCATTCAGTGCACAGATAAGTTCTTCCGCATCTACTCCCATTTCCTCTGCAAGCTGATAGACAGTAGGATGCCTTCCTGTCTCTTTTTCCATTTTTTCAATGGCGTACTTCGCCCTGACTGCCAGTTCTTTTAAACTTCTTGAAACTTTGATCGTCCCGTCATCGCGCAGAAAGCGCTTAATTTCTCCCATAATCATAGGAACTGCATAGGTGGAAAATTTCACCTCATAACTGAAATCAAATTTCCGAACCGCCTTTAAAAGTCCCATCATGCCTAATTGATGGATATCCTCCGCATCAACACCGCGGTTATAAAATTTTTTGGCGATACTGCACACCAAACCAGTGTTGCAGTCTAAAAAACATTCTAACGCCGCCTCGTTCCCATCTTTTGCTTTTCTTAAAAGCTCTGTCATGTCCGGGCTGCCACATTCTATTGTATGTACCATATCAATTGCCCTTTGCAAATGTTTTTCTCATGACAACCTTTGTCCCTTCGGATAATGCAGAAAAAACCTCCACTTGATCCATAAAGGTTTCCATTACGGTAAATCCCATCCCTGAACGCTCCTCGCCGTCACAGGTGGTAAAAAGCGGCGTTCTGGCTTCATCTACATCTGCAATACCTGCACCTTTATCTAAAATCGTAATTTCAACGCAGCGGTCTTCAAATATCCTTATCATCATTGTAACCACGCCAACCGCATTTTTGTATCCATGAATGATTGCATTGGTCACTGCCTCAGATACCGCGGTCTTGACATCGCTCATCTCTTCGATATTGGGATCCAGCTGTGCGATAAATGCGGACGCAGTAATCCGCGCAAAGGATTCGTTACTGGATTTGCTCAAAAATTCAACTTTCATTTCGTTTAAAATATTCATCTTATCTCATACCTCCTTTGAAGCTGTCCTCTTTCTTCAATATTGAAATATACTTGTCAAGTCCGCCCATATGAAGCATTTTTTCTACATTAGGATTCGGATTGGCTACGGATACCTTTCCGCCTACCACTGCCATATTTTTTACTCTTCCCATGATAACACCGATCCCGGAACTGTCCATAAAGGTCAGATTTTCAAAATCAAAAATCAAACAGTGGTAAATACCGCTTGTCAGTTTCAGATCTACCTTCTCCCGGATTCCCGATGCGGAATGATGATCCAACTCTCCGTATAGCTTTGCAACGAGGGTTGTACCATTTGTTTCAAATACGATTTGCATAAAAGCTTACCTCCTTATCATTTCCTTTTAAAAAGGACAAAAAAATTCTCTTTGGTGAAGTCTTCCTGATTAAGACCAAGAGGTCTTAACTCTATAACACTTTATTCCCAAAGAGAATAATTTCGTCAAAACTTTGAAAAACCCTTTGTTGAAAAGGCTCTAGTTTTCCGTTTTTTTATGAAGTTGTCGTGCTTTTATCTCATTTTTCACATTGCCCACAAAATAGAGAGAACCGCACAGCACGTAAAACGTACCGGCGTTTTCCGGCTTCATCAGAGTCTCTGCAGCCTGTCGAACCGTGGGGATTATCCCCGATTTCATTCCTTGATTCGCCGCAAAACGGCAAAGTTCTTCTGGATCAACTGCTGCCATTTTATCGTATGCAGTAAAATAAAATTCCGCATTTTTTCCTGCTTTATCAAAAAGAACAGAGAGCATCTGTTCATATTTTTTTTCTTTTCCGATGGAAATCATAAAAACCGGCTTTTGTATATTGTGGAAGGCAAGAGCAGACATTAAAGCTCTTATCCCCATTTCATTATGCGCTCCGTCGACTAAAACATTCGGTAATATTTTTTCCATTCTACCCGGAAAACAAACAGTTGAAACGCCCTCCTGCCTTGCTTTTAGAGGTATTCCAAGCAGCAAAAGACTTGCAATTGCCAAGCCACAGTTACGTATCTGATGTTCCCCTAACATATGAATGCGGTACTTCTCATGTAAAAATGTAAAAGATATTCCCTCTAAATCCGCTGAACAGATACGAAGCTCTTTCGGATCAATGGGCTGAAACGGCGCACCTTTTTGTTTTGCCTGTTCCTTTATCACTTGAAGTGCTCTTTCATCCATGAATGGATCACAAAGTACCGGACAGCCTGGTTTGATGATACCGCTTTTCTTTTCCGCAATCTCTTCCAATGTATTTCCAAGAATATGCGTGTGGTCCAAACCGACGGAAGTAATGATGGACATTACTGGTTTTTCAATGATATTTGTGGCGTCCAGAAGACCGCCCATTCCGGTTTCCAACACCACATAATCACAGTTTTGTTCGGCAAAATATAAAAATGCAATGGCTGTTACAAACTCAAATTGTTTCGGAAACCTTCCGCATTCCCTTTCCGCTCTTTCCGCCGCCGGCTTCACTTTGGCAGAAAGACGGACAATGTCGTCATCTGAAATCAAGTTTCCGTTTACACGCATCCTCTCGTTGAAGATTTCCAAAAAGGGAGAAAGATATAAACCGGTTCGGTAGCCGGCAGCAACAAGTGATGACGCAATATAATTGCAGACGGAACCCTTTCCATTCGTGCCCGCCACATGAATAACCTTCAAAGTCTGCTGGGGATTCCCCAACTCCTGCATCATCACTTTCATTGTTTTCAAATCAGTTTTATCCGTAAATTTTTTTATACTCCATATATAATTTAATGTTTCTGTGTAATTCATAACTATCCTACTTTACCTAAATCTTTTTTACTGACACAAAAAAGCTGTTCCATGCAAATGCATCAAACAGCCAAATTTCCTATTCGTTTTCTTTTGGATTGACGATATTTCTCCAATCCAAATCCCCGCGCTCCAAGCCCTTAATCAAAACCTCAGCAGAGGCAACATTGGTTGCCAAGGGGATATTATGCACATCGCACAAACGGAACAACGCATTTACATCCGGTTCGTGTGGCTGAGCAGTCAGAGGATCCCGGAAAAACAGAACCAAGTCAATCTCATTGTAAGCAATTCTGGCTCCTATTTGCTGGTCGCCCCCCTGCGGACCGGATAAAAACCGATGAACGGGAAGTCCGGTAGCTTCCGCTACAAGTCCTCCGGTAGTGCCAGTTGCATAAAGCGTGTGATTCTTTAAAATCGGTTTATATGCAATGCAAAACTGAACCATTAACTCTTTTTTCATATCATGCGCAATCAATGCGATATTCATATGTACTTCACCTCATTTATTATTTATCGGGATCGTTTACGAAAGAAGAAGCGGGAAGAACCGCTTAATTTAGTAATCGGAACATTTTCTCCAAGAATTCTCTTTGCAATGTTATAGAATTCTTTTCCTGCTTTGGAGGAGGATTCGTTAACCGGAAGAATATTACGCTTTAAGCTTTTTAACACAACCTCATCTTCCTCCACAATACCAATCAGAGGAATCTGAAGAAGATTTAATATCTCATCAACATTGAGTGTATCGCCGCGGCGCATCATCTGCGGCCTGACACGGTTGATAATCAATCGGATCTCCCGCATCTCAGCTGCCTCCAAAAGGCTGATGATCCTATCACTGTCGCGCACAGAAGTCATCTCAGGATTGACCACCACAAAAGCGCAATCCGCTGATGCAATAGCACTTTGAAAACCCTTTTCCATACCAGCAGGGCTGTCAATAATAATATAATCATATCGATCTCTGAGACGGCGAAACATTTTTTTAAACTTCTGCGGCTCCAAAGAATCTTTCCCTATCGTCTGGGCAGCTGGCAGAATATCGACTCCACCATAGCCTTTTAAGGTAAAAACCGCTTTTTCTACAGAGCACTTTTCGTCCAATACATCCATGATATCATAGACAATAACGTCATTGATCCCAACAGCCAAGTCCAGATTCCGAAGTCCGATATCCAAATCTGCCATCAGAACACGTTTTTCCATTTTTGCAAGGGCAACCGCAATGTTAGAAACGGCAACTGTCTTACCAACTCCTCCCTTGCCGGAAGAAACAACAATTATCTTGCCCATATAGATACTCCTTTATCTCTATTGGAATTATTATAGCACAGGTAACCTGTAAAGTCTATCTTTTTTTCAATGCGCGAATGCCAAGAAACGTTTTAATTTAACAAAGTCAGGGGATCGTTCTTTTCAATATACTCCAGCATATCGCCGGTGAAATTCTTTTCAATGATATCTCTCGCAACCGGCGCAATACTGTTCCCGTGGGCACCGTGCTCTACGATAACAGAGATTGCGATCTGCGGGTTTTCATAAGGGGCAAAGCAAGTAAAAATTCCGTTTGCTGAGCCCTTCGGCACCTCAGCGCTTCCTGTTTTCCCTCCCACTTGAATTTCAAAATTCCGGAACACATTGCTTGCTGTCCCATCCTCGGTAACCGACCGCATTCCTTCCATAACTGCCTTATAATTCTGCGGTTTCATCTGAATCGATTCGATCACCTTAGGCATACTCTCACTGATGATCCGGGACGAGTCGTATTCCTTGACTTTTTTGACCAGATGAGGCTGATATCTTGTACCACCGTTTGCCAAGGTGCTGATATAATTGGCGAGCTGGAGAGGTGTAAACAGGTTGTCCGACTGACCGATGGCCGCCTGAAGGGTGTTCCCAGGCCACCAGGTAGTGTTCATCTTCTTGCTGTATTCCGGCCCCGCAATAATTCCCTTTGCTTCTCCGGGCAATTCAATCCCGGTCAGTTCTCCCAACCCAAACTTTTTGGTATATTCATTCAATTTTTCAATGGTCAGCAATCTCCCCGCTTCATAAAAATAATAGTTACAGGAGTTTTTAATCGCGTTGGACACCGTCATCGGATCAGTATGAGAATGTCCGGTATCCGTATAAATCCAGCATGCCGGCGTATAGCCGCTGGATGCATAGTATCGATACACACCTTTACAGTCAAATCTGGTTTGGGGTGTGACAACGCCCTCCTCCAAGGCGGCGATCGCTGTAATCATCTTAAAGGTAGAGCCAGGTTCATACGTTCCCTGTATCGCCCGGTTCCACATAGGTTTTGCCTTGTTTTTATAATTTTCTTCATAGGTTTCGTTAAATTTGGAGAGATCAAAAGTCGGATAAGAAGCCATCGCCAGTATTTCCCCGGTATGGATATCCTCCACCACAACAGCTCCGCTGTCTGCGTCATATCCCTTTCCACGGCCGCTGCTGATCGTTTTGATTACCTCTGCCAGAGATTGCTCCGCAACTTTTTGAAGCTCCAAGTCAATGGTCAGAATCACATCGTTTCCCGGCACCGCGGGGGAGCTGGATACCGTTGAAATAATTTTTCCGTTCGCATCCTGCTCAATATTATTGACGCCGTCCTTACCGCGCAAAACATCTTCACAGACCTTTTCGATACCATCTTTTCCAACTACATCATTGATTCCATATCCCTTTTCTTTCAAAACATCATACTCTTCTTTATAAATCGGCCCAATTCGCCCTAAAATATGGGAAGCAATGCCCGGTTCGTTGTATTCCCGAATATAGTCTACTACAATATTGACTCCGGTCAGCTTTTCGGTGGTCTCTTTTACACTAGTCACCACGTTCATATCCACATCATTTGCAAAAGTATATGCAGTCTGTTTGGAAAACAGCCGTAACTCCATCTCCGCGCGAACACCAATAATTTTTCGAGCTGCCGCCTCATCTGTCTCCGGAGAAATCTTATACCTCTCCTTCAATTTGGTAAGAACCTCAGGTGCAGTCAGCCCTTCATCCAACTTTAACGATTTATTATATTTTTGAATTTTAGCCTGTACTTCTTCTTCCGTATCTTCCTGATACGTAAAGGTGTAGGGTGCCGTCTTTGTAATAGGCATAGAGTCGTAATATTCCGTTTGATTCGCCTCGCAGATCTGTATCAAAGAAAAAACGGTTTGATTCAGTTCCTCATCGGATTCCGCCATCTTTGTCAGCTGAATAGAATATCCTGTCCGGTTTGAAACAATTGGTCTGCCGTAGCGATCCAGAATCTCCCCCCGCGGCGCTCTCTGCGGCATACTTTTACTGAGCCGTTTCATTGTAATTTCGCTGTATTCTGCACCGTCAATCACCTGTATGACAAAAAGACGTCCGATGAGAAAAAAACTCAGCACGCCTAACAGGGTATATAAAACGATAAATCGTTTGAAATATGGATTTGGATTAGCCATTTGTCCGACCTCATTTGCGAATTTGCTTTAAAATTTAAAAATATCGGGAACGCCTTGGACTCATAAGCCTTTTCACAACCGTTTTATAAATGAAAAAGAGGACGATTCCCAGCAGTGCATTATACACAAACTCTGGCAATGATATCTGCGTAAACAACTGAATAAAGCTGTTGTCACGAAATGCAAAGAAAATACAGATAACAAAACTGTAAAGGAAGGTTGCCAGCACGATAAACAAAACCTGTACAGCCGTCATATCCTCAAAATATTTGTGGTAAATCTCACTTGCAAGAAAAGAAATCACTACAAAAAGGACGGTGTAGATCCCAAAAATTTTCCCGTTATACACATCAAAAAAAGAGCCGAACACCAAAGCATAAAATAAGTTGGCATATGTAGTGTTCTCAACTAAGGATGCAATCAAAACAAGAAGAAAAATAAAATTTGGAGTAACACCCAATATTTTTATATGCGGTCCCATAGCCTGAGAAAGCAAAAACAACAAAAAGAAGGAAATACTTTTTATGATATTGTACCGCACATTACTGTTCATCTCCGTTCACCTGCTCTATTCCAATGTTTTTGCGATAACAAACACTTCTTTGATGTTTTCAAAATCTTCAACCGGCTGAATAATTGCATACTGGGATTGCGTACTGTCATCCTTCCGAAGCTCTTTCACCCTGCCTATCATGATTCCGGAGGGATAAATCTGCCCCAAGCCGGAGGTTTCAATGATATCTCCCTCTACAATACTCATATCCTTAGAGATGTAAAGCATGGAGAGAAGGCCTTCATTCAGCAGCGCTGTTGTTCCATTTGTGACAGCCACGCTTTTTGTTCTTGTTACCATACAGCCCGCGGAACTGCCTCCATCGATAATTGTCTGAATTTTTGCCCAGTTTGTTCCCGTTTCAATGACATAGCCAATCAATCCTTTTGTACCCATAACCGCCATATTGGTTGCAATTCCATGATTGGCGCCTTTATCGATCAGGAATGTTCCGTAATAATTGCTGTTGTCCTTTGAAATGACAGAGGACGCGATCAAATCAAATTGGGGATTTTTTCCTTTTAAATCCAGCATATTGCGCAGCCTTTCATTCTCCGCTTCATAGGAGGACAACTGTGCATTTTTGTGTTCCAGCTCGGTTACCTGATCGGTCAATGCCACATTTTCCTCCACCAGTCTTTTCTTATCTTTAAAATAATCAAAGAAATCGCCGAATTTATTTCCCACGAAGGTCATAAACTGGCTGACCGGCCTGGAGACAAAAGAGACTGCATTATCGTAAAACAAAGTGTTTTCACGGTTTACCGCACTGAAATAAATCGCCACAAGCAATACGAGAACAATCAGCACGACAATAATATATTTTTTATTTCTTCGAAACAAAGCTTCACCCACTCTCTATTCCGCCCGTTCAATGATAAAGGCAGAAGGTTTACCACCTGGAAGAACGGCCGCGCTTATCCGATTGGGTAGCTTTTAACGTATCAATTTCTTCCAGAAGCATACCTGCGCCTTTTGCAACACAGTCCAGCGGATCCTCCGCAATATATACCGGCAGCAAGGTCTCCTTGCTTAACAGTGTGTTTAACCCTTTCAAAAACGCACCGCCGCCGGTCAGCGTAATGCCTCTATCAACAATGTCCGCGGATAATTCCGGGGGAGTTGTCTCAAGAGTTGTTTTCACTGCGTCGACAATCGTACGCACCGGTTCAGTCAACGCTTCTCTGATTTCCTCTGCAGAAACTTCCAGATTTCTTGGAAGCCCTGTGAGCAGATCTCTCCCCCTCACTTCCATCGTGGGTTCCATATCTGCAAATTTACAAGCGGAGCCTATCGCAATCTTTACTTCCTCCGCGGTACGTTCTCCAATCAAAAGGTTATGCTGCTTTTTGATAAAATTGATAATGGCGTCGTCAAAGGCATTCCCCGCAACACGAACGGTTTTTGCTGTAACAATAGCTCCCAGGGAGATCACTGCACATTCGCTTGTGCCTCCGCCGATATCCAAAACCATATTTCCCATGGGCTCGGCAATCGCCATTCCCGCCCCCACAGCAGCAGCCATGGATTCTTCCACAATGTAAACTTCTTTTGCTCCTGACTGAATAACAGCTTCCTCTACCGCGCGTCTCTCCACATCTGTAACACCAGCAGGAACACAGGCAACCACCCGCGGCTTGGAAAAGGCACTGCTTTTCATCACCTTTTGCAAAAATCTTCTTATCATTTCATAGGTCATTTTAAAGTCTGAAATGACGCCGTCATGCAGCGGACGAACCGCCACAATATTATCTGGTGTTCTACCCACCATTTCCTTGGCCTCAAATCCAACGGCATGAACCTCTTTGTTGTATTTCGTAACAGCCACCACGGAAGGCTCCCGCAAAACAATACCCTTTCCTTTGACATAAACCAGCGTGTTTGCCGTCCCCAAATCAATCCCGATATCTTTACCTAAAAAAGCCATTTATAGGAACTCCTCTCCACTTTTTCTTAAAATATATGAAAGCCAAATTTTTCTTTTAAATCCCATAACAACCGGCTGACAGGAAGACCCACCACATTGAAATAGTCCCCTTCAATCCTGCTGACCATCATGCTTCCTTTGTCCTGAATCCCATAAGCACCCGCTTTGTCCATCGGTTCGCCTGTATCGATATAAGCCCGGATAAAATCATCTGACAGATGCCTGAAATATACCAACGTATCTTCACACCCATTCACCAATTTTCCCGATGCGGCATCCAGAATCGTGTATCCGGTACAAACGTGATGATGTGTGCCGGACAATGCTTTTAAAATTTCAAATGCATGCGCCTCGTCCTGCGGTTTCCCGATTGGTGCTCCATCCTTGAAAACCAACGTATCCGCACTGATGATAAAACTGTCTTTGTCCTGTGCATTCAACATTTCAAAAACACTTTCCGCTTTGCGTTGAGCCAATGCCTTCACAATGGCAAAAGGCTCTGTCTGTACTGTTTTTTCCTCACAGTTAGCATTGGTCATAACCATGAAACTTATACCCAAATTGGTTAATATTTCTTTTCTTCTGGCTGAGTTAGAGGCCAGAATAATCTTTTTTTGTGTTGTAGTCAATTCTCTATACCTTCCTGTATATCAGCATAGCGATAATTACGCCGAGAATACTTGCCACATTAATATGGACACTTACACCCAGCTGAAGCTTCAAAATTTGCAGATTCAGCACAAAAGGCTGTTCCATTCCAAAAGAGTAACCAAAGGACAGCCAGTCCAAATATGGGACATTCTGTGCCAGATTTCCCAAAAGACCGCCGATTACAATTCCTCCCAGTAAAAACAAAACAAGAATCCATCCGTTTTTCGACATTGTTTTCAAAATAATGTTCTCCCCTTTATCCTAGCCGATATTTATCACGAATAAACTTTACAATAATCCCATTCAATGCACCGCACAGTGTTCCTGAAAAAAGCACAAAGGGATAATAGCAAAGTACATAGACCGATTTTAACAGAAGCAATGCGCACAGTACCTGCGCCGTGATATGTACGGCAGCCCCCAGCAGACTCGCCCCGACAGGTGTGACAGATTCTTTTCGGTAGACAAGCCCCATTGCAATCCCGGATAAAACCGCTCCGCTGAAACTGTATAAAAAGGTTGTAAATCCTCCAAACAGCAAAGAGGAAAGCATTGCCTTAAAGCAGGTGACCGCAACACCGCATTTCGCACCGAAGCGGTAAATCACCAGAAGAATCACAATGTTGGAGAGTCCCAGTTTGATCCCGGGGATCACAAAGTCCATCGGTATAAGAAGCTCCAAGCCGCTTACCGCAGTAGCCGTTACAGCGAAAAGTGCCAGAATGGTCAATTGTTTGGCTTTCGTCAATCGGAACGCCCCGCTTTCTGTCAATAGGATACCATGTCGACTTCACTCTGCCCTTTGATGGTCACCAGGACCCGATTCGGCAGACAGATGATGGTTTCATTCACCTTTTCGATAGTGCCCATCTTCACATCGATTTTATCTTCACAGCTTGCGTCAAGCATCCGTATTTTTCCACAGTCAATTTCCAATTTATTATACCCGAACTGCGTGTTGATTTCAATGATTTCTGAAAAATTTGGTGAAAGTTTATATCTGGCATACTCGGTACCATCCACAATGATTACAACCTGACGCTCTTGTGCGTCCCGCTCGGGAACCCAGAAGGCCGCAAAAGACAGAAGCATCACCGTAAGGATGCAAGATGCTATCATCCAATCCCCCTTCTTCATAATACACCTCTGTAGAAATGCCCTCTTGTAAAAGTCTCCATGTTTCCTTTGTTCAGCCGATACATGGAAATAATATTCTCACATTGCTCCACCGTTTCAAAGGTAAAAGAAAGAATAAAATATTCAATTCCTTTTATCTCCCTCAACCGCCCCGCCATGAACAGCGGGTGAGAATTGAAAATCTCGTTGCGGCATCCGGGCAGACAATCCACATAGAAGCCTTCCCCTTTGCGGTCAATCAGCTGCAAAGGAACCTTTTTACAGTGTCCCAATGCTGTTTTTTTCAGACAGTTTTCTGTCACCATGACCGGCAGATACCCATAAACCGGAACCGCCGCCGGCACAGTGGAAACCACCTCTGCGAGTTCTCTGATATTCAGTTCCGCGGAAAGTCCCGCAAACAGCAGATTTCCCGCATAGAACTCCAGCTGTTTCACCGCTTCACTGTTTGTCAAATTGAAAAACATGTCACAGCAGATTTCAGGAAATTCCCGAAGCAGTTCTATGTGGGAAAGATTAGAAGCCATCGCTTTCCGGAACCCCTTCTCCCTTAGCGTTTGCAACGCCTTCTTCAAAGCAGGCATTTCCCGGTCAAACAGTATCCGCGGCAGCGAGAGGATAGTACGTTCCGGAATCTGTTTTTGGGAGGAAAGCACAATCGGATAGGGGGCGATTACATATGCCGCCTGCTGCCGCAAAGCCCAGGCATACTGCTCTTCATTTCTCACCTGGATAATCCATTCTGGGTTTGCCTTTTGGCGCTCGCCGCGTTGTGGGAAATAAGGGTTCCATTGATACTTATGCGCTATCTGCTCTGTTAATGCCAGCACAGCCTTTCGCCGCACAAGGTTTACCTCCTTTGCGGGAAGAAAAAGATTTTCTTCCAGATCCGCGGAAAAGGAGTCGAGTTCATAAGGCGTATCCCCCAGTTTTCCAATACTGTTTCTCAGTTTTTCTTTGTCCAGAGGAGCATTTCCCGCCTGTTGAGCCGGCATTTCCCCTTTCACGGAAATCGTATGTTCTCCCAGAAAAAAGGTGAGTTCCAGCGGCTGTCCAAGCTTTAAGCTTACTTTTGCCGCTACTTTCTTCTTTGTCAGCAAGGTTCTGTCTTCTTCCCGGAGAACAGGCTGATACGTTTCCACTGCCTTTGCTTCCAAATTCAAATAGGGATTTTCTTTTTTTTCATGGCAGAACATTTCCGCCCCTTTACCATCCATCAGATATCCCTTGGTATACCCTCCCCGATCAAATACACCGTGCAGAAGTTCCAAATCCTTTTGGGTTATCGGAACACCGTCAATCGCACGGCGATAGATATCCGTCACTGCCGCAACATAGTATTCTCCCTTTAAACGGCCTTCAATCTTTAAAGAATCCACCCCGATACGCTTCAGTTCATCAACCTGCTCGATAAGAGACAGATCCCTTAGACTCATCAGGTGTCTGTCCTTTTTCTGTCCGTCAAAATGATATTTCAGACGACAGGGTTGAGCGCACCTTCCGCGATTACCGCTCCTCTCCCCGATGAAACTGGACATATAACATTGCCCGGAATAGCAAACGCAAAGCGCTCCATGACCGAATACTTCCAGCTCGGCGTCCGTTTTCCGCTTGATTGTTTCTATTTCCGAAAGAGGCAATTCTCTGGAAAGAACCACCCTCCGGATTCCCATTTTTTCAAGGAACTTTACACCGGCTGAATTGTGCACACTCATCTGGGTAGAGCCATGGACGCGAAGCTCGGGAGCCATCTTGCCAAGCAAGCGGACAATTCCCAAATCCTGCACAATGACCCCGTCCACCTGCAAATCATTTAGTTCCTTTAAAACAAGAATCAAATCAGAAATTTCCTTTTCTTTTAGTATGGTATTGAGGGTGATATAACATTTTCTCCCCCGCTCCTTACAGTATGTAACCCCCTTGAAAACCTCATTTTCATCAAAATTGACAGCGGAAGCCCGGGCGTTAAATTGTTTTAGTCCCATATAAACCGCGTCCGCCCCGCATTTTACAGCGGCCTTCAGCGCTTCAAAAGAGCCTGCCGGTGACAGCAATTCCATCTTGTTCATCCTTTTCCAAAATTCTGATACAGCTTTTCCGCCATCTGTTCTCTATCTTCTCATCTGTTTTTTCAGCCGTTCCAATTCATTCGATTTCAGCGCATAATTGATTTTAAAGGCCTCAAATTCTTCAGTCAAAGCCTCATATTTCGCTTTGTACTCCAGCAGTTCGGCTTTTGATTCGCCGTCCTCATAGAATTCTTCCGCTTCCTCCGCCAACTCTTCATACATCATTTTATACTGAGAGAGCTCGCTTTGCAATTCATCCCGCTCTCTTTGATATTCCTCTTCCCTCACCTCATTTTTTTGGCGAAGCAACTCCAATTCCGCGGCCGTTTCCTCATACTTTAAACGGTTCTCTTCAAAGGATTTCCGCACCGCGTTAAGCTCCTCTCCAAGCGCTCCGGCCGCTGCCTCCCTTTGACGGTATGCCGCCAGTTCCCGGCCTGCTGACTCCCATTTGTTTTTCCACTCCTGAAGCTGGCTTTTCAAAGCTGCCGTTTCGTCCGCTTCTGCCTGTTTCAATGCAATATCGCTTTTCAGCTGTTCTTTTTCCTGAATCAAAGTCTGTTTTTCCTGTTCTTTCGCGGTGAGAAGGAGACGCAGATTCTCCAGCTCCTTTTTCAAACTTTCCTGTTTTCCCTGAGTCTCCTGCCGGAAACGCTGATGGCCTTCCCGTAAGCTTTCCAGTTCACGGCACGTCCGAGATAATTCTTCATCCTTTTCTTCCAGTGCTTTTACAGCGGTTTCCCGAATCTGATAGTCAACTTTCAGGTTTTCAAGTTCTTTTTTAAGCTGTTTCTGGATTTCTTCCAGATTCTCCATCTTCTTTTTATACTCTGCATTTTCCTGAGCATAGGAGGAAAGCTCCCGGCGCAGCTGATCGGATGCTGCTTCCTCCTTTTCCAGTTCTTCCATCATATTCATCGCCGTCAGAATGGCCGCAACGACGGAAGTCATTTTGTTACCTCCCATCATTTGAAGCATCCTGTCCGCAACGGCGTCTGCGGTCTTGCATATCACCTCCGGCGGCTGATCGGAGACAACATTTATCTCGTTGCCGGCAACCTCAATAACCATCCGGTTTTCCATATTGTAAACCTCCCTTATATCGAAAATGAGCAGACCATAAAAGTTACGGCCTGCCCAATCATTTTCTTCAATTCATATCTTGGATTAAAATTTATACTTGCTGATATTTGTCGGTAACTCTGTTGCTTCCGAACTGATTGCAAGCGTAAAGTCCACATTGAATTTTTCTGACAAGACTTCCAAATCGCTGATGATGTTGTTAATATCGTTTAAGTCACAGGAGATAAGCTTTGTAATACTGTCTATAAAAATATGAGTGATGTCAAAATCCTGAGAAATCATTCCGCTAATCAAACCATAAAACGCATCAATGTTCTTTATATGAAACTCGTCGGTATCCACAAGCCTGACGCCGGAGGATATATCGAAGGTATGTCTGCTGCCCTTTGTTATACAAACCACATTGCCTTTTTCCGTAGAGAGCGCTTCATTGACCATGTTAATAAAAGTTTTGGTTTTGCCGGTACCTTTCGGGCCGATTAAAATCCTTATCATAACGATGGACCTCCTTGATATTAAATTATTATTTTAAGAAGTCTTTTGCTTATTTCAATCATACCATAATCCGCTCTTCAATTCAACTATTATGTTACTTTTTTTTACGAATTAAGAATTTATTCATATTTGCTTGCCCCAATGGTTTCATCGCCTTTGCAGCGGATCATTTTCCGATTTGTATCTCCACACTTCCGCGCATTTCATTTTGCTTTTATTGAATGAAAAAATGGATACCGCCATAATTACAGTAAGACAAACTTTATTCCGTACAAGAACGTTTTCATCTTACCGAAAAAGCACTCTAAAGTACGAATAAAAAAAGGGCTCCAATTGAAAAACAGATTCGTGTTTTTTGAGACAAGCAGCTTGCGCACAGTTTCCCATATGAAAAATGGGACCACATCGTGCCTTACGGCTGCAATGCAGTCCCATTCTTTTCAAAAAAGGTTTCCGCCTTATGATTCCAAAGGTTTTGCGTTCGGGCATTTCAAAGCGTTGGCTCTCTGTGCCGGTTTTGCCCAATGCACGGCATTTATGATGATTGTCTGTACGATTTCGTTGTGGTAGGTAGGAAAGGACTCGTGTCCCGGCTGAAAATAGAAAACTCTTCCCAAACCTCTCTGATAGGTTACACCGCTGCGGAATACCTCTCCGCCTTTGAACCACCCCATAAAGACAACGTCCTGCGGAGTGGGGATATCAAAGGGTTCCCCGTACATCTCCTCCTGAGCCAGCACAAACGTTTCAGGAATTCCCTGCGCAATCGGATGGGACGGATTTACTGTCCAAACCCTTTCATAGTCATCATCCCGCCATTTCAGACAGCAAGAAGTGCCGGTAACCGCCTGAAAGATCTTGGATTTATGACCGGAGTGAAGCACAATCAATCCCATCCCCTTGAGAACAGCCTCATGTACCCTTTTCACAATCTCATCGCTGACTTTAGCATGCGCGCAATGTCCCCACCAAATCAGCACGTCGGTATTGGAAAGCACCTCTTCTGTGAGCCCATGCTCCGGCTGCTCCAAAACAGCAGTTGCCGCATTGATATCCTGCTCTTGATTCAAAAAGGACGCTATGCAGGCATGAATCCCATCCGGATAGACCTTCCTCACCGCTTCCTTTTCTCTTTCATGTATAAACTCATTCCATACGGTAACCCGTATCATTGTTCAGCCTCCTTCCTTTTTTCATATCTGCTTTTATTTTAGGCCAAATCAACAAATTGTCAAGGCAAACGCAAAGGAAGCCAAACAAATGACAAAAACTACAAACACGGATGTCCGGCTGCTTGATGCGCTTTCAGAAGTTCGTCGCACATTGCGGTGATTTCATCGAGAGTAAGTTCTGCCGCCGTGTGCGGTTCCAGCATTGCCGCCTGATAGACATGCTCCTTTCTGCCTGTTACAGCCGCCTCAATAGTGAGAAGCTGAGGATTTATGTTCGTCTGATTCATCGCCGCAAGCTGAACCGGTAAATCGCCAATCACAACCGGATTGATGCCAGACGCGTCCACCAGGCACGGGACCTCCACACAGGCCTCTTTCGGAAGATTGGTAATCAAACCACGGTTTAACACATTTCCTCCTATTTTATACGGCTTGTCAGTCACTATCGCTTCCATAATGTGTGAAGCATATTCCTTACTCCTGGTGTGTTCTATTTTTCCGGACTGATAGATTTCATTGCGTTGTTTTTCCCAGTTCTCAATCTGGCGGATACAGCGCCTCGGATATTCATCCAGAGGAATATTGAATTTTTCAATCAGTTCAGGAGCTTTTGCCTTGATAAAGAAAGGATTATACTCCGCGTTGTGCTCGCTGCTCTCAGTACAGTAGTATCCCAGCCTGCGGATATATTCAAAACGCACCATATCATCGTGCTTCCCTTCCGCATTTTTTGCCAATGCTTTCTCTCGGATCAAAGGGTACAGATCTTTTCCATCCTGATCCTTAATCTTTAAAAGCCAGGCCATATGGTTTATTCCTGCAATCAGCTCCGAATGTCCTGCCGTTTCAATCTCCAATTTTTTCAGCAAATCCTGCGTGCATACCTGCACACTGTGACAAAGACCAATGGTTTTCACACCGGTATACCGCTGCATAAAACCGGATAAAATGGCCATTGGATTCGTATAGTTCAGAAACCATGCGTTGGGACAAACCGCTTGGATATCCTCCGCAATTCCCTTGAGTATGTAAATGGTGCGCAGTCCCCGAAAAATTCCTCCAATGCCAAGCGTATCTCCGATGGTCTGCCGCAAACCGTATTTCTTCGGAATCTCAAAGTCAATAACGGTACAGGGTTCATAGCCACCCACTTGAATCGCGTTGACCACAAAATTCGCGCCCCGAAGCGCCTCTTCCCGCTGTTCCACGCCGCAATATGCCTTGATAACCGCTTTGTTCTCATTGCAGTTTTTATTCATCGCTTCCACAAGCAGTTTCGATTCCTCCAACCGCTTCGGATCAATGTCATAAAGTGCAATCTCACTGCGGGAAAGCACTTCGGTCATCATGCAGTCTCCAAGAACATTTTTAGCGAAAACAGTACTCCCTGCGCCTATAAAAGTAATTTTAGGCATAAAACCTCTTCCTTTCTGAAAACAATATTCATCGCTCCTTAAAAATAGCATAAAATATTGAATTATGCTATTGCAAAATGGAAGAATAATATGTCATAATGTAACTATCTTAAACATTGAAAAATAACCCGATATTGGATTCCATATTATCATGATTTGATCAGGGGGAATACAGATGGTTGAACTGCCATTGAACAACAAAAATTTTAAAGATTTAAATCCGGTTTCCTTTGGATATCAGCACTGTGAACCGGGGCATGCTTTTGGTCCCTATATCCGCACATATTATCTAATCCATTATATTGTTTCCGGAAAGGGAACGCTGCAGGCCGGAGGGAAAACCTTTCCGGTTTCTCAACACCAGGCTTTTCTGATCAAGCCTGGAGAAGTCACCCGCTATGAAGCGGACAAAAAGGAACCATGGCATTACATCTGGATCGGTTTCACAGGGGAGGCAGCAAACCGGCTTTCGGCGATTGAAAATCGCATTCTAAAGAAGAAAACAAGATTGTTTGAAGAAATGATGGAAGCAGAACACTTCAGCAATACCCGTGAAGAGTATCTTGCCGGAAAGCTATGGTGCTATTTCAGTCTTTTGTTTGAAACCGGAAAAAAGAATGACTTTGTCGAACAAATTCTGAATTATATTGACTACAATTATATGAATCCGGTAAAAGTCGAAGAGATTGCAAAAATGGTGAATCTGGAGCGCCATTATCTCTCCCGTATTTTCCGTGAAAGAACCGGAAAGACCATAAAACAGGTTTTGACAGAAAAAAGACTCAGCGAGGCGGAGCGCTTCTTAAAAAACAGGCATTCTGTCACGGAAACAGCCCTGCTGACAGGCTACGGCGATATGTTTTGTTTTTCCAAAGCCTTCAAGAAGGCAAGCGGCCTGTCGCCCCAAGCATTCCAAAAAGAATGCAAAGAAAGCGTTGAAGATAGGGAGCGTTCAAATTGACAGGCAATCCTGGAGTTTGCATAAAAAAACGCTCCTGCCGCATACACGCCGGCTTTCAGAAACTCAGCCGAATGATCCGCTTTGTGAAAAACTTGACGAATCCGGCAGAAGTATAGTACAATGATGATAGAAACAAATCCACTGATAAATAGGAGATTGAGGCATTATGAAAAATAGGAAAAAAAGAAATATAAATTGGCAAAAAGGCATCAGCATTTTTGTGCTGTGCACGCTGATTATCGCCGCCGTGTCCACTGTGATCATTATGAGTTTTGCTCCCAGTGAGCCGGATCCAGCTCAGCCTCATACCAGACTCAGAAGTGATTATGTATTGATGCTTCTTCAGTGTATTGTTGGCATTTTCGCAATGCTGCTGCCTAGTATATTGAAAAAAAGAATGAATTTAGTGATCCCTTCCAACATGATGCTTCTTTTCACTATTTTTCTTTACTGCGCAATTTATCTTGGAGAAGTAAAAAGTTTTTATTATCAGGTTCCCCACTGGGATACCATTCTGCATACCTTCAGCGGGGCTATGCTGGGTGCTCTTGGATTCTCCTTTGTGACATTTCTGAATAAAACAGAGCGTGTGCCGTTGAATCTAAGCCCTCTTTTTGTTGCCGCATTTGCTTTTTGTTTTGCCGTTATGCTGGGTGTTGTCTGGGAAATCTATGAGTTTACAGCCGACAGCTTGCTTGCAACGAACATGCAGAAATTTGCTCTGGAGAGCGGTCAGCCTCTGGTCGGCAGAGAGGCATTGTCCGACACGATGAAAGATTTGATTGTGGATATGATTGGCGCGTTTGTCATGTCGGCAATCGGTTATATTTCTTTGAAATACAAAAAAGGTTGGGTAGAAAAACTTCTGTTAAAAATAAAAAAATAACTTAAAATTGTTTTGAACAATTTTAAGTTACAGCCTGTCGAAAAACGCATGGATTCCATCAAGCGAATCCACGCGTTTTTGTGTCTATTGGGAATAAAAACATGAGTATCCGATGCAGCGTGCCATGGTTCCCATCCCGCCACTTCCACATGGCCAGC
>NZ_JAHLPV010000016.1 GCF_018918095.1 Acetivibrio sp. MSJd-27 | reverse complement strand
ATTTTTCCGTATATTATTTGTCTCCGATATTTTGGTGCAAATACTATGTGATACTTGCAATTCCATGTTGTGTGTGATAAACTGCTTTTTGTATCAATCTTCATTTTGATACCCCCTATATTATTTTGTTGCGGCTGACTAGACCCGCTTCTATTTTAACATAGGTTTTTTATTCCTCATCGGCATAAGCCTCTTTTGAACCACCAGCTTAGCTGGTGGTTTTCGTGATACAAAAAATCGTCATGGAATCATCTCAATTCCATGACGATTGCTGTTTTTTTCATGCAATATATATTTCACCTTTTTGTCGTTAAAATATGCAGCTTTTCCGACATAACTACCATTATAACCAACAGTATCACTAAGAAAAAGGGATACATCGAAATAGCGACAAATTGTGCCAACAGACCAAATATTGGAGGTATCAAACAGGTCCCAACATAAGCCGCAGCCATCTGTACACCTATAATTGATTGACTCAAGTCTTTCCCAAAATTAACAGGGGTTTCATGTATAATAGAAGGATAGATAGGCGCGCAGCCACATCCGATCAGAATCAATCCAGTGAAAAGAAAACTTTTATCAAGCGGAAGCATAACAAGCAGCAACCCCACTGCAGTCAATCCCTGACCCAAACGAATCATGTTTTTGTCATTTATTTTCACGGTAAGAAAACCACAGACAAATCTTCCCGCTGTAATTCCTAAGTAAAACAAGCTTGCCCACCGTGCTGCCTGCTCTGGTGTGATACCGCGATAAATCGTACAATAGCTCGCCGCCCACATACCTGCCGTAGACTCTAAAGCACAATAGCAAAAAAAGAAAATCAAAACCTCTTTTACGCCCTTCCTCTTTATAATCTGAGAAAGCTTATAGACGGCAGACTTCTGCTGTTTCGGCTCTCTTTCCGCATAAGAACCAGCTACTCTTTTCCAAAGAGGCAAAGAAAGAAAAAGGGTAATTGTCAGAACGAACTGCAAAATAGAGGTGACCTGATAGCCTCCATTCCAATGGAATCCTTCTGCAATCGCCCAGCCTATAATTACAGCGCCCGCACTGGCGCCAATCCCCCACATGCAGTGCAGCCAACTCATATGTCTTGCCGGATAATGAAGCGCTACAAAATTATTTAACGCCGCATCAATGCTGCCAGCACCCAATCCATATGGTACAGCCCAAAGGCATAAAATCCAGAAAGAACGGCTGGTGGAAAATCCGAACAAAGCGACTGCTGTCATACATGAACTAATGGCGGTAACCCGTCCAGCACCCAGTTTGCGAATTATTCTATCACTTGCTAAGCTGGAGATAATAGTTCCTGCTGCCGTAATCATCGAAAGAATTCCCGCCCATGATACAGATGCACCTATCTCCTGATACATACTGGGCCAGGCAGCCCCCAACAGCGAATCGGGAAGCCCCAAAGTGATAAACGCCAAATATATAATAGCTAATAAAAGTGAAGCCATGCTATAAACCTAACTTTCTAAGACAGTCTTTTTGTTCAATTACATGTGTCATTTTCTCAAAAAACCTCTCAGGATTTCCCTGAGAGGTTTTACCTATCTGTTTTGAATATCGCTGTGAAACGTACGATTAACGTTTTGAGAACTGCGGTGCACGACGTGCCGCTTTTAGACCGTATTTCTTTCTTTCTTTCATTCTTGGGTCACGGGTCAGGAAGCCTGCTTTTTTCAGCTCCGGTCTCAGTTCAGCGTCCATTTTCAGAAGCGCTCTTGCGATACCATGCCGGATAGCGCCTGCCTGTCCGGTGAATCCGCCGCCGTTTACACGAACGATAACGTCAACCTTCCCCTCAGTCTTTGTCAGTGTAAGGGGCTGACGAGCAATCACCTTTAACGTTTCCAATCCAAAATAATCGTCAATCGTTCTATTATTGATTGTAATATTTCCGTTTCCGGGAACCAAACGCACTCTTGCTACGGAAGACTTTCTTCTTCCAGTACCATAGTAACTTTCTATCACTTTAGCCATTCGAATAATCCTCCCTTCTTAACCGTTGTATACAATCGGGTTCTGAGCTTCATGCTTGTGCTCTTCCCCTCTGTATACTCTTAAATTTGTCAGCATTTTTCTACCTAAAGAATTTTTAGGGAGCATACCTTTTACAGCCAGCATAAATGCTTTTTCCGGTTTAGAGGACATTAAATCCTTATAAGATACCGCTTTCAGTCCGCCAATATATCCGGTATGTCTATAATACATTTTGCTTTCCATCTTATTGCCGGTTAAAATTGCTTTTTCCGCATTGATCACAATAACATGATCTCCGCAGTCAACATTTGGGGTATATGTGGGACGATGCTTACCTCTCAGGATGGTAGCAACTGTTGTTGCAACCCTTCCCAAAGGTTTACCGGCAGCATCTATGATATACCATTTCTTTTCAAGCTCATTTGGTTTTGCCAAGTATGTGCTTTTCATAAGTTTTGCCTCCTTTGTTCTTCGATCCTTTATTTTTACTTTACCTAGTTTAATACATCTTATCCGTTTTGTCAATATGTTTTTTTCATTTTTTCAATATATAACTTGTGAACTCTATTTTTCTCTCTTAATCTCTGTTTTTCTAGATTATACTCAATCTCCATTTTACTTTTTCTTTTGAAAGATTATCCTTTTTAAGTTTAAGAATGGCTATTGCAGGCTATAAAAGACGGAAAGCAGATATCTCCTTCTTGTATAGTTGAAACGCTTTTATCATAGCTTTTGCCTTGCAAAAGTGTTTTTATATTGTTATAATGAATCTCAAGAACGATAAAGAAAACGAGTGAAACGAATGAGAAAAATTTTAAGTTATATGCGCCGGGCGGTCGAAGATTATCATATGATTGAGGAGGGAGATAAAATTGCAGTGGGCGTTTCCGGCGGCAAGGACAGTGTAACACTTTTACTGGCATTAAAGGAATTGCAGCGGTTTTATCCAAAAAAGTTTGAGTTAATCGGCCTAACACTTGATATGGGATTTGAAGGTTTTGACGCTTCTGTGCTTGCAGCTCTTTGTGAAGAGAGAGCAATCCCTTATATTGTCGAAAAAACAAATTTTAAGGAAGTTATTTTTGATATCAGAAAAGAAAGCAATCCTTGTTCTCTTTGCGCAAAGATGCGAAGGGGCGCCTTAAATGATCTGGCAAAAAAACATGGATGCAACAAAATTGCGCTGGGACATCACTATGATGATGTAGTAGAAACCTTCTTTTTATGTCTCTTATATGAAGGGAGAATCGGCTGTTTTTCTCCTGTAACCCATTTAACAAGGGCTGACGTGTATCAGATCCGTCCCCTCATCTACGCACCGGAAAAGGAAATCAGAAGTATTGTAAAAAGGATGCAGTTCCCTATTATGCATAATCCGTGTCCGGCAAACGGAAAAACCACTCGACAAGATATGAAAGATATGTTAAACTTAATGAATAAGGACAACCGAGGCGTGAAAAAAAGAGTTTTCGGCGCCTTGATCCGTTCGGGGATAGACGGATGGGGTTTAGACAAAAAAATAAATTTAAAGGAGTACAAATCGTGAAAAAGATTACGAAAGCTGTCATTCCGGCAGCCGGTTTGGGGACTCGATTTTTGCCGGCTACCAAAGCAATGCCTAAGGAAATGCTTCCAATCATCGATATACCGACCATTCAGTATATCGTAGAGGAGGCCGTTCAATCAGGAATTACAGACCTGCTCATCATTACAAGCCGCTCAAAAAAAGCAATTGAAGATCATTTCGATATCAATGTGGAGTTGGAATGCGCACTCACAAAAAGCGGAAAAACTCAGGTAATATCAGAACTTCGAAAAATCTCTGATATGGTGAACGTTCAATTCATACGTCAGCAGGAACAAAAGGGGCTCGGCCATGCAGTCTATCATGCGAAAACCTTTGCAGCCGGTGAACCATTTGCGGTACTGTTGGGAGATGACGTTGTACACAGTGAAGTGCCGTGCTTGAAACAGATGATTGACGTTTATGAAAAACATCCAGGAACAATTCTCGGCGTACAGACCGTCTCTTATGACAATATATCAAAATACGGTGCTTTAGACTGTTCTAAAGTTGAAGACAGAGTATACCGCGTAAAAGATATGGTGGAAAAGCCTAAGAAAGAGGAAGCACCTTCGAATATTGCGGTGCTGGGAAGATATATTCTAGAACCTGAAATCTTCGATGCACTGGAGAAAACAAAACCGGGCGCTGGAGGAGAAATTCAGCTGACAGATGCAATTAAAATGCTCTGTGAAAGCGGAAAGGTATATGGATATGATTTTATCGGGCGAAGATATGATGTAGGGGATAAATTCGGCTATCTGCAAGCCATGGTGGAATATGCTCTGCGCAGAGATGATTTAGGAGATGTATTTTCTGAATACTTAAAAGAGATCATCTCTTCTCTGTGATGGTTCCACATTTCTACAAATGGTAGGATTGAAATTTATGAGCAATCGGTGATTTCTTTCCCCTGTTTGCAAAATGGAAGCACTTATAAAGATATTGAATGAAAAGGGGACAGTTTATCTGTCTCCTTTTTCAAAAAGAGGAGGATAAAAAATGAATCATGATATTCTCATCAACGAGCCTTGGCTGGGATGGGCACAGGAACTTCAGGCTTTGTCGCAGGCAGGCCTGTATTATTCCAAAGATCCCTTTGATTTGGAACGATTTGAACGGATTCGTGATATTTCCGCCCAAATGCTAAGCTATAAAACAGGGATATCCACAGAAAAAATCAGGGAATTGTTTTGCAATGAAGAGGGATATCAAACACCTAAAATAGACACAAGGGCGGTTTTGGTTCAGGATAATAAAATTCTGCTTGTACAGGAAAAGGATGAAAGATGGTCTTTGCCCGGCGGTTGGGTGGATGTTAATCTCTCAATAAAAACAAACACCGAGAAGGAGACACGGGAGGAAGCCGGGCTTGATGTGGAAGCCTATCGTCTTATCGCTGTTCAGGATAGAAATCTTCACAATACTCCTCCTATCCCCTATGGTGTCTGTAAAGTATTTGTATTATGCAAGCTGCTGGGCGGAGCATTTCAGAAAAATATTGAAACAGTAGACAGCGGATATTTTTCCCTGGAGAATCTTCCGCCGCTGTCAGAAGGAAAAAATACAAGAGAGCAGATTGCAATGTGTCTCAAGGCTGCACAGAGCACATCATGGGAAGTATTATTTGACTGATCAGAAAACGCCGGAATAATAAAAAAGTATCAAAATGATTTCTATTACCGATAGACTGAATGCAAAAAGAGATACAGACCGTAATATGAGTCTTTATCTCTTTTTACATCAACAAATGTATTTGAATTTCACAATAAAATCACACATATTTTCTTAATTCGAAAAAATTGTAATTGGCGTTTGGCTTTCCATTGCAGCATATATTTCTTGTATGCCGATACTTTTTAGGGCTTTCATATTTTCCTCCAAACTTCCGCCGAACATATCCGTATATTCTTTCACAGCTTTCAGCCGTTCGGGCGAAGATTTATATTTTCCGTCCTGCGGTTTCTGCTCAAAGCCGTTTTTGCTGTCCATCTCCATTGTATAACCAGCCGCCTCAAGCTCCGCATAGATGTCATTGTTTGTTGTATCCTTTAATGCCGCAAAATTGTCCTCAAGTGTTCCACCGAATGCGTTTGTATATTCTTCAACCGCTTTGAGCCTTTTTGGAGACGTTCGGTATCTCATTGCTTTGTCATTTTCCTCTTTGTCCACATTAAGCACAGAGACCTTCCAATTATCCTTTTTCAGCTTTTCCGATACCATATGAACGCGATTGTTTAAGTTTGATTTCTTTGTGACTACATTCAATTCAATATCTTTATCATGATTATTCAAATATTCTTTTTCACGGCAGGCAAATACAATTTCGTCAATACATTGTTCCGTATCGGCCGCTCGAAGCGGATAGTCTTTTATAAGTCCCGCAGCATCCTCATTTAATGGAACAACGGAAATAACCTTGTCAAAGCAGTTTACATCTAGACGCATGCTTGGGTTAATATCTACATAGATATAGCCGGACGGCGTACGGTATGCCGCCTCATATCCCGAAACGCCTGTGATAAAAATCAGCATAAAGCAGGCTGCCATTACCATAAACTTTTTGTACGGATAGATTGTGATATTGATGGTTTGTCCGATTTGATACCCTTTGTCTTTCACTTCGGTCATATCTCCGTTTTTCTGAAAAACAACCGCCCGGCCGTTTTGAATATCCATCACAGTCCCCTTCATTGTTTCCACCTCCTGTATTCGGAATCAAAATATTCTGATAATATTTCGTAATTTCCATTTATAATTAAAATTCCCATAATTAAATAGTTTCTATGCCGTTCCAGTATTTTTTTGTTCACTTTTAAATCAGAGAGTACTTGTTTTACCGGCAAAACCTTTTTATTATATACGGTAGCAAGCAGTTCTTTGCTGCCCGTAATATATCGTACAATATCAACGCAGGCATCCCGCGTCTTTTTCGATTTCGGCGCAGCTTTTGGAAGCTCAAAAAATGATATTCTAAACGATTCCAGCTCCGCTTTCAGAGAATAAATTTCAAAAGCGGTTTCAGAAGTCCCTGTATTTTTATCTTCCACTTCAAAAGCAGTTTCTTCGCCGTTACTATTCTCCGCCGCAAGACTGCTGAACGGGATTATGTGTCTATGACGGTTTTGTGCACGGTAATAATCCTTAATCCTGTTTTGAATACAAGTCTTCGCAAACGCATGAAAATGACCTTTTCTTTCCTCGTAGTTTGTGAGAGCGTCATGGAAGGCGGCTAAAGCCTCAGAAAACACATCATCGCTTTCATCGACAAAGTGTCCGGCTACCTGTGCAGCACAGCTATAAATAAATGCCATATTTTCCTTGATAAATAACTCCCGCGCTACATTATCTGCCTGTGCCCGTATTATTTTTTCAGCCGTTTCCATTTGTTTCTCACTTCCTTGTTGCTTGACTACATTTTATTGAATATTTGAACATAACACAAATATTTTCAATATGGCTATGGTTAAAGACCATTTTATACAATCTCAATTTTCTCTCCGGAGTCAACAATCAGCCGATTGGGTGCAGAAAATTGTTCCGCAATTTCTCTATCATAGGTTTTTAGCGTTCTGCCTGTCATGTGATAGGGGATATTGTGTTTCGCACCAACCATTTGGGCACAAAGAGCGGCTTCGTCCAATCCCATATTAAATACGCCGTCACAGCAATAAAACGCATAATCAATCTGCATTTGTGCCATTTCTGACATTTGCCGTGTTGTTGAGGTGTCTCCCGAAACATAGACCGACTTACCGTTAGAAAAAGTTAGTACATACCCAACACACTCTTTTACATCGTGCATATCATTATATCCCGCTTCCACAGCTTCTACTTGAACATAGCCCAAATCAAACATTTGATGCTCCCCGTCCTGTATTGCTTCGCTCTGTGTTATAATGACACAATCGCTGTTTCGGTTTTCTATTTTTTCCAAAGCATTATGGTCGGAATGCCCGTGTGTTACCAAAATTAAATCAGCGGGGAGGTTGTAGCCCTCCCCAGCATAGGGGTCAATATAGATAACCTTTTCTTCGGCAGTTACAATACGAATACTTCCTTATCCTTGATATAAAAGTGTTGCGGAATTTTTCATTGTTTGACCATTATAGCCTATTGTTACAATCCTGTTCTGCTCGTCCCAAGTTACATCAAATCCAAAACTTTCTGCTACAAACCGAATGGGGAACAATGTTCTGTCGTTTATAAGAATCGGCGCTGTATCTAAATTTTTTCTTCTCCATTCAAATATGCGATGGTGCTGTCTATTACAAGACGTATTTCAATCCCATTCATCATAAGTACAGCCGTTTGTAAGTCCTGATTCCATTCTACCGTTCCGCCCATTGCTTCCACTATGGCTCTAATCGGAACAAGCGTCCTGTCGTTCATCAAAAGCGGAACAGTACCGTTATCATCAATATTTTTTTCCTCACCGTTTACAGTCAGCATGGGATTGTCTATCTGCAATACAATGGCGGTTTGCCAATCGGCTGTATTAGTTTCCTGGCCACAGGTTGCCACAACGCTGTTTTCCGAAGATACATTATCTGCAATTTCAATGTAAGCGATTGGCTGAACAATATATTGGTGTGTACTGCCCGTTACCAAATCACGCATTGTAACAGATGTTTCTTTTGTCGTTTCAAGCATTTGCACAAGTCCTGTTTCTTCAAAATACTCAAAAAGCTGATATTCTATTGCGCCGTCAACCGGCTGCCACGATAATGTAATACTGTCCGGTGCTGTAGATGTTGCTGATACAACAGGAGAAGCAAGAGTTGCAAGCTCTACTTTTTGTTCAGGCTCGATTCCGTTTAATACTTGAATTACGCGGAAGCCCACATCTTCATAGCCCCTCGAATCGTCTCGGCCTTCCTCACGGCACTCGGTACGGCAATCTGTTCTGGAGGATTTCCAAGAACCGCCCTTGACGCCCAACGTGGTTATCCCATTAGAATTGTCTCTCACGGTTGATGTCCATTCCCAAACATTTCCCCAAAAATCAATCGCGCCATGTGCGCCTCTGGTAACGTCAGCATACTGTTCAACCGGCGTTCTGCCGTCATTGACACCGCAGTTAAAATCAGCGTCTTTCGGCATATGTCCTGCCGCCAGTTCCCATTCGCTTTCATTGGGCAAACGATAGGTATCCACACCGTCCTGTTCGGTCAGCCAATCGCAATAGTTTTCCGCGTCCTCATAGGAAACCAAATTTACAGGATAATTGTCCTCTCCTGCGGGATAAGTCCCGTCCGACCAGTTGGACGGAGCTTGTGCACCTGTTGCCGTGACAAACTCTGCATATTCCGCGTTTGTAACAGATGTGCGTTTGACATAAATGCTTTCCCCTGCGCCCATAACAGGGATATACTCATACTGCGCCGCATTGGAAATTTTCCATTTCAAAAGCCGTGTATCGGTGAAACGGAGCATACTGCTGTTGATACGACTCCAGTAGGTTATATACATCTCCTGAACAATTTCTTCCATCTCAGCAACAATTGCATCACCGCCGGGTTTCCCTGCCGTTTCCGTTTTCAATTCGGCAAGTTTAGCTTCTTTCCGTTCAAGCACAGCATTGTAATTGTCTATGACATTATTCCGAAGGTTCAGATAATTTTCCACAGTGGGATTTTTTTGATACAGGGAAATCAACTGTTTCGATTCCTCACTGAGTTCCGGTTGTTCCGTTTCGATAAAGTCGCTGTTTTCATACATATTGGATGCGCCGATCTTCATAGCAGCAGCCGGAAGCAGAATTAATACCATGAGTGCCGTCAAAAGAAAACTCATCATTTTTCGCGATAATTTCATAATGGTTCCCCCTCGTATTTTTAATTCAAGCCGCTTGTATTGTATAATACGAAACAGTGGTTAAAAATTTGGGGGGCGTTTTTGAAAAAATAAAACAAATATCTTTTTCAAATAATATTACATTTTTACCGCAGTCAAACGAGCAGGAAAAAGCAAATAACAAAAATCCAAAAACAAACAATTGAGTTTTAACTTTATCAGCGATTTTTCATACAAGACAACTAATATCCCCAATAAAAAAGGAATTCCGCAAGACTTTAATCCTGCGGAATCTTCCTTTCCTATAAACTTCCGCCTATTGCCCGGCGTTTTTTCTCACTATTTTACAGCGGCAGCCATTCTAATACACGCTGGATTGCTGCATCCCAATACTCCCAGCTATGCCCTTTCCCCTCTGCCTCCTCAAAGGTGAAGTCAAACGGCAATGCCTCAAAATGTTCCTTTAACCGCAGATTATCCTGATACATATAGTCCATTGTACCGCAGCACATGAGCACTTTCGGAAGCGGTGCGCCGTCTTTCCCTTTCTTTTCTGCAAGTTGGAAAAGATCTTCTTCCGCAGGAATATCCATCTCTTCGCCAAAAACGGGAGTCAATACGTTTGAAAAATCAATCTCTCCCTCCCCCTTTGGCTGACTTCTCTGCACAATATCAGCCACACTGGAAATTCCAGCCGCTGCACTGAAAGAATCACTCTCTTTCAAACCAATTTTCAAAGCGCCGTATCCTCCCATAGAAATTCCGGCAACAAAAGAATCTTCTCTTCTCCCGGATATTTGGAAAAATTCCCGTGCAACAGCCGGAACTTCTTTTGCAATATATGTATAGAAGTCACTTCCATATTTCATATTGGTATAAAAGCTTTTGCCTCCGCAGGGCATGATAACCGCAATGCCATATTCAGAAGCATACCGCTCAATGGATGTTCTTCTCAGCCAGATACTCTGATCATCCGAAAGTCCGTGCAAAAGCAACAAGCTTTTGAATTTTCCGTCATGACAAACATTCTTGATGCCAATCTGCCCGTTGGTACCCTTTTGAGGAATCGCAACATACATGGAACTGCACATTCCTAAGCTCTCCGCAAAAAAATCACATTTTATTAAAGCCATTTTTTATTTCCCCTTTTTTCATTTGTGTTTTTTATTATAACAAGATAAATATACTTTTGCAAGGCAAAAGTCACCATAAAGTGGAAAAAACAACTGTTTTAATATACCCTATCTTTCCCAAACACTCGCCCAAAAGAGAATAAACCGTATCCATAATTTTGATCCCTTTGGTATTCTCCCAAATCTTCGGAATACATCTGCAGAAGCAGGCGGATTTGCTCCGGATACAGCAGTTTCCCATAGCGAAGCATGGCCTTTCCTTGAAACAGCGCGGCAGAACCGGAAATGAGCGGGGTTGCCATTGAGGTTCCGCTAAGCAGAGCATACTTATTATTGGGATAAGTAGAATAGACATCCTTTCCAGCAGCACAGACATCAATTTCGTCTCCAACCGATGAAAAGGAAGTCGTACGTTTCATCATGTCTACCGCAGCAACCGTTATTGTTGTAGGAAATTTGGCAGGATATCCAATGCCCATTTCCCCTTGATTTCCTGCCGCCGCCACCATGACGATATTTTTCATATAAATCTCCTGCATAACGTCTCGGTATTTATCCGTGTATTCATTGGAGGAAAAGGACATATTTATAATATGTACTTCTTTTTCCGCCAGCCAATACAGCGCGTTGATAATCTTTTCTTCCGAAGAACCACCGTCCCGGTCAAACGCCTTTGCGACATACAGTTCTGCTTTCGGCGCTACACCGACAATCCCGTTTCCCGTATTACTGGCACAAATGCTTCCACAAACATGGGTGCCATGACCGTTTTCATCTTCTACATTTTTAATATCTTTTCCCGTAAAGTTTCTGTAATCCCGGATTCTGTCTCTCAGATCAAGATGATTTTTATCGATTCCAGTATCAATGACACCGATTTTTATCCCCTCTCCCATTGTCTCTTTCCACTCCAGGGGAGCTCCAACCATCCTGATTCCATAGGGAACTACCTGTCCCCGCATTCCGGCATTGGTTTCCTTTACGATAAAGCTGTCAAGTCGTACCAAAGGAAAAACCTCCCTACATCCCATGATACAATATCATATGAGTAAAGAGGTTATTTTGTTATTCAATTTGTTCCGATATTCCGCATTCCTCTGAATTTTCTTTTTAAATATTGAATGAATTGCCGAGCTTTTTCAAACAAAATAGTGATGTAACGGAAGATAGGCTCTGTTACAATAGCAAATACAACCAGCAGCATTCCGCCTTCTAAAGATAAGGGATAAATGCTGAACAGATCACTCAAAAAGAAGCTGGAAAAAATCAGCCCTGCCATCATTGCAAGCCAAATTGTCCACCGAAGCGCATTCATCGGTTTGCTGATTTGGAACAGAATCATCAGGCCGACAACAGCCAGAAGCACAGTTGAACAGGTAGAAATCACAAGGGAATCCACTTCAAATACTTTCCCGAATACAACCATGGCGCCAATAGCAATAAAATTGGTAAGTCCCGCAGGGAAAGCCGCAAACAAAACATTATGCAGAAAATTGCCTTTGATGATACTGTGATTGGGTTCCAGTGCGAGGAAAAAAGCCGGCACACCAATGGTAAACATGCTGACCAGTGAAATTTGTGATGGCATCAACGGATAATCCACTAAAAATATCATAGAAAATAATGCCATCAAAAAAGAAAAAATATTTTTCACCAGAAACAAGCAGGAGGATCTCTGGATATTGTTGACTACTCTTCGTCCTTCCGCTACCACAGAAGGCATACAGGAAAAATCAGAATCCAGTAAAACCAATTGTGCCGCGTGGGTAGCTGCGTCACTGCCGGAAGCCATTGCAATACTGCAATCCGCCCTTTTCAATGCCAAGACATCATTGACGCCATCGCCGGTCATTGCAACCGTTTTTCCCATTTTCTGCAAAGATAAAACAAACTGTTTTTTTTGCTCCGGTGTGACGCGTCCGAAAACAGTATATTTTAATATCGCTTCATCAATCATTTCTTCACTGGTCAATTTAGATGCATCAATATAATGTTCCGCATGCGGGATTTCCGCCTGTTTTGCCACCTCCGATACCGTCATGGGATTATCGCCGGATATGACTTTTACTTCAACCCCCTGCTGCGCAAAGTAGTGAAACGTTTCCGCCGCCTCTTTGCGGACGGGATTGGAAAGAAGGATCAGCCCTAATGCCTCTGCATGCTCCGTGAGCGGTCCGCCGTCAATCACACCGTGATAAAGAGCAAAGATCAGCACACGATATCCTTGTTCCGAATATTCCTCGATAACCTCACGGTATTCCTCATACTGGCTCTGGAGCACGAATTCCGGAGCTCCCAATACGTATGCGCCTTCTTCAAAAGAAGCACTGCTGTATTTATAAGCGGAAGAAAAGGATGTGACAGACAACGCTTTGCGCTCTGAATTTTCCTTAAAGTATTCCTGCATGGCTTCCATGGTAATATTGTCCCTGTCCATATTCCGGACAAAATCCCCCACTGTTCGTTTCAGTGATTCCTTCTCCCTGCCGTCAAGCGGGATCAGATCATTTACCTGCATTGTATTTTCCGTTATGGTTCCGGTTTTATCAGCACACAGCACATCCACTCTAGCCAACGTTTCAATACAGGACATATTGTGAACCAGCACTCTTTTTTGTGCCAGACGGATCACACTGACTGCAAGAGCGACACTTGCCAGCAGATATAAACCCTCTGGTATCATTCCAAGTAAGGCGGCAACCATGGATACCACACTTCCCCGTATCGTCTCTCCCATCAGAAAATGATGCTCCAGAAACATAATCAACCCGATAGGAATGATGACAAAGCCCACCATTTTTATCAATTTCGTGAGAGAACGCATCATCTCTGACTGTTCTCTTGTTTTCTCTGCCTTAGCCTCCAGCGTAAGCCGTGAGATATAGGAATCTTTTCCCACTTTCTCCAACCGGGCATAACAGCTTCCCGAAACAATAAAACTGCCTGACATCAGCGAGTCTCCTGTTTTTTTGGAAATTTCATCCGCCTCACCGGTCAAAAGAGATTCATTAACCTGTACCTCCCCCTCCAAAACCACAGCATCTGCGCAAATTTGATTTCCTGCCTCCCAATGTACAACATCATCCAAAACCAAATCTTCCGACTGGATGGTATGTAAAGCCCCCTCACGCAGGACCTGTGCCTTTGGGGCATTAAGTACAGTCAGCTTGTCCAGTACTTTCTTTGAACGGATCTCCTGAACAATTCCAATCAATGTGTTCGCAATGATCACGGGAAGGAAAGTCAGATCACGGAAAGATCCTACTAATATCAGAAGAACTGCCAGCACTGCAAATATCAGGTTGAAATAAGTAAAGACGTTCTCCGCTACAATCTGCCTTGTGCTTCTGGAGGATGGCACCACAGCAATGTTTCTTTGACCCCGATCATTCCGTTCTTTCACTTCCCGGGCATTTAATCCTCTTAGACCGTCAGGTTCATCCTTTTGTCTCATCATGTCAAATACCTCCTATGGTAACTCCCAAAAACCCTCTTCCAAAATTATAGCAGTAATTCCCTTTCTTTTCAACTATCCGCAGAAAAAAAGGTTTATAGCCAGTTTGACTATAAACCTAAAAAGAGGCAATCAACTTTTCAACAGCAAGGTATCCGTCCAGCCCGCTGCTCTTTGTCTGAATATCCAGCTTTGAAATTTCCTTGATGAATGATTTTAACGAATCGGCGGAAAGATTCGCTCCCTGTTTGATATACTTATTGACAACGAAAGGGGGAACCTTACCATCCAGATATTTCATCTTCTCTGATGTTGCGTAAACATCGGAATTGATTTTCATGTTATATATTCCAATCATATGCCTTGCGATCAGTGACAGCAGGGTTGCTGCCGGATACTGAAATTTGAACAGCTTCAGCTCACTTAGTATTTGATAGGCAAGCGTTTTGTTTTTTGAGACCATAGCATCCGACAATTCAAAAATTCTGGTTTCAATCGATTTTTTGACCATCTTATCAATATCTTCTCTTGTGATAATCTGCGCGTCCCCGACATAGTTGCACAGCTTCTCCACCTCACGCAGAATCGCATTGATGGAAGTATCACAAAGGTAAATCAGATATTCAATATCCTCTTTTTTGATCTTCTTTCCATACTTGCCTACTTCCCGATTGACAAAAGTGATCATATCATTTTCTGAAAGATAAGGGAATTCTACAATCACTCCTTTTTTTTCAATCTGCTTGAGCAATGCTTTTTGCCTTTTATCAATGGTATCTTCCTTAATAATAATCACGGCATAGGGTGGGATGTCTGCGAGGATATCCATAACAGTATCCTTGATCTCCTGTTTTAACCCGGATTTCACAATCCCCAGCCCGTTTAAGTAAATCAGTTTTCTATCACACATCATAGGGACTGAGTCGATTAATTCCGTCAATTCTTCCTTTGTAATGTTCTCCTTGATCGGATGAAAGTTCATTTCCATCATATCATTCTGAAGGACGATTTCTTTGATCCGTTCCACGTATACTTCTTTTACATAATCCTCATTCCCGTAAAAGAGGTAAACTGGATCGACTACTCCGCTTTTCAATCTTTTATCCAATTCCTTTGAAAACATGTCTGACCCCTACTTTACCACAAAATTTTTTTCTGGAAATAGCTTTATTTTTATTCTATCATAAAAACCTATGTTATAGCAATCGGAAATTTTATTTTTCTCTTTTAAGTTGTATATGATTTTATCCGCATTCCATTCGGCTACAGAACCATAAATTTTATGATAGACCGTTGAGATATAGCGGTTTATCATAACGATATCGTAATAATCTGTTTTCAACTGCGCATATCGTTTTTCGTTCATTTTGGAAGAGGCCAGAAGATGATTCCCGAAATAGTCAATGACAGCCGTTGTGACCAGGCCATCTTTCTCTTGGCAAAACAGCGTTATTTTGATATTCTCCATCTCAACGGTTGTATCTTCGTTAAAATAATGAATCCTATTTTCATTGTCCGTTATTTCCCTGACCGCTTCCGGCATAAAAGCAACGCCGACATGGATGGTATCGTCTATTTCTCCAAGCATTTTTGCCTGTTCCTTTCCCCCTGCAATATAACAGTCTATTTTTCCGCCGGCATGTCGATTGACAGCTTCTATAAAAGCTTGTCTGTGATACTCTTTTCTTTCGAAGTCAGACGACAAATCCAATAAAATTGTTTTGTTCTGTTTGGTTCGGAAAAGATAAGCCGTATTATCTGAAATATTAAGGCATATCAGATCCGTTCCGTTTCCGACAAGATTTATTGGAGAGAAAAAGAAGGTGGTAAATAAGAAGCAAAATCCAAGGATGACAATAAACTTTCCCCGCCATTTTACTTTACAGAAAAGAAAAAGCAGGAGAAAATAAAAAATAATAATTCCCTTATCCACCTCATAAACCGGAATGGCGGCGCAGGGAATTCTGCATATCAGCTTCAGTCCCCCTGTAATCACATCAAGGAATATCCGCAGCGGATAGGCAACGGCAGAGCCAAGAACAGGGAAAAAATAGGCTGTTATCCAAAAGAAAAGGCCATATCCCATCAAAAAAGGCAGTATCAAACACACCAAAAGGTTTCCCAGCAAAAATACAATGGAGAACTGGTTAAAATAAAATACCAAAAATGGAAATGTCAGAATCTGTGCAGCAAGGGAAGCGGAGATAATTCCATTGAGTGGTTTGAAGCTGACTTTCCATTTGTTCAGCCTCTCTGAAATCTTTTCACTGAACAAAAGAATTCCCAAAACAGCTCCATAAGAAAGGAGAAAGCTAACGCTTAAAATCATATTGGGATTTCCTATCACGGAAAGAAAAGCCGAAAGAATAACAACCGCAATCTTATCATCATGATTCATAAGAAAAAGATCACAGAGAAAGGTCAGAATCAGCATGACAGATACACGGATGATCGAGGGAGTCATCCCCATAAAGAAGGCAAAAAATATGGTTGCTCCAATCATCAGAATCGAACGCTTTCTCAAGGATAGCCGCAAACGCAGCAAAAAGCCGGATATCATCATCATCCATATGCCAAAATGGAGTCCGGAGACAACGACAACATGAGAAACACCGGACACCGACATGATTTCTCGGAAGGAATCGGTCTGCTCCGATTTATCCCCTAAAAGGATGCCGGCAATCAGCTGATAACTGTCCTCTTCAAAATATGTTTTCAGAATTTTGAGCAAATGATTTCTGCAATCGGAAAATAGGCGTAAAGGATGATAGGGATGTGCTCTTTTCAAAAGCAACGCTTGTTCTGCATCGATTGTGATATTTCCGAAGATATTGCTGCTGTTCAAATATTCGCCATAAGAATTTTCAGAGGTATAATAGTATGTAAAGTCATTCACCTTTACAGTATCCAAATAGGTCATATCATGCGCTTTTCCCCGGATATACATTAAAATCTTAAATGGTTTCCCGCTCACTTTGCAAATCAATCTGGTGTTTCCGCCGGAGGTTGTTTCCGGTTGAGAAACGATCTTCAGTGTTGCGGATTTCTCATGCGAAGCAAAGGATTCGACCGCACTGTTCATTACAGAATGATAGGTAAGATAATAGGTTCCTCCCACAAGAAACAATAAAGTAACCGCCAGAATTCTCCGGCTGGAGAGATGCTGAAAAAGGGTAACAATCAGGAGCAATATTGCAAACAAGATACCCTGCCATAAATTAAAATATCCAAACGCAGCCACTCCGGATATAAAGGCGAAAAGATAATAAACACGCTTCATAGCAATACCCAATCCATTTGTTTACATTTTTAAAAAAGATAGAAGAAAAGGCGCTCCAAAAAGCGCCCTTTTCCACTATGTAATTAATAAATGACTCTTCTTCCGGAATGATAATATCTGCTGTAGTAACCACTGTTTAATGAGTCAACCTTTACCACATCACCAGGTCTGGTAGAATGAATAAACGTTCCGTTTCCACAGTAGATGCCGACATGATCCACACCGCTGCCCTGCTTAAACAGAACCAAATCGCCAGCCTGCAAATTTGCTTTATTGACATAACTTCCGTTGTTTACCTGATCATAGGTTGTTCTACCTAAATTGATACCAAAATTAGAGAATACGTACTTGGTAAATCCGGAACAGTCAAAGCCTGCAGGCGACATTCCACCATAACGATAAGGAGTGCCTAAAAATCTTTTGGCAAATGCAATAACCTGATCCCCTTTTGCCGATCCGCTGGAGGCTTGTCCAATTGTTATGTAAGAATTGGACACATAACCATTTTGACCGTCAACACTAATCCGGGACCAACCGTTTCCAAGATCCTCAACCACAGAAACACCTTGTCCATTTCCCAAAACCCTTAAAACACTGCTGTTCGTAGAAGGTCCGCTTCTCATATTCAAGGCGCTTGCCGTGACATAACCATCCTGTGCAGTTCTGTTTACGCTGCCGCGGTCGGTTTCACCGTCACTCCTAACACTTAAATATGCCAGAGAAACATATCCCTGCCGGTCATTGTGAACAATTTCCACCCAATTGTTTCCACCGTTTCCAATGATCCGGACCACTTCGCCCCTTCTCAGTTGACCAATTATTTCGTAGTTCGTACCGGGTCCAGCTCTAAAATTCAGTACATCTGTAGTGACCATACCATAATCGACAGCATATGCTGCGGTTACCATTAAAACAAGAAAAAGAGCCACCAACAGCAGTACTTTTCTTAAGACTTTCACCATCTCACCACCATTTTAAATTTTTCAACAGTTGTCATTATACATCAAAATGACCAATTTGTCAAATTTAAATGGGGGTAAACTTTATTCACAACTGCCAAAACGTGCTTTATAAATAGGGTTACAGCAGATAATTTTTTTATAATTCGACAATTTTTCCGAGGGTATCGTCAAACTTTTCGAGGGTTCTTGTGATGTTCTCTCTCATCACAAGAATCTCTCTTTTTTGTGCCTCCAATTCCATTTGCTGCCTCTTGAACTTTCGATCCATTTCCGCTTGGTATTCCGCCACTTTTTTTTCCGCTTCGCTGATTATCTGATTTGCTTTTCCCCTAGCCTCGCTTACCATTTTTTCAGCGTCCTGCTGCGCGGAATGCATAATCTCGTTTGCACTATTCTCCGCCTTCAGGAAAGCTTCGGCAATCCGTTCTTTTTCCTGAGCAGCCTTGTCAACCTTGAACTGCAATGCTTTTATCTGATCCAAATACTGTTCGTTCTGTTTTTTGAGCTTTTCAATCTCCTCGATTTTATAGGAAATTTTCTCTTCAATTTCCTTCGAAACAGATTGCAGATAAGCTTGTACTTCAGACGGTTTCAGACCAAATAAGGTTTTTTTCAAATTCAAGCTGGTGCTCATCTTATCCCTCCCTTTTTCTTTTTTATTCTACTAATGTTGTCCAGTGGAACGTATCTTCGATCTTACCGGATTGAATCCCTGTGATCGTATCATAGATTTTTTTGGACAGAGGGCCGATTTTTCCTTCATTGATAGGAATCACCGTTCCGTCCATATATAATTCTCCAATCGGAGAAATAACAGCTGCAGTACCTGTGCCAAAAGCTTCTTTTAGCGTACCGTTTTTGTTTGCGTCAATAATTTCCTGAATGGTTATTCTGCGCTCTGTCACTTTTAAGCCAAGAGACTTTAACAATTCTATGGTGGACATTCTGGTGATACCGGCAAGTATGCTTCCTTCCAAGGAAGGCGTCAGAACTTCGTCACCAATCACAAAAAATACGTTCATCGTGCCGACTTCTTCAATATATTTTTTCTCCACACCATCGAGCCAGAGAACCTGCGTATAGCCTTTTTCTTTTGCCTCTACCTGTGCTTTCAGGGAAGCCGCATAGTTTCCGGGTGTCTTTGCAAAGCCTATTCCCCCTTTTACCGCCCTTACATAGAAAGGCTCCACATAGATTTTAACCGGATTGATTCCCTCTTTATAATATGCTCCGACCGGTGAGAGAATTACAATGAATTGATATGTATTGGCAGGCCTTACCCCCAAATGAGGATCGGTTGCAATGATGAAAGGTCTGATATATAAAGAAGTTCCCGGTTCTGTCGGAATCCAGTCTTTTTCCACTTTGATCAATTCTTTGATGCACTCTACACAGTAATCTACATCAATTTGCGGGATACAAAGCCTATCATTTGAAATATTCACCCGTTCCATATTTTTTCTGGGGCGGAACAATAAGACTCTTCCATCTTCCGTATGGTACGCTTTCATTCCCTCGAAAATTGCCTGACCATAGTGAAGAACCATAGCCGCAGGATCAATGGAAAGCGGTGCATAAGGGACGATTCTGGGATCATGCCAGCCTTTCCCTTCCGTATAGTCCATGATAAACATGTGATCCGTAAAGTAATCGCCAAAACCCAGATGTTTCTGATCCGGTTTCACTTTCGGATTTTTGGTCAATACCTTTTTGATGTTTTCCATTTTGAAAACTCCTCTCAATATATCATTTATTTATAACAAGATTGAAACGCTTTTTGCCTGCAAAAAGGCGCCATGCAAGCATTTCAGCCTCGCAAAGCGGCAAATATGAATCCGCCGTTTGCCTCAAAAGTCGTACTCGACAACTTATAGAAAGGAAGAGGCAGATTTTGCGAAGTTATAATAATCTTTTTTTATTATGCAACATTTTTCAAGAAAAATCAATAATTACGGGTAAATAACTCTGATTTTGTGCATTTTTTTGTCAGTTTTCCTGCTAAAAAGAAAAGGGGGGGCCTATGAATATCATTGCATTTTTTCATTTACCGCCCTTCTTGGAAAGCTAAGAGCTTTTTTTGGCATGAGAAACAAAAAAAGATTCCATTCACAACGGAACAGAATCCCTCTCCTTATTTCTTTTTCTTAGCTGGCTCTGCAATTTGAAGCTTCTGGAATCCCTCGCCACTGATTTCCCCCGCTTCTCCCACAATAATAAAAGCATCCGGATCGATTTCATGAATCACCGCGTAGGTTCTGTAAATTTCCTGCCGCCATACTGCACAGAGTAAAACAAAGCCCTCCTGTTCACTGTAGCATCCCACTGATTTTAAAGCGGTAACACCGCGCCCGATTTCGGACATAATCCTCTGGGAAATTTCTTTATTTTTCGGTGAAATAATAAACATCATTCTGCCATTTCCGTCATCCACTCCATAGAGAATCGCATCTATTACCTTAGATGTCAAAAATATAACAATGATGGCATACAGCGGACTTTCAAAGTTTCGATAAACCAATGCGGAAAGAAGCACAATAACAAAATCGATAATCAGGATAAGCTTTCCGAGAGAAAGATGCGGTAAATGCCGTTTCAGCAAACTTGCGGCCAAATCTGTTCCCCCTGTGGTTGCACCCCGGATAAAAAACATCGACAATCCCACTCCGGCCAACACACCCCCGTAAATAGCTGTAAGGATTTTATCTCCATGATAAACAGGAAGAATCCCTGCAGTAAAATCAATAATAAAGGAGGACAGAATGATAGCTCCCACTGTTTTTGCAATAAACCGAAAGCCAACGGCAAAGAATCCCCAAAGCAAGATCGGAACGTTCAGCAGGAAAATCATAAGACCAATGGGAGCTTGGGTCAAATAATTTATCATGGTTGCAATACCCGTCATACCTCCCGGCGCAATATTATTAGGTGCAGTAAACGTATTGACGGAAACTGCAAAAATAAAACTGCCAGCGGTAAGCAGGAGCGTATCGATTAAAATACTTTTGACTTTCTTTTGTACATTCATAAAAAATCTCCTTTCGGCTGTATCAGCAAAAAGGAGACTTTTTCACTTAAAGCATCAAAATATTGTTCCAATGCTTAATCAATTATCATTTTTACGAATGATTTTTTTCCCTTTTTAATCAGGATACTGCCGTCTTTAAACTCACTTGGTTGAATTACTGCTTTCAAGTCGGTAATCTTTTTCTCATTTACCGAAGCGCCTCCCTGCTGAACCACTCTTCGCGCTTCACTCTTGGAAGGCGTCAATTTCGACAAAACAAGCAAATCAACGATTCCAATGCCATCCTTGATATCATCTTTTGTGACATGCACAGAAGGTACTTCCGCCGCCGCTCCCTTTGCAAACAGAGCGAGTGCTGCATTCTGTGCTTTTTTCGCTTCCTCTTCGCCGTGTACCATTTTTGTCACTTCAAAAGCCAGACGTTTTTTTGCTTCATTAATCGCGCTGCCTTCCAGTTTTTCATAAGCCGCAATCTCATCCAGCGGCATAAAAGTGATTAACTTCATACAATTGATAACATCCTTGTCATCCACATTCCGGAAATACTGATAAAATTCATAGGGAGATGTTTTTTCCGGATCAAGCCACAAGGCTCCCTTCTGTGTTTTCCCCATTTTCTTGCCTTCGGAAGTGGTCAGCAGTGTAAAGGTCATCCCATATGCCTGAGCAGATTCACAGCGGCGAACCAGTTCAATTCCTCCCAGAATATTGGACCACTGGTCATCTCCTCCTAATTCCAGCTTGCAGCCATACTCACGGTATAATTTCAAAAAGTCATAACTCTGCATAAGCATGTAATTAAATTCAATGAAAGACAGCCCTTTTTCCAATCTGGTTTTAAAGCATTCTGCAGTCAGCATGCGGTTGACGGAAAAATGGACTCCAATCTCTCTCAAAAATTCGATATAGTTTAAATCCATCAGCCAATCTGCATTGTTAACCATCAGGGCTTTTCCGTCAGAAAAGTCCACCAATTTAGAAAGCTGTGATTTAAAGCAGTCTGCATTGTGCTGAATCGTTTCCGGCGTCATCATCTGACGCATATCCGTCCTTCCGGAAGGATCACCCACCATGGCAGTCCCGCCTCCGATAATGGCAATGGGGCGGTGACCAGCTCTCTGCATATGAGCCATAACGACCATCTGCAAAAAATGTCCTATGTGAAGGCTGTCTGCCGTCGGGTCAAAACCTATATAAAAAGTTACCTTTTCTTTTTCCAAAAGTTCTCTGATCTCATCCTCATGGGTCATCTGGGCGATCAGCCCTCTCGCCTTCAGTTCATCGAAAACACTCATTATTTATCCTCCTCAAATTGATTCGCTTTTACTATTCTAACATCTTCAACCAATGTTTTCAAGTATTTTGCACGATCCAGATGAAAAGGGTTCAAAGGAAGACTTCGTATTCTCTGAAAAGGGGAAGTGTTTACCGGCACCTGTAAGATATGGAAAACATCTTTTTGTTATCTGCTTATTTCAAAAAATAGTGTACAATGTGTTTTCTGAAAGAAAAGCTTTTTTATAACATAGGAAATTGCGCGGAATCGTGCGCAATTGCATGTTTCAAAAAACAGCGTGCGGAGCGCGGCTGCGTTTTTCGAACCGAAAAACTTTTTATTTTACCCCATTAAGCACCTTGCTGATAGCCTCCGCCGTGTATGCCCCCGACTTTACAGCCTCCTCAAGTGTATTTCCATGGGTTCCCACTTCAATAATAAGTGACCCCAAAGTCGCATGCATATTAAACCGTTCCTGCCTTAAATCAATTGGCCTGGTTAACCCTGGATAAGATTGATTGATGGATTCCTGACATTTCATTGCAAATTTTAGATTCTCCTGCCAATGATCATTTGGAAGTCCCATCTGATTTGTCCCCACAACAATCATTACCTGCGCTACTTTTTCACCGTTTATATTGGCCACGACTTTAAACTTTTCATCATTCTTATTTGTCATTGCATCCCTGTGAATATCCAGCACAACTTGAATGGACGGATGCTCTTTTAATGTGGCCTCAATCGTATTAAGCGCTTTGCGGTATGAATTATTATACTGGGGAATGTCGTGCATAATCTGGGAGTGAATCACATTGATGCCATTTTCTTTAAACACCTTTTCCATCTCATCCCCTACTCTTATCATATTATTGGAGATATCCTCACTTCTGGTATCGGGATTGTAACTTTCCGTACCATGGGTATGTACAATGAGAACTTGAGGTTCACCATTTTTCGGTTTTGTGAGTTTCAGCGGTTCGCTAAACAATTTATTGTAATCAATATTATAAGTTGTATTATTTTTGATTGTAATTCCCTTTTTGGACAGTTCATCTGTATTTTTTATGGAGGCGATTGTTGTTTCCACTGCTGGTCCAGGTTCTTTTTTATTTGGAACATCAACCTCACGCTTTTCATTTTTTTTCGGAGGTTCAAAGTAAAAGTTTCCTTCATTCACATATTGGTGTGCTGCAGCAAGCGCTGGCTTGATACCGCTTACTGCAAATATTTCACTTGCAAGCAGGCTTGCAGGTTTTTCAACTCTTTTATTTATTAGAATATTAAGCCAGCGAAAAGGGGTATCCTCTGCGTTTTCCCCCTCCGCCGAATTTTTTACTGCAAATAATGGTGATATTTCTTCATATTTATCTTTTTCCAAAGTAGCTTTCTTCACGGATGTCCAAGTCAAATCCGCAAACGGCTTTGACATCATCATCCAAAGAAGGCCGATGATGACAGCGGCGATCAATCCCGCTTTTGCGGTTTTTCTGGCATTGATGACAACATATGCTTTCGTTCTTCTCAATTGAATCCCCTTCTCTTCGTAAATCAGATTGTACACAAAACAACCCAAGAATTGCGTGTTTTGCAGAAAATTAAATTGCACTTCTGTACGAACCCGTAACATGCACATATAACATAATCCATTCTATGAAAAGGAAGAGTGCTTTATACCTATTTTGTCCGGCAATCTCTTTTTTATCCCGCTCTTTAAACAAAAAAAGTTTATTATTCGTGGTAAATTTCGCAGTCAAGCATTTATTTTCTTTAAATATTTCATTTAACTGAGCAAAAAGATACACAAATCCAGATAATTTTCTATATTATAACAAGACGAAATTGTTTTTGTGCAGCAAAAGATGCCTTAAAAGCGTTCACCCCTGCAAAAGGCGAGACTTTCAGCAGGGTTATAAAAAGTGTGCAGGAGGGAGTTTATGAAAAAAAATTTGGCAATTCATGTATCCGTTATCAGCATTGTCGTTAATATGATTTTATCCATTTTAAAGCTTGCAGCCGGAATTATTAGTCGCTCAGGCGCTATGATTTCAGACGCTGTTCACACCATTTCAGATGTATTCACCACTTTTATCGTCATGGCTGGAATTCACATGTCAAATAAGCCTTCCGATCAAAAACATCCTTATGGCCATGAACGCTTTGAGTGTGTCGCTTCCATTCTTCTTTCAGCGGCATTGTTTGCGGTGGGAGCAGGAATCGGATATGAGGCCTTTCGCAAAATCATACAAGGAATGGCAGGACAATTGCACAGTCCTGGATTACCCGCCCTAATCGCAGCAATTATTTCAATAGCCGTAAAAGAATGGATGTATTGGTATACAAGGGATGCCGCTTTAAAAATACGCTCCGGTGCATTGATGGCAGACGCCTGGCATCACCGTTCCGACGCTCTTTCATCTATTGGCAGTTTTATCGGAATATTCGGTGCCAGAATAGGTTTTCCTGTTCTGGATCCCATTGCTTCCGCAGTGATCTGCCTGTTAATTATTAAAGCTGCCGGCCGCATTTTTAAAGATTCAATTGACAAAATGGTCGATCGGGCATGCGATGAGGCAATCTGCAAAAAAATTTCTGAAACGGCATTGAATCAAGACGGTGTTGATGATGTGGATGAAATTAAAACAAGACTGTTTGGAGCCAGAATTTATGTGGACATTGAAATAAGTGCTGACGATCAATTGTCACTGGAACAAGCGCACAATATTGCAGAAAATGTTCATACTGCGGTTGAAAGAAATTTTGAAGCAGTCAAGCATTGTATGGTCCATGTCAATCCAAAACAAAGAACATGAACTCTTTCTTTTTCATATGATATAATAACCTCACAAACTTCTAAGGCATTGAAAATGTCAAGAAGTTTGGAGAACGATTGAATCATGCCACTTCGCCACAATGCGGCTTGTGACTATGATATAATAGCCTTACAGAACTTTAAGGTATTAAAAATGCAGCACTTCAGCAGAAGGTTGCACTTACGCTGAAAAAGGAAGCGGTACTTGCCGCATGCAAAGACGTAAGACAGCAAAGCGAGGTTGAAGCGATTGTATCGTGCCTTTTGCGCACAATGTGCAGAAAAAACGTTTCATCTTGTTATAATTTAATGTTTTTCGGAACACAGAAACCCCTGATTTCGTTTTGTTCCATGAGGTTATCATGAAAAGTCTTATTTTTATGATATTAAGAAAAGGAGTGAAATCATGCCAAGAATATACTTAAGTCCATCTACTCAGGAAAATAATTTATATGTCAACGGAGGGACAGAAGAATACTATATGAATCTTCTGGCGGACGCATTAGTTCCCTATCTGCAGTCCAGCGGAATACAATATACTCGCAACACGCCCCAAATGACAGCAGCTTCCTCTATCCGCCAGGCCAATGAAGGAAACTATGATTTTTATCTCGCACTGCATTCCAACGCGGCTCCAGAAGGCCGTTACGGCAGTAAGCGGGGTACCGATGTTTATTACTATCCCGGCAGCACCAGAGGACAGCGCGCAGCTTCTATTTTTGTGCGTAATTTGAAAACAATTTATCCGATTCCAGGTTTGGTACGCGCGGTTTCAACCACTTCTATCGGGGAAGTTTCCAAAACAAGAGCCCCGGCCAACTTAATTGAACTCGCCTATCACGACAATGAGAATGACGCCAACTGGATTAAAAATAATATCCCTGCAATTGCTAGAAATCTTGCTTTATCACTAACAGAATATTTTGGAATTCCTTTGGTTACGCCGCAGCCAAAGCAAAATGGAATGGTTGCCATCACAAGCGGATATCTCAATATTCGCAGCAAACCGAATATCTATTCCCCTGTGATTGGCAGAGCTTACAATAACAATCCTATCACTATTTTAGGAAAATATCAGGATTGGTATGTTGTAGATTATAATGGAGTCGTAGGATATGCCAGCAGCCGTTTTATCAAGATAGTTTAATATTCTTTGTGAATTTCAGCAAGGGGCTTCGCTCTGTCATTTTGCTTTATGACAGAATGAAGCCCCTGATGCATCAAACCATACAAAACCAGGTTTCAACCATACGGTTTAAAATATCGAAATAAGTCTTTTTCGGCACCTCATTTGCTGCAATCAAATCAATACAACCGAGTTCCTCTTCCCCTTTTAAAAACTTCATCTGGCCGATCACCTGCCCCTTTTCAACGGGAGCTAGTATAGAATCCGGTATTTCGATATTCTTTTTTATTTCACTTTTATTTGTCTTTTCGTCCAAAGCGGAAAATCCGCTGCCGGTTACCAACTTTAAAATATCTGACTTTCCGTTTTCAACTTTGATCTCTCCGACCTCTACTTCTTTTTCAATTCCCTGCTTTATTTCGTAATTTGCGAACCCGAAATCCAACAGTTTTTTTGCGTCATTGAACCGGTCATTGGAAGTGGGAGCTGCCAAAACAACAGCGATCAGCTCCATCTCATTTTTTTTTGCTGTAGCGGACAAACAATGCTTCGCATTTGTAGTATATCCCGTCTTTAAACCGGTCGCTCCATCATAAAACCGAATCAGCTTGTTGGTGTTGGAAAGGACAAAAGATCCATCGCGAAGACTATCCTGCCAAATTGTGGTGTACTTCTTTACATCCGGATGTTTCAATAGTTCTTTGGACATTAGAGCCACATCGTAGGCACAGGAATAATGGTTTTCCACATCCAAACCATTTGTATTAATAAAATTAGTGTTCTCCATCCCCAATTCCTTTGCACGTTTATTCATATTTGCAACAAACGTCTCCATACTTCCGGCAAGATGTTCCGCCATAGCCGCACAAGCATCATTTGCGCTGGATACCAGAATTGCCTTGAGCATATTCTCCACACTCATCTTTTCTCCGGCCTCCAGATAGATTTGGGAACCTCCCATTTTTGATGCATATTCACTGGCCGTTACCATATCGTCATATTTTAAGGAACCATTATCGATTGCTTCCATAATCAAAAGTACCGTCATAATTTTTGTAACGCTGGCAATCGGCCGTTCCACATGGCATTCCTTCTCATAAAGAAGCTTTCCTGTAGAAGCTTCCATCAGTACTGCACTTGGCGCCGTTACCTCCAATACCGGTGACTGATTCGCCAAGCCCAGAGAGGGAGTCAGCATGCAGAATACAATTGTCAAAAAAAGAATCTTTTTTCCAAAACAGCCCATATCATATACCTCCAGTTTTTCATCGATGGTAATATGTATGCCTGTTTGGAAGATTTTATTACCCTTTCATCGCCGCATATATTCAGAAGGCTTTGTTCCAGTGAACTGCTTAAAAACGGTGCTGAAGTAACTCTGGGTAGAAAAGGCCAGGATATCACTAACCTCAGTCACATTTTTCCCATTCTGCAAAAGCGACACCGCTTCGGAAATTTTTCTCTGATTGATATATTTCATTACCCCCTGCCCGCCGTATTTTGCAAACGTTTTTTTTACTGTGCTAATACTCATATTGCAAAGCTCCGCAACTTTATTCAGAGAAAGCGGCTCAAAAAGATGCTCTTCAATCTGCTGCACAATCAAACTGTAATTCCGAGCGCTTTGTGTATGATTTTTGGTATCTAAAACAGAATTTTTTTTCAAAATGATCAAAAATAACCGTTCCAGATCATTTGCCACCAGCTGAAAATCAACCCACTCAATACCCTCTTTTCTTTCCAGCCCCCCTTTTTCGGAAGGCTCAAATGCCTTGTTAATATGAGAGATAAGAGAATGCAGCAGTGTCTCTGTTTCATAGTTCAGCTGAAAAACTCTGTTTTCCAAATCGAATGCTCCTTGTCCGCTCATTTTGAAAGACATGATAAACACCTCCGGCTCGGTCCCCGACTCCGCCCATAATCTGTGAAATTCCATTGGTTTGTGAAAAATAATCTGTGCTTTTGAGAGTTTGTAAACCACATCATCTGCTGCGGCTCCAACTTCTCCCTGTTTCACATAGACAAATTCCCAAAAATCATGCATTTCCCCTGCAAAATAAAAATCTTTATCACATTTTTTCTCAAAAGCAGTATAGAGCGCCTCAATGCTCAGCAAATGATCCAGTGTATTCCATCCGTCCTGCATTCTCTCCTCCATATATCCGATTTTGAATGTTTTTTCCCTTTTTCCTTATTTAAATTCAAAATAAGTTATCATATAATATCACTATAGCAAATCATATAAAAATATGCAATAGAAAAGAGGAGAAAAATTTTGAAGGGAAAAATTAAAATCGGCGTCATTGGTTTTGGAAATCGCGGAACCTCCCTGTTAAAGGATGTTATGCTTCCCATGGATGATGTGGAAATCCGCGCGGTATGTGACAGCTATGAGGACAGGATGGAGGAAGCGCGCAAATTATCTGAAGAAGCTGGAAATCCAAATGTCTTTGCTTCCACCGACTATAGAGAAGTTCTCAAAATAGAGGAAATTGACGCCATTGTGATTACCTGTGCCTGGGAATCTCATATCGACATCGCCTGCGAGGCTATGCTAGCGGGAAAATATGTTGGGATAGAAGTAGGCGGTGCATATGATATCGAGCAGTGCTGGAGATTGGTCAGAACCTCGGAAAAAACCGGAATGCCCTGTATGATGCTTGAAAATTGCTGTTATGGCAAAACGGAGCTTATGATACTTAATATGGTGAAAAAAGGTCTGTTCGGTGAGATTGTCCACTGTGCCGGAGGATATCATCACGATTTGAGAGATGAAATCGCCACAGGGATTGAAAAACGACATTATCGTTTAAGAAATTATCTGAACCGAAACTGTGATAATTATAATACACATGAACTGGGTCCCATCGCAAAACTTCTCAATATCAATCGCGGCAACCGAATGCTGTCATTAACCTCAGTTTCTTCAAAGTCAGCCGGAATGGCACAATATGTGAATGACAATATGGATCGTCTGTCACTTCCGTATTATTATAAAGAGGGGGATCCGAAACATTTAAATTCTTCCTTAAAAAACGCTGTTTTCCATCAGGGTGATATTGTCACCACCACTGTAAAATGTGCCGGTGGTCAAACCATCGTAATGACTCTGGACACAACTCTCCCCCGCGCATACTGCCGCGGTTTTACTGTCTGCGGAACCAAAGGAAGATATGAGGAACAAACCGACTCCATTTTCATCGATGGACAGCATAATAAATATGATGAAAATTGGAAGGAACAATGGGGCAACGCCGATACATACCATACTCAATATGATCATCCCATCTGGCAGGAAGCCAAGAAAAACGAAATCAAGGGCGGTCACGGCGGTATGGATTGGATGGTATTCCGTGCTTTCTTTGAGAGTGTGAAAGCACAGACAAACACTCCCATTGACGTTTATGACACGGCATCTTGGATGTGTATTTCCGTTCTTTCCGAACAATCGGTGTTATTAAACGGCGCACCGGTTCCCATTCCGGATTTCACTTGCGGAAGATGGATGAACCGCGAGCCCTACATAAGAGGAAAGTATTGTCTGGAAGAGATTATCGAAGAGTAAAATCTATTTAATTTGGTATGAAAACACACCCCTCAGAGTCTTGGGGTGTGTTTTTGACTGCGGAAGTTTGCTCTCCCCGTTCCTTTACAAAAACAGGAGACATTATTGGCAAGGTTATACTCCTTTTCCTTTCTTGCCGTGTCTTAGAGAAATGACATACTGTTCCATGGAATCCGCTACCTTCTTTGAATAGTTAACTGCTTCTACAACTGTTTTTGCACCGCTTACAACGTCTCCGGATGCAAAGATTCCTTCACGAGTTGTCCTGCCTGCTCCATCCGCTACAATCAGTCCTTTTTGATCGGTGTGAAGCCCTTCGGTTGTAGCAACAATATAATTTCTGGGGCCTTGACTGATAGATACAATCACACTGTCAGCCTCATATAATTGAGTTGTATTTTCTATATTTTCATACCATACGGAACCGTCAACCTTTTGTATCAATCTTGTGTCAGAAAACACAACTCCTCGGTCTGTTATTTCTACAGGAGATTTAAAGTATTCAAATTTGATTCCTTCCACGATCGCGTAGGCTACTTCACTCTTACTTGCAGTAAGCTGTTCCTCTCCCATAATAAAAAACACGGTAATATCTCTTACCCCTTTTCTTACCACTGTCCGGGCAACATCCATCGCTGCATTTCCCGCGCCGATGATAATAACGCTCTGCCCTAGATGATAGACATCAGGATTTTTCAGATAATTAATTGCAAAATGCACATTTCCAAGACTTTCTCCTTTGATACCAAGAGAATTGGGCTTCCACACTCCAGTACCTATAAAGATAGCCTTATATCCGTCTCTGAAGAGATCATCTATCACGAGACCACCATGACCGATAACCGTATTCGGCCGAATTTTAATCCCCAGTTCGAGCAATTTATCCGTGTATTTTTCAAGAGCTGTTTTGGGCAGTCTGAATTCAGGAATTCCGTATCTTAAAACACCGCCTATCCTTTCTCTCGACTCGAATATTGTGATATCATATCCCCTCTGTGCAAGAATAATCGAAATGGTTAATCCAGCTGGTCCGGAACCAATAATTGCAATTTTTTCTTTTCTCTCACCAGTATATTTCTGAATGGGAAAATTTAAAAAGTAATTGGAGATATAATTTTCAATTGTACTGATGTGAACCGATTGACCTTTTCTTGAGAGAACGCAGTGCCCCTCGCATTGCTTTTCATGGTTACATACAAAGGAACACAAAAGAGACAAAGGATTATTCGAAAAAAGCATATCCCCAGCTTCTCTAATTTCACCTTTCAAAAGCATTTTTATCATTTCGGGAATATTTGTATTGATTGGACATCCCTTGGCACATTGCGGCTTTTTACAATGAAGGCATCTTTTTGCTTCATCAATAATATGAAGTGACATACTGTAATATTTCCTCCTGTTTATCGGTTCCGCCTGATAGGCACATAATAAGGATTCAAAGCTCTCCGCATCCCTACCCGCTCTCAACGGCTTAGAGGCACGTGAGGTTATTATATCATTTCACCTTACAGGTGTAAATAAATTTGCCTCACTTCTGTTGAATCGTTCAAAAAAATTTATAATTTTAATATTTCAATGATAAAATAAAGTTTTTATTGTTCCATACCATTTTACATCCTGATTTCATAAAGGAACCGTCATTCAGCGTTTTCAGCGAGTGGGTGAACACTGTCTGAAAAGTGAAGAGAACACCTGCCCTTAAACATTTTAAATTTTCTTATAAACCTTCAAATTTATACCCGAAACCATGTAACTCTCTCATAAGGCCTTCTCCTGTCATTCAACGAGGATAAGGCCCTCACGGCAGTGCCGCACGAAGCGGGAGATTATACCCCTGCTTGATGAGGATATGGAAACCGTCATCGAAAGAGGAGGGAGACATATTGTCCTCAGTTGTATCAAAAAAGGAGACGCTAAGCGTCCCCTTCCAATTCTATATTAGACATAACCTTTAAAATTTTTGTTTTTCTTTCCGGCCGAAACCGATCGATCTGAAATGCATCCAGTATAACACTTTTTGCTTCCAAAGCTCTTTTCTCATCCTCACAAAAAAGAGTGGCCAGAACTTCATTTTCCTTCACCGGATCAGAAATTTTTTTATTGAAAAGGATACCTGCGCCATAATCAAGTGTATCCTCTTTTTTCTCCCTTCCGGCTCCAGCAAGCATGGAAGCGATCCCTATCAATTCCGAATCAATATCTTTGATATAGCCGGAAACAGGTGCTGTCACCTCCACACGTTTTCTACAGAGCGGTAGTCTTTCATAATCCTCAAGAAAAGAGGGATCCCCCTTTTGCATCGTGATCATCTGACGAAATTTAGAAAATGCCTTGCCGTTTTTTAAATGTTCAGCCGCTTTATGCATTGCTTTCTCAGGATTTGCTTCCAAACCGGTCAAAACCATCGCATATCCTGCAATCGCCACCGAAATTTCCTTCAAATCTGCAATTTCTTTTCCCTTTAAAACTTCTGTAGCCTCTATCACTTCCAGCGCATTGCCCACACAGCATCCCAAGGGTTCATTCATATCGGTAATTAAAACCACCATATTTCTCTGAAAAGAGCTGCCAATATCCAGCATCAGATGTGCCAGGGACTGCGCCTGCCGCAAATCTTTCATAAATGCACCATGGCCGCATTTTACATCCAGTATAATATTTTTTGCTCCTGAGGCAATCTTTTTCGACATAATACTGGAGGCAATCAAAGGCAGGCTGTCTACAGTAGCTGTCACATCCCGCAGTGCATACATCTTTTTATCTGCAGGACAAAAATTTCCGGTCTGACCGCTTATCACACAGCCAACTTCATCAAGCACATGCTGAAAGGCAGCTGTTGAAAGATTGATGTCTATCTGCGGAATGGCTTCCAGCTTGTCAATCGTTCCCCCGGTATGTCCAAGCCCTCTTCCCGACATTTTAGCGATTTTCATCCCTAATGATGCAATCAGTGGAGAACAGATAAAGGATATTTTGTCTCCAACCCCACCGGAGGAATGTTTGTCCACCAGCATAGGATCTTCTGCCAACGGCATAAAATCTCCGGAATAGGCCATTCGTTCTGTGAGAGAAAACAATTCTTCACAGGTCAAACCATGAATATACATTGCTGTCAGCATGGCTGAAATCTGATAATCTTCCATTCTACCATTTGTGACGCTGTCGACGAAAAACCGAATTTCGTCTTCGTTCAAAACACCGCCTTTTATTTTTTTTGATAAAACATGAAAGATGTCCATTTTCTTCTCCTATTTTGCTTTCGGATGCGCCCGGTTATAGACGTCCTGAAATTTTGTCTTAACAAACTGGCTGTATACTTTTGTGGTAGAAATGTCCGAATGTCCCAGCATCTCCTGGATGGATTTTAAATCCGCTCCGTTCTGTAAAAGATGCGCCGCAAAGGAATGACGCAAGGTATGAGGAGTAATTTCCTTATGTATTTTCGCTTTTGCCGCATATTCCTTGACAATCTTCCAAAATCCCTGCCGGGACATTCTGGTTCCGCTCAGATTGATAAAAATATGCTTATCCTTTTTCATATGATCTCCGTCCAGAAGCCGTGCAATATATACCCTTAAATATTCAACTGCTTCGTGATGCAGAGGAATCACTCTTTCTTTCCCATCATGCCGGCATACAATGTATCCTACATGAAGGTTGATATCCTCATATGTTAAATCCAGCAGTTCACTCACTTTGATGCCGGTAGCATACAGGACCTCCAGCATCACCTTGTCCCGAAGCCCTTTAAAACAATTGGTATCCGGCTGGTCTAAAAGCCGATCGATCTCCTTTCCGGTAAGAACGCAGATTTTTCCTCGTTCCACTTTCTCATACCGCACCGATTTTGCAGGATCGCAATCCAGTGTACATGTATCGTAGAGATATTTATAAAAGGCGCGGATCGAAGCCAGATTCCTGGATACGGTACTCTGTGCCTTCCCCTCATCCTTTAAGTGATCCAGATAACCTACAATATCCTGTGTCTCACACGCACTGTAGCATATCCCTTTTTCCTCTAAATATTCGCTGAAAATATGTAAATCTCTGCGATAGGAATCCAGCGTGTTGGTCTTCAGACTTTTTTCGATTTCCATAAAATCTAAAAAATCAATAATTTGAGAATTCATCCTTGCACCTCTGTCCGGTGCGTTCACAGCCTGCCAACGATGTGATACAGCACCTGAAATTGTCATGATTCTATTTTACATAAAACATAGACCAATGTACAGCGTTTTTTTGAGAAATCTCTTTCAAAGTTCAACAAAATTAGACATAAAATTTTATACACAATTCACAAACTTATCATTTTATGTTAAGTTTACATAATTATTTTCAGCAAATAGGGAACAATATAAGTTTCGCTCAGCGCATAGACACAGCCAATTAGAATTGCGCAGATCATAACGCAGGTATAAAACAGAATAAATTTTTTGATATCCGTTTTATATTTCATCTTCCCGGTTACCATATTGAGCAAAAGCATAGAAAATTCGAAAGCAAAAATACTTAAAATAAAAAGAACCGGAATATATAAAATAGCTTGTGCGGAAAACAGAGCCAAGGAAATGCCAATTCCCTTTGCCGTATAAACCTTAATAAAAAATGCGGAGACAAAGCCGATCAAAAAGCCCCGGCGGAATACAAGAAGAACGATACCGAGCACACCGATCACAGTGAATCCCAAAAGCCATACCATCAAAAATTCTTTCGTCATATTTAGAATAGATGTTTTGAAAATAGCTTGATAATCCACAGATCCCTGAGAAAAAATCTTGAAAAAATCATCCATAAAAACGGTGACATCCTTGACTTCATTTAAATCATACCGCATCACAACATAGGTGCCGGAAATGATTCCGAGGATAAAAATAGCAGACAAAAAAACATATTTGAACAGATTACTTCGAAAATGGTACCTCACAGTTTCCTTTATAGGCATATAAAAAACCCCTTTTGTAAAAAGTATTGTGTTACAATATATACAAAAGGGGCGGCTTGTATGCCTATTTATTTTTTCATTTTTTCATAGCATTTTTCCATTGCACCGATCAGAGCACTGCGAAACCCGCGTTTTTCAAGCTCATACACAGCCGCGATGGTTGTTCCTTTCGGAGAACATACATTGTCCTTCAGCACACCTGGATGCTCTCCTGTTTCCAAGACCATTTTCGCCGCTCCGTATACAGACTGAGCGGCTAATTCATAAGCCGTTTTCCGGTCGATTCCCTGCATCACGGCCCCATCTGCCATCGCTTCAATCATCATATAAACGTAAGCTGGGCTGCTTCCGCTTACCGCAACGCTGGCATTCAGCAAATCCTCCTCCAGAATTTTGACCTTGCCAATACTCTGGAATACCGCTCGGACGGCAGAAAATTCTTCCTCCAAGATGTTGTCGGAATGACACATTACCGTCATAGCCGCAGAAACTTTTGCAGGAGTATTCGGCATCGTCCTCACAATCTTTGCATCCCTGCCCATATTCTTTCGGATCTCTTCAATGGTTACGCCCGGCGCGACAGAGACATACACTTTGTCTCCCTTCAGCTGGGACAGTATCATTGGATAAATATGGGGTTTGACTGTCAGAAAAATGAAGTCACAGTCATTTTCCAAATCACCTGTGCCGTCGACCGTGCGGAACCCTTTATCGCGGTATGAAGCTTTTACACTCTCACTTGTATCAAACACAACAATGTCATCCTTTTGATACTGACCGGAGGATACCATGCCGTCAATGACGGACGAAGCCAGGTTTCCAGCCCCTACAAAACCATATTTCATCTCTTAACACCTACACTTTCAATTCAACATCAACACCAAGCAGTTCCTCATTCGCTTCAAGAACCGGCTTGATAACCTCATCAAGCAATTCAGAAACTTGCTGCGGTGCCCTTCCGATATAATTCTCCAGCTTCATGATATCCTTTAAATCATCCTTTGTCAAATCAAAGGTTTCCTGATCCGCAAGAATCCGTTCTATCAGATCGTTTGGCTTTCCTTCATCCTTTACGACCTTTGCCGCCATCATAGAATGTTCCCGAATCGCCTCATGCAGATCCTGCCGGTCTTTTCCCTTTTTTACCGCACTCATCATAATGTTTTCCGTTGCCATGAAAGGAAGCTCAGAGAGGATTCGATTCTCAATCACTTTTGGATGAATCACCAAACCATCCGTGACGTTGATCATAATATTTAAAATAGCGTCTACCGCCAGGAAAGCTTCGGGAACTGCAATTCTTTTGTTGGCAGAGTCGTCCAATGTTCTTTCAAACCACTGAGTCGCATAGACCATTGCAGGATTCATTGCATCCGTCATCACATATTTTGCAAGGGAACAGATGCGTTCACTGCGCATGGGATTTCTCTTATATGCCATCGCAGAGGATCCAATTTGGCTTTTCTCAAAGGGTTCTTCCACTTCTTTTAGATGCTGCAGCAAACGAATGTCGGAAGCAAATTTATGCGCACTCTGTGCAATGGAGGACAAAGCATTCAGAACAAGCGCATCAACCTTCCTGGAATACGTCTGTCCTGTTACCGGATAAGCTTCCTGAAATCCCATTTTCGCAGTTACCATCTTGTCCAGTTTTTTCACTTTGTCGGAATCTCCGTCAAACAGTTCCATAAAACTGGCCTGTGTGCCGGTTGTTCCCTTCACCCCCCTAAAGCGAAGTGAGGAAATCACAAAATCCAGCTGCTCCAAATCCAGATACAAATCATAGAGCCACAGGGAAGCTCTCTTCCCCACTGTTGTAAGCTGCGCAGGCTGAAAATGGGTGAAGCCCAAAGTGGGCAGATCCTTATATTCATCCGCGAAATCCGCAAGCTGCTTAATGGCGTTTATCAGCTTCTTTTTTACCAGCTTCAATGCATCCCGCATGATGATCAGATCGGTATTGTCACCAACATAGCAGGAAGTGGCCCCAAGATGAATAATTGGCTTCGCATTGGGACACTGTACTCCGTAAGCGTACACATGGGACATCACGTCATGCCGCACCAGTTTTTCCCGCTCCCGGGCCACATCGTAGTTGATATCCCCCTGAAATGCTTTCAGCTCGTCAATCTGCTCCTGTGTGATGGGAAGACCCAATTCTTTCTCACATTCCGCCAGGGCGATCCAAAGTTTTCTCCAAGTCTTAAATTTGGTATCGTTACTGAAAATATGCTGCATTTCTTTGCTGGCATATCTGGTATTCAACGGACTTTCGTAAACTGAATTATCAGCCATTTTCTTCTGTTCTCCTTTCACAATACAAACAGCTCACTTGAATAAGTGAGCTTGTCTGCTGCTATTTATAATTGGTTTGTAATAAACTTTTCAAGCCGATTCAAACCTTCATCAATGTTTTCCATGCTGGTTGCGTAGGACCATCTGACGAAGTTCGGTGCGCCGAAACCGCTTCCCGGGACAAGCGCCAGTTTTCCTTTTTCCAGAAGCAATGTACAGAACGCATCGCTGTCCTTTACAAAGACACCATAGTATTCTTTGTTCAGCAGTTTTTCAATATTCATCATGATATAAAAAGCACCCTGAGGCATCTTACAGGAAACACCTTCTATTTCGTTAACCCGTTTTACCATATGATCGCGGCGTTCTTTAAAAGCTTTTTTCATCTCCCAAACAGTATCCATAGGACCTCTTAAAGCTTCAATAGCGGCAACCTGTGCGATGGAATTGGGATTGGATGTCGCATGGCTCTGCACATTTGACATCACTTTTGCAATTGCCTCGTTGGAAGCAGTATAGCCAATCCGCCATCCGGTCATCGCATAGGTTTTTGAAACGCCGTTAACGACGATGGTCAAATCCTTGATCCGATCATTGAAAGAAGCGATGCTGACTGACTCTTCCCCATCGTAAATAAGAGATTCATAGATTTCATCCGAAACGATATATAAATTTTTTTCCACTGCATAATCTGCAATTTTTCTTAGTTCTTCCTTTGTATACACCATACCAGTAGGGTTGCTGGGGCTGTTTAAAACAATCGCTCTGGTCTTTTCTGTGACAACCTCATGAAGTTCCTCCACGGTAAATTTAAAGTGATCCTCTTCTCTTGTCTCAATGATGACAGGTACTGCGTCTGCCAGCTTGACCATCTCCGGATAACTGACCCAGTATGGCGCAGGAATAATTACCTCGTCACCCGGATCACAGATTGCACTGAAAGCATTTACCAAAGAGTGCTTTGCTCCGTTGGATACGACAATATTGGCAGGTGTATAGTCAAGGGCATTATCCCGTTTAAATTTTTCACATATTGCCTTTTTCAGTTCCAGCATTCCGGAAGCCGGCGTGTACTTTGTAAAACCATCATTGATGGCTTTAATCGCTGCATCTTTGATATGCTGCGGCGTATCAAAATCAGGTTCCCCTGCTCCGAATCCGACAACATCAATTCCTTCCGCTTTCATACTTTTAAATTTCGCATCAATTGTCAATGTTGCGGAAGGCGATATGGAACTTGCTTTCTGACTAATGTGTAAGTTCATTTCAAAATCCCCCAATGAAAATTTTATTCTATCAAATTGCATTTTAAAGATATTCTACACCTTTTTAACAGACTTTTCAATACTTTTTTGCAATTTTCATTCATTCATTATTCAAATTTTCATATATTACCCGATATACATTCTCAAAGGATATCTTTTTTATGACAGTTTCACTATAATTCAACTGTAAAAGCCGGTTTATCAGATTCTCCATTTGAGAAGCGTCCTGTATTTCGGGAATCGTCCGGTCAATCCCGTCAAAATCTGTGCCGATACCAATATGGTCTTCTCCGCCTAAAGAAAGAAAATGTTCAATATGCCGTACCATGACAGAAAGATTTTCCTCTTTTCCTAAAAACAGTGGATAGATGTTAATACCTGTAACTCCATTATTTTCTACTAATTCTAAAAATTGTTCATCAGACAGGTTCCGCTTATGCGGATGAAGAAATTTGGAATTGGAGTGGCTCGCCATCACCGGTTTTTGTGTAATCTCCATAACATCATAGAAGCCCGCTTCATTTAAATGGGAGACATCTACTGTCATTCCCAGTTGATTCATCCGTCTCACAACCTGCTTTCCAAAATCGGTCAGCCCCTTTTCCCAGCCTGACATACTGCCGCATCCAATGGCATTGATGCCGTTCCAGGTAAGTGTCATAAGTCTGACCCCCATTTCATACAGCAAATCCAAATTGCAGATATCCTCTCCGACCGGCTCCCCGCCCTCCACGGTAAGAAAGCATTTTAATCCCTTCGTATCCCGGTATTTTTCCAAGTCGCAACGGTTTAAAATAATCGGGACCTGATACAGTGTAAGCTGGTACTTTAGATACTCAATGATTTTTTTCGCCATGTGCAGAGATTGTTCGCCTATGTATACCGGATCGGACCAAACGGCAAAAAACTGAATATAAGAATGATATTTTTTGATCTTATCAATACTGAACGATAATTGGTTTGCATTCAGATCTCCAAGAATTTTATAAAGTTCATAAGCCGTATCGCAATGTGCATCAATGATATTATACATAGATGGTTTCACCTCTCAAGAAAGCATAAAAGCATTTTTTATATGATTTATGGTAACTTTATGAAAGATACCTGTCTGGTCAATCATCACTTCGATTACGTCAAATCTTGCCGCTGTCTGATAGAACTGTTTTTGATGAATATAGTACCGCGCTGTGTCAATCAAGTGTCTCTGCTTTGAGCGTGTCACCGCTTCGGCCGGCATTCCAAACTGTTGATCCGTTCTTGTCTTTACCTCAACAAAAACAAGTTCATCACCATCCTTTGTGACAATATCGATTTCCCCTCCACGGATCCGGTAATTCCGTTCCAGAAGTTCAAAACCATGTCTCTTCAGATAGCTGCAGGCCTTTTCCTCCCCTATTTTTCCAATTTTCTGCTTTCTATTCATCCTATTCACCGTTCACAAATTTTGTGCAGAATGTCTTGCGGTGAATTTCACAAAGTCCATATCGGCGAATTGCCTCAATATGAGCTTTCGTTCCATAACCCTTATGTTTTTCAAAACCGTATTGGGGATATTTTTCAGCCTGTTGTCTGATATAACGATCCCTGCTGACCTTGGCAAGGATAGATGCTGCGGCGATATGATAAGAAGAAGCATCGCCTTTTATAATACACCGATGGGGAATTGTGATTCCTCTGTCTTGATTGCCATCGATGAGGCTTAGATTAGGCACCTTTTTTAACCCGTTGAGTGCATTTTTAAATGCCAGCATTGTCGCATTTAATATATTGATCTCATCAATTGTTTTTTCATCCACAGAGGCAACGCAATAGTCAACAGCATGCTCCAAAATGATATCATACAACGCTTCCCGTTTTTTTTCTGTCAGTTTTTTGGAATCGTTGACTTCATCGATAATCTCATCATCGCGCATAATGACGGCACAGGCAAAAACGGGGCCAGCAAGCGGTCCCCTGCCTGCTTCATCCGCGCCAGCTATAACAGGGTATCCCTGAGCGATCATTTCTCTGTCAAAATCAATCAGGCTCATCACACATCCTCCGGTTTCTCCAGTGTAATCTTTCCGAGCATTCCGCTCTGATATTCATCCATCACAGTATTTGCCGTGCGTACCATATCAATCTCGCCGCCGCGGATTACAAAACCGCGTTTTTTTCCAATCATCTCCATCAATGCATATGGTTCCATTCCTTCCGGAATTTCTATCTTATACCGCTGCTCAATATTTTTTTGATATCCTTGCTGAATCAGGCATTTAAGAAAGAAGAAACACAATTCCTCAATATCTAAAATCTCATCCTTAATCGCTCTAGTAAATGCCAGCTTCTGTCCGACTTCCGGCTCTTCAAATTTTGGCCACAGGATACCAGGTGTATCAAGAAGCTCAATTTCATTCTGAATCCGAATCCATTGCTTTGCAGTGGTTACTCCCGGTTTATCCCCCGTTTTTGCACTGGACTTCCCAGTGAGTTTATTAATAAAGGAGGATTTTCCCACGTTGGGGACTCCAACCACCATCATCTTGGGAATAAAACGCATTCCTTTTTCCTTATACTTTTCCATTTTTTCAGGAACCAGACTCTTCACAGCACCAACCACTTTATCCAATCCTTTTCCGGATATGGAATCGGTCAAAAGAACCTTTGTGTGAACAGACTGAAAATAGGAAATCCATTTTTGAGTGATTTCATCATCCGCCATATCATATTTATTTAAGAGAATTACCCGCGGTTTCGTTCCCAGCAGCTCCTCAATCATTGGGTTACCGGATGACGCAGGGATTCTTGCATCCCGAATTTCTACCACTACATCAACCAGTTTTAAGTGTTCCTGAATCAAACGCCTTGTCTTGGCCATATGTCCGGGAAACCAATTAATATTCATTTTCTGTTTCCTCTCTTCTAAAAAAGAAAATTTTGTTTTCTTGAATACTATGAAAATAGCGGGGCATTCCGGATGGAAATTCCCGCTATTTGTTTTTCGATAAAAGCATTCATGCCGTTTTTTCAGCTTACCGGTCCGAATACATTGAACGGAAACAGGCGGAAAAAGGCTTTTCCTACCAACCTGTCCTCACTCACAATACCAACGCTTTGATCGCGGCTGTCCTTGGAGTGTTCCCGGTTATCCCCCATCACAAAAACACAGTCTTCGGGAACAGTAAGAGGGAGTTCCGTTGTACCATTTTTTGTAACAGCTCCCGGTGCAATGTAATCCTCCGCAATGGGTTGATTATCGATATATACTTTGCCGCCCTTTACATCAATCGTTTGCCCTTCAGTCGCTATAACGCGCTTAATATACAATACCCGGTTGAACATTAGCTTCCCTTTTACACTGCCGTCTGTTTGCTCCGGATCCAGCACAACAATATCTCCGTATTTTGGTTCATACCCAATGCGATATGCAAATAAACGGTCGCCATCGTGCAAGGTCGGCACCATACTGGAGCCGTCAACTAAAACCTGAATCAACAAAAACTGATTGATCAGGATAACCGCAATCAAAGCGATTGCGATAGAAATAACCCAGTCCATCACTTCTCTCAAAGCCCCGCGTTTCTTTTTCTTATCCTTTTCGTCGGGGTGCGTCTCCGGATTTATCGGAGCATCCTGAATCTCAGAGACAGTCTCATCGGAAGATTCTTCTTCTGATTGATTGTACTCCTCTATTTCGCTGTTTTCGCAATTTTTATCATTTATTTCTTTTTTATTTTCGTCCATATAAGCCTCCAAAAACATAAAGGGAGCCAATTCGATCAGCCCCCTTTCTTGCGTTATTAGATTTTTTCTTTGACTTTCGCAGCTTTTCCGACTCTGTCTCTCAGATAGTACAGCTTCGCGCGGCGAACTTTACCTTTTCTGACAATTTCAATTTTACCGATATTGGGTGAATTCACCGGGAAGGTTCTTTCAACGCCTACACCGTAAGATACACGGCGAACGGTAAATGTCTCTGCGATACCGCCGTGCTGTTTTTTGATAATAGTGCCTTCAAATGCCTGAAGACGCTCCCTATTACCCTCTTTTACTTTTACGAAGACTCTTACTGTATCACCAATTTTCAGTTCAGGCAAATCAGTTCTAATAAGGTCTGCAGTAATAGATTTAATGATATCCATTCTCTATTTCCTCCCTTCTTGCCTGGGAATTCATTAATAGCTAACGCTTCTATCAGAGGAATCCCCTTTTTACACCATAATATAATAACACAAATGCCATCATAAATCAAGCTTTTTTTGATATTATTTTGTATTTTTTTTGAGTGTTTCCAGAAATGCCAAATCTGTTCTCGTCAAATCTGCTTTTTCCAGTAAATCAGGTCTTTTATAAAAAGTACGTTCCAGTGACTTTTCCCGCCGAAAACGCTCGATATTTTTGTGATGTCCAGAGAGCAATACTTCTGGAACCCGTCTTCCCAATACTTCTTCCGGCCTGGTATACTGAGGATATTCCAGCAAATTATCTTCAAAAGATTCCTCAAAAGAGGAAGCATTATTTCCAAGTACGCCCGGAATCAATCGCAAAACTGCGTCACACACGGCACAAGCCGCAATTTCCCCTCCAGTCAAAACAAAATCTCCCAAAGATATTTCTTCGTCTACTATCTCCTCCAGTACGCGTTCGTCTACACCTTCGTAGTGCCCGCACAAAAGAATCAGATGCTTCTCTTCCGAAAGCGTTCTCGCTTTCTGCTGACAGAAAGGCCTGCCCTGCGGTGAAAGATAAATGACCTTTGCGTCAGGTGAATACACAGAAACATAGGCGTCATAGATCGGCTGTGCTTCCATCACCATCCCTGAGCCGCCGCCATAAGGAGAGTCATCTACCCTTCGATGCTTATCCGCCGTGAAGTCACGGATATTGACTGTGTTCAGTTCATATAAGCTGTTCTTTAAAGCCCGTCCAGTGATGGACTCGCCGAGAACAGCACGCACCATTTCAGGAAACAGCGTCAAAATATCAATACGCATTATAGAAGCCCCTCAATTAATTTTACAGTCACTTTTTTTTCTTTCAGATCAATTTTTTGCACAACGTCTTTTATCGCGGGAAGGTAAATTTCTTTGCCGTCTGCCTGTTTTACAGTATAGACATCATTGCTTCCCGTTTTAAAGACATCAATAATTTTTCCAAGTTTCTCCCCCTCCTCGGTTTCCACCGTAAGGCCAAGCAAATCTTTCACATAATACACGCCCTCTTCCAAAGCGGGCAAATCCTCTTCAAAGATATCAATTTTTTTGGTCTTATAATTCTCTGCTTCCTCTATTGTATCGATGCCAGAAAGCTTTAAAATCGCATTCCCTTTAAAATATTTTGTCCCTTCCATTTCAAATTTTTTTCCGTCAATCATTACATATTCAATTGACTCGAACAAATCCAAATCATCAACCATGGGAAGAACTTTTACTTCTCCTTTAAGTCCCCTAGTATTGACTATCCTGCCAATTGTAATCTTCTTTCGTTCCATCCGGCAAACCTCCTTCCTGAGCTAGCTACTGGAAAGTGAAACACAATACCGCTTTCATAGAAAAGTTTTTGAATTTTAAAACTTCAAAAAAATTCTCTCTTCGAAACAGCTCTCCACATTTTACTTTTTGATATCACAAGCATAGCTATGTCTTGCAAAACCAACAATTTAAAAAATACAAAATCAAAAAAGGGAAGATTGTTTGGATTAAACCTCCTAATACCTAGCAAAAGAGTGGGCAAATATGCCCACTCTGAATCTGCTTATTGGACAATGTCAACAGAAACTTTTTTGTTTTCTTTTGACGATGCCGCTTTCATCAGACATCTGATTGCCTGCGCATTTTTCCCTTGCTTGCCGATAACTTTTCCCATATCAGAAGGCGCCACATGCAGTTCAAAAAGAATACCATTGTCTGTTTCTTTCTCAACTACCTGTACTTCATCTGGAGTGTCCACCAGTGATTTTGCAAGGAAGATTAATAGATCTTTCACCTGAAAAACCTCCTTCTGGTATTAGAGAATACCATTCTTTTTCAGAAGATTTCTTACAGTATCTGTGGGCTGAGCGCCGTTTTTGATCCATTTCTGAACTTTTTCAGAATCAACACTGAATTCAGACGGATCTTTCATCGGATTGTAGATACCGATTTCCTCGATAAATCTTCCATCTCTGGGAAATCTGGAATCAGCAACAACCACTCTGTAGAAAGGAGCTTTTTTCGCACCCATTCTTTTCAATCTGATTTTAACTGCCATTGTATTTTTCACCTCCATAAGCTGTGATACTTTATATAAAATATCAAGATAAACGATTAAAAAAATCCCTTCATGCCTCTTGGCATTTTCTTTTTTGAAAATTGCTTCATCATTTTTTTCATCTGCTCAAACTGTTTTAAAAGTCCGTTGACTTCCTGCAGCGTAGTACCGCTTCCATTCGCAATTCTCTGTTTTCTGGAATAGTTGATAATCTGAGGATTTTGGCGCTCCTTCACTGTCATAGAAAGAATGATCGCTTTGGTCCGATCAAATTGTTTTTCATCCAAGTCAATTCCTTTTAAAGCCTTCTTGTTCACTCCCGGAATCATAGAAAGCATATTATCCAAGGGTCCCATATTTTTCAGCTGATCCAACTGGTCAAGGAAATCTTCAAAGGTAAAGCTCTGATCCTTCATTTTCTTTTCCAGTTCCTTGGCTTTCTTCTCGTCAAAAGCCTGTTCAGCTTTTTCTATTAGGGTAAGCACATCGCCCATTCCCAATATTCTCGATGCCATTCTATCAGGATGAAACGGCTCCAACTCATTCAGTTTCTCTCCCATGCCGACATATTTAATCGGCTTGTGGGTAACCGCACGGACAGAAAGTACACTTCCCCCACGGGCATCGCCGTCTAGCTTCGTGACGATAATGCCGGATAAATCCAGCTGCTCATTAAAGGCCGTGGCAGAGTTTAAAGCATCCTGACCTGTCATAGCATCGATAACAAGAAGAATTTCGGAAGGATTTAATGCATTCTTGATATTGGAAAGCTCCTCCATCAACGTTTCGTCAATATGAAGCCGACCAGCCGTATCGACAATCAAGACATCATTCAATTCTTTTTTCGCAGTTTCCAACGCTCTTTTTGAAATTGCAACCGGATCTTTGGAATCTTTATCATAAAACACCGGTACATCAAAGGAAGACCCAACCGTGATAAGCTGATCAACAGCAGCCGGTCGATATACATCGCACGCTGCCAAAAGAGGACGTTTGCCCTGTTTCTTCAAAATTCCGGCAAGTTTCGCACAGGTCGTTGTCTTTCCCGCTCCCTGCAATCCAACCAACATGATAACAGTCGGAGGAGCGTCGGAAAATCTAATTTTTTCATTGGTCCCGCCCATCAGCTCACAGAGCTCTTCGTTCACAATCTTGATGACTTGCTGCCCCGGGGTAAGACTTTCCATTACCTTTTCCCCGATTGCCTTTTCGGACACCTTTGAAACAAATTCTTTTGCTACCTTATAGTTCACATCCGCCTCCAGAAGAGCAAGACGGATCTCACGCATTGCAGCTTTCACATCGGATTCGGACAACTTTCCTTTTTTCTTTAAATTTCCAAAAATATCACTCAGGCGGTCTTTTAAGTTATCAAAAGCCATCTATTCATTCACTCCATTCAATTCCTCAAGAAGCTGTTCCAGCTCTTTTGTGTTACGGGTGATCTGTGGATGATGAATCTGAACCTGATTCAAATAAGCAAGTTCTTCAATCACACTGTGCATTTGGTCAAACCGCTGCTGTTCAAATTCAGCTTTTTCAGCCAGATGTAACTTTTCTTCCAGATGCATCAAGGATTCCTCACCGCGTTTAATATGATCGCGGATTCCTTGTCTTGTCACATCCATCAATTCGCTGATCTCAGCAAGAGACAAATCCTGATTATAGTATAAATCAATGACTTCTGCCTGCTTTTCCGTCAGCATGGCCTTATAATAGTCTAGCAATATGCAAATGCGAAAGTTTTTTGCCATATCAATCACATACTTCATACAATTTGTGTAAAGTTAATATCCTTTACACTTTTATTATAATAATATATTATTTCTGCAATGTCAAGCTTTTTTTACTAAATTTTCTGCTAAATTATCATAACGTTTGCTGAAACAATATTGTATGTGTTATCTCATTCATAGAGAATACTGTGTCTTTCCTGTTTTTGTGTTGAAGTTGACTGTTCAGCCACTCTTCTTTATTCGATTTGTAACACCATCTATTGAAATTCTGCATCAGATGAAAATTCACCACCAAAAGCAATTGATTTTCGGCCGGTGTCATTATATAATGAAAAGAAAAGTTTTGAGGATTAAACTATGAAAATAAGAACGGCAATCAAGCGCGATGCGGGCTTTCTTTTAAAATATGATAACCATATCTCTGAAAAAGAGCTGTATTGTGTTATTTCATTGGGCAGAATCCTCATTGCAGAAGAAGAGGAACATCCTATTGGATGGCTGCGGTGGGGAATGTTTTGGGACAATACGCCTTTTATAAATATGCTTTATTTATTGCAGAATTACCGTAGTAGAGGCTATGGCAAAGAACTTGTTATGTTTTGGGAAAAACGAATGAAAGAAAAACGTTATTCCATTGCAATGACCTCAACTCTTTCAACCGAGACCGCACAGTATTTTTATCGAAAACTGAAATATACGGATGTCGGTTCATTGATACTCAAAAGAGAGCCTCTTGAAATTATCTTTATGAAAGAATTGATATAGAATCTATAAATGTTGTGGAAACTGCAAGAAATAATACGAAAAAGGCATGTATTCGTTTAAGCGAATACATGCCTTTTTCGTTAGTCTGAAAGGTAAGCGTTTTGTTTACCTCTTTTATCATAAAATTTTACTTATTTAAGTTCTCTTCCAGCAGATTCAACTGATGTTTGATTCCCTCAGGTAATCTGTCACCAAATTTTGCAAAGAATTCTTTCATACCGGCAAGTTCGCTTTTCCAAACTTCTTTATCAACCGACAGAAGCTCTTTCAAGGTAGCTTCATCCAAATCCAAGCCGTCCACATTGATATCGGAAACTTTCGGTAGATAGCCGATTTCTGTTTCAACAGCATCTGCTTTTCCATCACAACGGTCAACGATCCAGTTTAATACTCTCAGATTGTCACCAAAGCCAGGCCACATGAATTTGCCGTTGTCATCCAGTCTGAACCAGTTAACATGGAAAATTTTCGGCGGATTCGGGATCTTCTTCCCCATTTCCAGCCAGTGAGCAAAGTAGTCACCCATATTGTAACCGCAGAACGGAATCATCGCCATTGGATCACGTCTTACAACACCTACAGCGCCTGCTGCTGCTGCCGTTGTTTCAGAAGCCATGGTAGCACCTACAAATACGCCGTGTTCCCAGTCGCGAGCCTGATATACCAGCGGAGCAGTTTTTGCTCTTCTTCCACCGAATACGATAGCAGAAATCGGAACGCCTGCTTTGTTTTCAAAATCCGGTGAAATGCAGGGACACTGTGCAGCCGGAGCGGTAAATCTGGAATTCGGGTGAGCCGCTTTCGTACCGGAAGCAGGAGTCCATTCTTTTCCTAACCAATCAATTGCATGAGCCGGTGCGTCGCCATCCATGCCTTCCCACCAGACTTCACCATCATCTGTCAGAGCAACGTTTGTGAAAATTGTGTTCTTTCTAGTCGTAGCCAATGCATTGTAGTTCGTTTTGGAACTTGTGCCAGGAGCCACTCCGAAGAAACCAGCTTCGGGATTCATCGCCCAAAGTCTACCGTCTTCGCCGATTTTCAGCCACGCAATGTCATCACCGACGGTTTCTACTTTATAACCTTTCAGTGCTTCCGGCGGGATCAACATAGCCAGATTTGTTTTACCACAGGCACTCGGAAAAGCGGCCGCAATATAATGTTTTTCGCCCTGAGGATTGGTCAGTCCGAGAATCAGCATATGTTCTGCCATCCATCCCTGCTGTTTGCCGAGATAGGAAGCAATTCTGAGTGCAAAACATTTTTTGCCCAGCAGAACATTTCCGCCATAAGCAGAATTGATGCTCCAGATAGTGTTATCTTCCGGGAACTGAACGATATATCTATCTTCCGGATTTACATCTTTTTTTGCATGCAGGCACTTTGTAAAATCGCCGTCTTCACCGATTTCTTCCAATGCATCTTTTCCCATTCTGGTCATGATATTCATGTTTAATACAACATAAATACTGTCAGTCAATTCAATACCGACCTTTGCAAAAGGTGATCCCTTCACACCCATGATGAAAGGAATTACATACATGGTTCTGCCTTTCATGCATCCTTCATATAACTTGGATAATTTTTCATAAGCATCTTTAGGAGCCATCCAGTTATTTGTCGGGCCAGCATCTTCTTCTTTGGAAGTACAGATGAAAGTTCTGCCTTCAACTCTTGCTACATCATTTTCTGCCGTTCTGTGCAGATAGCAGCCAGGTAATTTTTCCTGATTGAGTTCAATCATTTCACCTGTTGCAACAGATTCTTTTCTCAGCTCATCCAGCTGGGATTCACTGCCGTCAATCCAAACAATTTTGTCAGGCTGACACATTTTTGTCATTTCATCTAACCAAGTCAATACTTTCTTGTTATTAGTCATGAAATAGACTCCTTTCTTCCTTTAAATATACTTTATGATTGTCATAAAATTAACAAGTAGATTGTCCCATCGTTCTCCGCTTTATAGTATACACTATCCGTATGCAAATTGAAAGGCTTTTCGTTAAATTTAATTAAAAAATAAAGAAATTCACATTTTGTTCAAATTTGCCGAAATACAGTGTGTTGAATTAGTTGATTTCAACAATACTTTTTAACATTTTAGTCAAAATATTTTTTGTATTTTTATAATGCAAAGCAAGATGTCACTGCCTCTTCAGGCGTTCGGAATTTTTGACTAGAGTGCAATCTCCCGTTGAAACGTTAAATATCTCTTATGGAAGATATAAACCCATACATCTCTCTACATTTTGCCTAAATAGCCTCTAATTTTTTCAAACTTTCCAAAATACCCAATAGTAAAAAGCCGTTACAAAAATATTGTAACGGCTTTTATTATAACAACGTTATTTTATCTCACTTCCGTCAGCATGGAACACCGGCAGAGGTGCAAGATAAGTGATATCCGTTCTGCCAATTGCATCGCCTTCTGCAAGAACTGCCATTTTTCCAACAATGTTTCCCCCAACCTGATTGATCAAGGTTTCCAATGCGGCGAGAGATTCTCCTGTGCTGATAACATCATCTACAACCAACACTCTTTTCCCTCTCATTGCTTGCGCCTCTTCCGCACCGATGCATAAAATCTGCTGATGATCGGTAGTAATGGAATCGACTTTTGTATGAATCACATCGCGCATATAGAGTTTTGGACCTTTTCTTGCAACGATATAATAATTTTTTCCTGCCTGTTTCGCCATCTCATACAAAAGCGGGATCCCTTTTGATTCCGCAGTAATTAAAACATCGAATTCAGGCGCTTTTTTCAAGAGTTCTCTGGCGCTGTTTACCGTGATTTCCACATCGCCGAACATGATGAAAGCGGCAATATAAAAGTCATCCGCAACCTTGCAAAGAGGCAGCTCACGTTCCAGCCCTGCCACTTTCAAATGATAATTCATAATAGCTATGCTTCCTTTCCTTAACCGATTGCCGGGATGGCCAGCGTGATAATACGCAGTACAAACAAACCGAAGGATACCCACATAACCGGATGAACTTCTTTGATTTTCCCCGTGCAAACCTTGAGAATAACCCAAGATAGAATTCCATACATAATACCGTTTGCGATGGAATAGGTAAACGGCATCATAACAATTGCGACAAAGCCGCCGATGGTATCAGCAATGTCTCCGTCGAATGTCATTTTTTTTACGGAACTCATCATTAATAAACCGACAAATACCAGTGCCGGAGTTGTGGCAAATCCGGGAATCGCCAGAAAGATAGGCGACAGGAACAAAGCAACAGCAAACAGTACTGCAGTCGTAACCGCTGTCAAGCCAGTACGTCCGCCCTGTGCAACACCAGCGCTGCTCTCTACATAGCTAGTAACAGTTGAGGTACCCAGACATGCACCGACAACCGTTCCCACAGCATCAGCCATTAAAGCGCCGCCTGCTTTCGGAAGATTGCCGTCCTTGTCCAAAAGGCCTCCTTTATCCGCAACCCCGATCAAAGTTCCCACAGTGTCGAACAAATCAACAAATAAGAAAGAGAACACAATTACAATAAATTCAGGAAGATGACTTGTCACATAGCTGAAATTGAATTTAAAGAAATTAGGAGCCGCGGGAAGGAAGCTATAATCTTTAAAGCTTGGGAAAAGAGAATATGCCTCTTTTTCAATGTCAACAACATACCAACCGCAAAGCTGTGCAATCATTCCAAGAACCCAAGTCGCTAAAATTCCCCACAAAATTGCCCCCGGCACTTTGTAGTGATGCATGATCCCAATCAGAAGCAACCCAACCAAAGCCAGAATAAACTGGGGAGATAATACATTTCCCATTGCGACCAGAGTAGAGGAATCACCGATAACAATCCCTGCACCTTTTAAGCCTACAATGGTAATAAACAACCCGATACCGGCGGTAATTCCAAATTTCAGGTTTGCAGGAACCTTGTTAACCAAGGTTTCTCTAAATTTAAACAGGGAAAGGATAATAAAAATAATACCTTCCACCAAAACCGCTGTCAATGCGATCTGCCACGGATCCGTAACGCCTGCCTTTGCCATAGGCACACAAACAGAAAAAGCAAAATAAGCGTTCAGCCCCATACCGGAAGCCAAAGCCACCGGATAATTTGCAAAAAACGCCATACAAAGTGTTGCGAGAACAGCGGATACTGCAGTCGCAGTAAATACCGCTCCCTTGTCCATTCCTGCTGCAGACAAGATCGAGGGATTGACAGCTAATATGTACACCATTGATAAAAAGGTAGTAACACCAGCAATCATCTCAGTCTTGACATCTGTGCCATGCTCTTTGAGTTTAAAAAGTTTTTCCAAGACCTACACTCCTTACATATTTTATTTCTTTATTTATTTTATAATGAATTACACCTATTTGCAAGTTTCTAAATAAAATTCTGTCTTTTCATCCTTTTTTTCATCAATTTATCCAATTATCCGACATCATCTTTATATATTTTTAACATAGCTTTTTTATAGAAATGTCACTAAAATGGATTTTTTATTCATTTTAAACCGAGTAAAATTTCATTCGTCTCTTTACTTCTTATCTGCAAGGTACTTCAGCACTTCTTTCTCCTGCAACTCTGAAAAAACAGGAATTTCTTTTTCTTTTAACAATTCCGCAAAAATTCCGTCTCCTTCTTTCAGCGTTCCGGTAAAACTTCCATCGTAAATCTCACCGCTGCCACAAGAAGGACTTTTAGATTTCAGCACAGCTATAATCTCTTTTCTGCTTTCTATCGCTTTCAAAGCCTTTTTTGCTCCCCTGCAAAAAGCGGCTGTCACATCTTCTCCCTTTCTGTTTATCACTCTGTCCCCCAACCGTTCTGAAGGAATTCTTGGTATGGGCAGCCCTCCCAATACCTCCGGGCAAACTTCCAGTATCTCATATTTTTCCTTCAGTGCTATGCACCAGTCCACTTTATTATCATTTCCGTCATAACGGCACTTGCAACCGGCCAAACATTTGCTAAGTATTATCATAACATACCTTCTTTTGTTTTACTGTTTTTTATTTTATCTTTTTATTTGTTCAATAAAGGGATATTGCCTATTATGCAACGATTCAGCAGAAGATTGTGCTCCCGTTTAAAAATGAATTGATTCCCGCGTTTCAAGGTTTTGTCAAGGGTTTCAGATAGAGATTTGCATCAGCAAATACTATCTGCAGAGGCTAGGAATACCTTGCTTTTCTCTATAATTATAACAAAAAATATAAAATTCTACTATCCTAAATGAAAAAATATTCAAATAAATAAAATATGGCATCTCTAAGATGGATGATTTTTGCCTTTCGGTACATCTTGTCTCATTCTTTTATTGATTGCTTTTTAAAAAAACAAGGATTGTTTCCATTCATTTATTGTGAATGAATTATGTTTGAAACAATTCTATTCATCACCTTTCGCGTGTCCAAGCACAAGAAAGATGTATGCTCATAAAATAATAATGTAGCCAGCAAAAGGCTGCAAGAGTACGAAAGGAGCAATATAAGTGGAAGAAACAAATTACGAGATTTCCAGAGATGAAATTGATATCACAAATGAAGATCCCATTTTTGCAGATCCAAGGCAAGCCTTGGCTATGGCCTATGTCCCTATGCAGATGTGGAACAAAACATATGATCCGGATGTAGGAATCTGCCGAGGAACAATTTTCCCGGAGCTGGATCTTCCGTTCATAGGAGAGGAGGCCGTACCCTGTGGAAAATAACCCAAACAATTGCGGAAAAAAATGCGACAGCATGGAGAGTGAAAAAATCGCTCTGCTGCGTAAAATTCAAGTAGTGGATTTCGCCCTTCAGGAAGTCAATCTCTTCCTTGACACCCATCCCAGATGTAAAAAAGCGCTGACATATTATGAAATGTACCGTAAACTACGCCATGAACTTCATATGGAATACACAGAAAAATACGGTCCGATTACACGCAATGATGTCACGAGTACAGAAAGCTGGACCTGGATAAACGATCCATGGCCATGGGAGAAAGGGGTATAAATTATGTGGGCATATGAAAAAAAATTGCAATTTCCAGTCAATATAAAGAATCCAAACCCATCTATGGCAAAGGTGATCATCACCCAATTTGGCGGGCCGGACGGCGAATTGGCGGCTTCACAGCGCTATCTTGCACAGCGATACACTGCACCATATGGTGAGGTAAAAGGTATTCTTACCGATATTGGAACAGAAGAACTGGCACATATTGAAATGATTTGTGCAATTGTTTATCAGCTGACAAAATGCTTATCCATTGATGAAATTAAGAAAAGTGGATTTGATACTTATTTTGTAGATCATACAACCGGATTATATCCCGTTGCTGCATCCGGAGCACCATTTACAGCAACTTATTTCCAATCAAAAGGGGATGTCATCACCGATTTAACGGAAGATTTGGCTGCTGAACAAAAAGCCCGTACCACTTATGATAACATCCTAAGGCTGGTAGATGATCCCGATGTTCGTGAACCAATTAAATTTCTTAGAGAACGAGAAATTGTGCATTTTCAGCGCTTTGGTGAAGCACTCCGCGTTGTACAGGACAATCTGGATTCCAAAAACTTTTATGCATTTAATCCTGAATTCGACAAATGCGAATGCAAAAGGAAAAAGTGTTAATTCAGATAAAGAACCTAATAATGAAAACGCTAACCTAGACAAAGACAGATGCATAAAATAATTCGGTATGATTAATCTGCCATATATAAATAAAAGAAGATGTTTCACCTATAAGGTGGGAAGCATCTTCGAGTCTTTTACAAAGATTGTGTAAACCTCCAAACAGGTATATAATAAATACTGAGTTTGGAGGTTTTACTATGCCAAGAAGAAAAAGAACGCCGGAGGAAATCGCACGCAAAGCAAAAG
>NZ_JAHLPV010000015.1 GCF_018918095.1 Acetivibrio sp. MSJd-27 | reverse complement strand
CCCCTTTAAACAAACTTTGTTTGTCGTTTCCTTTTTACTCGTTTCTACTTGAGTTGTACTTGTTTTTAAACTCTAAGTTATTGCTAGGACCGTCATGTTGTTCAATTTTCAAGGACCGGTTGGCATGTTAAGTTAGTATAAAGAAATTGTTATATTTTGTCGTCTCACTTAACAGTGCCTGATTATTATATCAAGATAGAAAACAAATGTCAATACTTTTTTCATTATTTTTTAATATTTTTTGAAACATACAATTGCGCGTAATTCCGTGCAATTTCCTATATTATAAAAAAGAAAGACATTTTCTTTCAACGATGTTTATAATACTATATCCTAAAGAAAATGTCAATACTTTTTATATATATTTTTTATTTATTTCTAGCTTTTGCTCTCAAATCTTTATTGAGTATTTTTTTGCGAAGCCGAATATTTTTAGGAGTAATCTCCACCAATTCATCGTCTTCAATAAATTCGAGACATTGCTCTAAACTCAGCTGTGCAGGAGGTGTCAGCCGAAGCGCATCATCCGAGCCAGATGCTCGTGTGTTTGTAATATGCTTTTTCTTACAAACATTGATCGTTAAATCCTCATTCTTTGCGTTTTCCCCAACAATCATGCCTTCATAAACGGGAACACCGGCACCGATGAACAAGCGTCCGCGCCCCTGAGCGTTATACAGTCCATAAGTAACAGAGTCGCCTGTTTCCCACGCTACCATCGCACCTCTTTGCCGACCCTGGATTTCTCCTTTATACTCTTCAAATCCGTCCAGCATGGAGTTCATGATTCCGTTTCCTTTGGTATCGGTTAAAAATTCACTTCTATATCCAATTAATCCACGGGATGGTATACGGAATTCTATTCTGGTATAGCTCCCATTGTTGATAGGTTGCATATTCACCATTTCTGCTTTCCGGTTTCCAAGCTTTTCAATGACATTTCCAACATATTCTTCCGGCACATCAATGACCAAAAGTTCAACCGGTTCCATTCTCTTTCCATCGACTTCTTTCATGATAACCTGAGGCTTGGAAACTTGAAATTCATAGCCTTCTCTTCTCATTGTTTCAATTAGTATAGAAAGATGCAACTCTCCCCGCCCTGACACCTTAAAGCAATCAGCACTATCTGTCTCCTCCACCTTCAGGCTAACATTGGTTTCAATTTCTTTGAACAAACGATCTCTCAAATGCCTTGAGGTCACATAGGTCCCTTCTTTGCCAGCAAACGGGCTGTTATTAACAAGAAAATTCATAGAAAGTGTTGGTTCATCTACCTCTATTACAGGGAGGGGTTCAATACGATCTGTTGCACAAAGAGTTTCCCCAATATTGATATCCCCCAAACCAGAGATACAGACGATATCTCCTACGCTCACTTTCTGAGTCTCAGTGCGCTTCAATCCTTCATATATATAAATTTTCCCCACTTTGCTGTTGACGGTTGTACCATCTTTTTTACAGACAGCAACCGTCTGACCGTATTCCAGTGTGCCCCGATTAATTTTCCCGACAGCGATCCTTCCCACATACTCATCATAGTCGATATTGGAGATAAGCATCTGCAGACCATCTTCCGGATCACCTTCAGGTGCAGGAACTTCACTGATAATTGTCTTAAACAGCTTTTCCAAATTCTCTGCAGTGTCATCAATCTCCAGCATAGCATAACCCTCTTTTGAGGAAGCATATACTACCGGAAATTCCAACTGTTCTTCCGTTGCATCCAGATCAATAAACAGATCAATTGTCTCATCCACTACCTCCAGCGGTCTTGCCTCCGGACGATCGATTTTATTTACTACAACAATAGGTTTTAAATCTAATTCCAATGCCTTTTTCAAGACAAAACGTGTCTGTGGCATTGCCCCTTCAAAGGCATCGACCAACAGAAGTACTCCTTCTACCATGCCGAGCACCCGTTCTACCTCGCCGCCAAAATCCGCATGTCCTGGCGTATCAACAATATTAATCCGGACCCCGTCATGCATGACAGCTGTATTTTTAGAAAGGATTGTAATACCTCTTTCTCTCTCCAGATCATTAGAATCCATGACTCTTTCTTCAACCTGTTCATTTGAGCGAAACACTTTGCTCTGCCGCAGCATTGCATCGACAAGCGTTGTCTTACCATGATCAACATGGGCAATAATCGCAATATTGCGAATATTTTCAATCTTTTTCTTCACAAAGATTTCTCCTTTTATCCATAATATCATTATTTTATTGCTTTTTATTTTCTATGTCAATTTGAAAAATAGACACAAATATATTTTTTCTGCCTTTACAACTGGGTAAATACAACAAAATAACATATTAAATTTTGTTTTACTCTTCATTATATCAGATTATTTAGCAAATATCCAGTATTTTTGAAATTTTAGCACTCTCAATAACAGAGTGCTAAAATTAACATTTTGTTCATAGGAAACCGCATCTTTTTTAACAAAATAAGGGTACACTGTAAGTGTAAATAAAAAAGAGAAAAGAAGGCGTCTGCAATGTTTCAAAAAGAATGAAAGTTCTGTCTTACGACAGATAACAAAACACAAAATCTTTCCGGCAGACATTTCACCGGAACACGAATAAAATAAGAAAGCTTATGACTGGAGGTTTTTATATGTTCGACTTAATACCCTTTGACAGAAGAGAAAGAAATATGATGAGAATGTTTGATGACATGGAAAAAAACTTTTTTGATGGTTTCACAACATCCTGCAAAACCGACATTGCAGACAAAGGAGATCATTATCTTTTGGAAGCTGAGATGCCAGGCTTTGACAAAGAAAATATTCATATCGACATTGATGGAAATTATTTGACCATTCATGCACAGCAGGATGTGCGAAAAGAAAAAAAGGATCGCAAATTCATACGCCAGGAACGTAGTTACAATTCCATATCCAGAAGTTTCAATATTTCGGATGTCGATACAGAACAGATTAAAGCAAAATATAAAAATGGTGTATTGGAACTGACCATGCCAAAACTTCACACATCAGAAACAGAAAAAATCAAAAAAATTAATATTGAATAAAATATTTCCAGCCTGCGAATCGCAGGCCTTTTTTCTGCCCGGAAATACATAGAAACATATTTCTTTTGCTGTGAACAATAATATGAATGAAATCTCTTAAAATTATTTCATCAAAAGGAGAAAAAAATGTTTAAACACGAAAAACAATTATTAGAAAATGTAAAAGTTGAGAAGGCAAATCCCCAGTATGCCGCTCTATTGCAGGAACAGCTCGGCGGAGGGAATGGAGAACTAAAAGCGGCCATGCAGTACATCTCCCAAAGCTTTCGCATAAAAGATCCTGCAATCAAAGATCTTTTCATGGATATCGGAGCGGAAGAACTCTCCCATATGGAAATGGTTGCAACGACTATAAATCTTTTGAACGGACATGATGTAGATGCCAGCCAGATTCAGGCCGGAGAAATACAAAGCCATGTCATTATGGGGCTAAATCCGGGGCTGATTAATGCGTCGGGTTATTCCTGGACATCGGACTATGTTACCGTAACCGGAGATCTTTGCGCAGATTTGCTGTCTAACATTGCATCTGAACAAAGGGCAAAAGTCGTCTATGAATACCTTTACCGGCAGATAGAAGACAGCTATGTACGTCAAACGATTGATTTTCTTTTGAACCGTGAGGAAGCGCATAACGCCCTCTTCCGTGAAGCGTTCAACAAAGTGCAGGATACTGGTTCAAACCATGACTTTGGCGTGACCGAGGATTCAAAGCTATACTTCAACTTATCAACACCATCGCCTTCCAATCATTTCGATGCTCCCAGAACAACTCCCCCTAGTTTTACACATTAAGGAGGTAACTATGCACTCAAATTTAAAATCAGAAATCATACAGGAAATTGATCACAGAATTGAAATTCTCAGAGAACATCAAGATGAGGAAATCATCATCACAGGGAATCAATATGAGGAATTGAACCAGGCATTGTCTAAAGTCATCGGTACTCCTCTAATCGGCGAATTGGAAAGTTTAAAAAGTTATATTGAAAAACTGTCATAAATTCTATCGATTCGCTTGCCTTTCTATCCCTCTTCACCAGGAATACAATCCCCCCTCTTATGAAACAAAAATGCACAGCTGCCTATCCCAGACAGCTGTGCATTTTTCTTTATCTAAAACTACAATATATAATATTTCAGAACTGCTTATTCTTTTGTTTCTTCGGAAAGCTGTAATTCCAGCTTTATAATCTCTCCCGAACGATCGAGCTCAATGGAAACCGTGTCGCCGGCTTTCAATTTATTTTTCTTTGCATTCAATTCTTCCATGCTCTTTATCCGCTCGTTATTGAAATGGGTGATAATATCGCCTCTGCGAATACCAGCTTTTTGTGCTGCCCCACCTTCTGTGACAGCTTCCACAAAAATCCCCTCTGGATAACCATAGTATTTCGCTGCCTCGCTGGTAATATTTCTTCCTGTCAGTCCTATCACGGGTCTGCCTTTTACATATCCATAGTTCGCCAGATCATTGATAATGGGCTTTGCTTCATCCATCGGAATGGCAAAGCTTAATCCTTCGACGCCTGTAGCCGCCATCTTCAACGTATTGATACCAATGATTTCTCCCTGCAGGTTTACCAAGGGCCCGCCTGAGTTTCCTTCATTGATAGCCGCGTCCGTCTGAATCAGATTCATTGTTTTATTACCCGTTGTAACGGTACGGTTCAGTGCACTGACATACCCCACCGTCACACTGCCTGCAAATTCTTGCCCCAGCGGATTTCCAATGGCCACAACTCTGTCGCCCACCCGAAGGTCTCCGGAACTTCCAAGGGAAGAAGAATAATATTTTCCGCTTTCCATTTTGATAACAGCCAGATCGGAGGTGGCATCCGCTCCTACAACAGTTGCTTTTTTGGATTCACCGTTGCTTAGCATAACAGTGATATCTTTCGCGCCTTCAATCACATGGTTGTTGGTTGCGATCAAGCCATCTTCGCTAATGATAAAACCAGATCCGCTTGCTGTTGCATAATTAGTGCCAAAGATAGAACTCTGGGGAACTTTAGATACTATGCCGACAACTGCTGGTCCAACCTTAGCCGCGACATCCGCAACCGACATGCTATCCGTGTTTCCCTTCGTCGTAGGAGTGAAATTTTCATTTCCGTTTAAATTGTCATATTGTCCTGACTTGGCAATCTGCTTATCCACATAATAAGGAATGGCAAAGGAAAATCCAATCGCAGTTACCCCAGAACCGATAACCGCAGAAAGCACAATGATCGCAATTGCACGCATATGTTTTTTAAAGAAACCTTTTTTCTTTTTCTTAGGCATTGGATACTGCTCGGTATAAGAAAAATATTTTTCTTCTTTCTGCTTTTCGCGATTCATTTCAAAATCATCTTTATTCCATTGATTGAAATTTTGATTGTCATCCATGTGAGTTACCTCTTTCTGTTTTTATATTTGATAATGATACTTTATCATATAAATATGAATATTCTATAAACACAAATTAAATAAAATATTTTTCAGAATCAGCTTTAAGCGCCGCTCTTTGACGAAACCGCTTTTTGCAAGGTAAATGTAAATTCGGCATACTCGTTTTCCACGCTGTCCACCGAAATGATTTCCCCATGTTTCTTTATGATGCTTTTCACCAGATACAGGCCCAGACCGACACCCGACTTGTTTACGCTTCTGGATTTGTCCTGTTTAAAGAAACGTTCAAAAATCGATTTTCGGTTTTCCTCACTGATGCCAACTCCCGTATTTCGAACCGAGACAGAAACCTTATTGCCCGTAACCTTTGTACTGATATCAATCTGACCTTTTTCATAGCTAAATTTAATGGCGTTGTCAAGCAAATTGGTCACTACCCTCTTGATGCTGTCCTTTTCTGCCGTAACCATTTCGTTTTCGTGTTCAAAGAAGGCATTTACTTCCAATTTCTTTTCATTAAATCTGCTTTCAAAGCCGATCACGGAAAGCCGTATCAATTCATTGATATCAAAATGAGAGAGTTCAAGCGGCTTCTGGTCAGAAGAAATTCTTGAAATATCCAACAGATCATTGACAAGCTTTGAGAGCCTCTTGGATTCATCCAGAACGATTTTTAGATAAAACTTCTGTTTTTCAGGAGGAATTGTTTCATCCAAAACCCCCTCCACAAAGCCTGTGATGGTCGTCATTGGCGTTCTCAGTTCATGAGATACATCCGAAATGAAATTTCTGCGCATATCCTCGAGCTTTTCCAGCGAATCCGCCATCTCATTAAATGTATCCGCCAGCTGCCCGATTTCATCCTCAGAAATTAGCCTCACCCGCTCAGTAAAATCACCGGAAGCCAATTTTTTAGCCGCCTTGCTGATTTCCTTAATGGGATCCGTAATCCGTTTTGACAATAGAAGAATAATCATAAAAGACGCGAAAAACGCCAGCATAACCGAAATTAAATAAATCCGCAGCACATCTTTTCTAAGCTTCGAAAGTTCCGGAATATCGGCTATCAGATAAACACCGGCTATCACGGTATCCTCTATTTTAATCGGAGTACCTACAACAAGAACATCCACCTCAAAAACACCGTCAAAATCATTTATGCTCTTTGATATTTTATTTTCGTTCACAGTTTTTAAAATATCCTTTGGAACGGAAAATCGTTTGTTATACAGTCTCGTATCTGACGATGAGGACTTGATGCTGCCGCTGGTATCCGCCAAAAGGATGGTAACATCCAGATTCTTACTCATAATATCCAGAGTAGCGTCATAAAAATCCTCTAATTGTTCGGAATTGCTTTTGAGGATAGAAGCAGTCATATCACTTAGTTTTTTCCCAGCCAATACAAGATTATACTGTTTCTCCTCCACTGCATAATTTCCAAGGAAAGAATACAGCATAAGCCCTAGAAGGGAAAAAGAAATCAAAGTTACAACAAGATAATTGACAAAAAACTTTGAAAAAATACTCTTATTCATTCTCCCGAACCTCGAACTTATAGCCTACACCCCAGACAGTCTTTAAGCTCCAGATCGTTCCTTTATCCTCTATTTTTTCGCGGATCCGCTTAATATGGACATCGACGGTTCGGGAGTCGCCGAAATAGTCATACCCCCATACGCTGGAGAGAAGCTGATCACGCGTGAATACTTTATTGGGATTAGACGCCAGAAAAAACAAAAGCTCCAATTCTTTCGGGGGAATTTCATATACCTGTCCGTCTATGATCAACTGATAGTTTGACAGATTGATGGTAATATTATCATAGGTTACTTCATCTGTCTTCTCCGGTTCCTTTTCCGATTCAAAGCGCCGCAGAACAGCTTTTATTCTTGCAATCAGTTCCTTTACATCGAAGGGTTTTACCATATAATCATCCGCTCCGAGTTCCAAGCCCAGCACCTTATCAAACACTTCCCCTTTTGCAGTCAGAAAGATAATCGGAACCTGGGAATCCTTTCGGATTTCTTTGCATACCTGGTATCCATCATAATAAGGCATCATGATATCTAGAATGACCAGGTTTGGTTTTTCACGGGAAAAAGCGTGCAGCGCCTGTTTTCCATCATTGACCAGAACAACCTGAAATCCCTCTTTTTCCAAATAAAGCCTTGCCAGTTCACAGATATTCGTGTCATCGTCGGCAAACAAAATTTTTATCTTACTGTTCATTGTCAAACACCCCTTTTATCATACGGTTTCCAAAATCCGAAACAGCTCCATCCGCTTTGCCCCCCTGCTAAGCAGCCAGCGGAGGACGATCTGCTTTTATTATACTTGATTATAAAAGTATTATATCAGAGAAATATGACGAATGTCAAAATTATTTATGAATAAAGCTTGAACAAATTGTAATATTTTTCCTAGTATATGCAAAAAAAATCGACAAAGAATTATAACGGAATTCTTGTCGATTATCTATAATAAAATAAAAGGAGGGAAGGAAAAAAATCGTGTGGTTCGTTTATTATAATACCAAATCTCTCAGAAAAAATCTATTCTCTGATTACACGAAGAATGCATTTTTTCCTCTCTTTTTTTGTGCGATATATACAAATCAACACATCATTTTTCTACACTGAAAGAAAAAACTCCATTTCATTACATATGATGGATTTATAATCCACCTCTTTTTCCTTCTCCGAAAATCTGTTTTTATCCATCAGAGGGAACCGGATCATATATCGCATTCCGATTCCCTTGTTCTTTGAAAGATGAATGCTTCCATTGTTTTTCTCGATCAATGAATTGAGCATTTGCAGGCTGAGCACTTCCCTGTCAGACGGTATAGAAAGCGGAAAGGTATCCGCATAAGCAAGCTTCTCAAGAATGCTGGACGGCTCTTTTGCATTGTCTTCTATAATCACTTTTCCAAAATTTTGTTCTGCATAGGCTTTGACATTAATGCGGCCCTTTTCCTCATGGTCCGTTAAATAGCGGACAGAACCGGCAATCAAACCGGTTACCGCCTTGATAACCTGCTGTTTATCCGCAAGAATCAGACAAGCTGGATCCCGGCTTGAAAAACGAAGGTTTACAGGCAGTTTTTCCAGGATAAGATACTCCTCTATCCGCCGGCAAGATTTCCCAACAGCCTCCTTTAAATCAAAGCAGGACACCAAGGGTTCCTGATTCAGGCTGAGCGTCTCATATTCCTCCAGCATTTTCTTTGTTTTACGGTAGACATCCCCTGCATTTTTTGATATTTCCTGCAGTTCTTCCCGCATTTTCAGCTGAATATGCTCTTCACGCAAAAGATGATCGGCTGATTCTATAATATTCTGAATGGAATCGGTGATACTTTGTGCCATTACCGCCGCTTTTCCAATCATAAGCGGATCATACATCGCTTTCGGTGTCGTAAGACGTATCTCCCCTTCTTGCTCATTTTCAGCAGTCTGATGAATCAAAAGAAATTCCATTCCATCCTGCACAAAACGTTTGCACTCGCAGGTTAAACTGCCGCCGCTGCACAGAGAAAGTGTTTCTGTGCCTTCCGACAAACTGTTCTGAAAGAAGAATGCAATTGGTTTCCCCTCAATCGTATGAAAATAACAATGAAAAAAGTGTAAGGCAGACTCATTTGCAAAAATGAGCCTGCCATTTTGAAAAATTAAGGTAATCTCCTTCACATGATTGTAAAATTCAAACATGGAATAAACCTCTTAGATTTTTTCTCTCTTATGATAATGAGTGTGCAGCAATTCATGGGATTTGTGACTGCACGGTTTTTCAAAATATTCATCGTAAAGCATTGTGATAACAGGGTTTTCGTGGGATTTGCGCATCGACGCATTTGCATCTTCCTGATACAAAGCCTTTGCACGCAGTGCGCGCACATCGTGATCCATATGGAATTTTGCGCTGCGGATCGGCTGACCGCCGCCGTTGACACATCCGCCGGGACATGCCATGATCTCGATAAAGTCATAGTGTGCTTTGCCGCTCTTCACGCTCTCCAGTACTTTTCTTGCATTCTTCAGGCCGTGGGCAACAGCTACCTTCACCTCTTTGCCGGCAATGGTCAACGCCGCTTCCTTCACGCCTTCTACCCCTCTGACAGCCTCGAAATCCAGTTTTTCCAGCGGTTTGTTTTCCAGCACTTCACTGACCGTGCGCAGTGCCGCTTCCATAACGCCGCCGGTTGCGCCGAAGATAACGCCGGCGCCTGTCGCTTCGCCAAAGGGCTGGTCAAACGCTTCCTCCTCCAGATTCTTAAAATCAATGCCGCAGGATTTGATCATTCTCGCCAGTTCCCTGGTGGTGATGGATACATCAATATCTTTTCCGCCGGTGGTATTCATCTCTTCTCTGGCGGCCTCGAACTTCTTGGAGGTGCACGGCATCACTGCAACAACATACACATCCTCCGGTTTGAGCCCCATCTTCTTCGCATAGAAATTTTTCAGAACCGCCCCAAACATCTCCATAGGAGATTTTGCGGTGGAAAGATTGTCTAAAAACTCGGGATAATTATGTTCACAGAATTTTACCCATCCGGGGCTGCAGGAAGTAATCAGAGGAAGATTCTCCCCTTTAGTGAACCGCTCAATAAACTCGGTTCCTTCCTCCATGATTGTCAGGTCAGCACCTGTATCCGTGTCGAATACGCGATCCGCGCCCAGAATTCGGATTGCACTTACCATTTTACCAGTTACCGGTGTGCCGATTTCTATGCCGAACTCTTCTCCCAATGCCGCTCTGACTGCCGGGGCAGTCTGAAATACAACATGTTTTTCAGGATCTTTGATGGCATTCCAAACTTTTTTGGTGTCGTCCCGCTCGGTAAGCGCACCGGTAGGACAGGAAACGATACACTGTCCGCAAAAGATGCAGTCAACATCGCTGATCGGTTTGTCAAAGGCTGCTCCGATATTGGTGTTAAACCCTCTCTCCTTGGCTGTAATGACATCTACCGTCTGGTTGCGGCAGGCTGCAATACAACGACGGCATAGAATACATTTATTGTTGTCTCTGACCAGTGAAGTGGAGGTATTGTCAATCGGAAGAACCGGATTTTCCCCTTCAAAGCGCAGTTCCGTGATTCCCAGTTCCTCAGAAAGCTTCTGCAGTTCGCAATTCTGATTCCGGATACAGGTCAGACATTTCTTTTCATGGTTGGATAAAATCAATTCCAGATTTCCGCGGCGGGCTTCCATCACTTTCGGGCTGTTCGTGATAACCTCCATTCCCTCAGATACTGGATAAACACAGGAGGCCTGCAAGTTTCTTACTCCCTTGACCTCCACCAGGCACATCCGACAGGCGCCGATTTCATTTAAATCCTTCAGATAACAAAGGGTTGGAATATCGATATTCGCTTTTCTGGCAGCTTCCAGAACCGTATAGTCAGAAGGCACTTGGACTTCTTTATTGTTAATTTTGATATTTACGAATTCAGACATGGTCATTCTCCTCCTCACTATTTCTTTTCTATCGCCTTAAAGGGACATTTTTCTGCACAGACACCGCACTTGATACATTTTGTCTTATCGATGTGGTAAGGCGTCTGCTTATCACCGGAAATTGCAGAAACAGGACATTGCTTTGCACAGATACTGCAGCGCCTGCACTTATCTGGATCAATCTCAAAAGCAGTCAGCGCTTTGCAAACGCCGGCAGGACATTTTTTGTCTACCACATGAGCAATATATTCATCCCGGAAATAGTGAAGTGTACTCAAAACTGGATTCGGAGCTGTCTGTCCCAGACCGCACAGCGCCGAATTTTTGATGGTAGTCGCCAATTCCTGCAGTTTGTCCAGATCTTCCATTGTCCCCTGTCCATGGGTGATTTTTTCCAGAATTTCAAGCATCCGTTTCGTACCAATACGGCATGGCGCACATTTTCCGCAGGATTCGTCCACGGTAAATTCCAAAAAGAACTTTGCGATATCCACCATACAGGTATCCTCATCCATAACAATCAAACCGCCGGATCCCATCATGGATCCGATTTGTATCAAAGAATCATAATCGATGGGAGTATCAATCAGTGAAGCGGGAATACAGCCGCCGGAGGGTCCTCCGGTCTGTGCCGCTTTGAATTTTTTGCCGTTTGGAATGCCTCCTCCGATCTCCTCCACAATCTCACGCAGGGTAGTCCCCATAGGGATTTCCACCAAACCGGTATTATTGATCTTTCCGCCCAATGCAAATACTTTGGTCCCCTTACTCTTCTCCGTTCCGATTTTTCCGAACCATTCCGCACCGTTGCGGATGATCAGGGGAATGTTTGCATAGGTTTCCACATTATTCAGCAAAGTCGGCTTTCCGAAAAGTCCCTTTACAGCCGGGAACGGAGGACGGGGACGCGGCTCGCCGCGCATTCCTTCAATAGAGTTCATCAAAGCAGTTTCCTCACCGCACACAAACGCACCGGCTCCCAAACGGATCTCTAAGTCAAAAGAAAAATCACTGTCAAAAATATGATCGCCGAGCAGACCATATTCCTTCGCCTGATCGATTGCTATCTGAAGACGTTTTACCGCTATAGGGTATTCCGCGCGGATGTATACGAAACCTTTGTCAGCCCCCACAGCATAAGCCGCGATTGCCATTGCTTCAATCACAGCATGGGGATCGCCCTCCAAAATAGACCTGTCCATGAATGCACCGGGATCGCCTTCGTCCGCATTACAGCAGACATACTTCTGATCGCCCTGGGCCTGAGCTGTAAACTGCCATTTCAGGCCTGTAGGGAAACCCGCGCCGCCTCTTCCGCGGAGCCCGCTGTCCTTCACGACCGCAATGACTTCCTCCGGCTTCATCTCAGTCACCGCTTTGCCAAGAGCCTGATACCCGTCCAGCGCTATGTATTCTTCAATATTTTCCGGATTGATCACACCGCAGTTCCGAAGTGCAAGCCGCATCTGTTTTTTATAGAAATCCACTTCATTCAAAGACTTAATCTCGTCATCCTGATGTATGGTTTCCTCATACAGCAAACGCTGTACAATTCTTCCCTTCAGAAGATGCTCTTCCACAATCTCCGCTACGTCTTCCGGTTTCACCATGCTATAGAAAGCCCCCTCCGGATAGACAATGACAATCGGTCCCAGCGCACAAAGACCGAAACAGCCTGTCTGTACTACCTTCACCTCATTTTCGAGACCTTTCTTCTGAATCTCCTTTGTAAATTCCTCCTGGATTTTCGCAGAACCCGAAGAAGTACAGCCAGTTCCGCCGCATACCAATACATGTGCTCTGTACATGTTCATCTGTTTATACCCCCACTTAATCTTTTACTGCGCCGATGGTATATTCCACAACCGGCTGTTTGTTGACAATATGTTCCGCAACCACTCTGGCAACCTTGTCTTCTGTCATTTTTACATAGGTTACCTTTTCCTCGCCCGGCATATAGATCTCAACAATCGGTTCCAGACGGCACATACCAATACATCCGGTTTGGGTCACCATCACATCTTTTAATTCCCTTTTGCCGATCTCGCTTAAAAAGGCGTTCAAAACCGGCCTTGCCCCGGCCGCGATTCCACAGGTCGCCATTCCGACAACAACGCGGATGCCATCCTCACGCTCCTTGCGCAAGTTCACCTGTCCCAGAACTTTGTTCCGGATTTCCTGCAATTCTGCTAAACTCTTCATACTTTCCTCCTAAAATATATCATAGAAATCATTTTACCTGAATTTCCGCAAGTCCTTCCCGGACTGCCTCCTCAATCCATCCGATAATCTCCGGCGTATCAAGAGGAACCCCCTGAAGGACCCGCCTTAAATCCTCTGTTTGAAACACAAAAGATTGACCGTTTTTGATATGTGTATATAAAAAGTCGATTTCCGGACTGCCGGAAATAACCGTTACCATCGTCTGAGCCATGTCTCCTAAAGGAGCGCGGTCAATATGGGAGTTCTGAAAAACGGCCGTTACAGCAGTCCCTTTTCCAGGCTCTGATACAATATCCAGTCTGCCGCCGCACTGAACCGCAGCAGCTTCCAGAAGCGGAATTCCAAGTCCGGTCTTTCTCGTTGTCCGGGTTGTTGTAAAAGGATCCTTTACCTTCCTCAAAAAATCCGCGCTCATTCCGCAGCCATTGTCCTTGACGGAAAATCGGAAAATATCTTCTTTTTCTTCTTCCTCTATCTCAATTTCAATGATGCTTGCCCCGGCGTTCACGGAATTCTGAATAATATCCAAAATGTGAAGTGACAGCTCTTTCATCTCTTCCTCCGGAAATCAAAGATATCTTCCACACTGCTCGAAAGGGAGGCCTCCCGCTCCGAAATATCCATCAGATAATGCGCGTCCGAATTTCTAAGAACGCGATACCCCCGAAGTTCGGGCCTGCTGTTGAAATACGCATCCAAATCCGTCACCCGTTTGGATATCTCAATCCATGCAATCGGCAAGTCATCGGGTATAAATCCCAAGTTGGTCAGGACACTGTAAGAATGCCGATCCACATGCGCTGGGATAAAAAGTCCGCCGCTTTCCTTTACCAAATCAAAAAGCATGTTAACAGAAAGTGAGGTGGACGAAATCAAAAGCTTCTCTTCCCTCCCGATGACCTCATCATTTTCATCCATCAAAAGCTGCTCCCCGAAGATATCAGAACGGTTTTTTATTTCAGGCAGATGTTTATACACCTCATTGCCCGCATATTCAGCGCTTTCCAGGCTGGGATAAAGCGTCAAGACATGTATCTCTTCCGCTGTTTCTACTTCCATTGCCGGAATCACGGTGACTCCTGCCTTTTCTCCCGCTTTCACTACCGCTCCTACATTTCCGACTGTATTGTGATCGGAAACAGCTATGGCGTCAAGGCCGATCAAAGCCGCCATATTGACAATATTATTGGGCGTCATATCAATGTCTCCGCAAGGGGAAAGCGCGGAATGAATATGAAAATCGTAGTATACCATACTACTTTTCAACAGCCTGAAACACTTCCGCCGCAAGTATGTAGCTTGGTTTGGAAGAGCGAAGGATAACCACATCCTGTTCATCGGCCTTTTCAATGATTTCCCTCTCCAGGTTCATATTTTCCGAAAGCAGGATACACGCTGCATCTGTCAGCGAAGCAACTGCAACAATATTGACATTGCTCATTATGGTGATCCAGACATTTCCGGGTTTTGCTTTGCCCATCACCCAGCTTAATAAGTCGCCGCAATATCCGCCGGTGATTTCTCTGTCTTCGAAATCAGATTTTGTCAAAAGTTTCAAATCCAAACGTTTTATCAATTCTGATAATTTCAAAACAGCGCTTCCTTTCTATCTATCATTCTCATTCCCGTAACTGCCGTAGGGATGGGCTTCCAGGTCAAACAGTTCCTTAGCCAGTTCCCTGACCCGTTCCCTCATTTTGAAAATGCAGTCATTTTCATTGCCGAATCCACGGACAATATCCTCCGCCAATGCTCTGCAGGATGGTGCTCCGCAGGAACCGCAGTCCAAATCCGGCATGCTTTGATAGATGCGTTCCATCTCTTCCATCTTGCGGATTGCCTCATTGAAGTCATCATCCAGCTTCATAACCTGGGCAGCTTCCACTCTTCTCTTCCAGGATATTTCCGGAATATTTATTTTCGCCACTGGAGTGGATTCCGGTTTGTCCACCGCCATATTTTTGATTCTTGTTGAGGATACAAATGAATTCTCCACATTCAGCGCACCACCGACACACCCTCCGGTACAAGCAGACAATTCAATGAATTCAATATCCTCCAGTTTGTCATCCTCTATCTCTTCCAGAATTTTCATCACATGGTTAATGCCGTCAACCGCTATGTATTTCAAAGACTTTGTGCCTTCGCTCTCCCCTCCGCTCCGCGCCCAGGAGATCCCTTCAAAGCCGGAACATGAAAGCGTTTCCGGTTTCTGCATGTTTTTGATGACCGGAAGCAGCTTCACATAAATGTCATTGACGGAAAGTGCTCCGCTGACATAGGATTTTTCAATTGCAAGCGGCGCTTTGATGCTGGTGACTTTTGCCGGACAGGGTGTGATAAAAAACACACCGATTTTGTCAGCCTCCAAGCCTGTGCGCAATCGTGCCTCTTCCCGCGCCTGCTTTGCAGCCACTTCCATAGGGGAAAGCAATTGAATTACATTGCCGAGAAGATCAGGAAAACGGACGCGTATCAGCCGCACCACAGCGGGGCAAGCCGATGAAATCACCGGAAGCTGCAGATTTCCCTGTTCCATCAGTTCCCTTGTCGCGGCACTGACATATTCAGCGCCTCTTGCCACCTCAAAAACATGATCGAATCCAATCTTTAACAGTCCGGTTAACACTTTATTAATATTGGCATTATGCTTAAATTGCCCATACAGCGAAGGCGCCGGCAAAGCAATGTTATACTCATACTCCTCCAGCATCTCCAGCGGATCCGTCACCGCTAATTTTGCATGATACGGACAAACCCGGATGCATTCCCCGCAGTCAATACAACGCTCTTTGATAATTTTTGCTTTTCCGCCTCTCACACGAATTGCTTCGGTTGGGCAGCGCTTGATACAGTTCGTACACCCATGACATTTTTCCCTGTCAAGCGTAACAGAATGAAAATACGACATAGCCTCACCTCACAAATTCACAGTCAGAACCAATGTAGTACCCTTTCCTATCTCTGTATCTATCTGTAAATCATCCGCATATTTCTGAATGTTAGGAAGACCCATTCCAGCTCCGAATCCCAATTCCCGGATTTTTTCAGAAGCAGTGGAATACCCCGCCTGCATGGCAAGATTTACATCCTGAATTCCCGGTCCATGGTCACAGAAGGTTATCCGGATCCGGTCTCCGTTCACTTCCGCTTTGCATTCACCGCCGCCGCCATGTATGACCGTATTGATTTCAGCCTCATACATCGCAATCGCTACTCTGCGGATCGTCTGAGACGGAAGTCCCAGCTTTTTCAGCACTGTTTTAAAATTGCTGGAAGCCTCGCCTGCTGATGAGAAATCATTGCCGGGAATCTGATACTGAAGAACCACCGGAACGACCTCCCAACCCCTTTTCATACAGCATGCCGCACGCCGCATATAAAGGATATTCGGTAGCCAGCAAAACGATGTTCTTTTCTCTTGCCAGCCCAATCACATCCGCAGGCGGAACCTTTCCGCGCACGAAACAAACCGCCGCAATGTCCATCATCTCAGCCGTCCGGATTACCTGGGAGTTGATAAGGCCGGTTAATAGCAACGTCTGATCCTTGACGAAGGCCAGAACATCACTCATCAGGTCACATCCGCAGGCCGTATGAATTTCAGTTTCACAAAGTTCCTTTTCGCTTTCGCCGGTCAAAACCTGAGCTGTCAAAGTGGACTTAATATCGGATAACAGCATATTGTTTGCCCCTCTATTTTATTTATATTTACTTAAAATTTCATCAACCTGATCCTCTGTCAATTTGCCATAAACATCTTCATTTATGGTGATAACGGGAGCTAAACCGCAAGCGCCTATACAGCGCGTGGCATCAATCGAAAATCTGCCATCCTCACTGCAGGTGCCGACCTCCATATTTAAATTCCGCTTAATTTTCTCCAGAATCTCGCCGGAGCCTTTTACATAGCACGCTGTCCCCAAACACACGCCTATTTTATATTCTCCCTTCGGATACAGGGAAAACTGGGTGTAGAAAGTAACAACTCCATAGATTTCCGCCATAGAAATGTTTAATTCCTCGGAAATAATTTTCTGTACCTCCAGCGGAAGATATCCATATATTTCCTGCGCCTCATGCAGAATCGGAATCAAAGCCCCATTGGTATCACGATATTTGTCGATCACCGTTTTTAACTCCGCTTCCTGCTCCTTTGTCCCCTTAAAGGGGGCAACCTTCACCTCATTCATGTATGATTCCCTCCATGCTTATAATGATTGTTAAATTTTTGCCAAATAAACATATATATTATATCAAATTTTGTGAAAAAGATCTAGAGCTTTTCATAAAATATTGTACAATTTTCTTTTATTTTTCAGTAAATTTTAAGGGCTTATCTCCCATTTTCACTATTTTCCGGGAAACAATTTAGGAAACTGGCACAAAGAGTTTGGATTATTTTTCAAAGTTGTTCCATATATTTTGTTTCCTGAGTTGTATTTTGCACCTTCCTTTGATAAAATAAAAATAGATTTATCAATAGCAAACTGTTTTAAAGCAATCAAATTGACACATCTTTACGGCATTTGGACTGTTATTAAAAAGAAATCAGGGTATGATATGAATAAAGGAGTGCTTCAAATGAATTCTCAAACAACAAAGACATTTCCCTATTTAAATGAAGATATAAAAACAGATGTTCTGATTGTCGGGGGCGGACTGACCGGTGCATGCCTTGCCTACTTTTTCACCGAGGCGGGAATCGACACGGTTTTAATCGAAGCCGAAAAACTGGGCTATCAAGGAACCTCATCGGATACCGGAATCCTACAGTTGGTTCCCGAAAACACTGTGAACCGCAGAAAAACGCTGTCAGAATTCCCAAATTTTCCATACTCTTTTTATCGTGATATGCTGCAGAATTTCAAAGAACTTCCAGATGTTCTGGTGAATCGCTGCGGTTATAACGAGAAGGATTATCTGCTCTATTCCGATACCATAACCGGAACAAATGAGCTAACCCTGGAATACATTTGCCGGAAAGAAAAAAACATCCCCTGCAGTCTGCTTAATTCATTCCCGGGTTTACCGATGAAAACGGGAATTTTTCAGGAAAATGCGGCAGGAACCATTCATCCGTTTTCATTCATGCATTATTTGATTGACTGTGCAGTGGAAAACGGTTTGAAAGTATTTGAAAATACCAAAGCGGTTCAGTTTCAGAATACCGCAGAGCGCTATCTTTGCAAAACCAATTATCACAACATCATAACAAGCAAAATTATCATTTGCGCTGCTGGATCGGAAACAGACCTTTTCACAGAACGGAAATTTGGCCAGAAGTCCTGCCGATGCCAGCTTCTTTCCGAACCATTGGAAAACCTTGACTCGCAATGGAAAAATACCATTTTTCAAAACATACGGACAAATACCCGCTTTTATGTTACAGAAGAACAGCAAATTTTATTGGAAACCATCGGAAATAGCCGTAATATTCTGTCGAAGTCGAACCAGTTAGAACACTTTTTGTATGAACTGACAGGCAAACGGCAAAAAATTATCCGTCGAACCGTTTCAAAAACAATTGAAACGAGAGATTTTCTTCCAATTGTAGGTGCAGAGCCAGTTAATCCTTCTCTGCTGTATGCTCTGCCCTATGGAACAAGCAGCGTATTATCCTCTATCTATGCTGGAAAAGCGCTTTGCTCCCTCTATCTTGGGAATTATCCGAAGGATTTTTCTTTTATAAGTCCGGGCAGAAGCAGTCTGTAAAAAACAGAGAAAAGAGAGAAAAATATGCCGCGTATACGCCTTGGATATGTCGCAATGAGTTTGAATCTGCATGACGCCTCCCCCTCCGGAACCGTCACTTTAAAAACGTTGAGCAAGCTGGATACAAAGCAGGCAAAAGCGAGAAAACTGAAAAACACTGTCGTCAAAAACCTAGTGAATACCAAGCGCATTTTGACCCATAATATTGCCCACCATATTGATGTCTACCGCTTTTCCTCAAAATTGGTTCCGCTCGCAACCTATTTTGAGGAGCCGCCTTTTTCCTACTCCCAATGCAGAACACAGTTTCAGGAAATTGGGAATTTGGTATTACAGCATCACCTGCGCGTTTCTTTTCATCCCGATCACTTTACGGTTCTTTCAACCCCCAGCGATGAAATTCTGGAAAAAACCATAAAAGATTTGAATCATCATCACAACATGTTGAACCTGATGGGGCTTACGGACAAAAAATATGCACTGGTATTGCATCTGGGCGGCAAGTATGACAGCAAGGAAAAAGCAAAGCAGCGGTTCTGCGATCATTTTAAACGTCTGCCTCCTGCTGTCTCCGAACGCATTATCCTGGAAAACGATGATAAAGTTTATCATGCGGAAGATGTCCTTGAAGTATGCCGACATCTACAAGTTCCTTTTGTATTCGATGCCCATCATCATTTCTGCAATGGATGCAGCATATCCTTTCCCAAATTGCTTGACGATATCTTTCAGACTTGGGACAAGACAGGCTTTCCTCCAAAAATTCATTTTTCTACTCCGAAGGATGGAAAAAACCTGAGAGCTCACAGCAATTATATTCATACGCAATCTTTTCTCGATTTTCTCGATATTCTAAAGGAACTTGGACAAGATGCTGATATCATGCTGGAGGCAAAGGCAAAGGACAGTGCTTTGTTCCGGCTATTGGAAAACATAGGACAGAAAAAACCATCCTTTGACATCTGAAAACAAACGCTTCCCTTATAGCACAAAAAGGCGCTGCATGTACAGAATGCAGCGCCTTTAATTTAACAGCTTCATTTCCCGGAAACTCAAGCAATTTTCATTTGTCACAATGATATGATCTTTCAAACCGATATCAATTGTTTTAAGCGCTTTTGCAATATGGCGTGTGGCCTCCACATCTACCTTGGAAGGCATGACTGAACCACCAGGGTGATTGTGTGCAATAATTACCGAGTAGGCCTTGTGCCGCAGTGCGGCCTCTACCACCAATCTTGGATAAACAGCAATCTCATCGATTGTCCCTTCCATAATGATTTCAGAATGGAGGGCACGGTTCTGCGCATCCAAAGAGATCAGAAAAAACGTTTCATAAAGCCGGCCGTGATATAAAGACCGTACATATGCGAAGATGTCCTCCAAATGATTAAGCACTGTCTTTTTTTTCATTTTGTCTTGGGAATACACACGAAAAACACCCGCAAACAGGGAAAGCAGGCATGCTGCATTTTCCCCAACATCCGGAATCTGCATCAGATCTTTCGGCTCCGCCTCCAGCACTCTGGAGAATGTTCCAAACTTTTCCAGAAGCCGGTGTGCAATTTCATTGGTATCCTTCCTCGGAATTGCATAAAAAAGAATCAATTCCAGAATCTGATGCTGCTCAAAGGAATCAATTCCTTCTTTTATAAAACGTTTGCGAACTCGTTCACGATGTCCTTCATGCATAACAATCCCTCATTTTACCGCATATTTTTCAATTGCTTGGCGATAAAGATTATTCCCTTTGGAATCAATCACGACAACCGCCGGCAAATCTTTCACCTCGAGACGCCGGACAGCTTCACAGCCCAAATCCTCGAAGGCGATAATATCTACACGCTTGACGCATTTTGATATCAAGGCTCCCAGACCGCCGATTGCCGCAAAGTAAACACATTTATTTTTGATCATGCTTTCCACGACCTCAGAGGAACGCTCACCTTTCCCTATCATTCCCCGCAGGCCGCATTCCAGCATTACCGGTGTATACCGGTCTACCCGTCCTGCGGTCGTAGGCCCGCAGGAACCAATAATCTGCCCCGGTTTGCTGGGAGTCGGTCCGGCATAGTAAATCATTGCATCTTTCACGTTCATCGGAAGCGGCGTACCAGCTTTCAATCCATCCGTCATTCGTTTATGAGCGGCATCTCTTGCCGTGTATATCACACCGGAAATCAAAACATTGTCACCGGCTTTCAGTTTCACTGCCTGCTCTTTGTCAAAAGGCACTGTAACACGTATTGCCATAACCGCAGTCTCCCTTCTACAAAACTTTATCTAATTCCAGAACGTCGTCCAGTATATAATCCGCATCTAGTTCTTTAAAATAGTCATAGGAATCCTTTCCAGCGACACCGGTCAGCACTGCCGCAAAATCCATTCCAGCTGCCTTAGCCGCAAGGATATCCGCACCTGCATCTCCAACAACCAATATCGTTTTCCGTAACGATGCTTCATACTCTCCGCTGACAATCTTCTGATCGGGATAGTCGCAACCCAAAGCGCCTTTTAAAAATACATAGGGATGCGGCTTTGCCAACTGAAGGCCGACACAGTTTTTCTGAGCCCGTTCCACGGTATCATAGGTTACAACGGATTTTTCATCGAACAGCTCCCGAATGCCCCACATTTCCAAAGGTTCTCTGATTTCCAGAGTACTTCTGCCCGTTCCGATTCCAAGACAATACCCTTTTTTCCTCAAATTCTTCAACAACTGTTTTATCTCCGCAACAGGGAACAGCGGCTGTTCCCCGCTGATAAGCCCCTTTTTTCCCCGCTGTGGATGCCGTCCGTAAACGCATTCATAGAATTCATCACCCATATACCACTGCTGAAATACATCCTGAACATTGTGCCATAGCTTGCCCATACGTTTCACCGTGTCAAACTCAAAATTATAGAGTTCGCAGACAGATTCTGCTGCAAAATCATACAACTCCGGTGCATTTATCCCATTGTCATAGAAAAATTCAGTTACCGATTCCCAAATCGATTCATCCGGTTCGCCCTCTGCCTTTTTCACGCTGGCGGCAAGAAGCGTCAGATATGCCAAATCCCAATTGGTATTGACACCCAATGCTTTTAAGACTTTGATGGTCTCATCATTGTTAAAAATACGGTGAGATACTGCAGCTGCATTTTCTTCACACCAAGCAATGTTCAATTCCTCATCTTCATAATAAAGTTCAAATACAGTGAGTGCTGCCGTTGTCCAATATTGTCGTTCTGAGGTGATAACGCCGTCCATGTCAAAAAGAATTTTTTGATACTTTTTTTGCTCCCATCGTCGCGAATGCTCGTCCATAGATTGCTGTTACTCCAATCTGCCGCTTTCCTGCGGCGTTTCTTTCATATTCAACGTATTACACACGAAAAGCCTGGCCGAAACACAGGCTTCTCTCCGTTTTATTCTTCTGCTTCAATTTTATAATGAATGGGACCGCAAACGCCGGATGTCAAACCGCGCCTGCTTTCTTCCGGTGTCAGTGCCCTGCGGAGGGCTACGCCGAACGCACGGTAAGCCGCCTCCCAGATGTGGTGACCATTTTTTCCTTTATTGATATCCAAATGCAAAGAACACATTGCTCCCTGTACAAAGCCTTCAAAAAAGGTTTCCAAATCTTCGCTCAAGGTTCCTTCCGTCTGGGCAGGAACTTCAATCTGTTCTGACAAATAAAAAGATGCGCGGTTTTCAAAGCTCAGCGCACAGGATGCATGCGCCTCATCAATGATCCCAATTGCGTCTGAAAAACCAGGAATTCCCTCATCTCTATTCTCCTCGAGGTATGTTTTGACTGCCTTGCCCAATGCCATACCAATATCCTCAAAAACAATATGGGTGAGATCAAATCGATCCATCTCAAAGATTACGGAGAGGTTCATTCCGGAACGGTACGCAATATGCTCCAACATATGGTTAAAAAAAGGAATTGGTGTCTTAATGTCCTCCTTATAATCTTCATGCAATCCATTGAAATCCAGTGCGACTTCAATGAAGGATTCCTTTGTTCTTCGTTTTACCGAAATTTGTTTTTTCATAGCAATTGCTCCTTATTCTCGATCCAAAACGGCAAGTGCATGGGTTTCAAATCCCTCTGTTTTCGCGATAACCGCTGCGTTATGCTTCACCTTACGGAATCCTTCATGCGTTACATAACCAATTGAGGATCTCTTTAAGAAATCATTGACCGAAACGCTGGAATAGGTTTTGGCAAATTGTCCGGTCGGAAGGATGGCATTGGGACCCATCAAGAAATTGCAAAGGGTGATGGGGGTCCATTCTCCAAGCAAAATTTCCCCTGCGTTTTCGATTTTGGGCAGGATATCAAATGGTTTCTCTGTCAGGATTTCCATGTGCTCCGGCGCATATTCATTGACAAAATCAATGGATTCCTCCAATGAATCTGTCAGGATGATACCTCCGTAAGTCGAAAAATTGGTATTGATAAATTCTCTTCTCTTATCAGAAAGCTTGGTAAGCTGTTTTTCCACAATCGGCAAAACCTGTTCCGCCAATTCTTTGGAATGGGTGACAAGCAACGCTGCGCTGTCGGGTCCATGCTCCGCCTCAATCATCCAGTCCAAGGCCGCCTTGTGTGGAGCGGTATGCTCATCGCACAGGATGATAGACTCGGAAGGTCCGGCCGGAAGCCCCGCGTCAATATAGCTGGCCAGCACCCGCTTTGCCGCAGTGGCATAGGCATTTCCAGGTCCGATGATCTTATGGCATTTTGGAATCGTCTCCGTTCCAAATGCGACAGACGCTACTGCCTGAATTCCGCCGACCTTATAGATTTCTGTGATTCCAATCAATTTCGCGGCAACCAGAATGGCATCGTCCACTTCCCCTTTTTCGTTCGGGGGCGTTACCACGACAATCTTTTTTACTCCCGCTACTGCCGCCGGCACACCCAGCATCAACAATACGGACGGGAAACTGCCTTTTCCCCGCGGGACATAGAGACACACGTCCACGATTGGCGTAACCTTTTCACCCGCCATAATGCCTTCGTCCACATCGGTAAACCACATCTTTTCCGGCATCTGCTCGCTGTGAAACTTTTTGATGTTGCCGTAGGCATAAGTGATTGCATCCAAAGTCTCTTTGGGCAATCGCTGATACGCTGCCTCAACTTCCTCTGGTGTTACTTTCATCCGGTCTTTTGTCAGTTTGATGCGGTCAAATTTTTCTGTGTACTTGAGAACTGCGTTATCACCGTTCTCTTTAACATCGAAAGCGACTTCCGTCGCAGTTTTCATATATTCGGTGATATCAATTTCCGCTCGTTTTAACACAAAGCTTTTCTTTTCGTCGGAAAGTTCATTCCATTTAAGTATATTAACCAAAGCAAAGATTCCTTTCTACTAAGATTTCAACGCACGGCTGCCGGGTTTCACGACCGGTTCACCGTTTTTGCACATGGGACATTCATCCTTTTCATAAGCTGTCACTTTCATAGAGATAACCGACGCATAGGGAACACCGAAATCAATTTTGCCCCCGGTTCTGTCCACGATAGAACCGACGCCGACCACTTCGCCGCCGGCATTCCTCACCACGTCAATAACCTCCCGCACGGAACCGCCGGTGGTCACAACATCCTCCACGATCAGGACTTTCTGTCCCTTTTCAATCTGAAAGCCTCTTCTCAGGGTCATTTCCCCGTTTTCCCGTTCTGTGAAGAAATTGGGCACGTTCAAATGGCGTGAAACCTCATACGCCATGATGACCGCTCCCATAGCTGGTCCAACAACCACATCAATTTCCTTATCCGCATATTTTTCCGCCAGAGCCCCGCAAAGCTCTTCGCTGTATTTCGCGTTCTTGAAAATTTTTGCACACTGCAGATATTTGTTGCTGTGTTTGCCGGATGTCAGCTGAAAATGACCTTGCAGCAACACACCCGCTTCTTTCAGTATCTCAATAATTCTCTCTTCAGACAACATAAAAAGTTCCTCCATCTTGTCTCTCAATTTATTTTGCAATATTATATCACAATTTGTGGACCATTTCCACAAGTTTCTTGCTGTTTTTTGATTTTATAAAAAAGTTTTTCATTCTGAAAAACGCAGTCGCGCTCCGCACACTGTTTTTTGAAACATGCAATTGCGGACGATTCCCCGCAATTTCCTATGTTATAAAAAAGTTTTTCATTCCGAAAAGCAACAAGCCCGCTTCGCATACTATTTTTTGAAACACATAATTGCACACGATTCCGCTCAATGTCCTATATGTTCCAAAAATGTTCCGAACGCTCTAAGAAAATGTTTGCTGCTGCTCATCCTTCAGGAACTGCATTCCGAAATGTTCATAGGCCAGCTTTGTCGCCATTCTTCCCCTGGGGGTACGGTTCAAAAAACCGATTTGCAGCAGATAAGGTTCATAGACATCCTCAATGGTTCCCGCTTCCTCCCCGATCGTTGCAGCCAGCGTTTCCAAGCCTACGGGGCCGCCGTTAAAGGCGTTGATGATAGAGAGAATCATGCGCTTGTCTACCTTGTCCAAGCCGATCTTATCCACCTCCAGCATTTTCAAAGACTGATCGGCCATCTCTTTTGTGATGACGCCGTTCCCTTTTACCTGCGCATAGTCCCTCACCCGTTTCAGGAGCCGATTGGCAATACGCGGGGTTCCACGGGAACGGGAGGCAATCTCCAGGGCACCCGCTTCGTCAATCTCCACATTGAGAATTCCCGCGGAACGCTTAACAATCCTTTTCAGCTCCTCATGGGTATATAATTCCAGACGAAGCATAACGCCAAACCGATCCCGCAGAGGCGATGTCAGACTTCCCGCCTTTGTAGTAGCGCCAATCAACGTAAATTTGGGTAAATCCAGACGGATGCTTCTGGCAGACGGTCCTTTCCCGATAATAATATCCAGCGCATAGTCTTCCATAGCGGGATAAAGAATCTCCTCCACGCTCTTGGACAGGCGATGAATCTCATCAATAAAAAGAACTTCATTTTCCGTCAGATTGGTTAAAATCGCCGCCAAATCTCCTGGCTTTTCGATAGCTGGACCGGATGTGATGCGGATATTAACCCCCAATTCATTGGCAATGATATTGGAAAGTGTGGTTTTTCCCAATCCGGGCGGGCCGTACAGCAAAACATGGTCAAGCGCTTCCCCTCTCTGCTTTGCCGCCTCAATATAGATAGCAAGATTTTCCTTCGCCTTTTCCTGCCCTACATAATCACCAAAATTTTTCGGCCGCAGTGTCACATCGGGATCATCGCTTACGAATTCACTTGTGATAATACGTTCCTCTGCTTCCATAGAAACTCCTTTTTTCCATTTTTGAATTTTTCGATAAGGGATATTGAAATATTCCCATTACAACACCTGATTGTTATTTCATCAGCTGTTTTAAAGACGCTTTGATAATCTCTTCCACATTCGTGCAGGATTTATCGACATTGGAAACAGCGCCTTTGGATTCCAACGCGGAATATCCAAGCACCATCAAAGCGTTTACCGCTTCTTCAAAGACGGAGGATTGACCGGCCCCCTGATATGCCATTTCACTGCTTCCGGAATCCTTTAGATCCTTGTTGATTTTGTCCTTCAATTCCAATATAATGCGCTCTGCAATCTTTTTGCCGATGCCGGGGGCTCCGGTGATCTTTTTGACATCGCCTTTGATCACAGCCAGGGCAAAATCCTGTGACGGCATAAAGGAAAGAATGGCCAGCGCCGCCTTGGGACCTACTCCGGACACGGAGATCAGCATCTGGAAGGTATGGAGTTCTTCCTCCTTTGAAAAACCATAGATATCAAAGATATCCTCCCGGATATGCGTATAGGTATATACCTTTAATTCTTTTTCCGGTTCCGCTTGAGAAAGAGTATTCATAGAAGTATAAATTTTATATCCGACTCCTCCCACATCGATTACCAGAAAATTCAGTTCTTTATGTGTTACTCTCCCTTTAATATAATAAAACATGAATTTTCCTCCATTCAGCGTATATTCAATCGGTTGTTCACATGATGGGAATGCGCGTGGCAGACAGCTACCGCCAGGGCATCCGCAACATCGTCCGGCTTTGGGATTCTCTCCAAATTCAAAAGAACCTTTACCATCTGCTGAACCTGCTCCTTCTGCGCCCTTCCATATCCGACCACCGCCTGTTTCACCTGCAGGGGCGTATATTCATACAATGGCTTGCCGCTTTGGGAGGACGCCAGCAGAACGACTCCCCTCGCCTGTGCCACTGCGATTGCCGTTGTGACATTATTGTTGAAAAACAATTCTTCCACCGCAACCATTTCTGGTTTATGTATGCTAATGACTCCGCAAACACCTTCATAAATTTTCTGCAAACGTTCTGCAAGCGTATATTTTGGCGTTGTTGTAATCTTACCGTAGTCTATTGTTTTAAATCGGTTTCCCTCGTATTCAATGACTCCGTATCCCACAATGGCATATCCGGGGTCAATCCCCAATATTCTCATAAAAACTCCTTAAACAGCGTATGATTATTCGTTATTATGCATAATTATTAATTGAAATGAATTTTTATTCTTAAAACCTCTTGAATTTTTTAACCAGTTAGAGTATAATAGCAACAATGACAATTGTCTGCCGCCTTTGCGGCTGCACATAACGTGTATAGTATATCATAGATTTTGGAGGATTTCAAACATGAAAGAAAAAGTTATTCTCGCCTATTCCGGCGGACTGGACACGTCCATCATTATTCCGTGGCTGAAAGAAAATTTTGATTATGAGGTCATTGCGGTCTGCGGTGATGTGGGCCAGGGAAAAGAAACCGAAGGGCTGGAGGAAAAAGCTTTAAAAACCGGCGCTTCCAAATTATATATTGAAGACTTAAGAGAAGACTATGTAGAAAACTACATATTCCCCACCGTGAAAGCAGGCGCTGTCTATGAAGGAAAATATCTGCTGGGTACCTCCCACGCACGTCCCTGCATTGCAAAACGGCTGGTTGAAATTGCGAAAAAAGAAGGAGCTGTTGCGATCTGCCACGGCGCTACCGGCAAAGGAAACGATCAGGTTCGTTTTGAATTGACCATCAAGGCTCTGGCTCCTGAACTGAAAATCATCGCCCCCTGGAGAATGTGGGATATCAAGTCCCGGGAAGAAGAAATCGAATATGCCAAAGCAAGAAATATTCCGGTTCCCGTCACCAAGGAAGAAAATTACAGCATGGATCGGAACATCTGGCACTTAAGCCATGAGGGAATGGATCTGGAGGATCCCTGGAATGAACCCCAGTATGATAAATTGCTGCAATTAATGGTAACACCGGAAAAGGCTCCAAATGATGCGGAATATGTTACGATTGATTTTGAAAAAGGCAATGCAATTGCTGTCAACGGTGAAAAGCTGTCCCCGCTCAAAATTGTGGAAAAGCTCAATGAGCTGGGCGGCAAGCACGGTGTCGGCATCGACGATATCGTTGAAAACCGTCTGGTCGGCATGAAATCCCGCGGCGTGTATGAAACACCGGGTGGAACGATCCTGTACGCGGCACACAAGGAACTGGAATATCTCTGTCTAGATCGTCAAACTATGCATTATAAAGAACAGATCGCAAACAAATTTGCGGAACTGGTTTATGACGGTTGCTGGTTTACCCCTCTGCGGGAAGCGCTTTCCGCTTTTGTGGACGAAACGCAGAAAACCGTCACAGGAACCGTAAAACTGAAACTCTACAAGGGAAAAGCAACCCCTGCCGGTGCAAAATCCCCTTACTCCCTGTACAGTGAAGACTTTGCTACCTTTGAAGAGGACGAGGTTTACAACCATAAGGATGCGGAGGGCTTCATCAACCTGTTCGGCCTGCCGCTGAAAATGCGCGCTTTGATGCTGGAAAAAAACAAGGAAAATAAATAAACATCAAATATGGCATCTATCGTCCGGTAGATGCCATAAGCATAGAAAGGGATAAACCATGGCAAAAGAAAACTCGAAACTGTGGGGCGGCCGTTTTTCCAAAGAAATCGACCAGGCTGCCAACGATTACAATTCCTCTATTCGTTTTGATAAAAGGCTATACCGAGAGGATATCACCGGAAGCATTGCCCATGCTTCCATGCTGGGAAAACAGAATATCATTCCGCCGGAAAACGCTGTATTGATTGTGAAAGAACTCAAGCAAATTCTTACGGATATTGAGAACGGAAAAATCAATTTTTCCGAAGATGCGGAAGATATTCATATGAATATTGAAACCATTCTAACACAGCGTATCGGTGCGGTAGGCAAACAGCTTCACACCGGAAGAAGCCGGAATGATCAGGTTGCACTGGACTTTAAAATGTATGTCAAAAAAGAAATTCAAACCGTGATGCAATATGTGAAAGAATTGCTTCAAACGATTTATGACATTTCTGCTGACAATATAGATACCATTATGCCGGGATATACTCATTTGCAAAAAGCGCAGCCAATCACTCTGGCGCATCATCTGATGGCTTATTTTCAAATGTTTCGGAGAGATTATTCCAGACTCCAGGACTGTTATGACCGCATGGACACCTGCCCCCTCGGTTCCGGCGCGCTTGCCTCCACCACCTATGAGCTGGATCGCTTCTTCACCGCAAAGGAACTCGGTTTTGCAGAAGCGACAGAAAACAGCATTGACGGTGTCTCCGATCGGGATTTCGCAGTGGAATTCACCTTCTGTGCTTCTATGATTATGATGCATCTTTCCCGCTTTTGCGAAGAGATCATCCTCTGGTGCTCCAACGAATTTTCATTCGTAGAATTAGATGACGCTTTTTCTACAGGATCCAGCATTATGCCGCAGAAAAAAAATCCGGATATTGCCGAGCTGACTCGAGGCAAGACAGGACGTGTTTATGGTTCACTTATGACAATGCTCACCGTAATGAAAGGACTTCCTCTCGCTTATAACAAGGATATGCAGGAGGATAAAGAAGCCGTTTTCGATGCTGCGGATACGCTGAACATGTGTCTGCCCGTGTTTACAAAAATGCTGGCAACCGCAAAATTCAGAAAAGAAATTATGAAGGAAGGCGCCAAAAAAGGATTTACCAACGCTACAGACGCTGCGGACTATCTTGTAAAAAACGGTATTCCCTTCCGGGACGCGCATGAAATCATCGGCAAAATGGTTGCCTACTCCATTCAGAACAATATATCTCTGGAAGAAATCCCATTGGAAAAGCTGAAAGAGTTCTTTGGAAACATAAAGGAGGATTTTTACGAGGCAATTTCTCTGGAGACTTGTGTCAATGAGAGAAAGGTTTACGGCGGCCCCGCAAAAGAAGCTATGAAAATATGCCTGAAAAATGCAAAAGCATTTTTAGAAAATTAATTCATTTGTTATCAGACTGTAAAAGCAAACAATGGGCATGGAATTTTGATGATTCCATGCCCATTGTTCTAGGATAAACGTACTTTTTTGGAGTAAGCAATACCGCTATTTTAATATTTCAAGCCACTCTCCGTCTTTTTTATAAACAAATTGTTCGCTAAGCTTTTCGTCAAGAAATATTTTCAGGGTGCTCTCCATGCCGCTCGCTAATTCCATCTTGGATAAATCTTTCCTGTTCACCCAAAACACCTCCCCTTCATGGGATGGAGTAAGGATGCCGTGAAATTGATTCGTTTTGTACAGATGGACAACATATCTGGTGCCGTCTTCTCGAAACCAATCCTTCACTCCACATAGTTGGGGTATTGATATGGTAAGACCAGTCTCTTCAAATACTTCCCGAATAACAGCATCCGTAAACGGCTCATCCTTTTCCACATGACCACCCGGAAAAGCAATGCCGGACCAATCTGATTTGACGCGTTTCTGAACCAATACTCTTCCATTGTTATCATAAACCATACACATATTTGCAAAGATTGTTTTTTCCGCTGTATGCATACAGAATCCCCGTTTCCTTGAAATAAATTTTTATAAAATTTATAAAAAAGTTTTTCATTCCGAAAAACGCAGCCGCGCTTCGCACGCTGTTTTTTGAAACATGCAATTGCGCACGATCCCGCGCAATTTCCTATGTTATAAAAAAGACCTGTCAAAATGACAAGCCTTTTTCTGGAGCTGTCTAGCGGACTTGAACCGCCGACCTCTTCCTTACCAAGGAAGTGCTCTACCTACTGAGCTAAGACAGCATACTGTGTTAACAACTGTATATAATTATATACTATATTTCTTTTGTTGTCAATAAAAAATTGAAATTTTTTAAAGAAAAAATGCCGCCTTTACAGACGGCATTTTTCCGGTTAAATCAAATCGCAGACATGGTTAGAAAACGCTACGGGGTCTTCAATTGGAAGTCCTTCAATTAGCAGAGCACTGTCATAGAGAACCCCGGTATACTTTTTCAATTTTTCTTTATCGGTCTGATAAAGCGTTTTTATCGTTTCAAAAACAGGATGACTGATGTTGATTTCCAAGGCTCGATCCGCATGGATTTTTTGATTGTTCGGCATTGCGTTCAAGACCTTTTCCATTTCAAGAGATACCTCCCCAACGCTGGAGATGCAGACCGGATGAGATTTTAAGCGGGTGGAAGCCTTCACTTCTTTTACCTTATCCCCCAGGGCCTCTTTCATGAAATCAAATAAGTCTTTGTTCTCTTCCTTTGTTTCCTTTTCCGCCTTAGCTTCCTCTTCGCTTTTCAAACCTAAATCGCTTGCGGAAACAGATTTAAATTCTTTCTCCTCATAACTGCCGAGAATTTTTATCACAAATTCATCCACATCTTCCGTCAGATAGAGAATTTCATATCCTTTTTCCTTGACCAGTTCTGTCTGAGGCAGTTTATCTATTTTGGCAGTATCCTCACCGCAGGCATAGTAAATATATTTCTGCTCCTCTTTCATGCGTTTCGCATACTCATCCAGAGAAACCAACTTCTTTTCGGAAGAAGAATAAAACAAAATCAAATCCTTCAGAAAATCTTTTTCCATTCCAAAGTTGTCATACACGCCGAATTTCAAAGGACGCCCAAAGCTTTCATACAATTTTTCATAATTCGCTCTGTCGTTGTTTAACATGTTTAAAAGCTCATTTTTGATTTTCTTTTTGATGTGAGCGGCGATCGTTTTCAGCTGGCGGTCATGCTGCAGCATCTCCCTTGAAATATTTAAAGACAAATCTGCCGAATCCACCAGTCCTTTCACAAAACCGAAATAGTCCGGCAGCAAATCCGCACACTTATCCATGATCAGCACTCCGTTGGAATAAAGCTGCAAGCCCCGCTGAAATTCCTTGGTATAGTAATCATAGGGTGCTCTCGCCGGCAGAAACAGCAAAGCGGTATAGCTCACTGCTCCGTCCGCACTTGTGTGAATCGTTTTCAGCGGCTTTTCAAAATCATGGAATTTATCCTGATAGAATTGATCATAATCTTCCTGTTTCAGTTCATTTTTATTTTTGCGCCAGATGGGAATCATGCTATTTAAGGTTTCATCCTCGTAGTAAGTCTCGTATTCCGGCGTTTTACCCTCTTCCGCTGTGCCTTCCTTCGGGCGGCTCTTTTCCGTCAGCATCTTGATAGGATACTTGATATAATCGGAATATTTCTTTACCAATTCGGAAAGACGATAGGTTTCCAAGAATTCGCTGTAATGCTCATCTTCGGTATCGGCTTTCAGGTAAAGAATGATTTCCGTTCCGGTTTCCGCCTTGTCACAGGTGTCAATTTCATAGCCGTCAGCACCCTTGGAAGTCCAGACGTAAGCTTCTTCACTACCGTAAGCTTTCGATTTCACGGTGACACAATCCGCCACCATGAAAGCGGAATAAAAACCGACACCAAACTGGCCGATAATGTCCACATCCTGTTCCATGTCGTTTTCCTTTTTAAATGCAAAGGAACCGCTTTTTGCAATCGTTCCCAGGTTATCCTCCAGCTCCTCCCTACTCATGCCGATTCCGGTATCTGTGATGGTCAGGGTTCTTGCCTCTTTGTCCGGCGTCAGACGGATATAAAAATTATCCCTGTTGAATGTGATATTCTCATCCTTCAGGGATAAGTAATACAGCTTGTCTATCGCGTCATTCGCATTGGAAATGAGCTCTCTTAAAAAAATCTCTTTGTGGGTATAGATGGAATTGATCATCAAGTCCAGCAACCGCTTTGATTCTGATTTGAATTTTTTCTTTGCCACAATATCATCCTCCGATTTTTCTTTTGTTAGCACTCTCTTCCATCGAGTGCTAACATTTATTTTAGCACACTTTTTTAAGATGTCAAGAGGTTGGATGCCGATTTTTGGAAAGTTCATAATTTTGTTACAATATATATCAGACATTACCCTTTTTATTGTACCGCAAAAGCAATATAATCCATATGTCTGATTGGTTAAGAGAGTCCAATCCACAGGAAGTTCAAACGCCGATTTGTACTGCCAGCATTATCGAAATTTTAACTGTCAACTGCAGCAACTGACAATAATGGATGATATGCAGGCAGATGGCGGAATGGAAGGATGATTCATTCGTGGCTGACTGTCTGACGAGTTAAGGCTTGATTTGCCATAAAAACTATGATATAGTAACAAAAAATAGTTGACAAACCATCTTACCATATCATTCCTTTTCCCCTTGCCTGGTCTTTCTACAGAATCAGGGACAGCTCCGGATTATTTTATTTAGGAGAATACACCATGAATATAGAAACAAACAGATTATTATTGAGCCCCGTATATGAGGAGCATACAAAATACATATTCAAATATTTTAATGAGAAAGTCATTACCTATATGTTTCCGGGCGTACCAAAGGATATCAGTGAAACTCGTGAGATTGTACAAAAATTTATCGAACAGAGGAAAAACAATACCGATTACGTTTATGCAATCACACTGAAAACAAGCCAAGAATTTATTGGATTGGTCGGATTGCATCATTTGAGGGATAAAATACCTGAACTCGGCATTTGGTCAAAGATCGAGGCTCACGGAAATCATTACGGCAGAGAAGCTATCGGAGGTATTCTAAAATACGCCGAACATTTAGGAATAAAAAAATTGTGCTACCCCGTTGACAGAAGAAATATTCCAAGCAAAAAAATTGCTCTTTTCTATGGAGGAAAATTGGTAACGGCTTACAAAGAAGTTAAAACGCCGGATAATAGAATTCTTGAAGAAGAAATTTATGAAATTGAAGTCCCGGAATCAAAAACGCCTTAAAAATCTTTTTTCGTTTATACCACAACAGCAGAGACGGCGAAATGTGTTTCGCCGCGGTATTGTGATTCAATCATTCTCCAGAACTCTTGGTACCTTCAATGCCTCAAAGGTTTATAAGGTTTTTATTTGCTTTTATTGACCATAAACAATTTTAACTTGCTGTTTTTCGAGCACGTAGTAAACTGCATAAGGCCTGCTGCAATTCTTCCTCTTCATATCTTTCACAGCAGGTATCTGCGGTAATCGAAGCTCTGTTTTAAAGACAGGATTGATATCTGTAAGGATAGAAAAACAATTCTTTTTTTGCAGTTCCGGCTGACTGTCGTCAGGGGAATAAACCAGGCCATATTCTATAAGCCGATATCCCGCTGGGGTATAGCGATCCATCTGCCGGTACAAAGCGATCCTTTCTCCCTTCTGAACTGCTGGATAGTCAAGCGGCCGCCCATCATTCTTCGCCCGGAAGCTAAAGGCTACAACCGTATCGCTCTGGATCGGCGGAGTGGTGTACTGGCTTGAAATGTTGACGGTTAAACTGCCGTTTAGAGAAACGCCGTCCGTAACATATCCCCGGTCAGGAATGATTTCAAAGCTGACAATACTGCCCGCAGGAAGCGATAGAACCGTTCCGTCGGCAATATCGTCACCTGCTGTGCGAATTTTTCCATTCTGCCCAATCCTCACCGTGAGACTTTTCATTTCATTTTCTATCACTTTCGAGGCTTTTACTGCATTACTACCGGAAATCACATAAATACAATTCTCTAAATCTACCATTGTTTTAGGCATTTCTATGGGAATAGAAAATATTTTTTCGCCGGTCACCTGCGCCTGTTCCATATAATAGATATATCCTTCTACCATTTTGCCGGCATGTGCAAAAGAAAATTTTTGGCTTTCGCCGTTATCTGAATCTCCTATTACAAGAAGGGTAACATCAGATGTTCCCTGCGAAACGGCAACGCTTACCGATGCAAACTGACTTCCATCCTCCAGGATAACACTGGACAAAATTTTAGCAGAAATATTTGAAGCACTAAAAATGCGCACGGGGATGCACATAGATAATACCAGCAAGATAACCATCAGCTTTCTCAAAGCATTCTCTCCTTCCTAGTTCCATAAAAAGCAATTCAATAAAAAGCGCTGTAACCTATCAATTCAAAATCAAAATATTTTAACAGTTTTATTATAATACAAAATGCTTGTGATGTCGAATATAAAATGAAAAAGTTTTTTCGTTTCGAAAAATACAAGCTCGTTATTTTTTGAAATATGCATTCACATAATTCTGTGAAGAACAAGGTAAAACACTTTATAGAATAATGAAAAAAGAAATTTTTTGATTATTGCATCCGAATATGGAAAAAGCGTGCTATAAGCCTGATACAGACGGCACGCTTTTTCATTATATAGTTAACACTTGGCAGAGTAAGACTTCACATAAATAAATCTATATATAGCCCAACTCTTGTAATCACTTCTATTTCCTGATGTGGTTCTTTGAGCAGACTGGAAACATTTATAAGCCTCTAGCAGAATATAGTGTACTAAAATAATAGGAGCCAGCACTTATGTTTTTGAGAATACTTCTTCAGAACCCCCTCTCCCTTTTACCCTTCAAACAAAGGTGTAGAAAGATATCTCTCTCCGGTATCTGGAAGCAAAACTACAATGGTTTTGCCAACATTTTCATGGCGTTTCGCAATGTCTGTGGCGACCCAAAGCGCAGCTCCTGAAGAAATCCCGACCAAAAGCCCTTCCCGTTTGGCAAGTTCTTTCGCCGTTAAAAATGCATTTTCATTTTCAACAGTCACGATTTCATCATAGACGGAAGTGTTTAAAGTGTCCGGCACAAAACCTGCTCCAATTCCCTGAATTTTGTGCGGCCCTGCTTTTCCCTCTGTCAATACCGGTGAACTTGCTGGTTCCACACCGACAATTTTAACTTCCGGCTTACGGGATTTTAAATATTCTCCGGTGCCAGAGATGGTACCGCCTGTGCCGATTCCAGCCACAAAAATATCCACTTCCCCATCTGTGTCTTCCCAGATTTCAGGCCCTGTTGTCTGCTTATGGATCTGCGGGTTTGCAGGATTTACAAACTGGCCGGGAATAAATGCATTGGGAATCTCTCTGGCCAATTCTTCTGCCTTTTCAATGGCTCCCTTCATCCCTTTCGATCCATCGGTCAAAACAATTTCGGCACCATAGCCTTTAATCAGTTTTCTGCGCTCAATGCTCATTGTTTCAGGCATCGTTATAATGATACGGTATCCTCTCGCCGCGGCCACCGAAGCCAGCCCAATTCCCGTATTTCCACTGGTCGGCTCAATAATGACAGAATCTTTCTTTAATACACCCTTTGCCTCAGCATCTTCAATCATCGCCTTTGCGACACGGTCCTTTACACTTCCCGCCGGATTAAAATATTCCAGTTTGGCAATAATCTTACCGGAAAGGTCCTGACTCTTGCTATAATTTTTCAGTTCTAACAAAGGTGTCTTTCCAATTAAATCGGTTAAACTTCCATAAATTTTTGCCATATCTAGCACCTCCAAATTCATTTTATATAAAACATATATGATTAATATGTTATTATTATACTCATTGCATTTCTTTTTGTCAACACTTTTTTCATAATTCATGGAATATCTTTTCAGCAAGGGTATGCTCCAAAAGAAAGCGAACCAGAGGCAGAGTGTGCCCCTGCAAAAAAAGAATTTCCAATGATCTGAAAAAGTCGACAAGTTCCTATTTCACAGCATATGGAAAGAAGATATCCCTGCGCTTGGCAAGGCTGAAACGCTTTTACGTTGGCTTTTGCCTTGCAAAAACATTTTTATCTTGTTATAATAATAAAAGTCAAATTAAGAGGAGGAAAAACGATGCGAATATCGTCAAAGGGCAGATATGGACTGGCCTCCATGATTCTTTTAGGACAGAAAGAAAAGGAAGCGGAACCAACCGCAATCCTTGCCGTTTCAGAGAAATGCGGTATTTCCAAAATATATCTTGAGCAAGTATTTACCTTATTAAAAAAAGCAGAACTAGTACACTCCGTAAAAGGAGCTGGCGGAGGATACCGGCTTGCAAAGCCATCAGAAGACATCACTGCATATGATATTTTATATGCCATTGAATCCACCCTTTTCGAAAAGACAGATACCTCTCTCCCAGGCGATGAAAGCCATCTTGGGGAAATTATGCAAAAATTTGTGTTTCATCCTTTGGACGAAATGGTTTCCCAGACATTAAAAAACATATCCCTGGCGCAATTGATCCAGGAAGTAAGACAGCGTAATGGTCAGGACGGATTTATGTTTTTTATCTAAACATTGAAACGGTATCATTTCGATTGCCGGATGTCATACTGAATCATACAAAGGGATGAAGATGAGCTTCATCCCTTTGGTTTTTTGTTCTGAAACTCAGTATATAAACTGGAGATATCATTCAGAAGCAAGTTTAATTTTTTTATTTCATTTTCCTTCGGCTTCAGGGAATAAAAATTCATTGTTCCCTCCCGCCGCAGACTGATAACGCCCGCATCTAAAAGAATCTTCAGATGATGCGACACCGCAGGTCGGGAAAGATGAGTGCGGGAAGTAATCTCTCCGACCCGCATGCCGTTCCATTCTCCTTCCAAAAGCGTGATGATGATTGCCTGGCGAGTTTCATCGCCAATGGCGCAGATAACCTTTTGGCAGTCAAGAAATCTTTTTTTGAGCTGTAACAGATTTGTTTTGGTTTTCATCTTTTCCACTCCTCACGGCACAACATTTTGCCTAATAAATCTATGGTCGTCTCAATTCCTCTTGCTGCACTGTTGATGCAAAAGTCATAGGTTTCAGGGTTTCCCCAATTTTCTCCGGTATAATAATTATAGTAAGCTTTCCTGTATTTGTCCTCTTTCCTCACCAGATCGTAAGCTGCTTTTTCTTTGATGCCCTCCTGCTTCATTTTTCTCCGCACGCGATCTTCAAAGGGAGCGCAGATAAACAGACTGATGCACGGAATCTGATTTTGCCGCAGCAGATATCCTCCACATCTGCCTACAATAACACAATCTTTTTTTTGGCCGCTTCCAGAATAAGCTGACTTTGCAGTTGAAAAAGAGCATCGCTTGCGGGAAGTCCCCGTCCAAATGTCTGATTTTCCTCATGCAGACTCTCATATAGCCATGGATTGGTGCGCCTTTCATCGGCTTTTTCCAGTGTTTCCGGGTGAATTCCGCTCCTTTCTGCAGCCAATACAACTAAATTTTTGTCATAAAAAGAAACATGCAATTGTTCTGCTAATTTTTCACCGATTTCATGCCCCCCGCTCCCAAACTGGCGGCTGATACAAATCACATGGTAAGCCATTCTTTTTTCCTCCCCTATTTCACCTTTGTTTTCGAATGATATTTTCTGCGGAAGAGCCCTTTTCTCTTCAAGAAAATAAAGGTAGCCAGCAAAATAAAAAGTGTTGCAATGCTAATTACAATTAGTATTATATTTCCTTTTGATGATGTAATACAGAATGTATTTTCATTTCCATACATATAAGTCATCAGATAACTCCCGTTTTTGGTATAGGAAACTTCTTTCCACTCATCACCTGACAGACACCATACTTTTATCTGTTTCGTGCCTGCTGGACAAAGCAACCGGACTGGCACTTCCTGATCCGCCGTTATATCCGCTCCCTCAATCTTCAGTTTCCACATCACAGGAGAATCTTCGCCGCTTTCGGACGGCGGAGATTCTGTACTGTCTGTTACAGACAGTATAGCGGTGTCACGGAAATTTCCCTCCGCCAGCGCCAATGCTTTTCCACTTTTTTCATTTGTCTCACTACTGGTAAGCACAGTGACCCATGGTGTGTAAACTGCATCTAAAACTGCGCTGAAAGTGATATTTGAAAAATCAAATTCCGGCCACGCGCTATAGTACCCCTCTTTTTCAGGGATTTGCGGCATTCTGGATGCAGGCAGCGATTCGCCGAATTTCAGTACTTCTTCCCCAAGCACATTGCCATCCGCACGGAAGGTTAAAACAAACTGCAGAAATTTATCCGGCAGCTGACTCTGTTTGGAGAGCGCTTCATAGGAGATGGGCTCGGCGATTCCGGCATAGCTGATATTATCAATTCCCGCCCATCCGGTATCCAGAAAATAGTTGCTGCTGATTCCGCTTTCCTTTTTGCTTCTTGTCCCCGCAACTGCACCCACAAGACCGGTTCCCTTTTCTATATTAACAATGGAATAGCATTCTGTCATCTTTTTTGCTTGTCCGGCAATACCGCCAACGCTGCTTCTCCCAGCCAGGGTACATTTGGCGTAACTTCTGCGGATTGCCGCATCTGACAGGCCAACAATTCCACCGACATAATCACCGCTTGTACTTTCCACCCTGCCATATCCTTCACATTCCTGTATGGTTCCCAAATTCATCCTTCCCACTAAGCCGCCTGCATAATTTTTTTTTGCGGTTACACTGCCCTCATTCACACAGCCAAGGAGAACCGCTTTTGCTTCATAGCGGAAGTTCAGCGATTTTTTCCCCATAGAAGAGATATCATCCTCTGGATCCAGGTCGTATTCAATCGCCATTGATCCAACCGCCCCGCCGACATTCAAATCCGCTTCTACAGCACCATAATTTATGCATCTACTCACCTTTCCGTCAGTAGCAGAGGAAATGTCCTGCTCCGAGATATCCTCCGTCAAATCGGATAAATCAGTATCTCTTGCAGAAACAGCATCAATCAATAACTGCATTACCACATGGAACTGATCGCTGATCGCCTGCAAATCAGAAGTGAACTGTTTTCCAGCTGAGTGAAGTTCGGTGTTCAGATTGTTCAGCTGAACCGAAACTCCGGAGAGAGAGGAATATAAGCGGTCTGTATCCAAATGGAAATCACTGTCCAGTGCCGGAAAAGTGATAGGCTCCCGTTCTGACAGATCTTTTAGAATATCTCTGCTCTTCCCCACTGCCGCCGTGATACTGTCTGTCGCCGCCTGCATGGTATTCAGAGAGGTTCTTACTCCCTGAACCATTTGTCCCGCTGCATCCGAAGCATCCTGAAGGGAGTCCATTGCCGTCTTTATTTTTTTGAAGGAACTCCGCGCTGCGTTTCCCGCTGCCACGAAATTATCCATTGCCCTGTCCAAAACACTTAAAGCACCCAGCAGTCTCTCCCAATCTACTGGGTGGCTCTTGAGTACGTCTATGGCCTCCTGCATGTCGGCTATCGCATTGCCCGCTGCTTTCAAAGCGCTTTCCAACGCATTCACCGCGTTTGCAATCTCCTGCTTTTGTTGTTCCAAATTTCCCCAATCAATTGGTAACAACGCATCCTTTAAATCGCGGAATGCGGTTCCTATATCTTGAAATGCTGTTTTTAAACCTCCCATGCCTTCGGCAAGCTGTGTTAAGGCCTGTGTTACCTTATCAGGATTTCCTCCTGTCACCGCATCCAGCAGCCTATCTGCGGCTGTCTGTATCTTGCTGATTCCAATCTGAAGATTGCCGACGGCAGCATCCAGATCGTTTAAAGCCTCCTTCATGGCTTGCAGCGCATCCTTGCCGCTCTGCGTTATTTGATCTATTTCCTCCAGTGCGTTGCTGAGCTGGCCAACCGCATCTGACAATGTATCGGAAGCCATTCTGATATCCTCCATTACAGGAACGGTTTTATCCAGCGTCTCCGTCACGATCGCACTGATGTCATTTACTGTTTCCATGCTTTGATTTACAAAATCAGAAACCTGCCCGGCATAATCAGAAGTTTGATCCAGCAAATTTTTAGAGCTGTCTTTGGCTTCAGAGGCATATCCGGATATCATATTGATTCGATTTGATACGGTATCTGACGTGATGTTCACATTGGCCAATGCCTGGTTTACCAGAGTGTGAAGCCTGTTCATTTCACTGTTCAGCTGCTGCAGTTCATCCTCCGAATACTGCAGGAACACATAGGGTTCCATCTGACCTGCAATGCCACCCACATCCTTGCGGCCAAGCACTTGTCCATAATTATAACATCCGTTCATATATCCGGCCTGCCGGCCGGCAATTCCCCCGATATTATAGCCCATATGCGGATACCCAACAACACCATAATTATAACAGCTTTGAAGAATGCCGCTCGAGTATCCGGCAATTCCTCCAGAATCGGTATGCCCGCTGATAGGAACTGTATTTTCATCCAGCTGATCCAACTGTTCCAATTGGATATCCTCTAATTTTAACGCTGCCTCCTCCGAGGTAGTATTGATTTTACTTTGATTGGTACATTTGAGAAGAATACCGAAGTTTTCCCCCACGATACCGCCGGTATACTTCTGGCTGCTTAAAATCCCCTGGGAGACACAATTGCCGATTCTTCCCTCCGACTCATTGATTCCGACAATTCCTCCCACAATACTTTTTCCGCTGATATTTCCGGAAAAGCGGCAATTTTGGATATTGCCGCGGTTATTTCCCGCAATCCCACCAAATGTATCTTTTCCCTCTCCTGACGAAATAGAAACACTTACATTCAGATTTTGAACGAGGCCGCTTTTCTGAATATAACGGAATACCCCCTGCACCGGACTGCCCGCAGGCAAAACGATGCCGCTTATCGTATGACCTCCGCCGTCAAAGGTGCCGCCAAAGGTAGGAATGGGAATAAATTCATTTCCCGTAAAATCCAGATCGTTCATCAAAAGAATCTGCTTTCCCTGTGACCAGGTATCCAGAGAGCATTTTTTGGACAACACCCGGAAATCCTCCACGGTGGAAAGAAAAATAGTATCTTCCTGCGCAAATACTGAAATAAAATCAGCCGGCATGAAAGAAAAGAAAAGGAGAAAAACCAGCCATAGAGATATCATTCTATTCTTGTTCATTTCACACTTCCTCCTTATTTTGCTCTGTATTTTCCGTATGCTCTGTTATCATTTTTTCTTCCTCGATATTTCCTGCTTCTACCATCGCATTTATGGTACCATGAACGGTACCCTGCAAATCAGCGTCCACCATACCGGATATATAACCGCGCACATGACCGCTTATCCGCATATTCCCCGTATGGTTTCGGACGATATCCGGTTTTTTCAGAGAAAATGCTGTCTTCTCAACAATAACATCCCCCAGCAATAAGATTTGGGGCAGTGTAAACATAACCAGGATAATGGAAATAATCGTTCCGCGTCCCAGGCAAACACCAATGGAAGCAATAATTGGATTGGAGGAAAGCTGTCCAATCAAAATACCTGCGGATGCAAGCATCAGGCCGGAGGTCATAATAGTGGGAAATGCTTGGTTTAAGGCCGTTATCATAGCCTGTTTGATCGGCATTTCCTTTTTCAGTGTGGTGTAACGGTTGGTTATAACAATGGCATAATCAATGTTTGCCCCCATTTGAATGGAACTGACCACCAGATAGCTCATAAAGAAAAGGTTGCTGTGTGTCAGTGTTGGAAAGGAAAAATTCATCCATATGCTTCCCTGTATTACTAAAATCAGTAAAATCGGAAGTCCTGCGGATTTGAAGGTAAACAGCAGCACCAGAATAACAAATACCGCTGACAGAATGCTGATAAGAATATTGTCATTTCCAAAGGAACTGGATAAATCGTAATCGTTTGTAGAATTACCTACCAGATAAACCGGATCATTATAGTATTTTTCCGCGATCTGATGAATTTGATCCAAAAACGCAAAGGTTTCCGCACTTTCCTCAGGCAAATTCAGATACAGCAACATACGGCTATAATGCTCTCCCTGCAGCTGCAGCTGTGCATCCTTCAGCTGGCTGTGCATATCCTCAAGTTTTTCATTAAGTTCCTCATCCAAATTGACATATCCCTGCTGTTTTTGATCATAAAGAAACATAAACATATCAATGAGAGGAACTCCATAGCTATCAATTCCGCTGACAATCTGTCCGTAAGTTTTTTCATTGGCAGCATAAGCGGTATACAGCAGCCGTGCTACCTCAATATCCAAATCGGTTAGCTCCGCGAATTGACGGCTTGTAAGCGTATCCGTCAATACATATCCATCCATCGCCTCAATATTAGAGAGCCCCATCGTGGAATCGATTTCGGTGCAGCTGTTCAGCTCGGAAAGAAGTTTGGCTTCTGTTTTATAGTCACCCGCCGGCACCAATAATGCCATCATATTCTGACTGCCGAAAGTTTCCTCAATCCTCTGCTGCTGAATCTGGCTTTCATTTTGTTTTGCAGTATGTAAAGTACTGGTTCCATACACATAGGGACATTGATTTGACAACAAAAAAGCAAACACCAAGAGACAAACAAAAACAGGAGGAATGATAAAACGAGACTTTACCGCCAATTTTCCAACTGCCGTAATCCGCGGAACAAAACTGCGATGGTGTGTCTTGTCAATCCATTTCGAGAACAGCATTAGCAGCCCCGGCATTAAAGTAAAAACACACAAAAGGCTGAAAAATATTGCTTTGATCAACACAATTCCCATATCAAAGCCAATTCGAAACTGCATAAAAGTCATCGCCACAAGCCCTGAAATGGTGGTAAGGCAACTTCCGGATATCTCCGGAATCGCCTTGGACAAAGCAGTAATAACTGCCTCGCGCGCTTCGAGATGCACTCGTTCCTCGGTATAACGGTGACATAGGATAATTGCATAATCCAGCGCAAGCGCCAACTGCAATACAACCGCAATGGATTTCGATACGAAAGAAATTTCTCCGAATATAAAATTGGTTCCCATATTCAAAATTGCCGCAGTTCCAAAGGTGATCAATAAAACAGGGATTTCCATGTAGGTATGGGATGTAAAAAGCAAAACGGCAATGATAATAACAACTGCAATCACCATTACCACATTCATCTCGGATGCAATAGTTTCAGAATCCGAATTTCCAACTTCTGTGAAGATTGAAACATCCCAGCCAGACAGGGCGTCCCTCACGCTTTTCATAGCGTCCAGGCTGATTTGATCATCTGTTTCACCGTCAAATGTAATATCAAAAAGAGCCGCTGCAGAGCGGAAGTGATCCTGCGTGTCATCAAATGTGACAGACTTGACTCCCTCCAGCTCCTTAAGCTGCTCTGCAACCTGTTTCGCTTTTGCATAAGAAATATTATCCACCATCACCCGTGCGGAAGCAAAGGTTGTAAATTCATCCTCCATAATCGTCAGGCCTTGCCGCGTCTCTGTTTCCTCCGGAAGATACGAGGTTAGATCTTCATTGATAGAAACCCACGTGCTGGCGAAGACACTGAAAATAGCCATTCCGATAAATACCAGAAAAAAACCTTTCCGCTTGTCTACAATAAAAGCCGCCAGCCGCTCAATTGCACTTTTCTTTTCTTCTTTCTTCATAAAGCTGTCCTCTTTCCCGACCCGAAAGAGAAGTTTCTTTCCGGCCGTATCTGTCTATCGATTTTTATCGGTTTAACGGTTCGTTTGTTTAAACCATTATACTACATTATAAAAGGTTCGTCTATATTGAGAAAGAAAATCGAGATCATAGGTATAACACAATGTTTTCTTTTGAGATTATGTATACTTCTCTAGTTTAAGGCCTTTCTTCTCTGTGCACAATCGAGTAGCCCCTGTACCTCCAAATATTTATTGAAGAATGGATCAGACTCAAGGTCCGTCTCCACCAAATAGTGACTTTCTATACAATGGTTCTTCCCAATTGATACACTAATGAGCTGAAAAACAAAATTTTTCTTCTATACACCAGAAATCAATTTTTATGAGTTATGAAAATGCGGGGACGATTCTGTCATATTCATGAATATTTCGACGCAGAATTGCAAAAAATTGTTTTGTAAAAACCAACTTTGTAATGCTTAAACATTGCTTTTGACCCTTCTGTTCCATAATTCTGCCGCTTGTCTCCTTCCTCTCTCAACCGTATCATTCGTAATAGGAGTAGAGATAGTGTTTCCTGATATTACCACATCATTTATACCTGCCAGTCTGCCCCGAGCACCGCAGTTTTTGCATACAACAGAAACACCAACTGTTCCATAATATTTAGGGTTATACACTTTTATCTCAGCATGACCGCCGCAAAACGGGCATGGTTTTAGTCCATTCATCAGAAATTCGACATCCTTTCTAATCTTATCTTTGCATAGCATCACGCTATTTTTTCGCCTTATTAATTTCCGGTATTTGTATTCTAGATATAGACAGATTGCCACTATTTTATATATATTATCGTTTGTAAAAAAGTAGTTTTACATCTTATAAAATCGCATTTATGCAACTCTGTGGATTAATCGTATCATCACTTGAGTCATTTGTCAATATGAAAATCGCATTTTTGCGAAAAATAAGTTGCGCTTTCTCCTCTTATGTGATATATTATAATAGGAAAAGAGGTGTTTTTATTGAATACTGGAGAATTGATGAAAAAAAGAAGAAAAGAACTGCGAATGAATGCGGACTATATTGCGGATAAATTGGGAGTTTCAAGATCCACGATATTCAGATATGAAAATGGGGAGATTGAAAAAATGCCTATTTCCGTTTTAAAGCCGCTGTCTGAAATCCTGGGCACTACACCAGCTTATCTAATGGGATGGGAAGATGAGACAAATTTCCATAACCCTAAAAATACTTTCTTTCTCACGGAAGAAGAAAAAGAGCTCATCACACAAATAAGAGATTTTGATGAGCCCATACGGGATGATTTATTAAGTTATATCGCTGATTTGCATCAGGACAGAGACAAAATTCCGAAATCGGAACAGCATATTTGCAAAAGAAAAGCGAACTAATTTATTCTTCTTTTGATTCCGACCTTTTTTCGGTTAGATGAATGATCATTCTGGTTACCATATATTTTTGAGAATCATCCAGGTAATCAGAATATGCATTCGCCGCTTCCTTGTCAGTAAAAAATTTTTTGCTTTTCTTATAGCCCTCAAAATCGATAACCACACTGTGTTCCTCCCCCTCAAATGTAAATAGTTGATCATATGTGACATCCAGCGCAAGCACAATTTTTCGGCAAAGGGGAAATGAAGGATTTTCGATGTTGTTGTTTTCCAATTTGTTCAAATACGATTTGGACACATGACACAAATTCGACAGTTTCCGTAAACTCAAATTGCGCTCTGTCCTCAGTTTATACAAATTACAAATCAATATCATTCCCCCGCAATTTCAAAATGATTCTATTATTATCCTTGCCGGAATTGTCACTTGATTTTTATCGTAATCTGCTTTTTTCATTATTATAGCACAAACAATGTCCTATATCAGAAACTTTTTTCATTTATTTCCTATTTTTACAATAAAAGTGTCGAAAAATGACGATTTTAAAGCTTAATTGTTCACATTATTAATATCAACTCTTTATTTTTCTTCTTTTGTGTCGAAAAATATCGTAATTAAAATGTATATAGAAAAATTAAAAGATGATATGTCTCAGTGCATCATAGCAATCCTTCTTAGAACGTAGACTTAAAATTCTGCTCACCATCCTATCTATGAAAAGTTTCATTTAAAGATACGGTTATAATACTAATAAAATACAAGAGGAAGCAGGCAGCGGAACCGATAATACAAGCTGTAATAAGTGCAGTATTATTTACTCTGGAAGCAAAATAAAAACTCCGTTTTTCCCCAGCACTCACTGGAGATAAACGAAGTTTTATGTGAAGAGATTTCAAAAATAGCTGGCATGCTCTCACTTGTCTCTTTACGATATATATCATTTTTTCCCATTCGATTTTTACATGTACGCTTGTTGAATAGCAAAGTAGCATTTTCTAGTATTATGTCTTTTTTGATTTAGAAAGCATTGTAAAATACGACAATCTCAAATGTGCCGCAGATACACCAATTCTATTATTTTCAAGATAAAAACTACTTTCTGACGTACGAAGGCAACGGTAAAATGAAGTGTACAAAAAGAAAAAAGCAGTAAAAAGCAGCTTTCTTTGTACAACTAATGATTTTAACATCATTTTTAGCATATCCTTTGATGCTAGACAAGATCATTAGCCAAACATTCAGCATCTAAAGTACAAAAGATGTTAAAAACCATGATAAAATAAAAGTGCGGTATTTCAAAAAATAAGAAAGCCTACAACCTCAATGCTTATAGAGGTTATAGGCTTTCTTAATGGTGGAGCATAGGGGGTTCGAACCCCTGACCTCTTGACTGCCAGTCAAACGCGCTCCCAACTGCGCTAATGCCCCGTAATAAGCAGGATATCCCCTGCTGTTTTTCAAATATTAGACAGGCGGACGCAAAAGCGGAAACTGCGGAAAATTTCTTATTACTCCGAACAGCACCAATATTACGGCCATACTCCAAACAACAATCCTCTGTCCCTTTGTAAGCTGTTTCCTTCCTGTTTTCACATAGCGCACTGTCAACTGTACCATCAACAAAAATATCACCGGTAACAAAAACAATACTATGCTATTATAACGTAAAGCAGATAAAAAATCAAGTCTTAAAATAGAAATGCACATTCTTGACACTCCACACCCTGGACAATAAAGCCCGGTAAGCCTATGAAATGGGCATGGAATCTGTATGCCAAGCAGATAAAGCACAGTGTAAACAAATCCTGCGGAAGCAAAAAAAACTGCTGTCCGCAGAACTTTTCTCCATCTTGTTCTCATTCCTGAGCCATTTTATTCAAGCCATCCTGTGCCAACGCATAAACGACAATTCCAAGCCCAAAAATCATCAAAATTAGATAAAGGATTCCTGTGCTGGAATCTACAGACATTCCGCGCATCTGGCGTGCCTGATTTAGTTTTCCGCCCATCTTATAAGCCCAATAAATCCCATAAATTCCACAGGTGATCAGTGTAAAAACAAATGCCAGCCCACCGGATGTATCTTCCTCTCCAGCTGCCTCATTCATCTCATTCGTTAGACAGATGAACCAATAAATCCCATAAATTCCGCATGTAATAATAGTAAATACAATGCTGAGTGCAACATCTCTTTGTCTCATAACTCCCCCTCATTTCTTTGCTTCTTTTTATAACCTTATAATAAGAACGAAATGCTTTTGCTTCGCAAAAGTCACCATAAAAGCAACGCTCTTGATGATACAATTTTCATGAACTTCGGTTATACGGATTTGTTCCAGACAAGCGAAACTTAGACATTCATTATAATATACCTCGTGTATATTATACCACAACAACGAAGGCGGCGGAATGTCGCCGCAGTATTGTGATTCAATCGTTCTCCAAACCTCTTAACATTTTCAATATTCTAGAGGTTTGTGAGGTTATTATACCATAAATTCGTTCCATTGTCTATTCTCTTTGTATCGTTAGGCTGTCTTTTCTGCGATAAATTTTCCTTGTGTCCTGGCGGGAAGCACAATTTCATAGACGCCATCAAATACAGCCTTTGCTTTCACTTTCTTTCCCTGGTAAGTAAAACGATAGTCATTCCCCTCCTGCAGTGTCAGCAATACAGCAACTTCATCTTGCCCCTCAATGGTTAAATCCGCATAGAATTCTGAAAAATTATCTTTAAAGCGCCTGTTTTCCACAAAAACTTCAAAACCGCAGGTAAAATTTCCGATGACGAAATAGGAAAAGAACCAGTTAACAACCGGTCCGGACAAGGCAGAAAAATCATGCCACCCTGCTCCCCGTCCGCTCTGTACCAGAAAATGCTCATAGCAGTGATAGGTTAGGTCAGTCTCTTTCTTCCACAGCTGCAGTGCCGTCAAAGCAATTTTTCTTGCAAAATCTGTCTCATTTAAATCCAACATCGTTTTAAAGAGAAACCATTGATGTGCCATCCATACCGCACCATTCCAATAACCACAGGGATTAAAATAAGGAGCGCTTTGATCGACTGTAGATATTCCAATTGGAGTCCACAGCTCCCGTTCTGATTTCAGATGGCTCAGCAATGCTTTTTTCTGAACGGGAGTAACAATACCAGCCACTAAGGGGTATAGCCCATCCAATCCCATATCGAAGTTCGTTCCGTCTTTATCGCGTAAAATATCCTTTGGCTTTCCATTTTCATCGTGAACGACATAGCCGAAATAACCGGACTTCTCATCCCACGCATTTACCTGAAGAGCCTTTTCAAACCGTTTGCTATCTCTGCGATATGCCTCAGCCTCTTTCTCTTTTCCCAATTTCTGCGCAAAAACCGTCATCATTTTCCCAATTCGGATCACGTGACAATTGGTAACAACCGGAGAAATGCAGCCGGTCAGGCCATTTTCATGCACGTACACTTGCGGGGGATAATCATCCCATCCTCCCGAGTTATAGAAATAATCCCAGGTTTTGAGCACATCAGATCTCAGCTGGTTCGTCGTAGAGCCCCCGCTTTTTCCGGCAAGAAACTCGTAATATTGCTTCAACCTCGGATAAAAATATTCTAAATGTTCCTCTGTACCATAACGGTTCATAAGCTCCAAAAACAGATAGAACTGAACAGGTACCGGTGAGCCGAAGTGGACAAATGCCGCGTGCGGAAAACCAGGTTCCGTCATATACGCATTCAAAATGTCCATCGCCCTTTCTTCTGACATCATCGAAAGCGCCAGCCCAATAAATCCGGAGTCCCACGTATAAAGGCAATCCCACCCTTTTCCCGGCGTATTGTGGCGGATATAGTCGCCATGTACATAGATGGGAAATACAATATTGTTCTGGATGGTAGCGGCCATCAGGGAAATTCCCTGTTTGTATTGCTGTCCAGCTGTATTGCTGCGGAACTGTATTCTTCCGGCTCTTCTTTCCCGATAAAGTGCTTCTAAAATTTCCGGCTCGACAGAGAGTCCTTCTATTCTTGATTCTACCTGTTCTTTGGTTCCACAGGTCACAAAAGCGTAAACTGTTTCGGTACTGTGAGGCTTTAAATGAAACGGAAAAAGCACCGGCACCGTATAATGCCCCTCACCGCCATCGTCATAGCATTTCTCAAAAAAACAATTGGAAGTCGCCCGAAGAGAATGCTCAATGCAGTCTGTCAGGTATTCTTTTACAATCGAACCGCCCTCCTGCCATTTGAGACCATAGACAACAGGAGTATCCGGATAATCCAGTATCAAACTGTTTCCTTTTTTCTTTATTTCCGGTTTTCTGTTCCAATGCTCTATTTCAAAGGACACTTCCCTCGTTTTTTCCGCTTCACAAACAACAAAGCCATCTATCGCAAGCCCGCCTGCTCCATGGGCTGTCAGAGTGATTTCATGACTGCCCTCTTTCAAACGTCCAATCGGAAATTGACAGACTGTCATTTGGTTGGATTTCGGCAGGATAATCTGCTCGCGAAAGCTTCCATCTATTTCAAATACATTTGCATGTTCCGCACAATACCGTACCATCAAAACTGCATTTTTCATCTGTTTTTCTGTCTGAAAATGATAGGTTACGCGGTCTCCCCTCTCATCTCCGAATCCGGCAGCCAGAGCACTGCCGTTTACAAAGCCACTCCTGCGTTTTTCTCCGCGGAACAGTCCTTCAAAAACCAGATGATCCGTAGGACGGGGCGTGTGATAGGTAAGATCCGTATAGGATAGGGCATCAATATAAACCGCTCCCTTTGGCAGTTTGCAGTAAGCATATTCCATTACTCTGCGATCATTCAGGGATACCAAAGGCGTCTCCATGGAAGCCATCAGGCTCATAGAAGTATTCTGATTTTCATCCGTATTATTTACAAAATGACATCGGATCACCCGCGTATTTTTATCATAGGTATAATAGGACACATCCGCATAGACCTTATCCTTCCATTCCATCTCATAACGGTAAGAATAATAGCTCAAATCAACGGTCGTCTCCCAGGGATGGATTCCGCAGTCCCTCAAAGCATCGGGGAACATATATTTTGCCCTGTAATAGGATGGAATCACACTCAAATCAAAACGCAGCCCCTTTTTTCGATCTGCAATATGGGACAATCCATAATATAACTTTGAAAACGGTCCCCATTCTGGTACATGCAGATCATGGGTATTGCGGTATTTTTCTTCCAGACTCATTTTTGTTTTCTCCTTTTAAGCAATTCCTTGAAAGTACAGATTTTGAATCCCTTTTTCATCACATCTTTTCGTTCTCATAACGTTTCACGTTTTTATTGTATCACATCCTGTACAAGGAAAAAAGTGTTTTTTCTCCTTTTGGCCATATATGATAAAAAGTGGCTAGAGAATGAAAAAGGCTGCATCACAAAAATCGTGATACAGCCATTGAAAAGAATAAGCACTTCTTACTTCCGATAGCTCTCCAATCTGGATTCAATCTGCTGAAGCATCTGGGTATATTTTTCTTTTTTCGCTTTCTCATTCTCCACCAGTTTCGCAGGGGCTTTCTCAAGGAATCCGTGATTGGAAAGTTTTTTCTCCACTCGATCGATTTCTCCTAAAACATTGTTTTTCTCTTTTTCCAGACGCTCAATCTCCTTTTCAAAATCAACCAAATCACCTAAGGGAATCAGGATCTCAGCATCTTCGGAAACGACAGATACGCTGTCCTCCACCGATAAATTCATGTCATCGGTCACCGTAATACCGCTGGCACCCGCCAGCTTCAGAAAAATTGCCTCGGATTTTTCAAAAGCGTCCTTTTCTTTGGTTTTTATAAACATCTGTGCTTTTTTCGACATGGGTACATTCATCTCTGCACGGATATTGCGTACCCCGGTGATAGCGGAAATCAGCATACCGGCAGCCTTTTCTTCGGCTTCAAAGCAAAGTTTTTCATCAAACTCCGGCCATTTGGAAACCATAATACTCTCCTCATCTACAGGAAGGGACTGGAAGATTTCTTCTGTAATAAATGGCATAAAGGGATGAATCATCTTTAAGAATCCGCTCAGAACATAAGCAAGAACATTCTGCGCTGTTTTTGCGTTTTCCCCTTTTTCGTACAGCCGTGGTTTCACCATTTCAATGTACCAGTCACAGAATAGATCCCAAGAGAAATCATACAGCTTCGCCAAAGCAACACCCAGCTCAAACCGATCCAGGTTTTCCGTCACCTCTTTGACCAGTGTATTATATTTGGAAAGGATCCACTTATCCTCCATCTCCAGCTGAGCCGGCAATTCGATTTTATCAATTTCCAGGTTCATCAGCACAAAACGGGAAGCATTCCAAATCTTATTGGCATAGTTTCTCGCCGCCTCCACCCGCTCAATATAAAAACGCATGTCATTTCCGGGAGAATTCCCGTTTGCCAAAGTGAAGCGCAATGTGTCCGCACCATACTTATCTATAATTTCCAAAGGATCGATACCGTTGCCGAGCGATTTGCTCATTTTGCGTCCCTGGGAATCCCGTACCAGTCCATGGATAAACACGTGACGGAACGGAATTTTGCCGGTATGTTCCAATGAAGAAAAGATCATTCTGGCAACCCAGAAGAAGATGATGTCATAGCCTGTCACCAAAACGGATGTCGGGAAGAAATAATCCATTTCCTTCGTCTTTTCGGGCCATCCCAAGGTAGAAAACGGCCAGAGAGCAGAACTAAACCATGTATCCAGTACGTCTTCCTCCTGACGCATTTTTCCACCGCATTTCGGACAGGTATGAACCTTCTCTTTGCTGACTACCATCTCGCCGCAGGCATCACAGTAATATGCCGGGATTTGATGCCCCCACCATAGTTGACGGGAAATACACCAGTCATGTACATTTTCCATCCAGTTCATATAAATCTTAGAAAAGCGATCCGGCACGAATTCCAGTTCCCGTTTTTCTACCACTTCAATCGCTTTTTTCGCCAAAGGTTCCATTTTAACAAACCATTGACGGGAGGTGATCGGTTCAACCGTCGTACCACAGCGATAGCAGATCCCGACATTGTGGGAATGGGGCTCCGTCTTTAACAACAAGCCTTCCGCTTCCAAATCAGCTACAACGGCTTTACGAGCTTCATAGCGATCCATTCCTTCATATTTTCCCGCATACTGATTCAGAGTAGCATCATCATTCATTACACGAATCTGTTCCAGATTATGACGCAAGCCGACCTCAAAGTCATTTGGGTCATGGGAAGGCGTAATCTTCACACAGCCCGTCCCAAATTCCTTGTCAACATAGTCATCTGCAATGACCGGAATTTCTCGATTTACCAAAGGAAGAATCAATGTTTTTCCCACCAGATGAGTATATCTTTCATCATCCGGATGAACTGCTACCGCGGTATCTCCAAACATCGTTTCTGGCCGCGTCGTTGCAACTATCACAAACTCATCGCTGTCCTTCACCGGATATTTGATATGCCAGAACGCACCGGCCTGGTCCTCATGCTCTACCTCTGCGTCGGACAGGGCTGTAATGCAGTGCGGGCACCAATTGATAATCTTGTTTCCGCGGTAAATCAAGCCCTTTTCGTACAGATTGACAAAAACCTCTTTTACAGCTTTGGAACAGCCCTCATCCATTGTGAAACGCTCTCTGCTGAAGTCGCAGGAACTGCCTAGTTTTTTGATCTGATCCATGATATAGTTCCCATGTTTTTCCTTAAAGTCCCAGACTCGTTCCAAAAACTTTTCACGACCTAGATCATGGCGGGTAAGCCCTTCTTCCTTGCGAAGAACCTCCTCCACCTTGATCTGGGTTGCAATTCCCGCATGATCGGTACCCGGAACCCACAGAGCACAAAAGCCCTGCATCCTTTTATAGCGCATCAGGATATCCTGCAGGGTTTCATCCAGCGCATGTCCCATATGCAGATGTCCTGTGACATTCGGCGGCGGAATCACAATGGTAAAAGGTTCTTTCTTTTTATCCATTTGCGGCGTAAAATAGCCGTTTTTCAGCCAGGTATCATAAATCTTTTCCTCCACGTCCTTCGGATCGTAATTTTTTGCAAGTTCTTTTCTCATTCCGTTAACTCCTCTCAGTTCAGCCCTTTATGAATAAAATCAATGCGCCGAAGGCCGCAACAAAAAAGCCTACCGCTTTTACATATACCACGTATTTATCAAAATCCGCCCCATCTGCCTGGACCTTCAGCACCTTCAATATCTTTTTGGATAGAAAGCAGATGAGGCCGCCGACGGCGACAAGGATCAGGCATAGAATTTTCATAGCTTTTCTCCTTATATTCCAATCTTACTGCATTGTTTATTATTTTATCATTGAAGAGAAAAAAAATCAAGAAATTATATAGATTAATGTACATTAATCTATACAGCCTGTCGAAAAACGCATGGATTCCATCAAGCGAATCCACGCGTTTTTGTGTCTATTGGGAATAAAAACATGAGTATCCGATGCAGCGTGCCATGGTTCCCATCCCGCCACTTCCACATGGCCAGC
>NZ_JAHLPV010000014.1 GCF_018918095.1 Acetivibrio sp. MSJd-27 | reverse complement strand
CCCCTTTAAACAAACTTTGTTTGTCGTTTCCTTTTTACTCGTTTCTACTTGAGTTGTACTTGTTTTTAAACTCTAAGTTATTGCTAGGACCGTCATGTTGTTCAATTTTCAAGGACCGGCAGTCAGTTGACTGTTTGCCGCCGTTCTCACAGCGACTTTTAAAGTATATCACTTTTCATTCTTGTTGTCAATACTTTTTTAAAAGTTTTTTCAAGCCTTTTGAAAAGTGCTTTTTCCGTGTGCTTCCTGCACGGCATCCCTATTTCCCTTTGCCGTTTCTCCGCAACACTTGTTGTAGTATAGCACTTTTCTTCCTTTGTGTCAATATTTTTTCGACAAAAAAGATCAAAAAATTATAAAAAAGCTTTTTAATCCTAGAACTTGTCCAGTTGCACACAATTTCTTATATTATAAAAAAATACCGTTTAAGCATGAAGCTTAAACGGCGAAAGGAGAATGGGGGATTTATTATATATTTCATTCTATAATAAATATAGAAACATATAATACACTTTAATCTATATTAATGAAGTTATTTTAGGGTTTATGCGGCAAAAGCTGTGCTTTTGCCGCAAGGGTGAAAAATATATGAAATTCTTTCTGCCAATAAATCGGCATAAAAGATGAGGGGGCTATGCATATCTGCGTATCCTGTTCGCAGGCTTTCGTCTCTACTTTTCATTTGAAATCTAAAACTTCTTTTTATAAGCCAAATTTTACGATAAATTCGTCTTGTTAGAAATTAAATAACCTTTTGTTTCATACACTTGCCTGCATTTTCGGCTGTCCAATTGCATTCTTGTCAATTCTTATCACATATTCTATGTAAGACTCTGTCTCACTTTTGTCAGACTTTACAGGAATACCAGCTTTTTTTATCATATCCACTGTTTGATTGATAGTGCTTGAAAATATTCTTAAATCCTTAAACAGACGAATATAACGTTTGTCCTTTATCTTCTTTTTATCTTTTTTCTGAACTTCGCCTTTTAAGGACATAATCAAGAATTCTGTCTGTTGAACATTGAGATTCTTCATGGAGATCTCCTGTAAGGCTTTTTCTTGAAGTTCTTTATCATCAATTTTCAAAAGTGCTCTAGCATGCCTCTCTGTCAGATTATATTCCAGCAAAAGCTGCCTCACATCAGAATTCAGCTTTAAGAGTCGAAGCTTATTGGCAATGGTAGATTGATTTTTGCCAAGTCTTTTTGCCAATTCTTCCTGGGTGAGCTTACATTCACACATCAATTTGCGGTAGCTTTCCGCTTCTTCAAAGTAGTTCAAATCATGCCTTTGTATATTTTCAATAATTGCCAGTACAAGGGAATCATTATCAGAATATTTATTTATAATGACTGGAACGGATTTTAGGCCGATCAGCATGGAAGCGCGAAGCCGTCTTTCTCCCGCAATCAATTCATAGCGTTCCGTATCAATTTTCCGAACCGACAACGGCTGAAGAATACCGTGTTCTTTAATCGACTCCGCCAATTCATAGAGCTTGACTTCGTCAAATACCTGCCTTGGCTGATTCCGATTAGGAACAATTCTTTCTGGCGAAACAAATGTCAATTTTGGCTTGTCCACATTTTCATTTGAGAATATATTTAACATGTCGATTGCTCCGTTTCTTTCAGTTGTTATGGTCTTATTATACTCGGAAGCTTACAGGTTGTAAAGAAAAAGCGTTCGCCAAATTTCCCGCTGTTACGCTATAAATTCGAGGTTTGCGAGCAATTCAACATTATTCTTTCAATCTTGTCTATCAAATCTGATTGAATTTTGTCGTACTTTGCAGAAATCTTCTTAGAAAAATAAAGTGATTGGTCTTTTTGAACTTATTTTTAATAAAGGGATTCCCCTGTTATGCAACAATTCATCGGGGGATTGTGCTCCGCCTAAAAAAGGAGTCTCTTCCTCCGCCATATAACAATGCAAAATCCGTCCGGCATTGTTTCAAAGTTCTTCCAAGGAATTATGAAAAAAGTTACATTGCAAATACTACCGTCCCTTGCCAAGTCCTTCTAGAGCCGGGAAACATTTTGCTGTTCATTATAATCTCCCATTGATACTTTCTAACCTTTACAGATGGCTGAGTACAAATTTATGTTCAGGCTGTGAGTGAATATTGACGCTTGCGAGGTCGAAATGTTTTTATGATGTCTTTGCCTTGCAAAAGTATTTTCATCTTGTTATAATAGTTATTGAGGCAGGTGATATTTATTGAACGTCATGGTTGTGGATGGTCAGGGCGGAGGAATTGGAAAATCAGTGATTGAAAAGTTAAAAACAATAGAAAATATAGATATTATCGCTTTGGGTACAAATCAATATGCCGCTCATCAAATGGAAAAAGCCGGTTCCTGTAAAAATTATTTCGGCGAAACCGCAATAATAGAAAATGTCAAGAAAGCTGATATTATTATAGGCGCCATAGGCATTATAGCTCCCAGTGCAATGATGGGCGAAATAACCCCCAATATTGCCCGTTCAATCGCGCAAAGCTCTGCAAAGAAAATTTTAATTCCGATTAATAAATGTAACTTTATTGTTGCCGGTGCTGATAAGAATAATCTATCAAATTATATACAGAATGCTGTCAATATTGTAAGGTCGTTATGTATGTCACTTTAAAAAACTGACACCGTAATTCATACGGTGTCAGTTTATTTTTTGTGATTCTATTTTTTACAAAACAAAATGTATTGATCTTGCAAAGCACACATATAAAGCTATTCTTTACTGTTGATCATAACGCGCCTGTGCGGCATTCTGAGCTGCTACTGTTTCAGATGCGCCGTTAGCTTCCATCTGGCTCAAGAAATTATTCCAAGCAGCATCTCCGCTTTCTCCAGACAGAATATATTTGGAAGCAAACTCCTCAGCCAGCTTTCTGAGTTTCGGATCGTTTTTGGTGATAATTTCTTTTTCCTCGGCAGTCGGGGTAGGCTGCGGATCTTCCGGCAGATAGCCTCCGTTCGGTTTGTTGTTCATCAGATCCTGTGCTTCCTGGTTCTTCTCGGAGTAATTAAAGTAAACCGATCTTCTGTCATATCTTCTGGTCGTTCCTGCCAGGCACATTCCGTATTTTTCTTCCAAATCCTTGATGGTAATGTTCTGCGTGTCAAATCCGATATAAACCGCATGGGATTTATCTTCATTCCAGTTAAAGGTAACCCCTTCGATACCACAAGTCATCAGTTCCGCTCCGCCGTCACTGAGAAGATAGTCATTGACCTTCATCGCTAACTCACTGTTGTCAGATCTTTTAAACACTACACCACCGGATACAGGTGAAATTGTAATGACTTTCTGTGTCGGGCCAACTGGATTCCCGTATCTCAGATTGTAATCCGGAACCGTAGCCTTGGCCTGTTCGTAGAACATATCCATTCTGTCAATCCAGTCAAAGGTTGTAAACGCCTGATTCGGCTGGGTCATTTTTGTTGTCCATGCTGCCTGTGTACAGGTCAAAAATTCAGGATCCAATAATTTTTCATCATACAGCTTTTTGATATAATCCAATAATTCTTTGAATCTGGGATCCATAGAGGAATATTTCCACGTCTTCGCTTCATGGTCATAGAACATACCGGGCCAGTTCAAAATTCCCCAGCTTTGCGCCTGTTGGGTAAAGAAATTAGTGCCTGTTTTAGAAACCATCGGCGTGGATGACGGATACAGCTCTTTCAGTTTTTTCAGCACCTGATAGTAGCTTTCCGGACCATCCCACATCTGAATTCCATGTTTGTCAAAAATGTCTTTCCGGTACATCATTCCATGATTCACATCACGGTTAATGCCATAGGAGGGGAACATATAGAGATTGCCATTGGAAGCTTTCCAGCTTTTCATAACTTTTTCTGTCCCCAGCTCTTCCGCTTTATCGATAAACAGGTTTTTAAAGTTCGGGAGTTCATCCAAGTGTTCCAAAACGGGTTCAAAAGCTCCCTGCATCCCCAGGTCATTGAGTTCCTCTGTTGTAAAACCTCCGGTAATAACATCCGGCATATCTGTCTTAGATGCAATCAATACCTTTGCTTTTTCTTTCATCGTGGCTTGCGGGATCTCTGTTATAACAATCTTTGCACCTGTTCTTCTCGAAAGTTCTTTGATAACGGTACTGTCTGTCATCCCGGTATTGCTGGATTCTGTCATGAAATTGATCTGCGTTCCTTTTTTGTCCAAAGGAAGTTTCAATCCGCCAGCATCCGCCTCGAATTTTTCAATTTCCTCTTTTGTCATTTCCCCTACATCATTTTGTGTTCCACCGCCATTACATCCAGCAAACAGGGAAGCTGCCATTGTAATACATATTCCTGCGGCCAAAAGTTTTTTTGCTCTCATCTCACTTTTCCTCCTTTTCATTTTCGTGCATATTTCATAGAAATACACAGATGTGCCCCATTCTTTTATGTTATTTTACACCTTTTGTTGGGATAGTGTCAATCTAATTTGATGTTTCTGAACATCACATCTTCATTTTTTGTCATCTTGCATAATTTTAATCTCATTTTTTATCTATTTTGATATTTAAAAAATAAGATTATCTATTGACAAATATAATTTTATTAGTTTTATGATCTTTCTTACAGATACGGGCAACATCTTCTTTTCATTGCATATCTTATTAAAACACCGACGGTAATATCACAGTCAGTCTTCTAAGAAGGAGCGCTTAAAGTGGTTTTTTGCCGGGCTTTCCTGCTTTTCTGGGATACCTTAAAGGAGTCTCTCCCTTTTTTTGAAAAACAAGCAACATTCTCCTTTGATCCGTCGAAGGAAGCTCCAGCTCGATCGTTTCGTATACCTCCATGGAGAGTATCTGCATAGCATGTTTTGACTCTTCCAGTTCACGGATTCCATCCGGTCCCTTTAGAGCAACGAAGTATGCATCTTTTTTCAAAAAAGGCGTACAATATTCCATTAAAATATTGAGCGGCGCTACCGCTCTAGCGACACAAAGTTCATACTGCTGACGGTATTGTTCGTCCTGACCGGCATCCTCCGCACGCATGTGAAGCGTTTCTATCTCCTTAAGCCCTAATTTTTCAATGGCACAATTCAAAAAATGAAGCCTCTTATTCAGAGAGTCCAGGAGTGTAAAACGCAAATCCGGCCGGATAATCTTTGCAGGAACAGATGGAAACCCTGCTCCGCAGCCCACATCAATCGTTTTCATTCCCTGCCGGATAACCTTTGTCTGAAACAGCAGAGCACTGTCCAGATAATGCTTTAAAATAATCTCATCCGGGTCGGTAATAGCGGTCAAATTCATTTTCTGATTCCATTCCAAGAGCAATTTTGTGAAATCTTCAAACTGTTCCCTCTGCCGCTGGCTTAAGGTGATTCCAATCTTTTCAAATAGTTGATACATAAACAATTCCTTTACTTTAGATACTTTTGATATTGGTGGTTATATAATGCAACGAGTTCTTCTGCACCAAGATAATTCGCCTTTTCCGCCCACCGATCCCAAGATGTTTCCCCCGCATCATTTCCAAGGACATAGTTTTGGGCAAACTCCATGGATGCCGCATATAAATCATTCGTCCATTTGGATACCTGTGCCTTCTGGGCAGATTCAAATCTTACCGGCGGCAGTTCTTTTGCAAACCGGTTTTCCTTGATAATCATATCCTGCGCTTCCTGTTCTTTCTTAGAATAATTGAAGTAAACGCTTCTCTTGTCGACGCGGCGGTAAAGCCCATCGATAAACATTCCATAGCGTTCTTCCAAATCATCAATTGAAATCGTTTTTTCCTGAGAAAATCCCAGATATTTCACAGAACCGTCCTTTTCCACCTGAAACGTTTTATTCTGTACCCCCAAAGTCATCAATTCAGCTCCCGAAGGGCTCAGCAAATAATCTAAAAGTTTTAAGGACAAAAGCTTTTTGCTATTGTTGGTAACCGCCGGTCCTCCTCCAATTTTGCTCAACGTCGCAACATTGCCAGTGGGACCTACCGGATAAGCATACCGCAAATCAAATTCGGGATTGGATTCCTGGACTTGCTCGTAAAAAATATCCATTTGACTGATCCAGTCAAACGTAACAAAGGCCTTTTCCGGTTCTGTCATCTTCACTTCCCAATTGCCCTGCGTACAAGTTAAGAACTCCTCGTCCAGCAACCCTTCCACATAAAGCTTTCGCATAAAATCCAGCATTTGCTTAGCTTTCGGATCGGTCGCAGAATATTTAAAAATTTGCTCTTCCTCGTCAAAAAACAGCCCCGGAAAATGAATTCCCCAGCTAGTAGACCAATCTGAAAAAATCTGTGTTCCCGTCTTGGATACATAAGGGAAAGAGGACGGATAAACGGTTTTCAGCTTTTTCAAAGCCTGGTAAAATTCCTCTGTGCTCTTCCAGGCAGAAATCCCGTTTCGGTCGAAGATATCTTTCCGGTATAAGAATCCATGGTTAACAGGTCGCTGAAATTCAAACTTGGGGAAAACATACAGGTTGTTATCGCCGGATGTGTAAGTGTTAAAAATAATATTGTTTTCATCGTCATCTACAAAATGCTTTTTCAGATTAGGCAGTTCATTGATGTATTTATTAATAGATACAAAAGTACCTTGCGCTCCCAATTGATTAATCTCGTCAAAGCTGAAAGAACTGTTCACAATATCCGGCATGTCATTGCTGCTCAGCATAACCTTTGCCTTCTCCTGTATGCTGGCTGGCGGCACCTCAATAATGTCGACATCCAAACCTGTACGCTCGGATAATTCCTTTATCACCAGCTTATCCGAAAGGTTGGAGAAATCAGAGGCCACCAGAATACTTATTTTTGTGTGGTTTGTATCTAGCGGCAGCTCCAAACCGCCGGTGTCTCCATAATTCATGGCACTGTCGGAATGAATCAATGAAATGATACTGCTTTTTTGACCGCAAGAAGCCAAGATGAAGCAAAGGAGAAGCAAAAGGATAGCACCCCTTTTTTTACCCATTTTTCTTTCCATCCTCTTTTTTCATATTGTGAAGCATAGATGGTATCATCCGAATCGGCAGCTGCCGCAATCATTTGATAAACATCCGGAAACTTCTTTTTCAGGTTAATTGGCCGAAACGTCTGTGAGTCCACCCATCCATGCAGAGTTGTTCCAATATTCACCGGTTTTCCACAGCCGCATTTATATATGGTATATTCAAATTGAATTTTTGCTACTCCCATTGAACTTATCCTTGTATGAATGCATAATTCATCCTCATATTCCACAGGATGGATATATTTGCAATGCACTTCCAGTACCGGAAGCATCGCCCCCATTTTCTCCAGCCGGTTATATCCAATCCCGAGCTCTCTGATAAATTCCGTACGCCCAACCTCATACCAAACTGGATACACCGAATGATGTGCAATTCCCATCTGATCTGTCTCCGCATAGCGCACCGTCAACTTACTTTCACTTGTCAATCTTTTTTCCTCCTTTCTCTGTGCTTCCATTTTATAAAAATTTTTATTCTGAAAAACGCAATCGCGCTTCGGACGTTGTTTTTTGAAACATGCAACCGCGCACAAATTTGCACCGTTTTCTATGTTATAAAAAGCAAAATAACCGCTATCAAACAGCTATTTTATTTTACCATGCTTCACAGATTTGTCAACCGGTCGTTTTCGCTCTTTCCATTCTTTTTCAAGGGGGAAACACCGAGAGCCAAAAACAAAATATCATCCGCGCGCTATTCCTCACTCTATATCAAAATGTCCCCCGCCCGCAACGGGCAGAGGACACTTTCTCTACTTATTCTTCTTTTTTAACGAATGAAACGAACTGGTTCGGTCTCAACATAGGATGACATCTTCATTGAGCACCCGATTGATCTTATGGAATAACTACTGTTATAATCCTATCACTATAAATGTAATTTTCACCGTATTTTGCATAGGCTCTCGTATAGTAAGTCTTCCCGGATATCAGGCTTCCGGCCAGTTTAATCCCATACTGGCCTTTCGCATTGGCAGCTGTAACTGCTTTTCCGTCAAAGACACCCTCCGCGCCTATAACAAAGGATTCGCCGTCAAGCTCTGTCTCGCTGAACAGAACACCGTATTCGCCCAATGTAGCTCCCAAAGAAACCGTGGCAAATGCAAGTCCATAAGGAGCGGCGCTTTCCGTACCGGTGAAGGTAGCGGGCGCAGACATAATCTTTTCCTGTTCCTCGGCCAGTGTGAACGAAACGTCGATCGTCGCGTTCGCATTCATTGCCGGCGTGGTATAATTGTAGTAATAATAAACCGGATCCCCGTTTGCATCTGTTGCAGTTTCCTGACCGGTAACTTCAACTGGAACGCCGTTGTACTTCACCTGATTAAGAATATAAGAGGTATCCGCCGTTCTGATCTGGAAGGTTTCCGTCTCCCCCTTTACTACGCCGATCTTTCCGGACGGAGAAATACTTCCGTTTTCACCGCTGCTTACAGTAACCCATACATATTCGGGCGCTGCTTCCCAGGTACCTTTCAGATTATCAATGTATGTAATACCTGCCTGGCTGGCAATGGAAGTAAATCCGATGGAAACCGCCGCGGTTCCGACCGGTGCAATACTGGAGAAGCTGTAAGTTCCCCATACCTTCTGTTCTACGACACCTTCTTCACCAGGCGTAATAACCGCATAGCTGTCTCTTCCGACCGCGTCCTTGCGCTGCCAGTCAGAATGTCCGGTAACCTCCAGCGTTTCCCAGCTCTCGGCAGCACCGTTCCAAACCTTGCCGTCCTCGTTATAGAAGAGCATGGTTACATAAATCGGAGGTGTCAGCCGGTAAGCATAGTCAAACTGGAATGTCACTTTCTGCATCGTGGTGAATGTCTCTGCCAGAGGCAGCTTGTTCTGCATCAAAAAGCTTCCGTAAGTAGAACCGCTGGTCTGTTTGATACGCAGAGTGTTGTTTGCGGTCTGCGTGTCAGGCGTGTTCGGCGCCATCTGCGGAAAACTTTCCGTGGTGTGATAACTACTTATCTCATAACAATTCTGTCCGGCAACCAGTGTTTTATCTGACGGATAAACCGTCACATCCCATCCGTATTTTGAAATGTCAACGGAATTGGCTGTGACTGTCTGTTCAAAGTCCGCATTGGGAATGGTGAATACACCGTCAGAGGAGACTGTTTTGCCCACCGGTGCGGTCGTCGCAGTAACCGCTGTGGAGGACATACTCTTATCTGCGTTCACTGAGGTAACCTCAAAGGTATATTCCACGCCGTTGGTCAGTCCGGTGATCACCTTGGAAGTTACCGCAGCGTCCATAACATCCACGGTGTCCACGAGAGTTGAGCCGTTTTTCACAGCGATGGATACACCTGCGTAATCCGTGGTGATGGACGGCAATGCCCAGCTTAAAGTAACCTGACCGTCTCCGGGAACGGCAACCAAATCCGTTACCTGCTGAGGACCGGCAGGAAGCGATTTATAGCTGATGCCGACATTGTCATACCAAAAACGGATCGCTTGCGAAGTAGAAGCAATCAAAGCAACAGACACACTGCTTGTACCAATCGGAGCTATAGCTTTAAAGCTAGTGCTTTCCCAAGTACTGGCTGCTGAAGGGGTATACGCAACAAAGCTTCCATTTCCTACCGCATCCTTAAGTTGCAAATCAGTATCCAAGGAAGGAGTTTGAATTTCATCGATCCATCTTCCACCATCGTAAACTTTCCCTTCTGCATTGTAAAAGAATAAAGATACTTTTGCAGTATTAGATCCAGTTCTCGACATCTTAACATCAAAAGCTGTGTTAAATTCCTTTTTCTCTGTTAAAGCACTTTCTAAACTGATCTTGGGAGATTCAACATAAAGAGCTCCTCCGGTGCCATTATCTTTTAATGACAGACTGTAAGAACCATCAGTGCTTGGAGCACCGGTTGCTTTACTATTTTCGCAGGTTGAATTGATATAGTAATCAAATGAATTTGATGCCAACACAGTCCCTGAATATATTTTTCCAACCCAGCCACCCGGCATTGATGTACTGTTTGTCGTACAGGTTTCTGCAAAATTTCCGTTGGGTACTGTCAGTGTGACGGTATCATCTGCCAATACATTAACTGCACAGACCGTCAGAAGCATTGACAGCGCCAAAAATAAGCTCAATGCTTTTTTCATGTTTTTCATGAATATTACCCCCTAATTTGTTTCTTGGGCTTGCCTTTCCTCCTCACCGCAAAGCCCTTTTGATTTATCCGCAGCGACACTGATTCCCAGCAGTATCCCTTTAGATTTTCCGGCATTCTTTCAGCCGCAAGCCCATCCTTGATGCCAGAATCAGCATCCCTCCTTTTTCATGATTTCACTTCGCCCTATTTTTTCACAAAGCAATTCGGAAAGCAGGAATAAATTGTTCTTCATTCCCGCCTCAGTAATTCCTGATATATACTATTTTTACAAATAATATATCTCTTTTTTGCGCATGTTAAGTCATTTTGTACAATTATTATAGCAAAATAAAAAAATATTGTATTTATCTTCTTTTGTTCTTTTTTTTGATTATTTTTCATTTTTTTATGACATTTTTGTTTTATATGGCTAGCAATCGTTTTTGATATCAGGCATAATACTGTGCAAACGCTCCCTGCCGCTCCTTATTTTTCAATAAGGGCTTGTCCCGTCATTCAACGAGGGCAAGAACACTGCTTGGCAGTGCCGCGGTCAGCAGGAGATTGCACTTCCGCTGACCGCGGATATGGAACCCGCCTTCTTTCGAGGCGGGGGACATCTTGCCCGCAGTTATACATTCCGCTCCTTTTCCTCACTGTCAAACTGCTCATACAACAAAAAGCGGGAAACAAAACTTGTTTCCCGCTCTCATCATAAAATATGAAATTTTTAAATTCATCTTACCAGCAAATTTACGGTATTACAATCGGCACAATCCGATCCCCGTATACAATTTTCCCGCCTGTATAAACGGCGTAAGCTCTTGTATAATAGGTTCCGGCTTCCAAATTTCCCGTAAACTTGATGCCATACTGTCCCTTTGCATTTGCTGCCGCAACTGCCTTTCCCACAAAAACACCAGCCGCGTCCTGAGTAAACGCATCCATTTCAAGCTCTGTCTTGGAGAATAATATACCGTATTCCTCCAATGCGCTACCAAGAGAAACCGTTGCAAATACAGTTCCAAAGGACCTGTCTCCTTCTGAACCGTTAAAAGTAGCTGTGAAGGGAATTACCTCTTCTTTGGACTTCAATGCAGTAAACGTGATGGCAACAGTAGAATCGCTGTTCAAAGCAGGTGTCTGATAACTCTTTTCGCCTTCCGTATAGCCGATTACTTCCATACCATTGTATTGGATGGATTCAATTGCATATCCATCGTCCGGCGTTGCGGTAATGGTGACTTGCTGACCTTTTTCAACTTCCTGCACACCCGATGGAGTAACCGTTCCGTTAGCACCTCCGGTGACAGTGAGTTCTACTGTTTCAATAACATTCACTGTCATTGTATAAACAGAAGTTTCCTTGCCGTCATCTGCAGTTACATGAATGGTTTTCGCCCCTGCCGAATCGGGTGTGTAGCTAAGAATATTGCCGTTCATTGTTCCCGCGTCTGAGGTTAATGTGACGGAATCTCCGTCGGTGTCAATCACGCGGCCTGTGAAATCCATTTCCAGCGTTTCTCCTAATTTTATGATTTTTTCGCTGTTCATCAGATTGAATATAGGCTCCGCATTGATTTCTGTTCCGTAATAACGGGAACGGATGTTGTCAAAGTAAACACTTTTCGAATTGCTAATAGCGGTACACCGGTTATAAATCTGGAATTTGTTGATATTTGTAATATCAATTCCAGAATCCGCATTTTGCAGCACCGGATCTCCATCCAGCCAAAAGCTTATCTCATCTGTGTCCGGATCCAAAACAATAGTAATATGATACCATGTATTGACTGCAGCGGTTTTGTCCGGAACAGTTACCCAAGTGCCGCCTCCAATTCGGTATTTCCAGCTGCCGTTCTGGGAATCAACTGCAAACTTCTCCGTTTTGCTGCTGATCAACCGGAACTGAGCGTCATTTCCAACGGATCGGGTAAGCATATAGTTGAAGTCAAACACCGCTTTTCCGCTTGTGTAGCTGCTGTACTCATAAATTACATTCGTATCCTGTTTCGCGGCTGCACAGTATGTATCCAAAACCTGATTTTGAGGATCCAGCGGATCCTGCACATATTCGACCCGGTGTGTACCTGTACCCAGTGTAAGAGTCCAGCCGTTTCCGTTGCTCAATCCTGTCCCTGCTTCCTTATCCTCAAAATCCATAATTTCCGGAGAATTGGAGTTCAAAGCTGCGGACGCAAGGGAAGGCATGCAGAAAGCAGTGAGAAGGGAAAAAATTATAAAGATACTTGCCGTTTTTTTCTTCATTGTATTCCTTCTTTCTTTTCCTATTTTCTACGAATGGAATGGGGAATGTTATTCCATAAATTACAATATAATTATTTTGTAATTTATAGCATTATAATATCACTATATTTTTCAATTATCAATACTTATAATTAATTAAATATTTAAATTATCTATGTTATATTTGTTGTTTTTCATGAAAAATTGAATGCAGCGTTTTGGCAGTGAAGGTATTTTGATTTTTTCTTTTGTAAAAACGCAGAAACGCTCTGCGCGCTATTTTTTGAAACACGCAATTTGGTATGATCCCGCACCGTTTCCTATGCTATAAAAAAGTTTTTTCGTTCCGAAAAACATAAGCTCGCTTCACTCGCTCTTTTTTGGAATCTCCCAGATTTCATATTTAAATTATCTTATTTTTTCAAAAAAATTTTTAACTCATTTCGTTGTAATTTCCTAAATTATAAAAAGCGCTTATCCGATTTGATAAGCGCTTCCATTTTCACAATACGTAAATACTTTTGTCCAGCCAAAGCGATTCTGATTCTCTATAGCATGGCAGGAAAAAGAGAAGATTACCCTTCCAGCAGCTTTCCTCCGTCTCCAATCACTGTAATATAAAAGCTGGGATCATAGCCAATCTTCTTTTGATAACTTTTCGACACCTTCTCTTTGAAATCCTCAATCGCATCCTCTTTGACGAGACTGACCGTACATCCGCCAAACCCGGCGCCGGTCATTCTGGAGCCCAAAACGCCATCAATCTTTCTCGCCTCTTCCACCAAGGTATCCAGTTCGGCTCCCGTCACTTCATACAAATCCCTCAGGGAATCATGGGATTCATTCATCAGCTTTCCGAATGCCGCCAAATCTCCGTCCTTCAAGACCTTCACCGACTGTAAAACCCTGTCATCCTCCATAACGACATGTTCTGCCCTCCGCCGTACCGTCTCATCCGCTATGACGTTTTTATACTGTTCAAACATGTCTGCTGTCACATCAGCCAAACAGGTAATGGCTGGGATTGCTTTTCGGAGCTCTTCAACAGCGTGTTCACATTCCGCTCTTCGCTCATTGTATTTTGAATCGGCAAGACTTCTCTTTTTATTGGTGTTGGATATCACAAGCTTATATCCATCCATTCGGATCGGAACCAACTCGAAATCCATGGTCTTGCAATTGAGAAAAATGGCATGATCACGCTTTCCCATGGCAGATGAAAACTGATCCATAATGCCGCATTTTACACCAATGTATTCATGCTCCATCTGCTGAGAAATTTTCGCCATCTGCACCATATCCGGCTGTTCTCCGTTTAGAATGGATACCAGCAGCGCGGTCACCACCTCAATCGCCGCAGACGAGGAAAGTCCCCCGCCGTGCGGAATCGTATCATCATATAAAAGATCACAGCCAGTAATTTGGTACCCTCGCCTTTTCATGGTTTCAAAAATGCCCAGCTGATAATTTCCCCACCTTAAATTTTTATAGCAATCAAGCTGATGAATGTCTGCCTCTACAATCTCAGACAGATCGGTCGCTTTCAGACGGATAACAGGCTCCTCCCGTTTCCGGTACAAAAGGGTGCTGCCCATACCAATCGCCGCCGGAAAAACATACCCGCCGTTATAATCCGTATGCTCCCCGATCAGGTTCACCCGTCCCGGCGAAAACAGCACCTTCTCGCAGGGAGCGCCGTATAAATCTTCAAATTCCTGTTTTAGCTTCTCTAGCATGATTCCTTCTCCTTTTCCAAGAATCTCCGGTAAGCCGCCCGCAGCTCCTCCGCCTTTTCCTCCGGTGCAGTAGGATTGCAGTGTGCCCATACCCCTGTTTCACTGGACGCGTTATATTTCATTTTATCTCTGGACCGCATCGGCGGGAAAAACTCGATATGAAAGTGGTAATATCCCGACGTGTCCTCACTGTTGACCGGCGACTGATGCATACACATCATGTAGGGAAACGGATAGTCAAACAAGCTGTCGTATGTTCCGGTAACCGCCTTTAAAATAAATGCCAGGTTCTTCTTTTCTTCCGGATTTAATTGGGCAATATTTTGTTTATGCTTTTTACTGATAATATAAATTCCATACGGATATTCGCAAAAGAAGGGCAAAACTGCCGAAAAATCATCGTTTTCCATAATCACGCGCTTTCCGAAAGCCTGTTCTTCTTTCAGCATATCACAGATGAGACAATGTCCCTTTTCCTCTTGATACTCTCGGCAAGACTCCAGTTCCAGTTCAATTTTTTTGGGAATCAGGGAATATCCATAAATTTGTCCATGGGGATGCGGCATGGTAACACCCACAGCATCCCCTCGATTTTCAAAAATAAACACATATTTTATTCTTTCATCCTGCGCCATCTTTTCAAACCGTTCCACCCATAAATCCACCAGCTTGCAAATATGGGATACGGACAGCTCTGGCAGCGTGACAGTATGTTCCTTCGAATACAGAATGACTTCGCATTTTCCATAGGCGTCCCTCACCTTAAAAAATTCATTTTCCACAGGATCCGGTTCCGGCGGATTTTGGGACAACGCCGGAAAATCATTGTCATATTCCAGCACTGTGAAGTCGTCCGGCACCTTCCCAGAGCCGGGGCAAAATGGACAAAAATCCTTCGGCATCTGCGGCCGGTTCTGCCGATGGGATGCAATCATTACCCAATCTTTTATTAAGGGGTTATATCTCAGTTCAGCCATATGAATCCTCCATTCCGCCGCAGGCTGGCAATAACCCGCCGGCACATAATCTCTCTTAGCATATCATAGCTTTTTTCCCTCCCTGATACAACCCGAATTTGTATCATATTTATGGACAAGAGTATGATGAGACTTTTGTCCATAAACACAGAGTGGCAAACCGATTTGTCATCTGTTTGCTTTTCCCTTTTCTCTGTGCTACAATAAAATAGAAATTTTTATTCATGATATGTTCTGACACAAAGGGGTTTTGAATATGAAAAATAATTATCAAGCAATTGGCAGTGTGGGTGAAAAAAAGCTTTCTGTCCTGTTGTGGAGCATTCTCATCGGTCTTTTATCGGGGCTGGTGGTTGTAGGATACCGTGCTGTTTTGAATTACGCGGAAAAACTGGCTTTTCTCATTTGCCGTTTTCTGAGAGAACATCTTATCTGGTTTCCTGTCTGGATGACTCTGCTCATTGTTATGGGGATCGCGGTGGGAAAGATGGTCAAAAAGAATGATATGATAAGCGGCAGCGGCATTCCCCAGGTAAAAGGAATTATGATGGGTTACATCAAGGATACCTGGTTTGGCACCCTCTGTCTCAAATTTATCGGAGGTACCGTCGCCATCCTCGGCGGCTTGTCTCTTGGCCGGGAAGGACCGTCTGTGCAGCTGGGTGCCTGTGTCGCGGAGGGCGTCACAAAAAAAGTGAAGGCTACTAGGATGGAGAAAAAGGTTTTGATAGCAAGCGGTGCCAGCGCCGGACTTTCTGCCGCCTTTAACGCTCCGTTGGCGGGTGTCGTGTTCGCGCTGGAGGAAATTTTCAAATATTTTTCTCCCCTGATCCTTCTCTCCACAATGGCGGCGGCGGTGGCGGCGGATTTTGTAGCCAAGAATGTATTTGGAATGGAACACGTGTTTCAGTTTCCGGAGGTAGGAATGATTCCTCTTTCTTCCTACTGGATCCTTCTGCTCTTAGGCGCTGTCCTTGGTGCCGCAGGCGCTTTTTACAATAAAGTTCTGCTGGCAACGCAAAGATTATACAGAAAACTGCTTCCTCAGGACAAACGGCCTCTGATTCCTTTTATTCTGGCAGGCATTCTTGGTCTCACGTTTCCCTCCGTTCTCTGCGGCGGCCATGAAATCATCTCACAATTCAATCTGTCAACCGGGATCTTCATGCTCTTTTTACTGCTTCTGGTGAAATTTCTCTTCTCCATGATAAGCTTCGGCTCGGGCTCGCCCGGTGGTATTTTCTTTCCTCTTCTGATTATTGGCGGCACCATAGGCGCCATCTTCGGAAGTGTTTCGGTTCACTGGCTGGGCTTTTCTCAAAATTTGTTTTTTAACTTTGTGATATTAGCTATGGCAGGATATTTCACAGCCATCGTCCGAGCACCAATCACAGGAATTATTTTAATCACCGAAATGACTGGTTCTCTGCATCATCTTCTATCTCTGACCGTAGTTTCCATTACGGCATATATTGTTGCAGATCTGTTAAAAAGCGCTCCTGTTTATGAATCATTGCTGGAAAACCTTTTGAAAACAAAGAATATCCTGCCGGAGAAGGAGGAGCATAGTAAAAAAATCCTTATCGATACGATTGTACAGCACGGAAGCAAAATCGCAGGAAAACAGGTAAAGGAAATCAAATGGCCCAGAAGAAGTCTTCTGCTGTCCATCAAGCGAATGGAAACTGAAATCATTCCAAAGGGAGACACCATTATTCAGGAGGGTGACTATCTCATCCTTATCACCGATTTAAACAGCGAATGGAAAACACGTGAAAGGATAAACACACTTGCGTGCGCACCGGAATAAGTGTTTTGCTCCGATGCTCCAGCACAGCGCATTGTATAAGAATTAGGAGCTGAATTCAATATGGTTTTCACAGGAAAAATTTCGTTGTAATCCCGCTCTGCTGTCCCGCAAAAAAGCGCCTCATTTGTCAGAAAAGTATGTATACTTAGTCAGACAAATGAGGCGTTTTGCATGCCGCACGGTTCTATATTTATATTCCACGCTGAAAGAAGCAGGGGCTTATCCGTTTCGACTCTCTAATGCTTAAGAACGCTCTAACCTTTCATCTTATTTTCCCTGCGGTACAAATTCGATAATATCGCCGTATACCACTTTCGTGATATCTACGCTCTGATAGATTGCATAAGGACGGGCATAATAAGCGATCCCCGCTTGGATTGCATCCCCTCTGAACTTGATTCCGAACAGACCGTCATAGCGGGGGGCTGCGATCCCCTTGGCTGTCCAGTAATTGCCCAAATGCAGATTCTCATCTTTCAGGCTGTTTGCGTCCACTGCCAGCAGCATACCAAATTCCGTACGCGTATAACTTCCAATCTGTTCCCTCGCCGCCGAGAAGGTCACACCGATTGGAGCATCGTCATTATCCGCCCCTGTATAGACAAAAGGAGTCATTTTAATATTCGGTTCGGCGGCCGACGGCGCAAAGTTAACGGTTACCACCTTTGATTCGGTGATCGCCGGCGTAGCGTATACTACAACTTCTCCGGAGCCAAAGCAGACTGGAACATCGCCGTAGTAAATGGATTCGATCTCATAACCGGTATCCGGAGTGATTGTCACCTCTTTTACCGCCCCTTCTCTCACATAAGCTGTTCCAGACAAGTCAACTGTCCCTCCGCTATTGTGATTGACGGTGATCTCCCACATGTTGAAGGGTTCCTCCTGCGGGTTCTCCTTCAAGGTGGGGAAGAAGGTTTCCGTGTTCCAAACCGTTCCGGTTGAATCACCCAGCTGAACCGCCGTCAGTGCTTTCATTGCATTTAGTCCAAGATAGGTAACGCCTCCGGCTGACGGAAGAGTTTCAGAGCTGAGCTGATAGCTATCCCTTGCAGCCAGATCATCCTGAATCGTGATATACAAGGGGGTGGAATCCAAGTTATAACTGTATTCGATATAGGAGATAGAAGCCTGTGCACGGCTATCAAAATAACCGGAGATTCCCATCGCATTTGTTCCTGTTACACTTCCCAGATTATAGCACTGGGATATCGCTCCGTTGCGAATCATTCCTGCGATTCCTCCTGCCTTACCGGAAGAACCGGATGCTTGAACCGTTCCCGCATTATAACTCGCTGTAACCTTGCCAGTGGAACTGTGCTGTCCTATCAGCCCGCCGACCTGATCGGAAGCAGAGACCGTCCCGAAATTCGCGCAAGCGGTCATAAGCGTAGATGCATTCACACCCACAAGACCTCCAACATAGGTGCTGCCTGTTACGTTTCCGTAGTTTTTACATTTCGTCATGGTTGTCGCTGCATTCAGTCTGCCGACCAAACCGCCGATTGCATTGCTGGTTCCGGAAATCTCTGCATGGTTCACACAGTCCGAAATCGTGACCGCTTCCCTATTCACGGTGGTGCCGATCAGCGCCCCTGTATCGGCGGTCGATTTCACACTCCCCTTAGTGACAATATTTTTCAGCACACAACCTGCCTGTGCCGTGGCAATCAAACCTGCGGAAGTATTGGTATCAATTCCCAGATTGATGCTATGCCCTTTTCCGTCATATGTGCCGGAGAACACAGAAATGGGCGTTGTAAATTCATCCTCAATATCCGCAATCTGTTCAAAATATTTGTCCGGAAGCTCCCTTACATTATTCAGATGCCCAATGTTTTTTATCCGGAAGGGATCACTCTGGGTTCCTTCGCCATAGAAGAATCTTGCGTCCACATCTGCCGGCGCGCTGTAGTTGATTTCCTTTCCGCCTTCCACCGCCGCGATAACCGCCTTGTATTGGACTGTCTCGGTAAGGTAGGGGGAGATATCATGGCCCGACTTGACGTCTGTAGCAACCGGTGCGGACGGCCGTTCTGATCCTGTGTAAACGTACAGGCTATAAGCTTCAGCATCTCCTGCAAAATAGATTCTGCGGATGCCTTCATTATTATCCACTGTCAAGGACAGTGCAGGACCTCTGAATGTTACGAGAATTTCTGTATCCGCCATGATTGCCGGGGTTCGGAAAAGCTGTTCCCCAGCTGAAACGTTTTCTGCCGGTATCCCATTTATTTTAATGCTCTCAATGATTTGACCGGCATCAGGCGTAATTTGTATGTTCAGGATGGTACCTCCCTTTACCTCCATGGGTTCGGTGAAAGATATGGTTCCATTTCCGTCTTTTACAAAGGTCACATTCCACAGATCATAGGCTTCTGTCTGAGGATTGGCGATCAAAGTCGGGAAAGAGGTTTCCGTATTCCAAACCGCGCCCGAGGAATCGCCCAGCTGGGCAGCGGTTAAGTTCCTCATCCCGTTCAAGTCGAGAAGAGTAACCCCCGTTTGCTGCGTAAGGGATCCCGTCTGGAACTGATAGCTATCTTTTGCAGTAAGGGATGTATTGCTCGATACATAGAAAGGAGCAGAATCCAGATTATAGCTATATTCGATATAGGTGCGAGCCACAGTAGCCGTCGCATAGAAGACAGAGATGCCCGCCGAGGTTGCTCCTGTTACCGTTCCCAAATTATAGCACTGAGAAAGCACTCCGTTTCGGAGCATGCCGGCAATTCCTCCGGCATTTCCGGAAGTGCCTGTAGCCTCGACCGCTCCCATGTTGTAACAGGCTGAAAGCATACCACTATTGATATTTAATTGCCCGATGATCCCTCCAACCTGATCACCGGAGGACACCGTGCCGAAATTGGCGCATGCAGTCACAAGATTGGAATTACCATACCCGATCAAACCGCCCACATACATCCCTCTGCCTGCCACGCTGTTTGTCACGCTCCCGTAGTTTTTGCAGCCTGTCATGGTTGCCGAAGCGTTGAGAATTCCGACCAAGCCACCCATTCTGCTGCCCTCGGAAACCGCCGCATAATTGACACAGTTGAGTATATTGACCTGTCCGGAGGTGCTTCCCGCCAATGCTCCTACGCCGCCGGCGGTAGCGCTTGAACACACGGTGCCCTTGGTGACGATATTTTTCAGCACGCCGCCCGCCTGCAATTGTGTGACAAAACCGGTGGAGACGTTGGTGTCAATTTTCAGATTAATACTGTATCCTTGCCCGTCATAGGTTCCGGAGAAAGTCGGAATCGGCTCGCTGAAAGGTTCTTCAATATCCTTAGTCTGTTTGAAATGTGCACTGGAGAAATTTTTTACATTGTAAAGCTGACCGATTGTGCCGACCTCATAGGGATCTCCCGCCGTGCCGCTTCCCTTGGTAAAAGCTTCCGGTGTGACAGGAACATCAACTTCCTCTTCTCCGATATCCTCATGATAAATCATCTGATATAATTCACGTTCGCTTTTCTGGATTCCATATACCTTGGACAGTATCTTTTCCGCAAAACGGACGCCGCGCAAGCGCTGGGAATCTGCTGTAAAATGAACCGTATCAAAAATAACGGTTCCTTTGCTGCTGATAAAATCGGAGTTTTCCACGACAGTGGCAATTTTCGCAATATTTTCATTTTGAGCGGCTCTCTGCAAAGGATAGGAGGCTGCAATAAAGGGAACCTCCTCAGCGGCGACCCCAAGCTCGCTTCGCATACCCTCTGCTATCTTATTCAGCAAAGTCAGATAGTCATCCCTGGATGCGCAGGCTTCGCCCTGCGCCCAGAGGATCCCCTTTAGCGTACCACCGCTTGCGATTGCAGCCTGTGCTCTGGCAACCGCCCGCTCGTAAAGCTGCGTTCCGGATCCCTTCTGCCATTGGTCAATGCTGGTCCCGCCAACAGATTGACATACAATTCCAACGCCGATACTGTCAGGCACATTTGCCGCTATCGTTCTGGTGAAAGAATGCGCCGGACTCATCCCTGCAATTTCAGCGGTGGGATCCGTATTGTCAATGCTGACCGTGGTATAACGGTTATAGCCTTGCATTTGTCCCAGCCCCGGCTGCGCATATTCCCATTGACCGGCACTGTTGAAGAGATAAGCGCCCTCCGTCCGCACTCTATCCTCAGCAAGCACTTCATCTGCACCAACCATATTGGATTGTCCCAGACACAGATAAATGTGAAAGTTTTCTTTTGTATACGGTATCTCCGAAGCGATTTCAGGCGTTTTTAAATCCCCGCCTGCCAACGCCGGCGGCTCCCCGTATGGGAACGTAACTGTTTCGCTGGTGTTGAATACCTCTATCTGGCGGAAGCCAAAACCGATCTCCGCTTCCAATACATCAACCTTTACATACCTGGCTTCCGTAAGCGGGAAATTGACGATTTTCTTTGCTCCCGCTGTGGATTCACCTTTTACAATATTCCAGCTGATATTATCTTTTGAAACCGCAATATCAAATTGACTGATTTTAAAACCATCTTCATAGACAATCACCTGATTGATATTGCCTATCGCCCCCAGATCCACTGTGGCGTACGCTTTGGTCTGTTTTGCTGTGCTGTTTGCAAGAAAGGAAGTTGACAACTCTCCGTCCGTCGCCCGCACAGGGCCAGTGAGCCCGTTATAGTATATAAAGTCTGTTTCCACTTTACGGCCATACGCCAGATTACCATTCAGCGCGCCGCTTACTGTCAGCTCAGCGCCAGGATAAATCACTGCATTGTCATAGCTCACATCGCCCGCAGCGCCCTCGCATATATATAAAAGCAAAGCAGCAGAAGAGGTCTCTGCCGGCGCAACCGCACTTACCGTCATGCCCTTCCATTGCCCGGCAGCGGCATTTACTGCAGACTGTGAGCCAACCACTTTTCCATTTGCGTCGTACATCAGCAAATAAACAGTGCCTGCCCCGCTGTGGACGTAAGCGTCAACCGTGGCCTTATATTCTTTTCCTGGTTCTGCTGACGACGTTTTGGATAGAATTCCCATACTGCCGGAACCGCTGGTTAAACGCACACTGCTGTTTCCGTCGGTGAAATGACTCGTATCCTTTTTCACATTATCACTATTTGCGCCGGCAAACGCGGTCCATCCATCGGGCAAATCAGTAAAAGACGTTTCAAAAGAATCATAGAACAGGTAATCGCTCGCCTGCACGGTATAGAATGATGGCAGTGCAGTGAATGTCATAAGCAGGCACATCGCTGCCGCCAGCACTCTCCTTCCTACTGTTTGAAACACACTTTTTTTCATGTTTTTCTCCCCTTTCGTTTTCTTTCTATCCCTTAAATTTACGCTATTTGAATAGAACTGCTGTCCAAATAGGATCATTTATTGTTCAAAAGCAACTAAAATGTTAAGAATATTATATCAGCCGAGGTGCTGAAAAGTAAATATCTTATGTTGCTTAATTTTAGTCCGATATTGCGCAATAAAATTTTAATAACAATGCTCAGAAGGAGCCTCCGTCTCCGCAGGCATGGGGAATCATTTTCTTTTTTTCAGCGGAAGTGGATTTTTCCTCTAAATCGCTGTACAACGGTGCAAAATCCTTATTGAAGGAATTTTGCCTCGGAATGCAGTTCTATCATGAACGCTGGCAGGCTAAAAAAGGCACAAAAAAGGAACCTCTTCGGGTGAAAAAGAGGTCCCTTAACTTAACACACCCGTTTCTGTAAATGGTTTGAAAATAACATTAAAAGAGTGGGTGTAAGGTGTGTGCCTTGACAGAAAAACAGATAAGGCTTCCATCAGGAAATTTATCCCGGAATACAGCATCCTAAGGGAATTCTTTTAGCGCTGTGAAACAGGGGGTAGTTACCCGCAGTCTGATCATAAATTGTATCCCGCCCGCTCGCAGACGCGTGACCACATCCAAGCGAGGGTATATCGAAGAGGCGCTATCCCTTCCTAAATTACCATAGTAACGATTGTTCTGGTATTATAATAACATGTTTTATATGGAAAAGTCAACCAATATTGTACGAAAATTTCCTACTTTTTTCGGCAAAAACCGACTATCTCTCAGGTAATATTTCTATCCAATATCCATCCGGATCGCTGATAAAATAAAGTCCCATATCCTTATTCTCATAACAGACGACCCCCATCTCCTTATGCAGAGCATAGGCTTTCTGGAAATCATCCACCCGGAAAGCCAAATGAATCTCGTTATCTCCCAAATTATACGGCTTTGTCCTGTCCTTGAGCCAGGTAAGCTCCAACTGATGCCCGGATATACCATCCTCCAAAAATACCAGCGTAAAATCCCCGCCTCCACCTTCTTTGCGCTTATATTCGGTTAGTCCAAGGGCCTTTTTATAAAATACCAAACTTTTTTCCAGATCAAATACATTTAGATTATTGTGTATAAAACGAAATTTCATAAGCTTCCTCCTCATAGTAAAATAGTATTTTCATCATTTTAACACTCTATTCAAAAAATAGCAAGCTTACTGCTTCTGATAAAAACCATTTCTACGGGAATATATAAATATAGGCTCAAGAAAAAGATTGAAATCAAAGTGAAAAAATGTTAATATAACTAAATGAAGAACACAATATCTCTTTCCCTGCATAATACCCAAATGAATGGTATAAAAGGCTTAACCCAATCCCCTGAAAGGAGTCCTGAAAAATGGAAAAGATAAAAATCATGGTGGATACACCGTCAGATATTGAACTGGAAGAGGCACAGAGGCTAAACATTGAGCTAATCCCCGTCACAATCAGTTATCAGGGAAAATCCTACCGTGAAACTTACGACATCAGTAAAGAGGATTTTTTCTCTGTACTGAATGAATGCGAAGAACTTCCCACCACTGCACAAATTACACCGCCTCAGTTCCTGGCTGTTTATGAAAAAGCATGGGAGGAAGGCTATACTCATATTATTCTGACCACAATCAATGCTGCGGGAAGCGGAACGTTCAACAGTGCACATCTTGCCGTTTCCCTGTTTGAGGAGGCTCACGGCAAGGATAAAATCATTTTTGAAATTATCGATTCTCATACCTATACCTTCTGTTATGGTCGTCCGGTTATGCTGGCGGCAGAAATGGCGCAGCAAGGAAAATCCTTTTCCGAAATTGTGGCCTTCCTGAAAGATCGCTTGACCCATTCCCATTGTTATGCCTATATTTCGACCCTCAAATTTGCCCGCAAAAGCGGCAGAATCTCCGTGACAGCGGCGATTGTCGGGGAGGCACTGGGTTTAAAGCCCATCATGGCGGCAGGAAACGGCAGTGTTGATGTCTACAATAAATGCCGCGGTGAAAAATCCGCCATCGCCAAGCTGATTGAAAATGTCAAGGCGGAGGCTGTGGATCTGGAAAACCAGGAGATTGTTCTGCTCCTTGGCGATGTACCCGAAAATGTGATAGAACGGCTTCGGAGAGAGGTGACTGAAAAGCTGAATCCAGCAGCTGTTTTTGAAGGCAGATTGGGATGTGCTATCTGCAACAACGCCGGTCCGCAAACCGTAGGTATCGTATTCTCGGGAAAAGATTATAAGTTGTATGAGTAGAATCAGCTGATAAAAAACGGCTGCCGTGCAAAAACTCACAAATGTTCTGCACGGTAGCCGTTTTGGCTATTCAAACATCTTCACCTGTTTGTCGCCGTCTTCCTTCTGGAAACAGCCAACCGCAGGAATATTTTTGGTTCTGTAATAATCCGGTTCCTTGAGCCTTGTTCTGGCAAGCTCAACCACCTTTTTCAAAGCTGCTCCTCTTCGAAGGGTCATTACATTGACTCCGTTTGAACTTCTGGTGGTTTTTGGATTGATCGATGAAGAATGAAAAACTAAAATTTTTCCATTGCTGGAATAAGACACTATGTCCGTATCCTCCGGAAGATATAGTATTTTAATCAGCTTCGACGCATCCGAATAGCTGTTTACCAGCTTTTTACGGTTTGTTTTTGTCTCATAGGAAGCAAGAGGAATTTTCGCCATCTTTCCGTTTTCAAAAGCGAACAGAAAATGTCCCTTGTATGCATTGGCGCTGAACACATCGATAATCTCTTCCTCCGGTTCACACCCCAGCACACTTTTCAAAAATTCGCCCATTCCGCTCAATTTGGTGTCCGCAATCTCATAAATTTTGATTTTATAGACATTTTGCCTGTTGGTAAATACCAGCAATTCTCCTAAATTCGTCTCATCAAATTCCTTGACCAGCTTATCTCCCTCTTTGAATTTATGCTCTCCGCCAGCACGGAGAGATGTCAGCGGAATCTTTTTTAAATACCCCTGTTTTGTCAGAAATAGCTTCAGATTATAATCCTCAATCTGCATGTCCTCCGAAAAATGCTCAATTTCTTCTGTTGTCAGAATCTCTGATTTTCTGGGTTTACTGTATTTCTTCTTAATCGCAGTCAGTTCTTTTATAATCTGCTCTTTTATCAAGGCAGGATCTGCTAACAGTCGGTTCAAATCTTCTAATTCTTTACGGAGATTTTCGATCTCGTCGACCTTGTTCAGGATATATTTCTTGTTCAGGTTTCTAAGCTTGATCTCCGCCACAAACTCGGCCTGCTTCTCATCAATGGAAAAACCCTTCATCAGGTTGGGAATAACTTCCGTATCATCCTCCGTTTCCCGCACGATCTTTACCGCTTTGTCAATATCCAAAAGAATTTTCTTGAGGCCGTTTAATAAATGGAGTTTCTCACTTTTAGCCGAGATATCAAACCTGGTCTGCCGCTTTATGCATTGGATACGGAAGGTTGTCCAATTCGCCAAGATCCCTTTTACACCTAATACTTCAGGACTTCCATTTATCAAAATATTGAAATTGCAGGAGAAACTGTCCTCCAAAGGTGTCATTTTAAACAGTTTAAGCATCAGCATTTCCGGATCGGTACCGCGTTTTAAATCCAGTGTGATTTTCAAGCCGTTTAAACCGGTTTCATCGCGGATATCAGCCACCTCTTTGAGTTTTCCGGCTTTGATATTTTCTACCACCTTATCCACAATTGCTTCTGATGTTGTGGAATAAGGAATCTCCAAAATCTCAATCAGATTTTCTTTGGCGTCATACTGGTATTTCGCACGGATTTTAAAGCTGCCGCGGCCGGTATCCAAAATAGCTCTCATCTGCTCTTCATCATAGATGAGATATCCTCCGGTGGGAAAATCAGGCGCTTTGATATAATCTGCCATATCTGCGTTTTCATTCTCTAAATATGCAATTTCCGCATCGCACACTTCACCCAGGTTGAAACTTGCAATGTTGGAAGCCATCCCCACGGCGATTCCCAGATTGGGATTTGTCAAAATCGTCGGAAACGTAACAGGGAACAATGTCGGTTCCTTCAGTGTTCCGTCATAGTTGTCAACAAAATCTACCGTGTCCTTATCAATATTTTTAAACAGCTCGAAACACAGACTCTCCAATTTCACTTCCGTATACCTGGATGCGGCAAATGCCATATCTCTGGAGTATACTTTTCCGAAGTTCCCCTTAGAGTCCACATAGGGATAGAGCAATGACTCATTGCTGCGGGTCAGCCGCACCATGGTCTCATAGATCGCCATATCCCCATGGGGGTTTAGTTTCATGGTTTGTCCCACTACATTCGCGGATTTTGTTCGATTCCCGGTCAGCAGCCCCATCTTGTACATGGTATATAAAAGTTTCCGGTGGGAAGGCTTAAATCCATCAATTTCAGGGATTGCACGGGAGATAATCACGCTCATAGCATAGGGCATGAAATTTGTGCGAAGCACATCGGTTATATTCTGCAAATCCATTTCTTTTTCCATCTCCTAACTGATATCCAACATTTCAAGATAGTCCGCGCCGAAATCCCGGATGTAGTCTTTCCTCCCCTGCAGATTATCCCCTAAAAGAATATCAAACATCTGCTTCGTGCTTTGTGCGTCCTCCGGCATAACCTTGATCAGCCGGCGGGTATCCGGACACATTGTAGTTTCCCACATCATTTCCGGCTCATTCTCACCCAATCCCTTGGAACGCTGCAAGGTATATTTTTCATCCAGTTTGTCTAATATCTCCATCTTTTCTTTTTCGTTGTAAGCAAAATAGGTTTTTTTCTTCGTGGTAATCTCAAACAGCGGTGACTCCGCAATATAGACCTTTCCCGCTTCGATCAGGGTCGGTACCAGCCGGTATAGCATGGTCAGAATCAACGTTCGTATCTGAAATCCATCCACATCAGCATCGGTACAGATGATGACCTTTCCCCATCGAAGTTTGTCCAAATCAAAGTCAGAGATGTCCTTGGCATGCTTCATCTTAATCTCCACTCCACAGCCCAGCACCCGAAGAAGATCGGTGATGATTTCGCTCTTAAAGATTTTGTCATACTCTGCTTTCAGACAATTCAAAATTTTCCCTCGAACCGGCATAATCGCCTGAAAATCCGGATCACGTCCCATTTTACAGGAACCCAGTGCGGAGTCACCCTCCACAATATAAATCTCTCGTTTGGCGATATCCTTGGAACGGCAATCCACAAATTTCTGCACACGGTTTGTCACGTCCATGGTAGATGAAAGTTTTTTCTTGATATTCAGTTTTGCCTTCTCCGCCTGCTCCCGGCTTCTCTTGTTGATCAGAATCTGTTCCGCGATCTTGTCCGCTTCCTGCTTATTCTCAATGAAATAAATCTCCAGCTGTTCCTTCAAAAACTCATTCATCGATTCCTGAATGAATTTGTTCGTGATGGCCTTCTTTGTCTGATTCTCATAGGAAGTTACCGTGGAGAAAGAACTGGAAACCAAAAGCAGGCTGTCCTGTACATCATTGAAATTGATTTTGGATTCTGTCTTCGTGTATTTATTATTCTGTTTCAAGTATTTGTCAATAGCATAGACGAAGGCATTCCGGACCGCTTTATCCGGAGAACCTCCATATTCCAGGAAACTGGAATTGTGATAATACTCAATCAGGTTGATTTCATTATTAAAGCAAAATGCTATCTGCATTTTCACCTTATATTCCTCTTTATCGCTTCTGTCTTTACCTGCTCTCTCGCAAGCCATGCTGCGGATTGAAGAGATTTCCTTTCCCTCGCTTAATTCCCGCACATAGTCCACGATACCGTCTTTATACAAAAAATCATAGGTTTCAAAAGAGCCGTCCTCTTTCTGATTAAACAGCTTGAAAGTGATTCCAGGATTTACAACAGCCTGTTTTTTCATGACGGTGATATAGTAATCCAAGCCAATATCAATGTCGGTAAAAACCTCCAGATCCGGCCTCCATTTTGTGATGGTACCGGTCTTTTTCGCATCGGTAGGCGTCTTTTTCAGACCGCCGATATTCTCCCCGTGCTCAAAATGCAAATCGTATTGATACCCGTCGCGTATGACAGTCACATTCATATACTCTGATGCATACTGCGTGGAACAGCATCCAAGTCCATTCAATCCCAGACTATATTCATAGTTGTCTCCCGAGTTGTTGTTATATTTTCCACCGGCATAAAGCTCACAGTATACCAGTTCCCAGTTGTATCTGTTTTCCTTTGGATTATAGTCCACAGGCGTCCCGCGCCCGTAATCCTTAACCATCACCGAATGATCGGCGAAACGTGTCACCTCTATGGTTTTTCCATAGCCTTCCCTTGCTTCGTCAATCGAATTGGAAAGGATCTCGAAGACGGAATGCTGGCAGCCCAGAATCCCGTCAGAGCCAAAGATAACCGCAGGTCTCAGCCGCACCCGGTCCGCTCCTTTGAGTGAGGAGATACTGGAATTATCATATTTTTTTTGTTCCACTGAAACTATCATTCCCTTCCAAGTACAAATTTTAAACTTTTTATAACATAGAAACAATGCATAATTGCATGTTTCAAAAAATAATGACAAAAGCGCTTTTTCTGTCACTTCGACGAATATGTCCATCGCATGGCGAGTTTGAAGCGCTTTTGAAGAGTTTCCGATTATTTTTATAACAAGATGAATTGCTTTTGCGCACAGTGCGTCAAAAGTCACCATACAAGCGTTTCAACCCTGCGCAGCAGAAGCTGTTTGCCTGCCGCTTGTTTCCCAAATCGAACCCTGCCGCTCACAGGCACAGAAAACTTTTTAGCAAGGTTATACATTTTGTGGATTGCCAGCCTGAATTTCTCTGTATAGAGGATAAAATTCAACAAATACTAACAAAAGAAATCAGGAAAAAGGAGTGAAAAGTATGAGTACAGGCGGATTTGTAAAAGGCCTGGTAGCAGGTGCGGCAATTGGTGCAGTGATGGGAGTCATTTTCGATCCGGTCAAAGAGCGTGACAGAAAATACATGAAAAAACGGGTTGGCCGGATGATGAAAAATGCCGGAAGTATCATAGATACCCTTCACATGTAATCCATGCTTAAGCATAGAATGCAGGATACGAACCCGCCTCAGACAACCAAAACCGGATTCGTATACGATGCTTCAAGCTTAAATCCAAAACGGCGCCGTATGATTATCATACGGCGTCTTTTTCCAATCAATTCAAACCAATTTTCTCCTGTCAATGACACGCACCGCTTTTCCTTCGCTTCTCGGAATCGTTTTGGGTTCCACCAATTTGATTTTTGCGCTGATTCCCAGGGTGGAATTGATCTCAGCGGACAGCTTCTTCTCCAGATCCTCTAACTTGCGCACCCGGGAGGAGAAGAGTTCCTGGGTTACCTCCACCTGAACTTCCATGATATCCAAATTGTTTACCCGGTCAACATAAATCATGTAATGAGGTTCCACATCACTGAATTTTAAGAGAACCGTCTCAATCTGAGATGGAAATACATTCACTCCGCGGATGATCATCATATCGTCGGAACGACCGGTGATTTTGCCCATCCTAGGCAGTGTTCTTCCACACTCGCAAGTATCATAGGTGACAGAGCAAAGATCCTTTGTGCGGTAACGCAGAAGCGGCAACGCCTGCTTTGTGATGCAGGTGAACACCAGTTCCCCTGTCTCTCCTTCCGGAAGCACCTCGCCGGTCTCCGGGTTGATAATCTCCGGGACAAAGTGATCGTGATGGATATGTAGCCCATCCTTTACAGAACAGTTCATAGACACCCCTGGTCCCATAATCTCCGAAAGGCCATAAACATCGTAAGCAGTAATGCCCAGTTTGTTTTCCAATTCTTTTCTCATATTTTCTGTCCAGGGCTCTGCCCCGAACACACCATATTTCAGACATAAATCATCTTTGGAAAAGCCCAAATCTTTCATGGTGTCGGCCAAATGCAGTGCATAGGAGGGTGTGCAGCACAGCAGAGTCGCTTTAAAATCCACCATCAGATTAATCTGACGCTTGGTGTTACCGGTCGAAACAGGAACAACCGCAGCCCCGACCTTCTCGCATCCGCAGTGGGCCCCTAGTCCCCCGGTAAACAAACCATAACCATAGGCAATGTGGGCAATATCTTTCCTTCCTACTCCGATGCTGGTGAAACTTCTGGCAAGGCATTCCGCCCAAACGTCCAAATCCTGCTGGGTATAGCCTACCACCGTCTGCTTGCCTGTGGTTCCGCTGGATGCATGAATCCTGGTAACTTGTTCCATTGGCACCGCAAAGGTTCCGAAAGGATAGTTATCCCGCAAATCTGTTTTATATGTAAAGGGCAGTTTGTTCAAATCGTCAATTCCTTTGATATCCCCTGGTTCCAATCCGATATCCTGCATTTTTTTACGGTAATAGGGCACGTTTTCATATACCCGTTTTACCGTATCCACCAAACGCTCGGACTGCAGCTTCCGCATTTCTTCACGCGGCATTGTTTCGATTTTCTCGTTCCAATACATTCTCGTTTCCTCCACATTTATTTCAATCAGCATTATTTCCGAAATACATTCGCTTCAGCAATAACCTATCGCGCTGTCATATATGCTCTCCAGCAGAAGAGTATATTTCCACAGAAAAGAAAAAGGCTACCGCCTGCAAAAATGCTGGAATCTCTATTTAGCTATTATATTTTATTCGCGGGAAAAAGTCAAGAAATAACGAAAAGCAAGCGGTCTTCCACCGAACCGGAAAAGCCGAACCGTTCCTCCTTATAGAAGCATAGAATGTAAACCTGCACTCCGCGGAAAACTCCAAAACATATCACTTGCGAAACGGAGCGGTTTGTAGTATAATATGAAACGTATATTTGAAGCGCGGACACTCTTCAAAAAAGGAAGATGAAATGATACGAATTGATAAATTTTTAGGAAATATGGGCATTGGAACCCGCACGGAAGTGCAGAGAATGATCCGCCGCGGCGAGGTATTGGTAAATGGGCAGGCTGTCCGCTTGCCGAAAGAGAAAATTGCCGAGGAAACCGACATCGTGACAGTGAATGGCGCCCCGGTAGCTTACCGCAGGCATATTTATTTGATGATGAACAAGCCTGCCGGTTACGTCACCGCAACAGTGGATAATCTGTATCCTACCGTGATTGAATTGCTTGACGATCCCATTGTGGCTTCCAAAGTCATGCCTGCCGGCAGACTGGATGTAGACACGGAGGGATTCGTATTTCTTACCAGTGACGGTGCGCTGAATCACTTTGTCACCGGACCGAAAAATCATATTCGAAAAACATATTATGCAGAGGTAGAGGGCGTGCTGGGTGAGTCAGACAGGGAAGCTTTTGAAAGCGGAATTCAGCTGGACGACGGTTATGTCACAAAGCCAGGCAAACTGGAAATCACCAAGTCCGCTGAAATATCAAAATGTTTTGTGACCATATCGGAAGGGAAATTCCATCAAGTGAAACGTATGTTTTTGAGCCTTGGAAAAAAGGTCGTATATTTAAAACGAATCCGCATGGGAAATCTGGATTTGGATCCCCGTCTGGAACCCGGCGAAAGCAGAGAACTCACGGAAGATGAATTGGCTTTGATCAAAGAAGAAAGGTGATATAGACTGTGGAAATCAATCAAACGATTGCAGAGGAATTGAAAATAAAGCAGTGGCAGGCGGATGCAGCCATTGCTCTCATTGATGAGGGGTGCACAATCCCCTTTATCGCCCGTTACCGAAAAGAAAAAACCGGTGAGTTGGATGATCAGGTGCTCCGTGAACTTTTTGACCGTCTGACTTATCTGAGAAATTTAAAACAGCGCAAGGAGGAAGTGCTTCGCTCGATTGAGGAGCAGGAAAAGCTGACCGACGAGATTGCGCTCAGTATCCAAAATGCAAAAACGTTGGCTGAGGTGGAGGACATTTACCGTCCCTTTAAGCCGAAAAAGCGTACAAAGGCGACCATTGCGAAAGAAAAAGGGCTCGAACCCTTGGCTCAGCTGATCCTTGCGCAGGAATTAAAGACAGGCTCCATACAGGACTTGGCTTCCGGTTACGTCAGCGACGAAAAAGGAGTTGCCAGCGGGCAAGAAGCTTTGGAAGGAGCCATGCATATTGTGGCGGAAAACATCTCGGATGATCCTCAGATTCGGAAACTGTTAAAAGCGTTTCTTTACCGCACAGGGGTCATATCCTCCAAGCAATCAAAGAATGAGGATTCCGTCTACCGGATGTACTATGAATACAGCGAAGCGGTAAATCGGATTGCAAACCACCGTATTCTGGCGTTGGATCGCGGAGAAAAGGAAGGTTTCCTGTCTGTTAAACTGGAAGTGGATGAAGAAAACGCTCTGGCTCTGATTCATAAACAGGTAATCAAAGGGCAGAGTATCACCCAGCAACTGGTGCGGGACAGCGCTCTTGACGCTTATAAACGGCTGATCTTCCCCTCGGTGGAAAGGGAAATCCGCAATATGCTGACCGAGCGGGCGCAGGAGCAGGCCATCAAGGTGTTTTCGGTCAACCTGAAGCATCTTCTGATGACTCCCCCCTTCAAGGGAAAGGTGACGCTGGGACTCGATCCCGCTTACCGGACAGGCTGTAAGATCGCGGTGGTGGATGAGACAGGAAAGGTGCTGGAAACCACGGTTGTATATCCCACGCCTCCGCAGAACAAAGTGGAACAGGCAAAGGCTGTTCTAAAAAAATTGATCGAAAAATACCAGGTTGATCTGATTTCCATCGGCAACGGCACCGCTTCAAAAGAATCCGAAATTTTCGTCGCCGATCTGCTCAAAGAGGTTGACAGGGAGGTTCACTATATTGTTGTCTCCGAAGCGGGTGCTTCGGTCTATTCCGCCTCCAAGCTGGGTGCAGAGGAGTTTCCCGATTACGATGTGGCGCTGCGCAGTGCGGTATCTATCGCACGGCGGATACAGGATCCGCTGGCGGAGCTGGTGAAAATTGATCCGAAAGCCATTGGGGTCGGACAATACCAGCATGACATGAACCAGAAGCGCCTGAGCGAAGCTCTGGGCGGCGTTGTCGAAGACTGCGTCAACTCGGTGGGCGTGGATGTGAATACCGCATCCCCTTCCCTGCTTTCCTTTGTCTCAGGCATCAACGCCACCGTAGCAAAAAATATTTTAGCTTACCGGGAAGAAAACGGTGCTTTCCAGTCCCGCAGAGAGCTTCTGAAGGTTCCGAAACTCGGCAAAAAAGCCTATGAGCAATGCGCCGGATTTCTGCGCATTCCGGAGGGAAAAAATATATTTGACAACACCTCTGTCCATCCGGAAAGCTATCAGGCGGCTGAAATGATGCTGGATATTCTTGGATATCAAAAAGAGGACATTGGGAACCTTGATGATATCCACAGCCGCATCCGGGAATATGGCGCTGAGAAACTGGGAGAAAAAGTAGAAATCGGTCTTCCGACGCTTCGGGATATCGTCACAGAGCTTGTAAAACCAGGCCGTGATATCCGCGACAATGCGCCGAAACCGGAGTTGAGAAGCGATCTTTTGGATATCAAGGATCTCAAGCCCGGCATGATTCTGACTGGAACCGTGCGCAATGTCATTGATTTCGGCGCATTTGTTGACTTGGGAGTCCATCATGACGGTCTGATCCACATTTCCCAGATCTGTAAAGAATATATCAAACATCCCTCCGAAAAACTTGCTGTAGGGGATATCCTAAAGGTAAAAATCATGGATGTGGATGTACAAAAAGGAAAGATATCCCTTACTCTGAAGGACATCTAAATCGAAATAAGAAATACAATCAAGGAGAACAGTTATGGATATTTATAAGGAATATATGGTAAAGCAGAAACGGTCCGCTCTGTCTATCGCGGGTTCCGTTTGCCTGTGGGGGCTGGCGGTAGCCTGTACGCCATTGGCGTTTACTATGTCCGTTCTGACCTATGGATTGAGCGTTCCTCTATGCGCGGGCATCTATTTCCTGGCTTGGTGGTTTACAACGAACAACAGTATTGAGTTTGAGTACATATTTACAAACGGCGAACTGGATGTGGATAAAATCTCCGGCAAACGGAAGCGGAAACGCTACGTGACAATTTCCGTATCCAAGTTTGATGTGTGCGAAAAGGCAGAGGGCGAACGTTTCCAAAACTATCAGAAGGACCCCAATATCAAAGTGAAATTTGATGCCAGCAAAGGCGCGGGCACCGAAAACCGTTACTATGCCGTCTTCACCAACAAGGAGGGCAACCGTATGCTGATGCTGTTTTCTCCTGCCTCGGGGCTTCTGGAAGACATGAAACGGTACAATCCCATGCGGATAGTGATAGACGGATGATCAAGGGAATCGGAACCGATATCATCGAAATCGATCGCATCCGGAAGGCAGTCCAAAGGGATTCTTTTCTCCAGCGCGTATTTACAGAGGGAGAAATTTCTATTTATCAGGAAAAGGGGCTGAATCCGCAAACGCTGGCGGGTTTTTTTGCGGCAAAGGAGGCGTTTGCCAAAGCTCTTGGTACGGGCTTCCGCGGCTTTTCTTTCCGTGATGTGGAGGTCCGAACCGACAATCTCGGAAAGCCTTTTCTCGTGCTTTCAGAGAAATTAGACCTACTTTCCTGCGTTCCGTCTTTTCGAAACATTTATGTGAGTATATCCCACTCAAATCAAAATGCGGTTGCATTTGTCATATTGGAGGAATAAATATGTTACTGGCTACATCTGCACAAGTAAAACAATTGGATCAAATTGCATCTGCCGAATTTTCTATCCCGGAGGAAAAGCTGATGGAAAATGCAGCGTCTGCCTTGGCAGAAGAAATATTCAAAGATTTTGGCAGGGAACGTTCGTTTCTCTTTCTGTGCGGCAGAGGAAAAAACGGCGGAGACGGTTTACTGACAGCAAAAAATTTGCTGCAAAAAGGATGTAACGTTTCCGTCTTTGCAACCGATCCGCCGGAACAATTCAATCCTTTGACGCTGCGGGCTTATGAGACGGCGAAAAGTGCCGGTGTTCCCATCCGTTCTGAGCAAATTGCGCCGGACAAGTCCACAGTCGTTGTGGATGCGCTTCTGGGAATCGGTATCACCGGGGAGCCGAAGGGCAGTATCAAGGAAACGATCGACAAGGTACAGGAATGGAAAAACATCGTGATTTCCATTGATATCCCCAGCGGTGTCAATGCCGACAACGGGAGGGCAGTCGGTTCCCATATCAAAGCAAAGAAAACGTATTCTCTGGCCATTGATAAGGTCGGGTTAAACGTCTATCCGGGGGCGGAACTGGCCGGTGAAAAAATTGTCTTGGATATTGGCATTCCGAAAGAAGCTTATACAAGACTCAATTACAGTTACCGACTGATCAGCGATGAAATGGCGCGGATGCTTTTGCCCAAACGCGCTGATTTTTCTCATAAAGGCACTTTCGGCAAAGTGGGAATCGTGGGCGGAAGTCTGGGAATGTCCGGTTCTGTAACACTGGCTTCCTTGGCGGCGTTGCGCGCCGGCGCTGGCATGTGCTATCTGTTTGTGCCGGATGACATCTATGAAGCCGTTTGCATCAAGCTCAACGAGGTAATTGTCCGGAAAGATTCCGAACTGGAAAAATACATGGGCGAGTTGGATGCAATTGCTATCGGAATGGGACATGCCCAAAATCCAAAGGCAAAGCATATAATGAAATTGGTAATGCAGAAATTTACGAAACCGGTATTGGTAGACGGAGACGGTCTGAATTTTCTGGCGGTCAACGAGGCTATGCTGAAAAAGGCCGCCTGCCCGCTGATCTTTACCCCTCATGAGATGGAATTTTCCCGTCTCTCCAAGATGGATCTGTCCGAGGTGATTCAGAATAAAATCTATTTTTCTATGAAGTATGCGAAAGAAAATTGTGTCACCACAGTCTTGAAAGGGCCAAAAACCATTGTTGCATCCCAGTCCGGTGAAGTCCGGATCAACACCACGGGGAACAACGGTATGGCCACAGCAGGAAGCGGCGACGTACTTTCCGGCATTATCGCAGGCCTTCTGGCACAAGGTCTATCCCCATATGACGCTGCAAGTTTAGGCGTTTACTTGCACGGAGCCAGCGGAGATATCTATGTGAAAGAAAACGCAAAGTATTCTCTTATTGCAGGCGATCTAATCGTCTACCTGCCAAAGGCATTTCATTTGATTGAGCAGACTCAAGAGATTGACGCTTTCACTTTCTGATTTTAATAATATAAAACCATTCGAATTCTTGTTTGAGAAAGGGCATCACCCTGTTATACCATCATTTCAGCGGAAGATGATTCTATCTGCTCCCACTGAAAAAAGTGGTTCCCATCGCTTGGAAGAAACGCGGGGGGGATATCAGCGAGATTATCATGAAATGAGCTTTTTCTTCTGAAAGGATAGGTCATTTCTTTCTCTCGTTAAAACACTTTTTTGCAGGTTTTTGCCCGGCACAAAAACTTTCATTAAAATCTTGTTATAAAATAGAGAAATATTGTAAAAATATATATTACAGTACTGTATGGAGGGATTTTAGCATGTCCATGGAGGAAGAGCGAAGCTGGACAGAAATCAATCTGGATCATCTGGCGCACAACGTGTCGGTCATTCGGAAAAAAACCGGGGAAAATGTGAAGATGCTAGGCGTCGTGAAATCAGATGCATATGGACATGGCGTTGTAGAAATCGCAAAAAAATTACAGCAGCTGGGCACAGATTATCTGGCGACCGCCTGTTTGAAGGAAGCTTCCGAGCTTCGGCAAAGCGGGGTTACCCTTCCGATTTTAATCCTCTCACACACATCCGCCTCACAAGCGGAGGAACTGATTGCCTTTGACGCGATGCCTACCGTTTTTGATTTGGATTTTGCGAGAAAGCTTAACCAACAGGCAAAAGGGAGGAAGATAAAGGTTCATTTGAAAATCGATACCGGAATGACCCGCTTGGGATTTCATTTCTGCAATGATGGTTCCGCATCCGATTTACAGACAATCCATGATATCTGTGAGGCTGCAAATCTGCCCAACTTGGAAATAGAAGGAATCTTCTCCCATTTTGCATCCTCCGACGAAGAGGAGGGTCAGAATTACACCAATATGCAGTTTACCCGCTTTACAGCACTGATTAAAAAGCTGGAGGACAGGGGCCTGCATATTCCCATCAAGCATATTTGCAACAGTGCGGCAACCCTCCTGCATCCCGAAATGCATTTGGACATGGTTCGCTGCGGCATCATCCTGTACGGAGCCTATCCCTCCGCTTATGTAAAGGAACAGCTTTCTTCTGACGAGATGCTCAAACCGCTTTTGTCTTTTAAGGCAAAGGTTACCCAAACCCGTACCATTCCTAAGGATGTGTGTATCAGCTATGGAAGAAAGTACACAACAACCTCTGAGGAGAAAGTTGCCGTGGTATCCGCAGGCTATGCGGACGGATTCCGTCGTATGCTCAGCGGTTCCTTTCATGTATTGATCCATGGAAAATACGCTCCCATCCGCGGAACTGTCTGCATGGATCAGACAGTAGTCGGTATATCTGAAATACCTGGTGTTCGGCCAATGGATACCGCAACTCTGATCGGCCGGGACGGTGAATCAGAGATCACCGTTGATGAGATGGCAAAGGTGCTTCACACCATCAATTATGAGATTTTTTGCCTGATTGGCAGAAGGGTTCCCAGGATATATCTTGAAGACAATAAAATCGTAGCAAAAACCGAATATCTCAATTACTAAATTTTGCAGTTTGACGATATTGTAAGCTTGTAGTATAATGTAACTAAAAACGGCAGTTGTAAACCTTTTTAGTTTAAATTGCTCAAAAAAAGGGGGCAATCAGCATTGGACGCTTCTTACAAAATATCGGTTTTCCTGGAACCTGAAACCTACAAGGCTCTTGATGAGATGACTAGGGACAGTGAGGATCCAAGAAGCATTTCCGACCTTATCAATAAAGCGATTTGTGAATTGATCAAAAACAATAAGAAAAAGAAAGAATCCGAAGAACAATTAAAAAGAGGATATGAAGAACTCGGCGAAATTAATTTGGGGCTGGCTGAGATGTGTTTGGAGGCAGACAATCAGGCTTTGTATATCACAGAGCTGAATCTAACGGAGAGTGAATAATGTGCTTATTAAACGTGGAGATATATACTATGCCGATTTAAGCCCCGTAGTCGGATCAGAACAGGGCGGCGTACGTCCCGTTCTCATTATTCAGAACGACGTGGGAAACAAATACAGCCCAACCGTAATCGCTGCGGCGATTACCAGCAAAATCAACAAGGCAAAGCTCCCCACCCACATCGAACTGAATGCAGAGAGCTTCGGACTGCCGAAGAACTCTGTGATTCTAATGGAACAGATCCGGACCATCGATAAAAAAAGGCTAAAGGAAAAAATCGGCCGTTTGGACGAAATTTATATGGAACGGGTCAATGCGGCCTTATCTGTAAGTTTTGGTCTGAACTAAACGTTTTTGGAAGGGGTTACAAAAGTTGAACAGAAGAAGAAAAATAGCAATCATTTGTTTTGTTTGTGTATTTCTTAGTGCCACTTGTGTTTACGGTCTTGCGACCAACGACGCACTGATCACGGAAGGCTACTTGAACGAGGTGTTCTTCCCAAAGGTTAAGGAATACATAAACCAAGTTGTATCACAGAATCCCGGCACTGACCAGCCCGGTACTTCGCCTGGTTCAAGCGAGATTTTCACCGTCGTATCGGTAAAGGAAGGTCAGAATTTTTATGGGAAGGAAGGCTGTGAATTTATCTTAAGACAGGGCGCCGGTACTGTTATCGCATCAGAACTGGGCGGCCTGAATGATGTCACAAGCGGTGTGGATTTGGGAAACGGGCAGGATGTTCCTCCCAACCACCTACTAATTGTTCCCAGAAATGATTCCCGCGGGTTCACTGCAGCCAGAGATGTTTTGATCATGGTAAAGGGCGGATATCTGATTGAACAGAAATAACATTTCTATGGTTCATCTTTTCCATGATTCCTTGAAAGGCTATCCGGTTAAACCGGATAGCCTTTCAAATTGTAGTTGAAAAAACAAAAAAGCAACGCTTGGGCTTTCGCGCTGTAGCGTTGCTTTTCATCTTATCTGTTTTTTATCAGTCTATCTTCGGCAGACCGTCGAATCCAATCTGAAGCTCTTCGTCAGTCGGAACGTAATCCCGCATTTCCCCGTTGTGGAACTTTTCATAGGCAACCATATCAAAATAACCGGTTCCAGTCAGTCCGAACACAATGGTTTTTTCCTCGCCGGTTTCCTTGCACTTCATCGCCTCGTCAATGGCAACACGGATTGCATGACTGCTTTCCGGAGCAGGCAAGATCCCCTCCACCCGGGCAAACTGCTCTGCCGCTTCAAAGACGGAAGTTTGCTTTACGGAAACTGCTTCCATCAGTCCATCATGATACAGCTGTGAAAGAGTGGAGCTCATGCCGTGATAACGCAGACCGCCTGCATGATCCGCCGCGGGAATGAAGCCGCTGCCCAAGGTATGCATTTTTGCAAGTGGACAAACCATACCAGTATCGCAGAAATCGTATGCAAATTTCCCTCTGGTGAAGCTGGGACAGGAGGCGGGTTCCACCGCGATGATGCGGTAGTCTGCTTCACCGCGGAGCTTCTCGCCCATGAAAGGAGCAATCAGTCCGCCCAGATTGGAACCGCCGCCGGCACAGCCGATAATGATATCCGGCTTAATTCCGTATTTGTCCAGGGCTGTTTTGGTTTCCAGACCGATCACGGATTGGTGCAGCAGCACCTGATTCAGCACGCTGCCCAAAACATAGCGGTATCCTTCCTTCTTCGTCGCAACTTCGACTGCCTCAGAGATTGCGCATCCTAAACTTCCGGACGTGCCGGGATGTGCTTCTAAAATTTTTCTTCCCACTTCGGTGTCCATAGACGGAGATGGGGTAACCGATGCACCATAGGTACGCATCACCTCGCGGCGGAAGGGCTTCTGTTCATAGGAAACCTTCACCATATATACCTTGCAGTCCAAACCGAAATAGGAACAAGCCATAGAAAGCGCTGTTCCCCATTGACCGGCTCCGGTCTCGGTTGTAACACCTTTTAAGCCTTGTTTTTTTGCATAGTAGGCCTGTGCGATAGCAGAATTGAGCTTATGGCTCCCACTGGTATTGTTTCCCTCGAATTTATAGTAAATCTTTGCAGGTGTCTGCAGCTTTTCCTCGAGACAATAAGCGCGTACTAAAGGGGAGGGGCGGTACATTTTGTAAAAATTCCGTATCTCCTCGGGAATCTCAAAATACGCCGTCGTGTCATCCAGTTCCTGTTTTACCAGTTCCTCGCAGAATACCGGCTGCAGTTCTTCCTGTTTCATCGGCTGCAACGTTCCCGGATTCAAAAGCGGAGCGGGCTTATTTTTCATATCCGCCCGTACATTGTACCAGCTCTTTGGCATCTCACTTTCTTCCAGATAGATTTTGTAGGGAATCTCCTGTTTTGACATCTTCATGTCTCCTTTCTTTTTCATTTGGGAAAGGATAAAAAAATACCCTTATCCCAGAATTATTTCAATGCTGGGACAAGAGTATATCATTTCAATATAATCCTGCGGTGCCACCCGGCTTGACGCTTTTGCGCCCTCTTTACGCATACCCTTGATATGCAGACTTTTGTTAACGGAGTGCCATACTCCGGCTTACATACTAAAAGAGGAATCTCTTTTTTCCGTTCGCCCTCGGAAGTCCATTCAGCTTCTGTCTCCTTACCGCAATCCCACCATCTGCGGCTCTCTGGAAAGAAAATCAATGAAACCTACTCACTCTCCCTCAATGGTTTCTACTAACAGTATAGCAGAAAATATACTTTTGTCAATACTGTTTTTTGCTTTTTATCAGATAACTGAAACAATCGCATCGTTGTAAACCGTAATTTTTTCCTCGGGCGCTTCCTCGGTACAGTAGACGACATAAGCTTTCATGTAATATCCTTCCGAGGGAATGCCCCCCAGAACACATATTCCATATTGGTTTTGCGTGCTCAGCGCGGTTTCCGCTTTCAGTTTCTGGCAGGAATCCGGAGAGCTTTCCAAAAGCGCGCGATCCTCGCTGTAGGCAATCCCCCACTCCAGAACTTGATATCCATAGCCCGGCTCCACTTTTCCGAATGTGATACTGCTGGAGCGGTCATCGGAGATATACGCTGCGGTGTATCCGATCGGTTGAGGCGCGGCAATGATCCGCTCGGTGAAGTTCACGGTGATTGTACTGTTTTCTGTAATTGCGGGAGTGGTATAATCGGATTGAACGCCGGGTATTTCCGCCCCGTTGAACAAGAGGCTTCCCACCTCATATCCGTTATCCGGCTGAATTGCTATCGTAAAAGGTTGTCCTCCCTTTGCGTATACTGTCCCGCCCGGGGATACCTCTCCATTTCCAGTTTGGATTATATCAACACGGTACATTGCGGTAAACGGCTGCACGTGCTCATTGGCACGAAGCTGTGGGAATGGAAAGTCTGTATTGCTTGCAACAGGTTTCATCTCCCAAACATTTGTAAAATCAAAGCCTGTATACGCGCTTGAATCGGTTAGGGATACGGCAGACAATCCTGTTGCGCCGCTGTCATTCCGCGCGCCTTCAAAGCTGTTGAAATAGACATTGGATGCCTCTGCGTTTTTCCCAGTACCAAACAGCACATCACCCGCTGGTTTCTCCAGCTGAATAGAATAGGAATTGCGGACTGTCACGGTACTGCTTCCGGCCAATCCGCCTGTAAAATCAGCACTTTCCAGTTCTCCGATATTATAGCAGTTTTCAATTACGCAAGCTTTGGCGTCCACACGCGCGGCGATTCCGCCTGTATAGCCGTTATTGTGGGTAGACGTAATATTCCCTGTATTAAAGCACTGGGATATCAGTCCGCTGGTGTTAAATCTGCCAATGATGCCGCCGAACTGTCTCGTCGTACGATTCATATCCCCGTAATTTCTGCTCGTCTCAACCGTTCCTCCCATGGTAAGTCCCGCAATTCCGCCGCAATAAAAATACGCACTGAGGTTTGCATCTGTCCCTTGAAGCGTACCATAATTGCTGCATCCGGAAACCTTCTTTCCGCTATACAGCTGTCCGACGATACCACCTTCATAAAAATAAGAGCTGTTGCTTGGATTTGCATTTTCAGGGTATGCGCCCAAAATCGCTCCGTCTGCTCCATTGACACAGTTCACTATGGAGGCAGCCCTGTTTTGTCCTACGATTCCACCGGTATAAGTCGTTTTACTAATCTGTTCATTGGTTACAGGAAATTCTGCGGAAACGGTACCTTTGTTTTCACAGCCGGATACAACCGCCGCCGTATTGTCTGTATAGCCAGCAATCCCGCCTATATTGATGGTTCCGGAAGTGTCATCCTTCTCGTCCGTGAAGATAAGCCCTTCGTTTACACATCCGGTAATATTCCCTGCGGAAAAGCCCACGATACCGCCGACATTTGTTCCAGAAGAGCGAATCTCCCCTTTATTAATGCAATTGCTTACCGGTGTGGAGATATTATTGCTCTTTCCAAGAATGCCACCCACGCCATTGGTGCTGCTCCCCGAAGATATGATTTTCCCTTCATTGACGCAGGTATCGATGACTGAGTTCTGGGTATAGCCCACAATACCTCCCACAGCGTTTGCCGTGGTGATCTCCCCGAAGTTTTTGCATCCGGTTATTGTCGCTTTCGGTCCCATCGCTTTGCCGACTATGCCGCCCAGACGGCTTTTGGCCCCCAGTATTTTCCCATGATTTTCGCAGTTTCTCACCGTTATGGTATCATTGCCGCTGCCGATTTCACCGATCACACCTCCGAAATCAGCAGTCTGTTCGGTCTCAGGTGTATAGGTAATCTGCCCATAATTGACACAGTTTTCAATTAAAATCGTTCCGTTTGTCGAAGCGCTGTTGTTGTATACTGCTCCGATAAGCCCTCCAGATCTCAGGTTACTATCTGCAGCATAATGGATGGTAACAGCAGCATAGCTTGAAATGTTGGTCACCTGCACATTGGAACCTGCCGCAATATATCCCACCAAGGCACTGGTATACCCTGTGTTGCCTCCAGTCACAGCTCCCGTCAGTACCAGATTATCCAGAATAGCGTTTTCTGCAATACTGTCGAAGAGGGTTGCCCTTTCTGTCGAACCTGACCGGTCAATGTTCAGATTGATGGTATTCTGCCCGTCTTTCCCATATAGCTTTCCTTTGAAATTTGTGATAGGAGTTGGATTATTCAGTGTAATCCCCGACTCGGCCGGAGTGCGAAGCTCAAACACGGCCGTTTTGAAGCTATGAATTTGATTGAATTCTTCCGCCGTGGTGATAATATAGGGATTTTCATCCGTCCCAGCTCCCTCCCCGCTGTAGCTGACCGCAGACACCGGAATGCCGCTAAGGCAGGACACCATTACGGCGAGCGCAATGAATACCGCAAGTTTTTTTCTCATATTCCTTACCTCCTTGTTTCTGTGTGATCCCTCTTTCTTCAGACAGCGAAAGAACTTTGGAAAAACAAACTGGAACCGCTGTCTGCAAAAGAAATACAGGATCCCTGAATTCTATTTTATACAGAAAAAACGGGAAAAGAAAGGTATCTTTTTCCCGTTTATATATACTATATTCTCATTTTTATACCATTTATGACAGGATAAAATCCTGTGTCATGATACAAGCGATTTAACCTTGCGAAACAGGAGATATTTGTGCGCCGTTTGCTTCATAATCCATATTTGGATCTCATACAAAAGCGGAAAACATATTAACAAGATCATATCAGATTGATATCTTCGCCTTTCAGAATTTTGTTCATGTTGCGAACAGCACACATTTTTCCACACATGGTACAGGTGTCCTCCACCTCCGGCTGTGAGCTTGCGCGGTAGTCTCTGGCCTTCTCCTCGTCAATGGAGAGCCGAAACATCTCTTCCCAGTTGATCTCTCTTCTCGCCTTTGCCATTTTGTCATCCCAGTCTTTGGCTCCCTTGACTCCCTTCACCAAATCACCGGCATGCGCTGCGATACGGGAGGCGATAATCCCCTCTTTCATGTCCTCCAAATCCGGAAGCCGCAGATGCTCCGCCGGAGTCACATAGCATAGGAAATCTGCTCCGCTTGCCGCGGCGATCGCCCCGCCGATTGCACTGGTTATATGATCGTAACCTGGCGCGATATCCGTCACTAAGGGTCCCAATACATAGAAGGGAGCATTATGGCAAAGCTTCTTCTCCAGCATCATATTTGCCTGAATTTCATCCATTTTCATATGACCCGGTCCTTCGACCATGACCTGCACATTTTTTTCCCACGCCCGCTTGGTCAGTTCTCCCAAAACCAAAAGCTCGGAAATCTGCACCGGATCGGTCGCATCGTCAATACAGCCGGGACGGCAGGCATCCCCCAGGCTGATCGTCACGTCATACTGTGCAAGAATGTCCAACACCTCGTCATAATATTCGTAAAAAGGATTCTCGTTCCCTGTCATCTCCATCCAGGCAAACAGCAGAGAACCTCCCCTTGATACAATGTTTGTCATCCTGGGATTCTTTTTAAAATGCGCCGCCGTCTCCCGGTTGATTCCGGCATGGATTGTCATAAAATCCACGCCCTGCTCCGCATGGCACCTAACAACATCCAAAAATTCTTTTGCCTTTATTTCACATAGTTCCTTTTCCAGAAAGCCTACGGCATCGTACATTGGCACGGTTCCTATCATAGCGGGGGAATAATCCAAAAGCTTTTGCCGGAAGTCATAGGTTTTTCCGTAGGAGCTTAAATCCATAATTGCTTCCGCCTTCAGCTCTATCGCTTTTTTCACCTTGTTCATTTCCATCTCTACATCATTGCAGTCTCTGGATATCCCCAAATTGACATTTATTTTTGTCCGCAGGCCATGCCCGATTCCTTCAGGGGAAAGGCTTTTGTGATTTCTGTTTGCCGGGATAGCCACCCAGCCTTTCGCGACCAGATTGCAAATCTCATCGGCAGTCTTACCCTCTTTCCGCGCCACGGTTTCCATCTCTTGTGTGACAATGCATTTTTTTGCAGCATCCATCTGTGTTGTATATTCCATTTTTCTCACCTGTTTTACCGCCTGCCTGGCGGTCCTTTCTTTTATTTTGGTATTACAGCAGTTCCTGAAAGCTTACAATATATCGATCTGCTGTCTTTTTTATTTCATCCCGTTCCGGCAATGATGCATCGTCCTCAACTGCCGTCACCATCATTCCGGCTTTTTTTGCGCTTTGCACAGCAATCAGGATATCTTCGAATACCATGCAGTGTTCCGGCGCAACATTTAGTTTCCGAGCCATTTCCAAATAAATTTCTGGCTTTTCTTTCCCGTTACCCGCCTCGTCTGAGGTGAGGATACGGTCAAACAGTTCAAAAATACCATTCCGTCTTAAAAATGCCTCACAATTTTCTCGGAAATTCGAGGTAAGAAGCGCCAGCTTCACCCCACACTGATGGAGACGCTGTAAATATTCGAAAGCCCCCTGCTTTAGAAACAACTCATTGCCGTAATAGTGGTATACCATGCCCATCCATTCCCGGCGGATTTCTTCCGGTGTCATTTCCAGAGCAAAATGATGTGCCAGATAAGCAGAGGAGCTCTCGAAGGTCATATTTTTGAATTGGTTGTTCAATCCGGGGGGCGGAGTGACATTCTTTTTTTCCAAAAAACGCTGTGCTAAGCCCTCCCAGATCCACATAGAATCCACCAGTGTTCCGTCCATATCAAAAATCGCACCCTGAAAGTTCATGCGTCCTCCTCCAACAGCCCTGCTTTTCGATACAGATCATAGAAATGATGTGTCGGTCCGATTCCATGTCCCAGTTCAATGCCGTGCAATATTCCGGTTGCCACATATCCTTTGGCCTGCCGTATACTCTCTTCACAGTCAAGGCCTCTTGCCAGATAGGCTGCGATTGCGGATGACAAGGTGCAGCCGGTTCCATGGGTATTTTTATTCTTCAGCCTCGTTCCGTGAAATACCGTCCATTTTTCGCCGTCAAAGAAGGTATCTATCGGCTCGCCCTCCAGATGCCCCCCTTTTATTAAGACGCTGCGCGCACCCATCGCACAAATTTCAGCCGCTGCTTTGCGCACTTCCTCCGCGGAGCGAAGTTCCCTGTCCACAAGAACCTGTGCTTCTTCCAGATTGGGCGTCAGAATCCAGGCAAGCGGCAACAACTGCTCCTTCAATGCTTTCACAGCGGACGATTTTAACAGCGGACAGCCGTTTTTAGACACCATGACGGGATCAATAATCAGGTATTCCGGTCTATAATACCGCATTTTCTCCGCGATTACGCCGATTGTATCCTCTGCGGACACCATACCTATTTTCACCGCATCCACGGCAATATCCGAAAAAACGGCATCCATCTGCGCCGCGACCACATCGGGGGGCAGATCATAAACACTCTGAACCCCCAGCGTATTCTGTGCTGTGACAGATGTGACAACGCTCATGCCGAATGTTCCCAGTGCAGAAAAAGTCTTTAAATCTGCTTGGATGCCTGCCCCTCCACTGGAATCGGAGCCTGCAATGGTCAAACATCTTTTCATAGCCTGTCCTCTTTTCCATCCTATATTTGCAACAAAAAACAGCCTACCTTAAAGATAAGCTGTGTTCTTTCAAACGGCTTTCTTTCCTCCGGCAGTGTTAACTACTTCAGGTTCAAAGGGTCAGGTTTTAACCTTCTCAACATCGAAATGTCCCCCTAGAAATCCAATCATTCAATTGTTTCTTTTATCATAATACAAATCGCGCATTTTGTCAAATAAGGATTGCAGGCAAGCCGGAATCATGATACACTTGTGGAAGGAGCTGATACTATGGAATTTTCCTTCTTGTCCCATGTGGAGAGACCCCAGTATACGGATACACAGCCGGCTTTCCACGACTGCTATGAAATTGTTTATTACATAAAGGGTACCGGCTATACCGTTATTGACGGCTATGAATTCCGGTACCATCCGGGTACCTATGCCCTAATTCCGCCCTATACAAGGCATGAAGAAAAACGTCTTGCGGATTCCGAACTGGTTTTTGCCGGATTTCACATCCCAGATCCGTCCGTTGTTTTAGAAAAGGGTTTATTTTCGGATCCCGACAAAAGTATTCATTATATTATGGTTAAGATGGAGCGGGAATTCACGAAGCAATCGCCATTCTACGGCAGATACCTTAATATCCTGTGCGAGCAGATTGTTCTGAGATGTCTTCGCAGACAACAGGCAGATAAAGATAATCCGATTCAAACGGCAATCACATATATTAACATACATTTTAATAAAACGGTAAGTCTCCAAGCTTTAGCCAGCAGAACCGGCTATTCCTATCACCGTTTCCGCCACATATTTAAAGAGCAAACCGGACTCCCCCCTGCGGAGTATATCTTGGAGAAGCGTCTTATGTGTGCAAGAATGTATTTGATGAATACCTCTTTGCATATCGCTCAGATTGCACAGAACTGTGGTTTTTCCTCCCTCTCCCAATTTTCCAAGCTGTTTAAAGCCCGTGTAGGTTTTTCCCCCAGAGAATATCGGAAGTTTAAGGAATGGAAAGAGGTTCAGACCCCTGCTCTGGACGATGTTCTGTAAAGATTTTCCGCTCTGAAAACATAAAATTGCTTCGCAGGTTCCATAGGGTTATTGCCCCGTTATGCAGCGATTGAGCAGGCAGCATCTTGCTTTTCGTTCAATAAAGTCTTGTCCCGTCATTCACCGAGGACAATGGCGCTGCCGCTTCGTGCGGATATAGAACCCGCCGTCGAAAGAGGCGGGAACATCTTGCCCGCAGTTATTTTTACGAAACAACAGCCCGACTGAAACATTGTCCTTTTTACGGCAATACATTTCCGGCAGAGCGGTATATCTCATACCACTCTTCCCTTGTCAAAGCAATTTTCAGCGCTTTGGCAATCCCCTTTAGCCGTGCAGGGTTCATCGTCCCGACAACCGGCTGCATACGGGCGGGATGCCGCAGAATCCAGGCGATTACAATTGCTTCCGGCGATGCGGATTTCTCCTCCGCCATGCGATCGATAGTCTGGTTTAAAACATTGAATTTTTCCCGGTTATTCAGGAATACTCCTTCCATAAAACCATACTGAAAGGGGGACCAGGGCTGAATCGTGATGTCCTTCAAGCGGCAGTAATCCAAGACGCTTCCGTCCCGCTCCACCGCCGAATCATTCTCCATATTCACATTGAGCCCGTTTGTGATCATAGATGCATTGGGGATGCTCAGCTGCAATTGATTCACGCAGACAGGCCGATTCAAATATTTGGAAAGCAATTCTATCTGCATGGGCTTCTCGTTGGACACACCGAAATTCCGTACTTTCCCCGACCGATACAATTCGTCAAACGCCTCCGCCACCTCCTCCGGATCTGCCAGAGCATCCGGTCGGTGAAGCAGCAAAACATCCAGATAATCGGTTTGCAGGCGCTTTAAAATTCCGTCCACGGAATTCACGATATGCGACTTGGAAAAATCATAAAAACCCTTGCGGATACCGCATTTCGACTGCAAAATAATTTTTTCGCGGACTTGTGCATTCATCCCGATTGCGCGGGAAAAGATCTCCTCCGATTTTCCTCCCCCGTAAATATCCGCATGGTCAAAAAAATTCATGCCGCAATCCAGGGCGGTATGTATCAGTTCAGCGGCACGCTTTTCCTCCAGGTTGCACATCCGCATACACCCTACAGCAATCCGGGGAACCTGCAATCCTGTTTTTCCGAGCTCCGTCATCATTTTTCCTCCCTACTCAAACTGATTCATCACAATTCCGGTTACCAGCTTCGGCCAGAAATAAGTCGATTTCTGGGGCATCTTCTCTTTATATAACGTGACATCCTTAATTTCATTGATCCGGGTTGCATTGAGAATAAAACTGCACTGGACCGTACCGTCTTTCACTCTGTCAATCGCCTCACTGAAATCACGGGTATAGCTCAGGTTTTTCTGGTTCGCCATGTTTTCCTTGTCGATCCCCATAAACCGTTCCAAAATGCCCGAATGAAGAATGGATACGTCCAGATTGCGGTAGGGCTCCGATTTTTCCGGAATCAGGTCATCCATCAACGTTTTATTTTTTAAGGTCAGAATGTAATAATAATCCTTTCCGGTATAGAATCCGAAGTTTTTTCCTTCCCGCTTGGAAAGTTCCTGTTCCATCTGCATCGGTTTTCCGCACTTTTCAACAGAAAAATCATGTTCCACTTCTTTCAGAAAATGTTCCTCTGAAAAATCAGATAAATCCCTCAGCATTCTATGGGTAGGAAAAACCAACAACCCCTCATTGTCCATATTGACCAGAAACATCATTACATAGTTAAACAGAGCATTCTCGGCATATGTCCCTTTTTCCTCCCGCAGCTTATTGCGGTAGTTCAACGCTGTCTCATAACGGTGATGTCCGTCCGCTATATAAAGCTTTTCAGCGCGAAAGAGGGAAATGATGTCGCGGACCTCTTTGTTTTCAGGAATAATCCACAGCCTTTGCTGTATCCCGTCATCCGTTGCAAAACAGATATCCGGCTCGCCGTCGGAAAGCGCGTCAATAGCCGGATAAATCTTTTTCTGTTCGTCCAGATAAAGGGAATAAATCTGGGAAAAGTTGCAGTTGGTTGCGCACATCAGATTGAACCGATCCGACTTGGCCTTGGACAGTGTTTCCTCATGGGGGAGCACCACTCCTTTATCAAATTCCTCCAGCTTCACCAAACAAATAATTCCCTTAAAGGATTTGGATTCCCCATTCTTCAGTTGAAAAATCTGCTCATAGATATAAAGGCAGTCTTTTTCATCCCTTTTCAGTACACCCGTATTCAAAAAATCCTTCAGCTGCTGTCCCGCACGGGTATATTTATTTTGCAATTCGCTGTCGCCTGCAAGCTCCATACCATACTCCAAGCGAATCACATTATTCTCGTTTTTTGCATAATACCCCTTTTGTTCCTCCGGTGAAATAATGTCATAGGGAGGCGTAACCAATTCCTTTAAATCTCCGGCGATTGAGGGATCATACCTAAGCCCCCGGAATGCTCTGATTTCTGCCATTCTCATATCCTCCAAACAATCTTTTTTGTATTTCATTTCCAATGCTTATCATACATGATTCTGAAGCGTTCGTCAACCAATGAAAATATCATCCTTTACAGCTTCTAATGCCCTATGAAATCAAACAAAAAGGCAGGCCTTAGCCTGCCTTTTTATCATTAATTGAAAATCGTTTTTTCGGTTTCTTTGTCGAACAGATGAATTTTGTTCAAGTCCAGAGCAACCTTGATCACGTCGCCGTGTTTTGCCTGTGTTCTCGGATTCACTCTCGCAGTGAATTTTTTGCCTTCGAAGTCCAAATACAGATAAGTTTCAGCACCCATCAACTCGGTTACTTCAACCTTCACGGAAATGACGCTGTCAGGTGACAGGTTCAGGAAAGCTTCTTCATCATGGATATTCTCAGGCCGGATACCCAGAACAACTTCTTTGCCCACATACTGATCCAGATTCTTTGCTGCCGCAACTTTACCATCCGGAATTTTAATGGAGTAAGATGCGAATACAACGTAATAGCCATCCTCTTTTTTCTCCAGCTTGGAATCGATGAAGTTCATCTGGGGGCTTCCCATGAATCCTGCAACAAACAGGTTTGCAGGTGTTTCATACAGAACTTGAGGAGAATCAACCTGCTGGATGATGCCGTCCTTCATAACAACAATTCTGGTCCCCATTGTCATAGCTTCTGTCTGGTCATGGGTAACATAGATGAAAGTGGTATTCAGTCTTTTATGTAATTTGGAAATTTCGGTTCTCATCTGAACCCTCAGTTTTGCATCCAAGTTGGACAGCGGTTCGTCCATCAGGAACACCTGAGGTTCACGAACGATTGCACGGCCAAGCGCAACCCTCTGTCTCTGGCCTCCGGACAAAGCCTTCGGCTTTCTGTCGAGAAGATGTTCAATATCCAGGATTTTAGCTGCTTCTTCTACTCTTTTCCGAATTTCTTCCTTCGGGATTTTGGTCATCCGTTTGGGATTCTGCGGATCCGGAACTTTTCTCAGTTTCAGAGAGAATGCCATATTTTCAAAAACAGACATATGCGGATACAGAGCGTAACTCTGGAACACCATCGCAATATCCCTGTCCTTCGGTGCAACATCGTTGACCACTTTGTCGCCAATCATAACCTGCCCGTCAGAGATTTCTTCCAGACCTGCAATCATTCTCAGTGTGGTGGATTTACCACAGCCGGAAGGGCCGACCAAAACGATAAACTCTTTATCTGCAATATCTAAGTTGAACTGTTTAACAGCTTCGACGCCATCGGCATATCTTTTTGTAACATTTTTTAAAGATAAACTTGCCATTTTTCTTACCTCCATTTTCCTTTTCATCGTTGGAACTTGATACTAATATACCATATTTGAGGGGCAGATACCATTGGATTATTCTACAAAAAAATTAAAAATTCCTTATACACTTTGACTATAATTTTTTGCCTAAAATTGAATTTTTCATAAATCTATGGTATATTGAATATGGTTTTTGTTTAATGTGTACAAATCTTTGAAAGAGAGAACAATATGAAGAAAAATGAGATATACTGCCTTTCCGTTACAGGGACAACCTCCGAGGGACTCGGAGTTGCCAAGCAGGACGGTCTGGTGATTTTTATCCAAGGCGCCATTGCCGGGGAAATGGCAGAGGCAAAAATCCTGAAAGTGAAAAAAAACATTGCCTATGCAAAAGTGGAAAAAATATTGACTCCCTCCGCCAGCCGTATCCGCCCTTCCTGTCCGGTTTTTCACCAATGCGGCGGATGCAGTTATCTGCATGTGTCCTATGAAAAGCAGCTGGAGATCAAACGGCAAAAAGTAACCGACTGCCTGAAACGAATCGGAAAAATCGAATTTCCGGTTTCCGGTACGCTTCCGTCTCCTCAGCCTTTTCATTACCGCAATAAGGTTTTCATTCCGGTTGGCAAAGATACGAACGGACATATTATCGCCGGTTTCTATGCACCCCGCTCCCACCGGATCCAATCCGCTGACGCCTGTATGATTCAGGACAGAAAGGCGCAGGAGGTTATAAATTGTATCAAGCAGTGGATGGAAGATTTTAAGCTTCCTCCTTACGATGAGAAAACCCACACCGGTCTGATACGTCATATTTATTTTCGTGTCGGACTCTCCACAGGACAGGTTATGGCAGGCGTTTCAGCCAATTCGAAAGTTCTTCCTCATGCGGACATTCTGGCAGAACGTCTGCTCTGTATTGACGGTGTTGCCTCGGTGATTCACAATGTCAATCAATTCAAAACCAATGTCATTTTGGGAGAAAAGACAAACATTCTGGCCGGATTACCTTATATTGAGGATAAGATTCTGGATACACGGTTTCGAATCGGACCGCTTTCCTTTTGCCAGGTGAATCCCTATCAGACGCCCCGCTTATATCAGGCAGCCTTGGATGCAATGGATTTAAACATCGATGATGTACTGTTTGATATCTATTGCGGAATCGGCACCATCGGTCTATGCGCCGCAAAGCGGATAAAGAAGCTTATTGGTATTGAAATTGTGCCGGAAGCTATCGAATACGCAAAGCAAAATGCGCTCTTAAATGATATTCAAAATGCCTGCTTCTTCGCGGGAAAAGCGGAGGAAAAAATTTTTGAATTGATAGATCAGGGAGAAATTCCCACCGCCGTGGTTCTGGATCCCCCCAGAGCCGGCTGCGACCGGAAGCTGCTGGAGGCAATCATCCGGCTGGCTCCGAAAAAACTCTGCTATATCTCCTGTGATCCTGCCACATTGGCAAGGGATTTGAACTATCTTGCGGAACATTCGGACTACCAAATACAGTCGGTTGTCCCGGTTGATATGTTTCCGCAGACAAGCCATGTAGAGACGGTGGTGTTGATGTCACGATGCAAGCCGGATGCCCCGATAAAGATCACACCGAAAGAGGCCGAACAGGGTGAACCCTACACAAAGAGAGGAGCGTGCTGACGGCGTATGGCAATGTCCAAAAGTATTGCGCCTATGCGAGGAAATATCAAGACATCGTCCTTTGACATGAATAATTGCCGACTGGGAGATTTGTTCAAATGGATTATTACTTTTTAATTATTACAATAATAGATGTTTTTGTTCTGGGAATAATGTGTGTTCTTACAAAATACAATGAAACGCTTAATTTACAGCAAAGGCGTTGGTTTATCAGTTCTTTTATTTTAATTATCTGTATTTCAATTCTGGAAGTAGTAACTGTTCTTGTAGATAATCAGTCTGCATCATTCAGGTGGATCAATATTCTTGCAAATTATCTGGGATTTGGGTTGACACCGGCAGTTTCGATTTTCCTTTCTGTTGCCTTGGAAAAAAATCGAAGCACCAAAAATGCCATTATTGTTGAGATTGTGTACCTGCTGTTTTTAGCGATATCTTTCCCGTTCAAGATAGTCTTTTACATTGATCAGAATAATCAATATACGCGAGAAGAATTCTTCGGAATATACCCTGTGGTTTATTGCGCCAGCATAATTTTTCTGCTTGTTTCGACTGTTCGAGTTGTTAGAAAACACCAGAACAGAAGCAGGAACATCGTTTATCTAATTGCTGCCTTTCTATTAGCGTCTACTATGCTACAGGTAGTTTTTCCGCAAATTCATGTAGCCTGGTTATGCGTATCGCTTCTGTCAATTCTTTACTTTACATATTGTAACGGTATGTGGCAGCAACTGGATGGACTTACCGGATTGTTAAATCAGAATAGTTACCTGAATAAAACTGCCTCATTGGGACAAAACGTTACTTTAATTGTTTATGATATTGATCATTTTAAACAAATAAATGATAATTACGGCCACTTAGTGGGAGACCAATGTTTGAAAGAAATAGCAGCTTGTATTATGAAAGCATATTCAAAAGATGGCCTTTGTTATCGCATTGGCGGAGATGAGTTTTGTGTTTTGTTGAATACAAGTGCAGATAAAGAAAGCTGCAATGAAATGCTGATAAAAGAATTGGATATCAGAAGAAAAACATTGAGTATACTGCCTTATGTGTCTGTTGGATCCGCTCCATTTACGGCAGGCGACAATGTTCAAAAAGTTAAAGAACTCGCTGATAGTAATATGTATCAAATGAAGAAGGAACATAAAAACGGGCAAACTATGTAAAGACGATGATTGGTTGCGCAGATTTTCGTTTGCTGAACTGTTGCCAGGAACACAATATAGCAAATATATATATTTCCAAATACATTTGTGAAAGGGGCAGTTTCCTTTCGTCCTTCACATTCATCATGTTCACTCAGTGTACATTGAACACTAAAAACCAATGAAATCAAATTAAAATTTAACCAATGATACAAATTCTATCTTCCGAAAGGAGTTGTTATTATGACAAAGAAAAAACTGGCTTTGGAGATTATTGAACGTTTGAAGAAGGAATATCCGACGGCGCATTGCAGTCTGGACTACAATCAGGCTTGGAAGCTGCTGGTGAGCGTACGTCTTGCCGCTCAATGCACCGACGCCAGAGTAAACATAGTGGTAAAGGAGCTGTACGCAAAATTTCCTGACGTGGACGCGCTGGCTTCAGCGGATGTGGAGGAGATCGAACAGATTGTAAAACCCTGCGGTCTTGGACACAGCAAGGCGCGGGATATCAGCGCCTGTATGAAAATCCTGCGGGACGAATACGGCGGGAACGTCCCGGATGACTTTGACGCGCTTCTGAAGCTCCCGGGAGTAGGACGGAAAAGCGCGAACCTTGTGATAGGGGACGTGTTCGGAAAGCCCGCAATCGTGACAGATACCCACTGTATCCGGCTGGTCAACCGCATGGGACTGGTGGACGGCATCAAAGAGCCGAAAAAAGTGGAGATGGCGCTGTGGAAAATCATTCCTCCCGAGGAAGGCAACGATTTTTGCCACAGACTGGTATACCACGGCAGGGACATCTGCACAGCGAGAACAAAACCTCATTGCGATAAATGCTGCATTGCTGATATCTGCCGTAAAAAGGGCATATAAAGAAGCCTTGTCTTTTTATAGAAACATCTTTTTCATTCCTTTCCTATCGCTGCAATATATTTTACAACTATGATCGCTCTTTTGAAATACCATTTTTTCTCCGGTATGTCGTAAAAAACGTCATGAATCCCCAATGGTTTCATGACGTTTTTCTATCTGTTCGTTATCTCTTCATCTCTGCGTGGAAAGCTCCGACTGTGCCGAATAGCAACATACCCTGTTCCTTCCGCCGGACTTTGCACCGTACAACGCTTTATCCGCTTTTGCAATAAGCTGTTCCGGCGTATCTTTTCCTTCCTCTCCCCGGACGGCAAAGCCGATACTGAGAGTCAGCCGTCCCTCTCTATACTGGGGAAAGGCAATTTCCAATTCCCACACTTTTCTTCTCAGCATCTCCGCAATGTCATGCATTTCATTGACATCCATGATATCCATCAGAACAACGAATTCTTCCCCTCCATACCGGAATGTCTCCGCTCTCTCATCCTTCTCATACTCCTTCAAAAGCACTCCAATTTTTTGTAGGCAGATATCCCCTGCCGGATGTCCATAGCAATCATTGTAGCGTTTAAAGTGATCGATATCCAGCATCATCACAGCATTGATTTTCCGTGTACCTGCTTTTTTTTCGTTCTGTATCACCTCGTATAACTTCCTGCGGTTAAAAAGCCCGGTTAAAAAATCCGTCTTCATTTTCAGCTGTGCCCGGCGTTTTAATTCAATGTTATCCAGCCGGATAAACCGCATATATTCTCCAACAAAAATACCACTGATGGCAAAACAGGCACTATTCAGACTGTCATCCAATGCGGCCTGATGTTCTTTTAGCAGAAAGGCCAACATAGTATAAACCAGATAGGACGCCAATACAGCAGTGTTTATCCGCCAGGATTTATCAAGGATTACCAATGGAGCCAGGCAATACAGGCCAATCAATACGGTTGTCTTCTGCTGGACATCTATTCTTAAACCGATATATGCGGCGAGAAGAAAAAGCATCGCTGATACAAGATAAAAACCGCCCGCCGCAAAATGCTGAATCCAAGAAAAGCGAAAAGCGATCAGCAGTATAAACATCATGCAAAACATACAGCAATAAATAAGCGGAATATTTTCGTAACACGGCAAAAACATGCTGGCAATAAAAAGTAATCCAAAAACAAGACAACCGCATACTAATACCCCATGTAATAATTCTAAATTGTTTTTTGCGATCTCGCGTTTGTTTTGCTGAAATAATTCGGATTGTCTCTTAAAATAAGCTAAGAAATTCACTTTCATAACCGCATCATTCCCCTTTTCGGCATAAACTGCCAATTGATTTCCAATTACATGCAATCATTATACCTCAGATAAAATATATTTTCAATACTTATGTGTATTAATTTAATAACTTTTTTATACTATTTTACCACTAAACTGCGAAGTATAATAGTGTCAGGAAAGATGGTGATTAAGCTGGATATACACAAACGCATGAAAGAACTAATGGAAGAGCGGAACTGGACGGAATACAAGCTGGCAAAGGAGGCCGGACTTTCCCAATCGACGATCTCCAATCTTTTTAAGCGGAATATGCTTCCCACCATACCTACATTGGAGGCAATTTGCGGCAGCTTCGGTCTGACGCTGAGCCAATTTTTTGCGGAGGGAAACATCATTTCACTGACCTCGCAGCAAAAAGAACTGATAAATTGCTGGAATGTGCTGTCCGAAGAACAGAAGGAAGCCCTGCTCCAGCTGATGAAAACGCTGAAAAAGAGAGTCTAATTTTCTGACACTCTGAAAAATGAAAGCGGACTGTAGCCAGGAGCGTTTTTTACACTCTCCGTTACAGTCCACTTTTTTTCTTGGCTTTTTCCCTTCCTGATGTTATAATAATTTTTAGATTATTATAACTTTGTAGTTAAGGGAGGATTTTCTATGACAGATGCCTTTATCAATGTTCTTTCCATTTCCTGCATATTAATTTTATTCCTGATTCTATGTGAATCCAGATATTCCGTAAAAAAAACATGGATAATCGGCATCAGTACCTATATGGTATGCTCCGCCGCTTATCTATTTGGCCTCTCATTGGGGATGTTTCCGGCGCTTTCGTCCGCATTGTTTCTGACGATACCCTCCTTTTTTCTTTGCGGTTCCATCGCAAAATACAGAGATTTTCGGTATATATTTACCTTCTGCACTGTCGATATTTTTGGGACGATTATCTTGGGAATTTCCAATATTCTGAATGCTATTTATGATCTTTCTGAAGTTTTTATGCTCTTGTGGACCGCCATATTATTCGCAGCCGCTTTTTATGTCATATACCGGATCCACAATACATATAAGGAGATACAGCGGGCGCTGAAAAAAGGCTGGGGCGGTTTGGCTTTACTCTCCATCTTTTTTTATCTCATGCTGTATCTTACCATTGGATATCCAGCGCCGCTGGTTCAGCGGCTGGAGTACGCACCTGTAGTGTTAGCTTATTTTGCACTGATTCTTGCTGTCTATGCGGTGCTGTTTCAGTTTATTAAAAACATGCGCAAAAATTACGAATTTCATCAGAACGAACAGCTTCTCAAGATACAGCTGGAACTGAAAAACAGTCAGCTAAAAGAGCAGGAGCTCTACCATAAACTGGCTTATATTGATCCGTTAACCCAGTTGTTCAACCGCGCCGCATTGGGAGACGAAGAAAAGAGTATCATAAGAAACCCCTGGAATTACTTACCTTTTTGCTGTGTTTTACTTGATTTGAATAATTTAAAATATGTAAACGATACCTTTGGACATATGTCTGGTGATGAGATTATCTGCGGCCTTGCCGGTGTTCTTATAAAATGCTTTTCGTCCGATGGGAAAACCTACCGCATAGGAGGAGATGAATTTTTAGTAACTCTGCCAAGGGTATCTGCAGAGAAACTTCCCATACATATTCAGAAAATCAAGGATGGCATTTCAGCTTATAATAAGAATCACAAGCTGCCGATTTCAGCTGCTATGGGTACCGCTGTCCTGTATCCCACAGATACAAACGATATTCCGCAGGATGCTTTCCAAAGATTATACCATGAGGCAGACGACAGCATGTACCGTGACAAGCAGAAACAAAAAAAACAGAGTGATTTTTATTTCTAACGAGGTGAACCGATGAACCTTCCCCAACCGTTTCGGCAACGAATGAAAAAACAGCTGCAAGAAGAATATGACGCATTTATACAAAGTTATGAGAAAGGACGTTTCCAAGGCCTTCGTGTCAATTCACTGAAAATTGAACCGTCCGCATTTACAGCACTCTCCCCCTTTTCCCTTACGCCGGTGCCATGGACGGAAAACGGCTATTATTATCCGGCAGAGGAACGCCCCGGCAAGCATCCATATTTTGAAGCCGGACTTTATTATATCCAGGAACCCAGCGCAATGGCCGCTGTGATATATCTTGACCCGGAACCCGGAGAACGCATTCTGGACTTATGCGCCGCTCCCGGAGGAAAAACAACCCATATCGCATCCAAAATGTTAAACAGAGGCCTGCTCATCTCCAACGAGATTCATTCGGGGAGAGCAAAAATTCTTTCCCAAAATGTGGAGCGTATGGGAATTATAAATACGGTTGTCACGAATGAAACGCCGGATCGGCTGGCAAACCGCTTTCCTGGCTATTTCGACCGAATACTGGTGGACGCCCCCTGTTCCGGCGAAGGAATGTTCCGCAAAGATCCCAATGCCTGCAGCGAGTGGAGCCTGGAAAACGTCGCCATGTGTGCACAGCGCCAAATGGAGATTCTTCTGGAAGCGGAAAAAATGCTTCGTCCCGGCGGCAGGCTGGTTTATTCCACCTGCACCTTTTCTCCGGAGGAAAACGAAGGGACAATCAGCCGTTTCATAGAGGCATGTCCATGGATGGCAATCCAGCCTGTGAACAGGGACAACTCCTTTTCCCCAGGCAGGGCGGATTGGATACGGGAACCTGCCCCCCATATTGCGGATACCATCCGTATCTGGCCCCATCTGGCACAGGGGGAGGGTCATTTTATCGCCGTCCTGAAAAAGAATGGCCTCGAATCGAATCATAAGTATATGTTTTGCCAGCCGGAGGGAAAGATTCCCTTGGCATTTTATCAATTTGCAGAGGAAACGCTTTCTTCCATCCCGCCGCAAAACCGATTCCTGTTCGGTGAAAATCTGTATTCTGTTCCAGCAGGAATGCTGGATATGAAAGGTTTAAAGGTGGTGCGTCCCGGCCTGCATCTGGGCACGTTGAAGAAAAACCGATTTGAACCTTCCCACGCTCTGGCGCTGACACTGAAACCAGATCAGGCAAAGCATGTGATTCCCCTCTCCTCCGATTCGCCGGAAGTATTCTCTTATCTGCGCGGAGACGTGATACAAGTCCAGGGCGAAAAAGGCTGGAATCTTGTCACGGTTGACGGCTATTCCCTGGGATGGGGAAAGCTGAGCGGCGGCATTCTAAAGAACCATTATCCAAAAGGACTGCGATGGCTGTCTTAAAAATTATTGGCTCTGTAAAGTTAACATGAAAAAATAGCACCCGCAATCAGCCAATCTGGCTAAGCAACGAGCAAAAGCTCGCGTTTGCGCTTTTTGGACAGCTCGAGGCCGGCGCACTGTGCCGGGG
>NZ_JAHLPV010000013.1 GCF_018918095.1 Acetivibrio sp. MSJd-27 | reverse complement strand
TATGCGATGTTCATGCCAATCTCCTGCATGGTACGGCGCAGCGAGGGGATGCCGTACAGGTGCTGGATGAACACAATTTTGAACAATACCACCGGGTCAATGCTGGGACGGCCGTTGTCGCGGCTGTAAAGCGCATCCACCAAGTCGTACAGATGCGTAAAATCCACCGCGCTGTCAATCTGCCGCAGCAGATGCTCCGATGGAACCAGCTCCTCCAAACATAGGATTTCTACTACATTTCTGCGCAATTCCTGCTCTTTTGCTAGCACACGCCGTCCCTCCCCAGTCTTTTCTTATCTTTATTTTACCACACATACGCAAAAAAGCCCAGTGTATACTGGACTTTTTCGACAGGCTGATAGGAGCTGTCGCAAAATGCGGCAGCTCCTTTGCAATCTCAAACCAACGGATCATCTTATCTCGGACAATTTATTTTCCTCATGTTTTTTCGCTGTTGCTACTCTACCATGGATTTCATAATGTTGTGATACAATTGACGGTAATATTTTCTTGCGAAAATCTTCGTTGTTCCACCTTGACAAGGGAAGTTTGGAGCAACACGTTTTATTTTTAAAAAAGTGTCACCCATCATTGACAATTCAACACATTCATAAAATATCTATTCTCCAAATTCTTGATTATCCGAATGATTTATGATATAATTTTATACAAAATAAGCAAAAGTATTATGGTATTTTTTGGGAAAATAAAAATTTTAAGAAATGAGGGATTTACTATGTTGAAAAAATTTTTAACCGCACTGCTTTGCACATTCATATTATTGTGCGGCACCGTGTCGGCTGCTGATTTTAAAGTGGGTGACACCGCCTATGTGATCTACAACGGCACAGTCAACGTTACCAAAAATCCAACATACAGTGGTTCTATTGCTGTAGTCGGTAAGGGTACCAAAGTGACGATTTTGGAGCCTTATGTAATCGGAGAGGATAACAGAAAATTTCATAAAATCCAGCTTTCAGACGGCACAGTCGGATATGTCCTTGCTTATACAACAGCTCGGGAAACAACACCGATACTTGAAGCCGGCGAGACTGCCGAAAAAGAATTAAACAAACAATGGGCAACCTCCGACACTGACAAATATCAGCACGCGATAGAGATGACATTTCTTTCCGATTACATATACGGCGGAAGTAAAACAACCGAGGGCAAGGAAAGGAATTTTTACGCAAAGGTACCGACCGAATGGGTAAGACACGACCGCCCCGCGTCATTGCCTCTTGTGGGTATGGCTATCGTACATATTGGCGATGAGGGAAAAATCGGTTCGGTAAAGGCCTCGTTCTATCCCGGCAATCCGCCGATTAATTATCATTCCAAAAGACTTGATGAACTCAAAGCAATAGGGTATGCCCCCCCGTTTGCTGAATATAGCAGAACAGAAGCAAACGCAAACACAGCGTTTTATGCTACAACAACAAGTGAATTTGAAGTTGTTGCCTATAACGAAAAATGGGTTGCAGTATGGAGCGAAGGCGGTGTTGACGAATCACGCGGTACAATCAGACAGTGCGGTGAGAAAGACGGTACTGCTTTTACAAGCTGGAAACCGGCCGTATATTTCCTTCCGAGACAAAATTGTTACATTTTAGATATTAACAATCAGGTATCAACGCCTCCGAAAATTGAGGCGGTAGGCAAGGCAACCCGTCTTTTACTGGTTAAGACCACTCCCGATGATAAAGATTATGTAAAATCGGGCGTTATCAAAATCAATCAGTCGATTCAGATTGTAGACAGTACTCCGCAGAACGGTCATTACAAGATTTACTATAAAAAAGGTCTTTATTATGTTGACGCAAAGTATGTGAATATGCAGCTTGCAAACACCGAAAAACCGACAACTCAGTACAAAGCAATAGCGGCTGTCGACTGTGATATTTCTGACGGTTCTTCGGTTGCCGGTTCGGTTAAAAAAGGTGCGGCACTCGATGTTATCGAGATGAACTATGACGGGGCAAACTCAAAAATCTGGTTTAACTCAAAGGTATGCTACATTCCGACAAGCAATCTCGATGATCTAACCAAAACCCTGTCCGCTGCGGACACGGCAGCGCTCGGAGCACCTATCGGCGTTCTGTCCGTAGATACGGCCTGGGGCGAATGGGGTGCACTGACCTATTCTGCCGAGGGGCTTGCAAAACTGAAAGATTACCGTTACGGATATATTAACGTTGATGAGAATAAGATGTCGGAGTACAGTAAGTGGGTTCTTTCAAACAATGGTGAAATCAATAAAATACAAGACAAAGAATGGGTAAATGTATATGGTATTGAAGAAATTTCGTTTGACCGAGATGCGGATATGAGGGATATTCCCGGAATAGATTCTTCCGACATAGAACCTTGGATTATAACAGGAAAAATCTACACTATTTTCTATAACGGAGAGATTCGCTATCTGGTTCACGAGGATGATATGCAAGATACATTTACCTATTATCCCGGAAACGGATTCAGCAAAACCTCTGTTGCCAAAACGCAGACTGTTTGCCTGGACAGCCGAAAATATAATACAGTCGCATATAACATTGACGACAATAACTATTTCAAGCTCAGGGATATTGCACAAATCTTAAGCGGAACCATTAAAACCTTTGATATTAAGTATGATGAAGCAACAAATTCAATCGATATGTTGAGCTTTTATGATTACACATCGGTCGGCGGCGAATTAACATCGGGAGACGGAGCTACAAGGACAGCCCTTTCGTCATCGGCATTTTTAACGCTCGATGGCGTGCCGATTAAAGCGACCTGTTATAATATTGACGGAAACAATTACTTTAAGCTTCGTGATATAACAGATGCATTGGATTGCCGGGTTGAGTGGGATAACAATACTCACATGATTTGGGTCATTCCTGCCAGAACCGCATATGATGACCCTGATGAGATAGTAGGCTGATACCGATAATACGATAAGGAAAATGAACGGTAAATAAAAAGGCAAGGAATCATTGAGCAAACAGACGGCTGAAAACACCGCAAAATCAGCAAATTTTAAGGCGGCTTGGGGCATAGGGCAATACCCTAACCCCAAACCGCCCCGAAAATAACCTCTATTTGCTCAATTCAAAAACAGGAAATTCCAAATTTTCTATTGCTTCCCGAAGTATCGGATGGCGCACGACAAAATGAATTGTCGGCGCCTTATTTTTTGAAATCATGACATATTCATTTTCGTGCGTTGTGATTTGTATATTTGTAAAGGCATTTTCTCTTGTTTGCACGGCTGAGTAATTTTTATTTTCTTTTGCAAACTCTTTTGTAAGTTCCAGATGCTCGGTATATTCCTCAAACGTATATTCATAATTGGTATCGCAGAACATAAGGGATAAAGAGAGCGACAGCGGATGCTTTCTGAAATCATTTTCGTCCGGATAAGGTATTTCATCCGAAATAGGGTTATTTTTGAGAATTTCGAGCGTTTGTTCTCTGCGCATGGCGGCATATTCAAGTATCTTTTGTTTTCCATTGGCAGACACATTGCGTTTATCCAGAAATTCGGTTAAAAACTCAGTTGTCGCTGTATATATCGGAAGTGTGGAAAGAATGTTTCTTCGGTTTCCGCCTGTATGTGAATTGGCAAGCAGAAACGCTGAAAGCTCCGATGCTTTATCTTCACGGTATATATCCATAAGAGAATGTGCCTTTTTCAATATACAAGCGCTTCTTTCCTGATAATACGAAAGCTCCTCCTTGTTTTTCGTAAGATAATATTTGCCTTTCGTATGAAAACCGGAAATGCATTCGCCGGACAATGCCGCCGCACCGGATACATACAGAAAATGACAAAAAATCTGATTATATGTGCCTTTTAAGTAATACGGCGAAATCTGTCCTGTCATATAAAGAGGTATCCAACACTCGAGTCCTAACATCAGTTCGTGAAACGGACGGTTGAGATTGTGAATCATATTGATATGCAGTCCCTTTTTCAGTATTGCCGCAAGCCCGAACATATATTTTTTTGAAAAGTCCATATCTGCTACCATATCGTCCATTTGCATATCGCTGCACATAAAAACGCTGTGTTTTGATTTTGAAAGAGCAGTGGCTTTCAGAAAATCAAGCTCGCCGTTTTTCATTTCATCAACGCCATAGTAACTTTTTGAAACCGGAATCTGAAACGGAAGTGACGGAACCTTTAATTCGTCAAAGCGGATTGCTTTTATGTATTCGTTTAAGTTAAACGAATCAAGCGTGTCCAAAAACTTTTTCATGGGATTTTCCGGTTTTTTGTCAGCTTACTGTCGGTAAGTCAATTTGTAAGTTCCGATAGATAGGCGTTCCGTGTTTTAATTTGATCCGGCTTAATATTCATCATTTCCGCAATCATCTTTTTGTCATTGCCTGAGTCGCAGCGCCCGGGAAAATACCCGGCAACATCAAAAGCAAATTTTTGCGGAACAGCTGGTCTGCGCTTGCCGCTTTTGATCCTCGACATATATGATGAATCGTACTTAAGGCTTTTTGACATATCGGCAAGGTTAACGGAAAAGACAGAACATAACATATTAAATTTTGTCTGCAAAGAGTCATAATCAAAAGGTGTAATCTCTGCAAGGCTGTTCAGCTCCTGCAACACGGTTTTATATGACATATCAATGCCTTTTTGGGCAGCAATTGCACAGATTCCGCGGCATAGCTTTTTCATATCCTCGGAATTTGTCTTGGGCGTTCTTGCACCGGATTTGTACCGGCTTACAGTTGCTTCGGATATTCCGGATTGTTCTGCAAATTCTTTGCCGGAGCAACCCAGCATATCCATATATTCACTTAGTTTATCGCAAAACATTTTCTCACTTCCTTACATTCTTTTTTTTATTATACCACAACAACGAAGGCGGCGAAATGTCACCATAATATATTATACCATATTTCTATAAAAAATAAATAGAAAGCAAAAAAATTTCCGAGTGTGGCAATGCCAATTAAGGAAATAGCATTTGCTTAAAACAATAAATATAGTATAATAAATAAAAGTACAGTGGGATTGTTGTATGCAATATAATGAATGAAAGAAAGGCTGATATCTATGTACTTGAAAAAAACGATTTGTACTGCGCTCAGCGCGGCAATGCTCTTTACTGCATCGTTTGCACTGACGGCAAGCGCCTGGAGCATTTACGACACCGACTACGGTGATGAGTACTATGAAGGGAGCAAAACCGCCGTTACCGACGATATGGAACAAATGCGGGAAAAAGACGACCCGAACGATGTGACATCGCTGCTTTACACCGTCAGAGATGACGGCTCGGCGATGATTACGGGATATTCCGGCAAGTTTTTCAGTGAAGAGTTGAAACTGGAATTTAATATTCCTTCCGAAATAAAAGGTCATACCGTTACGGCAATTGCAGATGGGGCGCTTCGTGACGGCTTTGCAAAAATTGTGGGCATAACACTGCCAAGCACGATTAAGGAAATCGGAGTCAAAGCAATTGACTGCCGCTACTTAAAATATCTGAATTTAAACGATGGTCTTGAGGTGATAAAGAATTATGCACTCAACTGCGGAGATGAGCTTGAAACCCTCGTAATTCCCGAAAGCGTAAAGTACATAGGAAGTGAGACAATCAGCGGCGAAGCCTTAAAAAACATTACAATGCCGCAACATCTTGAATATATGGGCAAGAGAATATTTTACGGCACGGCGTATGACCAAGACACAAATAACCGAGTGGACGGAATTCAGTATCACGGACAATACTTAATCGCAGGAATCCGAATCGGCTATGCCGTAATAGATAATCCCGACCCGTCCGCACCGACCGAGAATAAACAGATTCATGAATGGGAAGCCGTCGGCGATATCGAAATCCGCGAGGGAACAACTCTTATGGGGGTAGACGCTTTCGGTATGTCAGACATTACCTCGGTTCAATTCCCGTCAACATTAAAATCTATTTCAAAACTCGGATTTTACTGGTGCAAAAATCTGAATAATGTTGTCATTCCCGGCACGGTTAAGGAAATCGGCGATAATGCCTTTTCATGGTGCGAAAGCCTTTCCAATCTCACAATCGAAGAAGGCGTCGAGCATATCGGCAAGGCGGCGTTTTTCCGATGCAACAACCTAAACGAGGTTACGATTCCGAGAAGCGTAACGCAGATTGATATGCACGCTTTCGGCTGGGATTATGTGGACGATTATGATGTAAGGAATGAAAATTTGGTCATCAAATGCTATAGCGGCACGGCGGCCGAGCAGTATGCAAAAGACAACGGTTTTAAGTGCATTTTGATCGATACGGGCGAAACAATAGAAAAAGGCGAATCCACCGCTGCTGCGGATGGCAGATTTACCTGTGAGGAAAAGGGAAACAGCTGCGCGGTGAAAAGATTCAAGGATATACGGAGTGCAGACGGCGATCCGAATCACAGCGGAATTGAGTTCTGCCTTGATAACGGTATTATGACGGGAACCGGTGCAGACACGTTCTCCCCCGATGATACGATTACGAGAGCGCAGTTTGCAACAATGTTTTACCGTCTTGCGGGAAGTCCTGATTCGGGTGAAAGCTCAAAGTTTACGGATTTGACAGAGGACTGGTACAAAAAGCCTGTCGCATGGGCGGCGGCAAACGGAATTTTAAACGGCACCGCGGATACAACCTTTTCGCCGGACGATACCGTCACAAGAGAGCAGATTGCGGCTGTATTCTATCGCTATGCCGAGGGCAAGGGGCTTGATATGTCGGTTGATGAAAGTTGGATTGAGGCGCTTCAAACGTATAATGACTATCCGAAAATAGCAGACTATGCAAAAAAAACTGTTGAATGGTGCTATGAACACCACATTATGTTTATATACTCACTTGACGGTTATGAATATGCAATCTATCCGAAGGCTGCACCGACAAGAGCCGAAACGGCGACGATGTTTTCAAATCTTGCGTATGAGCTGAATTCAAACTAAAGGAGAATGAAAACTGAAAGAAAGGCGGAATTTATTATGATTAAAATGAAACAAATATGGGCGTCGGTCATTGTGTTTTGTATGCTGTTTGCATTGCTGCCGATGGCAGCCTTTGCCGATGACACCGGAACATGCGGCGAAAATCTGACATGATCATACGATTCCTCAGCAAAAACGCTCACGATAAGCGGAACAGGCGAAATGACCAATTATGAAGAGGCAGGCTCAGTTCCACCGTGGGTAAAAAGCAGCAGCATCAAAAACAATCTTGAAAATGTGGTTATAGAAGCCGGTGTTGAATCAATAGGCAATTATGCATTTTACGGCTGCAGCGGCTTAACAAGCATAACAATCCCGGACGGCGTGCCAAGCATCGGCAATAAAGCCTTCTATGGCTGCGAAAGCCTGACAAGCGTTACCATCCCGAACAGTGTAATAAGCATTGGCGAACAAGCGTTTAGAGAATGCACAAACTTAAATAAGGTTTATTATATCGGAAGTGAAGCAGAATGGGCAGCAATAGAAAAAGGAGAAAAATATTCAATAGATGAAAGTATTATTACGTACGGTAAAGCCGAGGACACAGCAAGCGGAGCTTGCGGCACAAACTTAACATGGACATATGATTCATCAACAAAAACGCTTACAATAAGCGGCACGGGAGCAATGGACAATTATTTCGATACTCCCGGTTCGAGTGTGGTCGGTACCGGTAAGGTTGCGCCTTGGAGAGAAAATGAGGAAATCAACAGCAGCCTTGAAAAGGTTGTTGTTAAAAACGGTGTGACAACAATAGGTACATATGCTTTTTACGAATGGCCGAAGCTGAAAGAGGTTGTACTTCCCGACAGCGTAAAAGAGATATACAGCGATGCCTTTTCCGGCTGTAGATCGCTTCAAACAATCAATATTGATAAAGTGACGGACCTCTCGTGGGATGTTTTCAGGAATTGCACAAGCTTAAACGATATTACTTTGGCAGACGGAATTGAATATCTTCCATGCAATACATTCGTAAATTGCAGCAGTCTTACCAAAATAAATATCCCGGCATCACTCATTGACCTTGACGTGGATGAGGAGTTGTTTTACGGCTGCACGGCGCTTACAGAAATTGACGTTGCTGCGGAGAACACCGAATATTCATTTTTGGACGGGGTGCTTTTTAACAAAGACAAAACCGTACTATACAAATTCCCGGCAAGTAAATCGCTTGTTGGATATACCATACCCGAAAGCGTGACCGAGGTGAGCGGTAGCGCATTTTACGAATGCAGCAAAAATGCTGAATATACAAACGGCCTGCTGATTGTCGGAAAATGGATTGTTGACGCAAAAAGCGACGATATTCCGAACGATTACGTGATTAATGTTGCAGACAGCGTTACTCATATTGCAAACAGCGTATTTGCAGGCTGTAAAAATCTGAAAAACATCACCGTACCGAAACATATTACTTCAATCGGAAGTGGAGCGTTCTGGGGCCGAAAACTTGAAAGCATTTCGGTGAGTGCCGAAAACAAAAATTATTCATCTTTGGACGAGGTGTTGTATGATAAGGGAAAGACCAATTTAATTACATATCCGGTCAATAAAGCCGATAGTGATTTTACTGCACCGGCAACCGTAAAAACTGTTAGTGAATATGCGTTTGGCGGCAATCAAAACCTTAGAACCGTGAATTTGTCGGGTGTTGAAGAAATCGGCGACAGTGCGTTTGCAAATATGGATATTACAGAGGTAACATTTTTGTCCTCGCTTAAAAAGATCGGCACCTGGGCATTTTCCTGGTGTACAGAGCTTAAAAAAGCAGATTTGCCAGAAGGCGTTGAATATATCGGAAACAGTTCGTTCAACAACTGTGAGGCACTGGAGAATATCAAAATTCCCGAAAGCGTAACCTTTGTAGGCGATTATGCATTTTATTATACTTCTATTTGTGACATAAAAACCAAAAAAGATGTTTATTATCACGACAATTGGCTTTTATATACAAGGTATGACGCAGATTTATCCGAAAACTTTGAGGTTCAGGAAGGCACTGTGGGAATTTGCGAAGGTGCGTTTAGTTATCATGATGAAATCACTTCTGTGAAATTGCCGTTAAGTATAAAATATATAAATGACAGAGCGTTTGCCAAAGTCGACGGCTTGACAGATATTTATTACGGCGGAAGCAGAGCAGCTTGGGCAAACGTAGTAATTGGCAACGACAATGAAGAATTAAAAAAAGCAACGCTGTACTTTACGGAGCCTCCTGAAAAATCGGCGCTTTCGGTAACAGGTACATACGTCTATACAGGAAGTGAGCAGACTGCGCAGGTTAAGGGCTTTGATTCGCAGACGATGACAATTTCCGGAAATGTTCAAACAAATGCCGGCAAATACGAAATCACAGTTGCTCCGAAAACTGCCTGGAGTGACGGCTCAACCGATGCGGCCAAGATAAGCTGGACAATCGACAAGGCGAAGCCGACAGGTAAGCCGAGTGTCGCATTGATTAAAGAATCCGGAAAAACGCTTGCAGACGCACTTCTTTCACTGGAGGCCGCAAGCCTCAGCGTAAACGGAACTGTAATGTGGGTGGCTGACGACGGCGAAACCCCCCTTGATACGACAACCGTTGTTGAGGCGAACAAATATTACAAATGGCTCTTTACCCCGGCCGATAAGGATAATTACGAAACATTAACGGGTACGATTAAGCTCTACTCAAAATCGACAGGCGGCGGAACGACACGCTATACCGTAACCTTTGAAACAAACGGCGGAAGTAAGCTGGTAAGCCAGAGCGTTACAAGAAATACGGCAATGAAAGAGCCGACCGCACCGACAAAAGAAGGGTTTGATTTTGCAGGCTGGTATACTGATAAGGAACTCAAAACAAAGTATGATTTTTCCGGAAAGGTAACAAAGAGTTTTACGCTTTATGCCGGTTGGACAGAAAAAGATAATTCGGAAAATCAGCTCATACTCAAAATCGGCGAAAAATCCTCAAAGGTTTTCGGAAAGACAAAGACGAACGATGTTGCACCGAAAATAGTAAACGACCGCACAATGCGGAAGTTTTTTCATTTGTAAAAAATTTCCGCTTACCTCTTTAACCGCAACGATGTTTGATATAGCGGATAGCTTCTGATACGTTTCAGGAAGAATATTAACGCCTGTTCTTGTGGGAACATTATACAGTATAACCAGAAGGTTAGTGGATTCCGCACATGCTTTAAAGTGCAGATATAACCCATTTTGCGACGCTTTATTGTAATACGGAGTGACGTGAAGCAGGGCGTCGGCACCGCACGCTTCGGCGGCTTTGGATAACTCCACTGCATGCCGGGTGTTATTGCTTCCGACGCCTGCGATAACGGGAATTGCCCCTTTGACCTTTTCCACACAGAATTTTATGATTGCGATATGTTCTTTATCGCTGAGCGTTGCGGATTCGCCGGTTGTGCCGGCTGCGACAATAGCGTCTGTTCCGTTTGAAAGCTGAAAATCAATGATTCTATCCAATGTGTCATAATTTACTTCATAATCTTTCCCCATTGGCGTTACAAGCGCTGCAGCAGATCCTTTAAAAACAATAGGTTTCATAACATGATTTCCTTTCAAGATAATGTGGTGGATACGTTTTTATGAAAAGATTATAGCATGGCTCACACTAAGATGGTAAAAGGATTCGATGAAATATATTAAAATGATATAAAATTCAATTAATTTATATTTAAGCTGGAAAGTGTTCGGTATATCAGCCTGACAAAAGAGATCTTATTCAGATCCAATTCTGGGAATGCCTGGAGAAAGAGAAAGGAAAGCGGTTCTGAAGGTGAGAAATCTATTTTTCTGCCAGATAAAAATGGCCAAGTTGTATCAAACAGCGGTTTTCATGCATACCATTATAGTACACAGACAGGAATACAATTACAACATCCCGGTTTTATCGATTGCATTTCTATAGATTTGCTCCTTCCTTTACATACAGTATAATTTATATTGTATGTAAAGGAAGGAGCAAAATTTATGGATAAAATTAATTTAGGAAAATTATCGCTGGGAAATCAATTTTCTGAAATGAATGCGCAGTCCCAATCGGAAGCAGAAACATCATTCGTCCCAAAAAGTTCAAAAGAATCCTTTTGCAAGTCTTCTCCCTGTTCCAGAAATGAGATTGCCTTTACGTCTTGTGAAGATGCAAAGACAGTTGAGTTAAGCAGACCGATAGAAAATCAGGGAAGAATTCTGGACCTAACCGTTACGCTGCGCAATATATGTCCTGGCAAACGGGTTGCGTTAAGTGTCCAGCTCTATGAACTGGATTGTTTTCAGAGAGAATACCATCGGGGGCTGAAGATAATGACGGTTCCAGCTCATCACAACATGGGATGCACCAATGTTAGAGTGGCGCCGATTCGTTTTATCATGCCGGAGGATATCAGTGTAAGCATGCCGCAGGATGGGTGTAGATCCGGAAGGCGGTTTAAAGTTCGTGTTGACGCCCACTATATTGATATCAATTTAGGGGCCGGTGCAGTTTTGCTGAATGCGGACAACGCAGGCTTTGGCGAATAATATAATAAAAGGAGAGTTTTATATGTGTCATGATAAAAATTATGATGTTCTGTGTTTGCTCATAAGTATTTTAGCGGGGATCGGATTTGCAATTATTGCATTTATAAATTTTATCACATCATTTTTGATAGCACCATGGATTGCCATTGGTCTTGCCGGTTTTTCACTTTTGGTGCTCACGATAGTAGGCTCCAGCCTGCTAAGGCAGGATCCTTCGATTGACAAATGTGTTCGCCAATGCGGGAAACGCTTGCTTGTAGCAGCGCTTGCCCTTTTTGCCGGCAGTGTCATCAGTATTCTTTTTGCCCTTACAAATCTTTTGATTCTGGTTGTGCTTGTATTTTTAGTTACCACTTTTTTTGTGTATACCGTCATCAGCCTATACAGCTTTTTGACATGTGTGCTCAAAGATCAAAATTGTCAGAAGTAGGATTTTTCTTTCCAAAAGCGTCCTGCCTGTTACGGCGGGACACTTTTTTATGGCTGGATATTGTGCATCTTTCACATTGATTTTGCGAATTTGATTTGTTATAATGAATCACACAAAATGAAGAAACGGAGATGCTGTTGGTTGAAAAAGGGGTATTTGTACATTCTGATTGCGACCATACTGTTCAGCAGTATGGAGATTGCTTTAAAAACACTGGCGGGGGCATTTCATCCTATCCAGATGACATTGACGCGCTTTCTGGTCGGCGGAATCGTTCTTCTGCCTTTTGCGCTGCGTGCTCTGGCAAGAAAACAAATTTCACTGGATAAAAAGAGCTTGGGCTATTTTGCTTTGCTTGGATTGATGGGGGTTGTTGTCAGCATGTCCTTTTATCAGCTGGCCGTGGAGCGGGTAAAGGCGTCTGTGGTTGCGGTGCTGTTCAGTTCCAACCCGGTTTTTGTTCTGTTTTTTGCCTATTTTATTCTGCGGGAAGCTATCACAAAAAGGCATATTGCCGCCCTCATTTTAGAGATTGCGGGTATTATCGCCATCATCAATCCCTTTCAGATGGAGATTGACGGAGCAGGATTGCTGTTTACGGTTTTGGCCACTGTTACCTTTGCATTGTACGGCGTGCTTGGTAAAAAGAAATGCCGTCAGTTCGGAGGAGTTGTTGTAACCTGTTTTAGCTTTTTATTTGGCAGCTTGGAAATGCTTTTGCTGGCTGTTTTGACCAAGATTGGTCCGATAGCCGATTTTATAACGGCTCATGGAATGGAGACGTTTGCGGACATACCTTTGCTGGCTGGCTATACGCCGGACAATATCCTGACGGTTTTATACATAGCTGTGGGAGTTACGGGAATCGGATACGCAGCTTATTTTCTGGCAATGGAAGCGGCCTCTGCCAATACGGCCTCCCTAGTGTTTTTCTTTAAGCCAGCCCTTGCTCCGGTGCTCGCGCTTGTCATTTTGGGTGAGGCGATTCCTCTGCATATGTTTCTGGGGATTCTTCTGATTCTATCGGGCTCACTTACGACGATTCTGCCGGATCTGCTGGAGCAGAAAAGACAAAAACCCCCCATACGGACCGAGGAGATATAAGTATGGACTATCAGAAATTTATCAATTACATCAATGAGAAGAATGCGTTCGGTTATTCCAATGGAATTGTATTAAAAAAATGTGGTCCGGGCTTTGCGGAAGCAGAGCTTCTTCCGTCCGGCACCTCAAACAGCAATATTGGGTTCCCCCATATCCACGGAGGTCTTCTGTTTACCATGGCGGATTCGGTTGCGGGGACAGCCGCCATGACCAGCGGGCATATCTGCGTCACTTTAAACAGCAGCATCTCCTACATCAAATCGGCGACAAGAGGGCTTCCCCTAAAGGCGGTTGCCAAGAAGATACATCAAGGCCGAAGCACAGGTGTCTATGATGTGGAGATAACAGAGGATGGTCTTCCAATTGCAAGGGGAACGGTAACAATGTTCATGCTGGAACAGAGAGTGGAAGATACAATGAAATAATTTCCATGTATTTTTCAATTGAATTGATTTAAGATAATAGTGTAGAGTTCGCTAGGTGTAAATAGAGCTTTCAAAACGGTTCATCCGTGAGAATATATGATATGAAGTTGGAAAACAGCATGTGATATAGAGAGCTCGTTTTATATTTAACGGGCTCTCTTTTTTTCGGAACAGATACAATGAAAGCCGGAAGGCAGACAGGAGAGAAAAATATGATCACGGTCAATCATATTACAAAGACATATCAGCTGAAGAACAGGGAACTTTTGATTTTAAAAGATATTAACCTGGAGATCCCAAATCAGTCCTTTGCGGGTATCATCGGTGATTCGGGAAGCGGGAAATCCACTCTTTTGAGTATCATGGCCGGCCTGGAGAAGCCTACAGACGGTGAAGTGCTGGTGAATGGCAAAAATCTGTTTCAAATGAAAGACAGGGAGATCTCACGGTTTCGGAATCAAAGCATCGGCTTTGTATTTCAGTCGTTTCATTTGCTGGATAATTTGACGGCACTGGAGAATGTGATGCTTCCCATGCAATACGGAAATGTGCCGCCGAAACAGAGAGTGGAATCCGCCAGGGAGGCGCTCGGACAGGTGGGACTGTCCGACCGGATGAACCATAGGCCGCAGGAACTTTCCGGAGGACAAAAGCAAAGAGTTAGCATCGCCCGCGCTATCGTCAATGATTCCAGACTGATCATTGCGGACGAACCAACTGGAAATTTGGATTCCAAGTCGGGCGAGACGGTGATGAATTTGTTTCAAAACCTGCACAGGCAGGGGTACACCATTATCATGGTAACGCATAATATGGAGCATCAAAGACTGTTTACCCAGGCGATTCGGATGCGAGACGGAGAGATCGTGGGATAGGAGTTTCCGATAAGAAGGCTTGCATTGCGAAAGGATTCTCATTTCTGAGGTTTTATTTGACTGGAAGAATCCGTTGTGGTATAATTTAATATAACCTTGTCAGCAATGTTTCCTGTTTCTGTAAGCGGTTGAAGCGAATTTATGAGCAGCGGAGGAAAGCAGCCCTCGTTTCGCAGGATTGAAACGTTTGCAGAATGCTTTTGCAAAGCATTTTGTTTTGTTTCATAAGGAGCATTGCCCCGCTATGCAACGATTCGGCGGGAGACCTCTTGCTTTTCGGTATAAACTTAAAATCAGTGCCCTTTTTAAAGGAGTAACCAAAATGAAGCATAACCTGTTGGGGAAAATCACAGGGATGATCAATTCAAAACTGATGATTGTATATTTCCTCATTGTCATATTCGCCTTGTTAATGTTTATATATAATCCCGTTCTTGGGATTATACAGCTGGGAATTATTATTCTTGTCATCCTGTGTCAGACGGTTTTTACCAGTGAGAAGAATCGGAAGCTGTCTGACTTTATTGAAGATGTGTATCTTTCCAGCGATTCCATCACAAAGAATTTTATTGTGAACAGCAATTTCCCTTTGGTCATTCTGACAGAAAAGAATCAGATGATCTGGGGAAACGATAAATTTTGTGACATTCTGGGAAAGCGGATTATCTCCACCGAAAAGATCACTGACGTTGTGCCTGATTTTCCTAAGCTGACCTATGAAAAGGGACGGAAGGAACTGAATTTCACCTGCCGGTTAAACGATCGGGAGTACAACGTGGTTGGTTCGGTAGAAAATTTTCAGGAGGAAAAATCAAAAAAATGGGCTCTGCTTTATTGGGTGGACATCACACAGTATGCGCAGCTGGAGGAAAAGTATGAAAACGAACGGCTGGCATATGCCTCCATCGTCATAGATAACTACGAGGAGAGCATCTCCGGTTTAATCGGAAGCGATATCGCACAGCTGACCGCAAAGATAGATAATTTGATTTTCCAGTGGGCAAAAAACATATCCGGTTACATCAAGAAACTGGAAAAGGATCGCTATATCCTGCTGATCCAGGAAAAATACTTAAAAGAATATAAGAAGAACAACCGCTTTGAAATTTTGGAGAGCGTAAAAAATATTGATATGGATTTGAGCATTCCGGTTACATTGAGTATTGGAATCGGTGTATCCGATGAAAATCCGATGACGGCGGATGAGTATTCAAAGGCGGCACTGGACATGTGCCTGGGCCGTGGCGGAGACCAGGTTGTCATTAAGGATAAGGATGGATTTTCCTATTATGGGGGAAACACCAAGGAGACGGAAAAGCGCACCAAGGTTCGTGCGCGGGTGATTTCCTTTGCGTTCAGGGAACTGATCGAGAGCAAAAAAAATGTGATCGTCATTGGACATAAAAATCCCGATCCGGATTTGCTGGGAGCTGCGCTGGGAATTTACCGTGCTGTCAGGACCCTGAACAAGAATTGTTACATTGCGCTGGACACCATCAATCCTTCTATTCACAATATGAAGGAACGTATCGACAGCGACGACGAGTACAACGATACGTTTATCTCGAAATATCAGGCGGAGATGATGATGAATTCCGATGCGGTTCTCGTGATTCTGGATACCCACAAGAAAAGTGTGGTGTCTTTCCCGGAACTGGTGGATATGGCGGAGAGTATTGTTTTGATTGACCACCACCGCAAAAGTGCAGACTTTATCACCAATACAGTGCTTTGTTATCATGAGCCCTATGCATCTTCTACTTCCGAGTTAATCATTGAGATGCTGCAATACATTGATGACAAGGTAAAACTGACCAAGGTAGAATGCGATTCCCTGTATGCAGGGATACTGGTTGATACCAAGAATTTTGCTTTTAAAACCGGTGTGCGAACCTTTGAGGCCGCCTCCTTTTTAAGGAGGGCAGGGTTGGATCCTATCGCCGCAAAGGAAATGGTGAAATGTGATCTGGATACCTATTTAATCCGTTCCAGCATGGTGCGGAATGCAAAGATTTACCGGGATCAGATTGCCATCAGCGCTTCCTCAGGCAGTGAGCTGGAAGATCTCACTATTATCGCCCAGGCGGCGGATGATCTGATAAATATCAAGGGCATCACCACGACATTTGTTCTCTACCATTATAATCATATTACGAAAATAAGCGCCCGTTCTGTGGGAGATGTCAATGTCCAGGTGATTATGGAGCAGTTGGGGGGCGGAGGGCATCAGCTTGCCGCTGGAACCGAAGTTTCCGGAAAAACGCTGGAGGAGGTTACCGCGGAACTGGAAAAGGCGATTGATCACTATCTTGAAAACAACAACACATAGAACGGAGAGATATCATGAAAGTAATTTTATTAAAAGACGTGAAAGCGCAGGGCAAGAAAGGCGATGTCATCAATGTCAGTGATGGGTATGCCAACAACTTTTTGCTGAAAAAAGGATTGGCGGCTCCTGCGACCAACGATAATATGAACAAGCTGAACAACGAGAAGAGCGCACAGGCGCACCGCAGGGAAGTGGAATGGAACAACGCACAGCAAATTAGGGAAGCAATTCAGGATAAGACGGTTTCCCTGCAGGCAAAAGCCGGAGATGGAGGCAGACTGTTTGGTTCTGTGACAACGATGGATATTGCGGAAGCGGTGAAAAAAGAATTAAAGGTAGAGATCGATAAGCGCAAAATCATTTTGAGCGATCCCATCAAAAATATCGGAAACTATACGGTGGAAGCAAAAATTCATCCGGAAGTTACCGCGACCTTTACCGTTGCGATCAAAGAGCTCTAAAAGTAAGGAGAAGCCATATGGAAATCGGGAGAGAGGTGCCATATTCCAGCGAAGCGGAACAGGCCATTATCGGTTCGATTTTAATCAAGCCCTCCTGCCTGCCGGAGGTGCTGGAGGCGGTTGCCCCCCACAATTTTTACATAGAAAAAAACAAACTGATTTTCACAGCGATTGTGGAGCTTTTTAACAGCAATAAGCCTATCGATGTGGTGACGCTGGGGGAAAAGCTGATTGAAAATGATGTGTATGATGCGGTTGGCGGCAAGATATACCTGCAGGAGATCATCACCAATGTGCCTATTGCTCTGAATGTTCTCTCCTACGCGGAGATCGTCAAACAAAAATGGGAAATCCGCAGTTTGATTGACGCCTCCAAGGATATTGAACAGGCATGCTTAAACAACGGAGAAGCCAATGATGTGATGGAATACGCGGTGCAGAAGATATTTGATGTGGCACAAAACCGTGATTCCCAGGGAGTTTCCCATATTAAACCCATCATTTATGAAAATTATAACCGTCTGTCGGAGCTGATGAAAAACGGAAATAAGATTTCCGGCATTTCCAGCGGCTATACCGATTTGGACAGTGTACTTCTGGGATTGCAGCCCGGTCAGCTGATTCTGATCGCGGCTCGGCCGGGTATGGGGAAATCCAGTTTAGCGGTCAATATTGCGCAGAACGCAGCAATCCGCGGCAATATTCCTGTGGCGATTTTTAATCTGGAAATGGCGAAGGAGGAGATGGTAAACCGTATCATCTGTTCCGAGGCAAAAATCAGCTCCCAGAAATTAAAGACCGGCGATATTAATGCGGAGGAGTTGGGGCGCTTTATCGATCTGCTTGAGCCGATTGCGGCTTCCCCGATTTATATTGACGATACCTCAGCTATTTCCGTTACCGAGCTTCGGGCGAAATGTAAGCGGCTGAAGCTGGAGCGGAATATTGGTTTGGTTATCATTGACTATCTGCAGTTGATGCAGGGTTCTGGAAAGGAATCCCGGCAGCAGGAAATTTCAGAGATCAGCCGTTCTTTGAAAATTCTTGCGAAGGAACTGTCGATTCCTGTCATCGCGTTGTCCCAGCTGTCCAGGGCGGCGGAACAGAGAAAGGACGACCCTGTACCGCGGCTTTCCGACTTGAGGGAATCCGGTGCGATTGAGCAGGACGCGGATATTGTCATGTTTTTATATCGGGAAGAATATTATAATGCAGAGACCGAGCGTAAAAATATCTGTGACTGCTATATATCAAAAAACAGGGGCGGTTCTACCGGCAAGGTGGAACTGGTCTGGCTTGGTGAATACACTACGTTCTATAACAAGGAGATTTCCCATGATGTTCCTTACTAAAGTAAGCGCTTTCATGGATGAATATCAGATGCTTCAAAATGGCGGCAGGGTCCTGGTCGGACTTTCCGGCGGTGCGGACTCGGTTGCCCTTTTATGTTTATTGCATGATATGGCCTCCCGGGATCCGTCTATCCAGATAGCCGCTGTTCATGTCAACCATATGCTGCGGGAGGATGCGCAGAGGGATGAAGCTTTTTCCCGTGAGCTGTGCAGGAAAAGGGAGATTCTGTTTTTTGCAGAGCGGGCGGATGTGGCTGAGGTCAGCCGCAGGAAGAACATTTCCCTGGAGGATGCAGGCCGGCAGGAGCGGTACCGGATTTTTCAGAAGTACCGCAAAAGACTTTGCTGCGATGTCATTGCGACGGCACACCATAAAGACGACGCGGCGGAGACCGTGCTTTTAAGACTGCTACGGGGTTGTGGTACGGAGGGGCTCAAAGGGATTCTGCCGGTGAGAGAGGATGGCGTGATACGTCCCCTTCTTTGTGTTTCCAAGGCAGAAATTCTGGATTATCTAAATCAAATCAGTCAGGTTTATGTGACGGATGAAACCAATTTTTCCTGCGATTATACCCGCAACAAAATCCGCAATGAGTTGCTTCCCTGCCTTGAAAGGGAATATAATCCGGGGATAAAGGAGGCACTTTTCCGGCTTTCCGCCCTTGCCTCGGAGGACTGTGCCTGCCTTGAAAAAAGGGCGGAAACGCGTTTTGCATCCCTCTGTAAGATTTGGGATGGCGAGGCGAGGTTTTCCAAAAAAGAACTCCAACACGAGGAGCCGGCAATTCGCTCCCGCTTGATTCGGAAGGCCTATCAAAAACTGGCAGGGAAGCGGCTTGCGTATCATCATATCAAGGCGGCGGAAAAACTTTTGGCCAATCAAACGGGAAAACAGATATCTCTACCCGGAGGAATCCTGGCTGAAATCCGGTATGATTCTTTTGTTATGCACCCGCGGTCTTCTGCAGAAAAGACGTTTTCCTTTGCGATTACCGATGGCTTTTCCCATCTGTTCGCAGAGACTGGTTTTCGTATCAGCGCGAGGCTCTCCTCCCAGAAGGAAGCGGGAAAAAACCTTTTGTCTCTTCCGGCAGACGGACGGATTACGGTTCGTTCCCGGAGAGAGGGAGACAGCATGCAGCTTCCGGGAACCGGAAGCAAGAAGGTAAAGGATATTTTTATAGATAAGAAAATTCCCCGTTCCATGCGGAATGCTTGGCCTTTTATCACTTATCAGGATGAGATTGTATGGATGGCGGGTTTTTATAAAAATGAGGTCCGGCAGAACGGAAAGCAATATTATATTATAACCATTGAAAAACAGGAGAGATAACCTATGATGATGCACAGTGACTGCGAAAAAATTCTATTGTCTCAGGAGCAGCTGAAAGAGAGAATTGCCCGGATGGGAAAAAAGATTTCAACAGATTTTGATGAGAGTGAACCGATTATCGCCATTGGTATACTCAAGGGATCTGTTATCTTTATGGCCGATTTAGTGCGGGAGATTGAAAAGAGCGTGGAGCTTGAGTTTATGGCGGTATCCAGCTACGGAGCTTCCACCAAGTCCTCCGGTGCCGTAAAAATTTTAAAGGATCTGGATATTGACATCAGCGGAAAAAATGTTTTGATTATAGAGGATATTATCGATTCGGGAATCACTCTGTCCTATCTGAAGGAAATGCTGTTAAAACGCAATCCAAAAAGCTTGAAAATATGCACACTGCTCAATAAGCCGGAACGCAGAAAGGCGGATGTAAAGGTAGATTACATCGGTTTTGATATTCCGGACGAATTTGTCATCGGCTATGGATTGGACTATGACAACAAATACCGAAACCTGCCCTATATCGGAATTTTGAAACGTGAAATTTACGAATAGTTTTATTGTTCGGTTTGAAATGCTTAAAATAGGTAACAATATTATACGGAAACGAATGTTGTAATTTTGGAAAATATATGTTAGAATTATCATAATTTGATTTGTAAGGCATGGTGCGCTGTTTTTTTCGCACGAGGAGGTTTGGACGTTTGAAAAAATACGTAAAAGAGATCAGTTTCTATCTGCTAATGTTTGTTTTGTTTATTTCGATGGTCTTTTTGCTGACTAACAATAACAAGATGGATCAGAAGACCTATTCCCAGCTGGTGAGGGATATTCATTCCGGGCAAATCAAGCAGATGGAAATTACCGAATCCAACAAGGCCTATATTATTTATAACAATGATAAGAAGGCGGAGGTTGATATTCCAAGCAAGGATATTCTATACCGTGACGCAGGGGCTGCTATCAATGAACAGATACTCAAGCAAACGCTGGATATCACAACACCTGTCTCACCTGGAATGCCCTGGTGGGTTACTTTGATTCCGCCTCTGGGAATCGTTTTGGTTGCCGTATTCTTCTGGATGTTCTTCATGAAACAGTCCCAGGGCGGCGGAGGAAAAGCGATGTCCTTTGGAAAGAGCCGCGCGAAAGTGGCGGATACCGATAAAAATAAGGTAACCTTTGCCGACGTTGCAGGCGCTGACGAAGAAAAGGAGGACTTGAGTGAAATCGTTGATTTCTTAAAAGATCCTTCCAAATTTACGGAAATCGGTGCGAGGGTGCCTAAGGGCGTACTTTTGGTAGGCCCTCCCGGAACGGGTAAAACATTGCTGGCAAAAGCCATTGCAGGCGAAGCAGGCGTTACCTTTTTCAGTATCAGTGGTTCTGACTTTGTGGAAATGTATGTGGGTGTCGGCGCGTCCCGTGTGAGAGATTTGTTTGAACAAGCGAAAAAGAGCGCTCCCTGCATCATCTTTATTGACGAGATTGATGCTGTCGGCCGGCATAGAGGTGCTGGCTTGGGCGGTGGACATGACGAGAGAGAACAGACATTAAACCAACTGTTGGTGGAGATGGATGGATTTGCATCCAATACAAATATTATTGTAATTGCAGCCACCAATCGTCCTGATATTCTGGATCCTGCACTGCTGCGTCCCGGACGTTTCGACCGCCAGATTGTTGTAAATTATCCTGATATCAAGGGCAGAGAAGAAATTTTGAAGGTTCATGCGCGCGGGAAAAAGTTTGAGCCGGATGTAAGCTTTAAGGTTTTGGCAAAGACCACTCAGGGCTTTACCGGGGCAGATTTGGAAAATCTTTTGAATGAAGCTGCTTTGCTTACGGCAAGAGGAAACCGCAAGCTGATCGGCAACCGGGATTTGGAGGAGGCAATGATCAAAGTCATTGCCGGGCCGGAAAAGAGATCCAGAAAAATTACCAAAAAAGAAAAACGCCTGACCGCATATCACGAGGCAGGCCATGCGATTGTCACAGCGCTCCTGCCTTCTCAGGACAAAGTACATCAGATTTCCATTATCCCCAGAGGAATGGCGGGGGGATATACCCTTTCTCTGCCTTCCCATGATAAGAGCTATTCCTCCAAAATCGAGATGGAGGAGGAGATTGTTGCTCTGCTGGGCGGACGTGTCGCTGAAAAGTTGATCTTGGATGACATCAGCACAGGAGCATCCAATGACATTCAGCGTGCGACCAAAATTGCGAAGGATATGGTCACAAAATATGGTATGAGCGACAGGCTGGGAACCCGCTGTTTTGGCACCGGCCACGATGAAGTCTTTATTGGCAAGGATTTTGGCCAGACACGAGACTATTCCGAAAGTATTGCGGCAGAAATTGATGAGGAAATCAAATCCATCATTGATACCGCTTATGAAAAATGCAAGGAATTATTGGAAACCAATATTCAAAAACTGCATGAGGTTGCACAGGCCCTTTTGGAGAAAGAAAAACTGGACGAGGAAGAATTCATGGTAATCTTCCCTTATGAAAAGGAAGAGCAGGAAGACTTGCTGGCCGATGAGGTCGAAAAGGATGTGCAAAAGGAAGAGATAGCATCTCAGGAACACCTGAAATCCTCAGAAGAAAGCACAAAAGAATGAGAAAAAGCGCACTGCATTGTATTGCGGTGCGCTTTTAAAATTTTTAAGATTTACGTCTTATCTCTTCTATCTGATGTAATTTTAGAATGACCGCCCGGGCGATAGGCTGAGCGATGATTGCTTCCACTGCAAAGGATATTGCAAAATTCCGAGGCCATTTATAGAAGAACAGAAGGATTGGCTCCCAGGAGATTTGCCGGCTGCCGATTACGGTCAAAAAGATAGACATCAAAAAGACAGTACACAAAATATTGATGGTAATGTGTGAACAAAAGCTGTCACCCTCCGCTACGATTTTTGATGTCAGCCATTCAGCTGGTTTATAGGTAATGAGAACCAATGCGATGACACTCAACCATAGAAATGGTATCACTTTTAAAACATCCGCCCATACATGCAGGTGAAATCCAAATTCAAAGCAGGTGATAAGCGGTGCAATGATATTCACGGACAGGATTGAGATGACTGCCATAAACAGTGCGAATTCTTTTTTGTTTCTCGGTAATTTCATGTAAAATTCCATATGCGTTCTCCTTTTATTTCATTCTAAATTTGTTTTAAGCCAAAAAGAAAGCGTGAAATCAATCTCGATTTCACGCTGAACCATTATACGCGTTAATGATAACATAAGTATAACGGAAAATCCGGAATTTTTCAATAGAAATTTTGGATAAAATTTATATGAGCAATTCCCGATAATTTTGCAAAAATCGGAAAAATATTGTCATAATGGCATGTGAAAGCATATCTTTGCTTCTACATATTCACTTTGCAAATAGCTGCGTCCTATTCACAGAAAGTTCATTTTTGATTTTCTTCATACGGTTGACATGAACACGAGACAGAGATATAATGTAAGCATGCTAACAAAAAGGAGGGGTGAGGATGAGAAATGAAATCGGTTATCAAATCAGAACGCTTTCCAACCTGTTGAAGAGGAAGGTATTTGAGTACGCGCCTCCTCCGGACCGGTTTGGATTGACAGGCATGCAGGCGGGAATTGTTGCTTATCTCTATGAAAACAGGGATAAGGCAATCTATCAGAAGGACATTGAAGAGAGATTTTCCATCCGCCGTTCCACCGCCTCCAGGTTTTTAAAAGCACTGGAAGAGAAAGGAATTTTAGAAAGGGAGACTGCAGATTTTGACGCCAGGCTGAAAAAACTTTCTTTGACGCCCCAAGCCCTAACCCAGCATGAAAAAATTGCGGAAAAACTTCAAATTATTGAACAGCAGGCAGCCAGAGGATTGTCGGAGGAAGAAATCAAACAGTTTATGGCCATAGCGGAAAAAATCAAACAGAATTTGAGATAGCAGGAGGAGATGTGGTCAGAAAGTGAAACCTATTTTCGGAAATTTGAGACAGAAAAAGATTGGAGTGTTGTTATGATTAAACGGCTTGCGGCCTGTGTCAGAGAATATAAGAAAGATTCGATTCTGACGTCGGTAACCGTTACATTTGAGGTGCTTATGGAGGTTATTATTCCATTTTTTATGGCATTCCTGATTGACGAAGGAATCAATGTGGGGAATATCTCCAATATATATAAATATGGTGCGATGCTGGTTGTTTTCGCATTGCTGGCGTTGCTGTGCGGAGTATTGGCGGGAAAGTATGCGGCCAGGGCTTCGGCAGGGTTTGCAAAGAATCTGCGCAGGGATGTCTTTTACCGGGTTCAGAACTTTTCCTTCTCTAATATAGACAAATATTCAACAGCCGGGATTGTCACACGGCTGACAACAGATATCACCAATATACAGAACGCCTATCAGATGATTATCCGCATCGCTGTCCGCGCACCGCTGATGCTGATATTTTCATTGATTATGACGTTTACCATCAATTCCAGACTTGCAGTGATCTTTCTGGGAGTTGTCCCAGTGCTGGCACTTGGGTTATATCTGATCATACGGTATGCCCATCCGATTTTTAAACGGGTTTTTAAAACCTATGACAGGCTGAATAATGTCGTGCAGGAAAACCTGCTTGGAATCCGTGTTGTGAAATCTTATGTAAGGGAAGAACATGAAAAAAAGAAATTCAACGAGGTTTCCGATTCGATTTACCGGGACTTCACCAAGGCGGAAAAAACAATCGCCTACAACATGCCTTTGATGCAGCTGTGTGTTTATTCCACGATCCTTCTGATTTCATGGCTCAGTGCAAAGATGATTGTGGCCTCCACGATGACAACCGGGCAGCTTACCAGTCTGATCTCTTATACACTGCAGATTTTAATGAGCCTGATGATGGTTTCTATGATTCTGGTCATGATTACAATTGCCAGAACATCTGCGGAACGGATCGATGAAATTCTGCAGGAGCAGAGCGATCTGCACAATGGACCAAATCCGGTTCGGAAAGTACCGAACGGTGCGGTTCAGTTTGAAAATGTCAGTTTCAGTTATGCAAAATCAAAAGAAAAGCTTTGTCTCCATCAGGTGAATCTGGATATCAAATCCGGGCAAACCATTGGAATTATAGGAGGAACCGGTTCCGCAAAAACCACTTTGGTGCAGTTGATTCCCCGCTTGTATGATGTGACGGAGGGTACTGTCAAGGTGGGAGGTATCGACGTAAGGCAATATGATGTTGAAACCCTGCGCAATGAGGTTGCTATGGTATTGCAGAAGAATACTCTCTTTTCGGGAACCATCAAAGAAAATCTGCGCTGGGGAAATGAGAGCGCGACCGATGAGGAGATGATACACGCCTGTAAGCTGGCACAGGCAGATGAATTTATACGCAGTTTCCCGGATAGCTACGATACTTATATTGAGCAGGGCGGTGCCAATGTTTCCGGAGGACAGAAGCAGAGACTGTGTATCGCAAGGGCACTATTGAAAAAACCAAAGATTCTCATTCTGGACGACTCCACCAGTGCTGTGGATATGAAAACCGACGCATTGATTCGCAGAGCATTTCAGGAACAGATCCCCAACACAACGAAATTTATTATTGCGCAGCGTATTTCCTCGGTGGAGGATGCGGATAGAATTATTGTGATGGATAATGGAGGAATTAATGGGTTTGGAACCCATGAAGAGCTGATGCGGGATAATGCGATCTATCAAGAAGTATATACCTCCCAGGTGAAAGGAGGAATTATCCATGAATAAGAAAAAAGGTACCTTGAGACGGCTGATGAAATATGTGACGGCCGGGCATAAGCTACAGTTTCTCATCGTCCTTGTCTGCATTTTGATAAGCGCTGTGGCCAACGTTGCGGGATCTATGTTTATTCAGGTACTGATCGACGATTATATTTCACCGCTGCTTTTGGATCCCTCCCCTGTCTTTACCGGACTTCTGAAAGCAATTCTCATAATGGGAATGATTTATCTGACCGGCGTTGTTTCCACTCTCTGCTATAACCGGCTGATGGTGACGATCTCCCAGAATGTCCTCAAAGACATCCGGGATAATATGTTTGACCATATGCAGGAACTGCCAATCAAATATTTTGATACGCATTCTCATGGGGATGTTATGAGTCATTATACCAATGATACCGACACGCTGCGGCAAATGATTTCACAGAGCATTCCTCAATTGTTCAATTCTGTTATCACAGTGGCCGCCGTGCTCTGTGCCATGATTGTGATGAGTATCCCATTGACCATTCTGGTCCTTCTGTGTGTTGCTGTCATGCTTGTGGTGGTGCGAAAGGTAGCGGGCAAAAGCGGTACCCATTTTGTGAAACAGCAGCAGGCACTTGGAAAAATGAATGGTTTCATTGAAGAGATGATCGGCGGGCAGAAGGTCGTCAAAGTATTTTGTCATGAAGAGAAAGCCAAGAAGGAATTTGACGGACTGAATGAGTCGCTGTTTGAAAATGCCTATAAGGCCAACAAATTTGCGAATATTATGGGGCCTATTATGAATAATCTGGGGAATCTGCAGTATGTTTTGATTGCCGTTCTGGGAGGAGCTATGTCTATCATTGGATTTGGCGGGATCAGCCTTGGCATGATCGCTTCCTTCCTTCAGCTTTCCAAAAGCTTTTCACAGCCCATCAATCAGATTTCTCAGCAGATGAACTCTATTGTTATGGCGCTGGCCGGAGCACAGCGTATTTTCGATCTGATGGACGAAGAGCCGGAACAGGATGATGGGTACGTTACGCTGGTAAACGCAATACTGGAGAACGGACAGCTGACAGAAACCACCGAGCACACTGGAATCTGGGCTTGGAAGCATCCCCACGGGGACGGGACAGTCACTTATACAAGAGTCCAGGGAGACGTTCGTTTCTTTGACGTGGATTTTGCCTATGATCCTGGAAAGACGATTCTGCACAATGTAACCCTCTATGCTCAGCCTGGTCAAAAAGTAGCCTTTGTGGGGGCTACCGGGGCAGGGAAAACCACAATCACCAATTTGATTAACCGGTTTTATGACATCGAAGACGGGAAAATACGGTACGATGGAATCAATATCAATAAGATAAAAAAGAGCGACTTGAGAAGGTCGCTGGGAATTGTACTGCAGGAAACAAATCTGTTTACCGGTACAGTGAAGGAAAATATTCGGTACGGCAAACTGGATGCCACGGATGAGGAGATTATTCGGGCGGCGAAGCTGGCCAATGCGGATGAGTTTATCCGGATGCTTCCCAACGGATATGATACCCAGCTATCCGGAAACGGCGCCAACCTTTCCCAGGGACAGCGCCAGCTGATTGCCATTGCCCGCGCGGCGGTGGCAGATCCTCCGGTCATGATTCTGGATGAGGCTACCTCCAGTATTGATACCAGAACGGAATCTATCGTGGCGCAGGGAATGGACGGTTTGATGCATGGACGTACGGTTTTTGTCATTGCGCACCGGCTGTCAACCGTACGCAATTCGGATGTCATCATGGTGCTGGAGCTGGGCAGAATTATCGAGCGGGGAACGCATGAGCAGCTTATTGACGAAAAAGGAAAATATTATCAGTTATATACCGGTGCCTTCGAGTTGGAATAGAAATGTTTGCAAAATGTTTACAAAGAAAGGATAGACATTCCAAAAGCGCTATGCTATGATAAATATGTTTTGAATCATTTGAAAAATTTATCATAGGGTGAAGAATATGAAAAAGAGAGTGCTTAAAATAGCAGCGTTCAGTCTGGGTATCTTTCTGCTGGCTTCGGCAGGCGTGTTTGCCTCCCGGTATTTTATCAATTATGCGGTGGAGGAGGAACCAGAGATAGATGAATCCCAGCTGCTTCAGGGAACAGCTACCCTGGAGGGGGACAGCAAACAGATAAATGTTCTTTTGATGGCTACGGACCTGGGCGGCGTGCATACGGACAGTATGATGATCGCATCCTATGACAAGGAGCGCCAAATGCTCAATATCATAGCGGTTCCGCGGGATACCCGGGTCATGATCAATGAAAAGCCTTATAAGCTGAACACCGCTTACGCGTTAGGAAAAAAGGGACAGCAGCAAGAGCTGACGATCCGCAAGATCAATGAGTTTATCGATCTTCCGATTCACTATTACGCTGTGGTAAACACCAAAGGCTTTCGCAATATTGTGGATATTTTGGGCGGTGTGGAGATTAATGTGCCCATGCGGATGAAATACGACGATCCGGAGCAGGATTTGCATATCGATCTGTATCCCGGGCTGCAGGTGCTGGATGGAGACAAAGCGGAACAATTTTGCCGCTTCCGAAAAGGATATGTGGATCAGGATTACGAGCGTTCTATGGCTCAGCAGCAATTTTTAAAAGCACTGATCGATCAGAAGCTGAAACCGGAATATTTCTTTAAAATCGGCAGTATCTTTCAGGAGATATCGGCAAATCTGGATACCAATGTAGGAATTGGGGATATCGCCAGCTTTCTGCCGTTTATCAAATCGATCAATAATGGAAATACGAACATGTACTATATGCCTGGGGAAGACAAGGTGATTGACGGCGTGTGGTATTTCCTGCCTGATCAGGAGAAGACGGACGCGCTGATCCGGGAAAAATTTTTGAATCAGCCTGCCGGAAACTCCGCGGACGCGGCGGCATAGTGCTATCGATACTATCTTTTTTAAGCAGCGGATCCTCCGCAGATTATTTGCGGAGGATCCGCTGCTTTTGTGAATGGAACAAAAAAAAGTTGAATTTCAAGACTGATATGTTATAATAGAATAGTGACTGGCTAAAACCAAAAGTCAAAGTTGTTACGCAAACGAAAAGAAAAATATGGAGCTGAACCGAATCGATGAATTTCAAGAAATACATAAAAATTGTTTTATTGGCTGCTGTTATCTGCACAACCGTGCTGGGTGCCATTTACGCCTCCAGTTATTTTATCAATGGAGACGGGGACGGAGGCATGGTATCCAAGCAGAACAAAGAAAAAAGGGTAAATGTCCTTTTAATGGCTACCGACAAGGGCGGTTTGCTGACAGACACCATGATCATTGCCTCCTTTGACAAGGAGCGCAATATGTTAAATATGCTCTCTCTGCCAAGGGACACCAAGATTACCATCAATAATAAGACGCAAAAGCTGAATGCGGCTTATGCGTTTGGAGAAAAGGGTAAACGGCAGGAACTGGCGATCCAAAAAATAAAAGAAATCGTGAATCTTCCGATTCACTATTATGCAGTGGTTGACCCGGAGGGATTCGGAAAGATTATAGATATTCTGGGGGGTGTAGAGATTGACGTGCCCCAGAGAATGAAGTATGACGATCCGGCTCAGAATCTGCATATTGACCTTTATCCGGGCGTTCAGGTGCTGGATGGTGACAAGGCGGAACAATTCTGCCGGTTCCGGAAGGGGTATGCCGATCAGGATTTGGGACGTCAGAGAGCCCAGCAGCAATTTTTGAAAGCCTTGGTGGAACAGAAACTGAAACCGCAGTATATTCTCAAAGCGCCGGAACTTTTCAGTGAGGCTTCCAAGTATATTGATACCAATATCGGGCTGAGCGATGTAACTACCTTTCTGCCTCTTATCAAAATGTTCAATGCAGAAAATATGTATTCCTATCAGCTGCCCGGCGATACCAAAACAATTAACGGTGCGTCTTATTTCATCTGTGACCGGGAAGAGACGGATAAACTGATAAACGAAACCTTTTTGAATATTCAGCCGTCGCCGTCGCCGGAAGCGACAACGGCGTCCGCAAAACAGGGGAATTCTAAAAAATAACGAAAGGAAGATGTCCCCCCTGTCTCTTAGGCGGCGGGTTCCGCTTCATTTTTCTGTGGCGGTACAATTCCATCACAGAAACGGGGCATTCCGGGGCTTTGCCCCTTATTGAACGAAAAGCAGGATATTCCCTGACAAAGGCTGTATTCCAGGGCAAAATCCTTTATTCAAACAAATAAAAAAACGGTGCAGCGGTCTGGTATGCACCGTTTTTTTCATTCAGAATACGGTAAACGATCTACAGAAAGAATCGTTTAAGGAGAGGAGAAAGAAAAATGAAATTTATGATTGCATCGGATATCCACGGCTCTGCCTTTTGGTGCCGTAAAATGCTGGAGGCGTTCGACAGAGAGCATGCGGATCGATTGCTTATTCTGGGCGATATCCTGTATCATGGCCCGCGCAATGATCTTCCAGATGAATACGCTCCGAAAGAGGTGATTTCCCTGCTGAACCGGAGAAAGGAAAAACTTCTGTGTGTCCGAGGCAACTGCGATACGGAAGTGGATCAAATGGTGCTGGAATTTCCGATTATGGCGGAATACTGCCTTCTTTCGGAGGGGGAGCGTTTGATCTTTGCAACCCATGGACACCGTTTCAACCTCTCCTCTCCGCCGCAGTTAAAGCAGGGCGATATCTTACTGCACGGGCATACCCATGTACCAGCATGCGAGGTGGAAAATAAAATCATCTATATCAACCCTGGTTCCATCTCCATCCCGAAAGAAAATAGTCCCCACGGTTACCTTATCCTTGAGAAGGGATCGTTTCTTTGGAAGGAGATTGATGGAAAGGAGTATAAGACCTATCAGATGGAATAAAAGCCAAGCGGATGCAGTTTGCCCCTGAAATGCGGAACAACAGGGATAGAGATAACAGACGGGCAAATAAATTACCGTTCTTATTTTTCGGTAAATATGAATGAAATCTTAAGAATAAAGCAAAACGGTAAAAAATAATTGAAAATATGATTGGATATGATATATAATAATTCATGTAATAGCATGAAATGAAAGATTTCAATGCATCGGGAATACGGAAAGAAACGAGACGGCAGATTGGAGTTTCACAAATGAATGTCAAGAAATATATGAAAATCATCTCTTTAGCTTTGGCTTTTTGTCTGGTGCTGTGGTGCGGCTTTGCCGTAGCCGGATATGTGATAAACAGAGAGACGGATACCAGTGATGAGGAGCTGGGGCTGTCAAAACTGAAAGGCAAACGGGTAAATGTTCTACTGATGGCTACGGATGAGGGAGGTCAGCGGACCGATACCATGATGCTTGCTTCTTTTGACAGGGAGCGGGAACAGCTGAATATACTGTCCATTCCACGGGATACCAAAGTTACCATAAACAATTCGGCACAGAAGATTAATGCGGCCTATGCAATTGGAAAGCATGAGCTGGCGATCAAGACCGTTCGAGATATGGTTGGAATGCCTATTCACTATTATGCGGTGGTCAATCCAGACGGTTTCTCAGCTATTATAGATGTGCTGGGAGGTGTCGATATTGATGTGCCCCAGCGGATGAAATACAGCGATCCCGCCCAGAATTTATATATTGATCTCTATCCCGGTATGCAGCATTTGGACGGCGATAAAGCAGAACAATTCTGCCGCTTCCGCTCTTATCCGGAGGGGGATATCGGCAGGGTAAAGGCACAGCAGATGTTCATCAAAGCCCTGATTGAGCAGAAGCTGAATCTGGATTTGATTTTTAAAGCAAAGGATATCTTTGCGGAGGTAGAAAAGTATCTGACCACCAATATTTCACTGGCGGATATTGGGACGTTTATACCCCTCATGAAGCTGGTCAGCGCGGAGAAGACCAATACCTATCAGCTGCCGGGAGAACCCAGATATATCAATAATATCTCTTATTATATTTGTGACCGGGAAGAGACCGATAAGCTTATAAACGAGGTGTTTTTAAATATTGTGCCGGAGGAAAGTACCAATCCTTCCGGTAATCCTGTACCAACTGCGAAAAAATAAAAAAGTTTTTCCTTCCGAAAAACGCGGCTGCGCTTCGCACACTGTTTTTTGAAACAAGCAACTGTGTACAAATCTGTACCGTTTTCTATGTTAAAAAGATATGGGGCGTCTCAGTACGTCCCATTTTTAAAAGGAAGGGCTTCCACTCCAAAAAATATATGGGAGGATTTATTTCATATGTCAGCTTTTAAATCTTATGATATCAGGGGGATATATCCCACAGAACTGAATGAGGAAAGGGCATATCGGATCGGCTATTTTTTAAAGGATCTGTTTGGTGCGGATAAAATATTGGTGGGACGTGATATCCGTCTTTCCTCCGAAGCGCTGTTTCAGGCATTGGCGAAAGGGATTTGTGACAGCGGTGCCACGGTATATGATGCCGGACTCTGCACAACTCCGATGATCTATTTCGGCTCCTTTTCCAACGATTTTTTGACTTCCGTTATGATAACGGCATCCCATAACCCAAAAGAATACAATGGTTTTAAGATTTCCGGTCCAAAAGCAGCTCCGGTGGGGGAGGACAGCGGACTGAAAATCCTGGAAGAAAAAGTACTGCATGGTGTAATAGAAATATCCCCAAAAAAGGGAGACGTAATTTCTTTTGATTTAAAGGACAAATATCTTCCCTTTATGAAGAATAAGCTTCTGGATATCAGCGGACTGAAAATTTCAGTTGACTGCTCGGGAGGTATGGCCTCTTTACTGGCGAAGGAAATCCTTGGAACGGATGGAGTATCCTATCTTTTCGACTCCTTTGACGGCTCTTTTTCAGCGCACAGTCCAAATCCTCTGGAGCCGGACAGCAGAGAGGCACTCCGCAGGGATGTGCTGGAGAAGAAAAGCGATATTGGAATCATTTTTGACGGGGACGCAGACCGCGCCATGTTTATTGATAATAAAGGACGCTTTGTCTCGCCAGATTTGATCATTGCCGTTCTGGCAAATGTGCTGGTGGACGAGGCGGGGCAGAAGGTTGTGATGGATATTCGCAGCTCCAAAGCGGTTTCCCAATATATCAAATCGATCGGTGGGGATCCGGTGATCTGGAAGGTAGGGCATGTCTACGCCAAGGCGAAAATAAAGCAGCTTGATGCAGTGTTCGGAGGAGAATTGGCAGGACATTACTATTTCAGGGAGTTTGGCTGCTGTGACAGCGCTTTTCTGGCCGCAATCTACCTGTTAAATGCTCTGGCGGAATGGAAGAAGGATAATATTTACCTCTCGGATGTCATCGATGAACTTTCTGTTTATGCTTTTTCCGGAGAGCTGAATTTTAAAGTGGAAAACAAAGATGCAGTCATAAAGCGTGTGACAGATTCTTTCAAAAAGCAGGGCGGATATCAGAAATTTTATGATTTTGACGGCATCCGATTTGATTTTGATGACTGGTGGTTCAATATCAGAAAGTCAAATACAGAGCCGTATCTGCGGCTGGTTGCAGAAGCGGACAATCAAACCCTTTTGGAAGAAAAATTAAAAATTTTAAAAGAAAAAATGGGAGTCGATGTATAAAAACATGGAAGCGGCGCCATACTAAAAGCAAAAGATAAAGGAGAGATCTTTATGGATAATCTGGCTTTGATTTTAGTGATCATAGGCGCCATCAACTGGGGATCCATCGGATTGTTTGGTTTCGATCTTGTTGGCTCGCTGTTTGGCGGGCAAGGTGCTATGTTCTCCAGAATCATTTTTACTATCGTTGGTCTTGCCGGGCTATGGGCAATCACCATCCTGTTTAAGGACAAAATACCGGCTCATGACGAGTCCATTGACAGAGAATAAATAATGAAAAGAAAGAGGTATCCTGCCTGTGAAAAGTGTTAGGATACCTCTTTCTGTTTTAGTGGAAGCCGGAGCAAAACAAATCTTCATTCATTTTTATCTTTTATTTTCTTCTCACTTAGATTCCCTTCATGATTTTATCAATTTCATTATAATTGACATAGTCCTCATCCTTCGGCTTCGAAATATCCTGGTTCCCAATTTTCTGCTGGTTGTCCTCGCGGACAATCAGCTCCACCGAACCGATTTCCAGGCCGTAAGGATTTGGAATGTTGGAAAGACCGATTTTGCAATAACTTTTAACCGTGATATCATTGGATTTCATATATGTAGCTGTCATGTCAACATCATAGTTAAAATATTGGAGCAGCTGTTCGTTGCCGTCTGAAAAACCCAGGCTTTTTATCAGGTTTTGCAGATCCTTTGTATCGATTTTATAAGTTACCGTTGTCTCTTTTTCTGTCTCATTGACCGTGAAATAGGGAGCGTTGGTCAGTTTTGAGATCAGCTCAAAACATTTCATGACATTGTCGTATCCCTCCGGCCCGTTCGATTGAAGAATCATCGTTGTTATGGACTCGACAAACTCTTCTTTTTCCCGACGGTAGGTACTGTTCTCCAGTGCCGTAAAAACTGGATCCATGATATCTTGCACATATTCATCATCGGAAATACCTATCTTTATTCTTCCGTTTTTTGTCCGTTCCAATGCCTGGACGAGTTTTTCTTCTGCGGCATCGCAATAATCCTGATAAATAACGATAGGAGTTGCCGTTTCCGAGTCCAAATACAGCGCGTCCTTATCCAGATAAAGATTTGCTTTGAGCGGTTTGGAAAGATCAATCTTTTCCCGCAAGGCTTCCATCCCGGTGAAAACAGCAGGTTTGGTCTGCAGATCTAAAAAATGGAACAGTCCGTCATTTTTCATTTCCAGCTGCAGTCCTAACATGGTTCCCTGCTTTTGCAGATTCATGGAGATATCGCTGGTTCCGTTAATATGGATACCGAATAAGTTACTATTGGCGTGGAACTCTATTTTTGACTGCGAAGAACTGGAAAATTCAGAAGGGATATCCAATGAAGTGATATAATCCAGATAGGTCTTGCAGTTTTCCTCAACATATTTTATATAGCGCTCCATGCAATAGAGATGGATAGAGCTGTCTTTGTAACTCCTGACCGTCAGCACTCCAAGCAACATATCCAAATCCCAGTACATTAGGTAAGTGACGCCGTCCTTTTCAACGGCCTGCGATGCAAGCATAACAGGAGTGCTTTCCTCTCCTTCCTGAATGCCGGCGATACGGGAACCGATTTTTATGGTAACCGTTTTTTCGCCCTTTACTGCTGTGACTTCACAGGTAGACTCCTGATAGGACACCTGATAGCCGAGCTTTCTTGCCACTGCCGCAAAGGGAACGTGAGAGCTGTACATTTGATTGGGAGAGGCAACGATTTCTTCCCCGTCCAGATATATTTTTACTTGAGGCGGTGTGTAATCTTCCGTTGCACTGACAAAGCAGGATGTAGAAATCATCAGAAATGAAGAGATGACTGCAATTATTCTTTTTCGCATTGGTTGCCTCCTATTCATCCGTATTTTTTTCATTTAACAGATCCAATATTTCCGTGTTGGAAACCGTCTGGGAGGGTTCTGGGCGGCTTATATTCTGTGCCCCTTCTTTTACTGTATTTTTTCCCAACACCGTATATTGAAGCGAACCGCATTCCAAGCCAAATTCATTGGGAATGTTGGAGAGGGAAAGTTCCATGAGAAGCGTTTGTTCCGCTTGGGAGGTTTTGTCTGAGACGGAGTCAAAACGGAGGTCAAAAGAAAGAAGAGGGAATGCCTTATCAAAAGCGTCTTCCTGATAAACATAGAAGAAGCTTCCGGTTGCTTTTAAAAGACTTTTTAGTGTCGTCTTGTCCAGACGATAGGTGACCGTTCTCTTTCCGTCGGTGTCCGTCACGGAGAGATGATTGCTGTCCCAAAGTTCAGCAAGCTCTTCGATATCAGACACAATCTTTTGGTAACTTTGGTGACCATAAGCTTCAAAAACATTGTCTGTTAAAGTTGTTATCCACTGCTCATAGTTAGCGTACTTCCCATCAAACAAGAAAGAAAATTCCTGTTTTTTCTCCTCATTAAAGGGGAAGAAGATCCATTTGTCCTTGACAAAGGCGTTACATTTATCGATGATCCCCTGTTCAATATAGCGAAGGGGAGCCACATAATTGTCGACAACGTCCATGGATAAGGCTGCCGCTTTTACATAAAGCCCTTCATCGTCCAGAAAGAATTCCAGTTCTACTGGCTTTCCAACAAGGGAGGCAGGTTTCCCCTCCGGATCGGTGAGCATATCTGTCAGCATCAAGTTATAGAAATTATACAGTCCGCTGTTTTCCAGTTTGACCGAGGCATAGAAATTTCTGCCTTGTTTTTGAAGGGTAAGATTACCGTCGCTGATGCCATCCAACTCAATTCCAAACAATTCGCTTTTTCCGGAAAAGCCCGACTGAAACGTAAAATCAGACCGGCAGTTTTCAAACATCTTCTCCGTTTTCAGAAATTTTTTCAGCGGTTCTGCTTTTTCTCTGACGAGATCGGTGACCGCATCCTGAGTGATGGCATGCACTTCTCTTTGTGCGGAGAATACAGAGACAGAAATGTGAAATAATATGTAGAAGGAATATTGGCTGAGATAGACCGTGCCGTCAAATTCACAGGGAGAATATCTTATATATTCCGTCCATTGGCTATCCTGATTAGACATTTGTGCGAAATTGTTCCCTGGAACAATAGCAATTACCAAATTGTCTTTTTGACAGAGTACTTTGTTTTCTGACTCATCATAGGTGACGGTATAGCCCAGTTTTCTTACAATAGGCGCGAGGGGAATCACATCATAATACTCCATCCAGATGGGATCCTTCGCTTCAATTTTTTCTCCGTTGACATAGGTGGTAAAGGGAGCCTTTTCCTCTTCGGCCCAGGTTACGGTTGAAAAAAGAAGGCAGATTGACAGGATGGCGGAAGCTATTTTTTGAAACATATTTCGTCCTCCTATATGATTGTTTTGATAGGAATATCATACCATATTATGAGAATTAATGCAATAAAAAACGGATTATTCCAAAATAATCAGAATAATCCTTAAATAAGTCTATGTAATGCGGAAGGCGTTTTGGTGATAAGCTATTCTTTACAGGAAACCAGTTCCGCCACGATATCCTCTGTACTTTTATCCGTACAGCAGACAGTTAGGGCTGCATATTTTTGATACAGCGGGATGCGCTCCCGGAAAACATCGTCAAGAGTTTGTCCTTTTCGCACGGCAATGCCGCGCGTACGAATATTCAGGATTCTGCGTTTGCATTCCTCCAGAGTGACATCTAAGTAAACGCATTTGCCGCAGCTTTGAAGATGCGCCATGGCTTTTTGGCTGAGTACGGCGCTTCCACCGGTGGCGATCACAGTATTCCGGCAAGAAAGGGAACAGATAGCCTCCTCCTCGGCCTTTAAAAAAGCGTCAAGACCCTGCGTGTCAATAATTTGCTGAAGGCGCTGCCCTGTGTTCTGCTGAATCACCAAGTCGGTGTCACAGAAATTCATTCCCAATGTTTTTGCCAGAATAACACCGATGGTGCTTTTTCCCGCACCCGGCATACCGATCAATATCATATTCATTGTCTTACCTCCATATGTCAGGCTTAAGGAGAATCGAGTCCATACGTTATTATAACAAGATGAGATACTTTTGTAAAGAAAAAAAGAACGGAAAAGGAATATCAGCTCTTTTGGAAATATTCCATTGTTTTTCTTCTTTTTTGCTGTGATCGAAGAGGAGGATTGACTTTTAAAACATATGATTGTATAATTGTATACAATAATGCGATAAGGAGGATGCCTTATGTTAGAACTGAGTAAAAACACCCATGTTCTGGAGCAGGATCCATATCATTACACTCTGCAGGACGTGAAGGAACCCAATTTATTTCGGGAGATGTTCCCCTATACAGAAGTGCCGAAAATTCCTTTTAATTTCCGAAAAGTCCCTATGAATATGCCGGAGGATATTTGGATTACGGATACCACTTTCCGGGATGGACAACAGTCCCGGACACCCTATACCGTGAAACAGATTGTAGACCTGTACGATATGCTGCACAGGCTGAGCGGAGAAAAAGGGATTGTCCGCCAGACAGAATTTTTCGTATACAGCAAAAAGGATCAGCAGGCCCTTGCCAAATGTATGGAACGCGGATATCAATTCCCTGAAATTACAACCTGGATACGGGCTTCCAAAAAAGATTTTCAGCTGGTGAAGGATATCGGCATCCGAGAAACAGGAATTCTAGTCAGCTGCTCGGATTACCATATTTTTAAAAAGCTGAACATGACTCGCCGCCAAGCGCTTGAACACTATTTGTCGGTCGTGTCCGACGCCATAGAGGCAGGGCTGTCGCCCCGCTGTCATTTTGAGGATATTACAAGAGCTGATTTCTATGGTTTTGTCGTCCCCTTTGCCAGCGCATTGATGGAAATGTCCCGCCAGTCCGGCATACCGGTCAAAATCCGCGCCTGCGATACAATGGGATACGGTGTACCCTATACGGGAATTGCGCCGCCCCGCAGCGTACCGGGGATTGTTTACGGACTTCAGCACTGTGCGGAGGTTCCCTCCGAGCTTCTCGAATGGCATGGGCACAATGATTTCTATAAAGGAGTTGCAAATGCATCCACTGCATGGCTGTATGGAGCATCCGCTGTAAACTGTTCCCTTCTTGGGATCGGGGAGCGGACAGGGAATGTACCCCTGGAGGCAATGGTGTTCGAATACGCATCCCTGCGGGGTACGACGGACGGTATGGATACAACCGTGATCACCGATATCGCTGAATATTTTGAGCGGGAACTGGGTTATCAGATTCCGCCTATGACTCCCTTTGTAGGAAAACACTTTAATGTCACACGCGCTGGAATTCATGCGGACGGCCTGTTGAAGGATGAGGAAATCTATAATATTTTTGATACAGACAAGCTGCTGAACCGTCCGGTTTCCGTGGCTGTCAGCAACACGTCCGGGCTGGCCGGAATCGCATACTGGTTAAATACGTATTTTCGATTCACAGGGGATCAAAAGATTGACAAAAAAGATCCCATTGTCTCATACATCAAAGAATGGGTGGACAAGGAATACGAAAACGGCAGACAGACCGTCATCAGTGATGAAGAGATGGTGGAACGGATCCGCACTGCAAAGGATGGGCGGTTTGCATGAAAAAGATTGAATGGAATCACGCTTCTTTGGGAGGAAAGGTATTTGAAGCGATAGAGCAGGCCATTCTGGGCGGGACTTACGCCGCCGGAGACAGCCTGACAGAGCTTGGACTGTCCGCCGAACTGGGGGTCAGCCGTACCCCGGTAAGGGAGGCACTCCGTCAGCTGGAACTGGAGGGATTGGTTCAAAGCGTGCCCAACAAAGGAACGGTTGTGGTTGGAATTTCGCAAAAGGACATTGAGGATATTTACACCATCCGTATGTCCATTGAGGGACTTGCCTGTGAGTGGGCGGCTCAGAAAATCAATGGGAAAGAGTTGGAGAAGCTGAAAGAAATTATAGAATTACAGGAATTTTATGCACAAAAAAATGATGTTCTGCAGGTATGGCAGCTGGATCGGAAGTTTCATGAAACCATTTATGACGCTTCCCGCAGCCGTCCTTTAAAACATACCCTTACTAATTTCCACAATTATATTCAAAAGGCTAGAGAACTCTCTTTCAAAAGCGGGGGCAGAACAGCACTTTCCGTAAAAGAGCACAGGGATATCTATGAGGCGGTTGCTCAGCACGATGGGGAGAAAGCACGGGTGCTGACACGGCAGCACATTGCAAATGCCCGAGAGAATTTTCTGAATCATATTTCTCAGGAGAGATAAAGTGCTTTATGGGGACATTCCTCAATGCACTGTAAGCAGAGAATACACTCGGTTCCATTGCGTCTTCTGCGGGCATTGTCTGTCATATCTACATTCATTGGACAGATTTTTCGGCACCTACCGCAGGAGACGCATTTTGTTTTATCATTTTTTATCCGGAGCAGTGAGAAATAGCTTGCGGGCTTCAGAAAAACGGTAACCGGGCAGATATACTTGCAGAAAGCCCTGTTATCCCTGTATAAAAAAGCGAGCAAAATCCCGGCAGTATAGTAGAGAAGATTGCCGATGAGAAAGCTTCGGTAAATGATTTTATCCTTTTCGGGAACGCCTGTAAGAAACAGAAGGGTGACAAACAGCAGGGAAAGAGCAAATGTGATATAGCGGAGAAAACCGAGCTTTTTCCGCGGGCGATCCGGTATTTTATAGGGGAGTAAATCCAAAACCATGGCCGTCCAGCAGGCGTATCCGCACCATCCGCGGCCGAAGAACAGAGGTCCGAAAAGCTTGGCGACGGCGTAGTGGATGACAGCAGCTTCAAAGACGCCGAGGAACAGATAATACCAAAAGCCTTCTATCTGCATATTTTCCTTTGAAAAAATTCCAAGGTAAAACAGCATATAAAGACCGACTGCAAACTGCACCATATTTCTGGCATATTTCAGCTTTTTGGTATAAAGAAAAATGCCTAGAGCAAGGCAGGTTCCGATGTAAGAGAAATTGAACAGGTAAAACGGATTGTCCATTGTAAGCCAAAGCGAAACGGCAATGCTTTCAAACAGAAACCACAGAATTAGAGCCGTGAGAGACTTTCTCATTGTTTTCACTCCGTTCTATACATTATTTTTTATTATTCTATCATATCCGGAATCCGATTACAATAGCATGTATTCCTTCTGCGTTGACATTTTACGCATAAAAAGATATAATAAAAAATATGAATGTTTAGGAGGTTCTTCCATGATTTTAGCAGTGGACATCGGCAATATCCATGCGGTGATCGGGGTGTATGACGGAGAAAAGCTGGTTTTTAAATCCAGAATCAGCACGGATACGGCAAAGACGGACGATGAGTACACGATTATTCTGGGCTCTCTTTTAGAACTGTATGGGGTGCGCAGAGAGGAGATTACCGGCGGAATTATCGGTTCGGTGGTTCCTCAGATGATAACTATCTTTTTGCGCGCTGTCAAAATGGTATGCGGAGTGGAAGCACTGGTTGTCGGTCCTGGGATCAAAACCGGACTGAACATCAAGATCGATAATCCGGGGCAGCTCGGAGCAAATCTGGTCTGTGTGTCGGTGGGGGCATTGGAGAAATATCCGGCACCGTCCATTGTCTTTGACATGGGCACGGCGACTACGATATCCGCTTTGGATGACACGGGTGCTTTTATCGGGGGCTCTATTATGCCGGGGGTAAACATTATGCTCAACAGCTTGGTGGAGAAAACTGCCCAGCTGCCTCAAATTAGCTTGGAAGCACCGAAAAATGTCATCGGAGCAAACACGGTGGAATGTATGAAATCTGGTATTGTCTATGGCACTGCAAGCATGCTGGACGGAATGGTGGAGCGTTATCGACGGGAAATGGGAGAAAAATTGACGGTCATTGCAACCGGCAGTCCCGCCGGATATATCATACGCTACTGCAGCCATCAAATGATTTATGATAAGAGCCTCTTACTGGACGGACTGCGCATTCTGTATGAAAAGAATCAAAAAGAAAATGGAGAAAAGAGGTTATAAAATGAAAAATTTTCATGAAATTGCACCGGAGCAGCTGCAAAAGACACCTTTTCAAATGATAGGAAAAGAGTGGATGTTGGTTACAGCCAAAAAAGGAGATAAAGTAAATACAATGACGGCATCCTGGGGCGGCCTTGGGGTGATGTGGGGGAAAAATGTTGCTTTTGTGGTTATCCGTCCCCAGCGGTATACAAAGGAATTTATTGATGCTTCCGATTCCTTTTCTTTGTCCTTTTTGGACGGAGCGTACAAGGAAAAGCTCAGTTATCTGGGGTCTGTTTCGGGACGAGATGAGAAGAAAATTTCAAAAACAGGGCTGACTGTGGCAGAGGAGAACGAAATTCCCTATTTTGCAGAGGCAGATACCGTGTTGATCTGCAAAAAGCTTTATCAGCAGGAGTATCAAAAGGAATGCTTTTTGGATTCGTCCATCTGTGAGCGTTGGTATCCAAATAGTGATTATCACACGATGTATGTGGCGGAGATTGAAAAGGTTCTTATCGTTTGAAAAGCTGGTGCGAACCTTAAGTGAACATGAGGTTACAGGAGGATTCGCACTGATTTTCTTACAAAAATACAAGAGAATTTTTAACAAAGCAGTGCTTTTTATCATTTTATACTGACTTTTTTGGTATTTTTGCACAGAGCAGAGTAGAAAATTTGTGTGTTTTTGCTGTCACGCCTCGCATGAGGCGTGTGGATTGAAATTCTGCAACATTGTATTTGGCTCCTATGGACGCCGCGTCACGCCTCGCATGAGGCGTGTGGATTGAAATATTTTTTTGCGTATGCTTTCCCACATCTTGCGATGTCACGCCTCGCATGAGGCGTGTGGATTGAAATTCTGCTTAACTCTTCAAAATTTGATACGCGAACGGTCACGCCTCGCATGAGGCGTGTGGATTGAAATCAAAACGATGCGGCACATGCGATTATTGCAGGGGTCACGCCTCGCATGAGGCGTGTGGATTGAAATATCATATCACCGGTTCTCGGATCGGGATGGGGAAGTCACGCCTCGCATGAGGCGTGTGGATTGAAATAACAACAATGTTGTCATATCCCTGTATGTACTTAAGTCACGCCTCGCATGAGGCGTGTGGATTGAAATGTCACTGTCACATAATCAGCTATGGTACCTTCAGGTCACGCCTCGCATGAGGCGTGTGGATTGAAATGGTTCGTTTCCATATCCGAAGCGGTTGTTTTTCCGGTCACGCCTCGCATGAGGCGTGTGGATTGAAATGGAGAAAGGTCAATGATTCCAGTCAGGCAAGGTGTTGTCACGCCTCGCATGAGGCGTGTGGATTGAAATAGCGAAACCCCATTCTGATTTTTGTAGGCAAGCAGTCACGCCTCGCATGAGGCGTGTGGATTGAAATCCTTGAACCAGTGATGCGGATTGTCTGGATTGGTTGTCACGCCTCGCATGAGGCGTGTGGATTGAAATGGTTTGATGGGGAGGACGAAGAAATGATCGTTAAGTCACGCCTCGCATGAGGCGTGTGGATTGAAATCCATTGTGGTAAGATAGTAGTCTCCTTCCTGCGGTCACGCCTCGCATGAGGCGTGTGGATTGAAATATATTGCTTCCGTCTGACCAAAATGGGTCATTGCATGTCACGCCTCGCATGAGGCGTGTGGATTGAAATTGTCTATGGATGTGCTCTATGGTTACAAAACCAGTCACGCCTCGCATGAGGCGTGTGGATTGAAATCTCATATGTTTTGCGCGATAAGATTTCTTCGCAGTCACGCCTCGCATGAGGCATGTGGATTGAAAACTCAAAAAATCGGTCATTATTGCATATGATAAAGACACGCCTTGCACAAGACGTGTGGAAAGGCAGGAGAAAAATCTTTGAAACAGACAGTTCTGATTACCGGCGCTTCCCGCGGAATTGGCGCGGCTGCCGCAAAAAGATTTGCACAGGATGGCTGTCGTCTGATTCTAAATTACCAGAAAAATGAAGAAAAAATAAGAGCACTGAGGGAATCACTGAAGACGGAAGTGCTTCTTTGCCGGGCGGATATCTCAAAAGCAAGGGATGTGGAGCATATGGTACAGAAGGCTCTGAATGCTTTTGGAAAAATCGATGTGCTGATCAATAATGCGGGCATTGCGGAACAGAAACTGTTCTCCGATATTACAGAGGAAGACTGGGATAGGATGTTTGATGTCAATGTCAAGGGGATGTATCTGGTGACGAAAGCTGTTCTGCCCGGCATGATTCATGAAAAAAAGGGTAAGATTGTAAACATATCCTCTATCTGGGGCATGACAGGCGCTTCCTGCGAGGTACATTATTCCGCTTCCAAAGCGGCGGTCATCGGTTTTACAAAAGCACTGGCAAAGGAGCTTGGCCCCTCCGGTATTTGTGTGAACTGTGTGGCGCCGGGCGTGATTGCAACGGATATGAATGCCCATTTGCAGGAAAATATCCTGCAGGAGCTCAGGGAGGAAACCCCTTTGGAAAAACTGGGGACACCGCAGGATATTGCGGAGGCAATTCATTTTCTTTCCTCACAGCAAGCGAATTTTATTACAGGGCAGGTACTGAGTCCAAACGGGGGAATTGTAATTTAAAAAGGAAAAAGATGGGACTCCCCATCTTTTTTGTTTTTGTTACTGCTGCCGGTTAATGGCTTTGATACTTTTTGTTAGTTTATTTCTGGGCAGAAGCATATAGTGTCCGCAGCCCAGACATTTGATGCCGATATCCGCACCTGTGCGAAGCACTTTAAAGTCATAGCTTTTGCAGGGATGCGGTTTTTTGAGAGTGACAATATCGCCGATTTGAATATCCAAACAAAATCCTCCTTACTTTTTGATACTTTGGCCGTTTGTTAGAAATGACGCGATGGATTGTACAGTCGGTGCTGTTCCTATGCGGGGAAATGGAGCAAAACTGTCTTCTTCGCCGAAACCATAGAGCACAGCAAGAAAATCAATTTCCGTCTGCATAGCTCCCTCCGCATCAAATTTCGTGTCACCTATCATGAGGGTTTCGGATTTTTTCAAATTGTTTTCATGAAGTAAACTGCCAATGACAGCAGATTTTGCTGAGGAGGCGGGATTCTTTAAAACGCTTCCTTGAATTTTTTGAAAACAGGATGAAATTTGAAAAGATTTGAGAATGGACTGTGCAAAGACTGTGGGTTTGGAGGTAGCGACATAGAGATGAAAACCCGCTTGGCACAGCTGGTTTAGAAGGGGTAAAATCCCATCATAGAGAGCGCATTCCAATTGTCCTTTTTCATTGTAATACTGTCGGTAAATAGCTACGGCTTCCAATGCGGTTTCACTATCCAGTCCGTAATAGGTTTCAAAGGACAAATGGAGGGGAGGTCCTATGAATTTCTTTTGAATAGGGGAGGGCAGTTTGGGTAAATCCAATTGTGTTCTTGCATATTCGATACCGTTTTGAATTCCTTCCTCGGTGTTGACCAGAGTTCCGTCCAAATCGAAAAAAATATTTTGATACATGATCCGTTCCTTTTCTATTGTATTCCGCTTTGATGGTTTCATACGATAAAGCCTTGCTCATATGCTTCTGCTTCACAAGGCTAAAACGCTTGTATCGTGGCTTTTGTCGCACACTGTACAAAAAGCATTTCATTTTGTTCAATAAGGGACTTTCGTCCCGTCATTCAACGTTTTCAGTGGGGGATTGCACCCCCGCTGAAAAAATGAAGTGAAGCCCGCCGCCTATAGAAGAGGCGGGGGACATCTTCATTTAGTTATAATGATAAAGAAAAGGGAACGGTCAACCGTTCCCTTTTGAATTAATTTGCAATGACAATGGTTTGTGCTTCAAAGGCACCGTTGACCGATTTTCCAACAACGATGATAAAATCACCGGGTTTAATATCCTGCAGACGTTTTGTGGTTCCAGTAGAATTATCCGTTATCGTCGTATTTCTGGAGTTGACAAAAATCTGTTTGGTAGTGCCGTCGGTCAGCTTCAGATTGATATATCCGTAAGAGGTATTGACTGATTCCACGTTACCGGAAACCTGTGCAACCTCAGAGGTGACTTTTGAAACCTCAATCTTTGTGACAGTGCCGCTGTCGGTTGTAACTTTTGCGGACATATCCAGACGGAGGGAATAGACATCTTCCTCTGCGCCGTCCACAAGAATCTTAATATTCTTATTGAGACTGTAGCGTTTTCCGGAGATAACAACACTTGGATCAGCGGAAATTACAATTTCCTCGATCTTTCCATTCAGTGTGCCGATTTCACTTTTTACTTCCAGACGAGTAATCCTTCCGTAATTTGTGACGCACCGGACAATGGTATCGCCTTTTACCACATCGCGGAAAGTAGCGTCAGAGCCATTGCGCTTGATGACGACTTCCGATTTTGTCAGATAGGTCTCTGTTTTACCGCTGTCTCGTTTGATTTTTACTTTCAAATCATTTTCCAGCTCAATGGATTCGATTGTACCGCCGGAAAATTCAGAGGTGCTGTCCTCAATATCAATTCGAATAACGATATCATTTTCATCAAGAGAGAGGGTTGCATAGTCCCGCGTACGGACCACGGAAAGCGTTGCCTTGGAACCGTCAACATAAACCTCGCAGGTACTGAGAGCCTGATAGGTTTTTGTGACGCCGTCTGTCTGGTCGATGAGCTTCACCGTATTGGTAGCTCCCGTGTTGACAGCGGTAACCTCACCTTTTACTGTGTTGGATACGGTGGGAGCCTCATAAAGCATTTCGACACGGAAGACCATGCCGTCCTGGAACATAACGATAACATTTTCGTCAATCTTCAACTCTTCTTTGTCGACCGTTTCCCCGTTTAAGGCGAACGTGGTCAGACTGCTGATATCATACTGTGTGGTTTTACCGTTGGAGGCTTCCAGAGTCAACTTGTCCGAAGATATTTTGTAGAGTGAGCCATATGTAAACATAATATTCTGTTTTTCCATTGCACGGTACAGAAGAACAGCTGCCTGCGCTCTTGTCACATCATAGTTGGGATCAAAAGTGGTTGCCGTCATCCCCAGCATCAGCCCTTCATCTTTTACATATTTCACAAATTTCCTGGCACTGGTAGGAATGCTGGATTCATCCGAATAGCCGGTATTGGAATCGTAATTGTCGCTGACATAATCATACTGGTTCATCACCTTTGTCAGATAAATGGCAGCCTCATAACGTTTGACCGGTTGGTTAATGCCAATGTTGTTGACGATATTTTCCACCTCGTCAAGTGTCAGAATCCCTCTGTACAGAAGGAAGGAAACCTCATAGGGATAAGGAAGGGTAAGACCGGAGAGATCCTCCGCATACAGGCCCTTGATCTCGTCCTTGTGCTCTGCATATACTGAATCGCTGGAACCGAGGATTCTGGCGATTAAGAGCATCATTTCATTCTGCGTCACTTTGTTTTCCGGCATATAGGTACCGTCCGGATAACCGTTTATAATACCTTTTTGCGCCATTGCGGTAATCTGCTGGATCGCCCAGCTGTATTTTGTCTCATCCAAATCAGAAAAGCTTGACGCGCCAAATCCGATCACAAAGGTGGAGAACAGCAGCGTAACAGCGGCGATTGTCGAAATTAATTTTTTAACCACAAGTATTCCTCCTTAATTCTGCATAAGCATGTACTTTTATCGTTATTTTATCATAAATTTCTGCAAATTACAACAAATAAATCGGATTATTAAAGAGGGGGATATAAGCTTGTAATCAGATATATTATATTTCAAAAATATATGCCTCTCGCAGAATTATTCTGCGAGAGGCATATTGCTAAGATTCAGGAATATCCCTTTTCACACGGTAAAGCTTATCGTTTTTATATGTATAAATTGTTTTGCCATCGTCTGCAAGACTTAATTGATTAACACCTGTCAAGTCCGGTGCGATATTCTTATATTCCATTGTTTGAATATCGATGACAAATAATCTGCCATGTGCCGCTACATATAAAAAACCGTCGCTGTCAAATTCAACGCCATAAGGAACCCAGCTAACCGGAGAATTGGTATATCCGTTGACATTCAATATTTTCTGTGCAACACCGGTTTCAGGATCTAATCCGAATACCAGTCCCTGAGAAACAGACCATAAAAGTCCATCTGAACCAAATGCCAGTCCGCCGAACATTTTTGGCTTTTCATAATCGCCAATAATAAGCTCCTTACCCCATTCCATAGTTTTATCTTCCAGGTCATATTTGAACAGCTGCGCTGATGTTTTAACAGGTGTACTTCCAAGTCCTCCGTATATTGTGGTGGAGCCATAGAGTTTTCCGTCCTTATAAGCCAAATCGGTTACACTTAGATCTTGTGGGGCGTTAACAAACTCTAATGCTTCTGTAACTGGGTCATAAACAGCAAAACCTCCTTGAAGGAGCGTATAATTTGCAATACCGCCCATCACAATTTTACCATCTGCTTCAATAATCGTCATCGGCCTGTTCTGTTTATAATCCTCATGAAGGGAAAATAATTTCTTTGGATTTTCATTCTGTATAGCTGGCAAATGCGGATCAAAGACCCAAAGCTCAGCATTGGGATAGGCTCCATAATAAATCTTGCCCCCGATTTCAGCAATCGGGTTGCATTGCTGCATATCAAACGAAACATCTGCCGTTTTGGTTTCTGGATTGTATTTGGATGAAGTCGGTCCCATATAACCCGATACATAAACATATCCGTCAGCAGGGCAGATACCGACGATTTCTGTTCCGACCGCTTCCATATTTTTAGGATAGTTCATTCTTTTACCCGTCTTATAGTCTATCAGAGTGACAAATCCGGACCAGTCAAAATTAACAAACACAGGGTTTGGGAATTCCGGATTGTTTTCAAGCGTAATAACGCCGCCACCGCGTATCGTCCATGCGCTGGTTGGTACAGTTTTCTTCTCTCCGGTATCCAAATTGTATTGTATACTGCCCGAAGGGCCACTGATATACGTATATCCGTCAATTTCGGGGGTAGGGCACAGGCCCCACTTTGTAATGATTTCTTCGTCCAGGAAGGCACCGGTTACTGTATCAAAGATAAGATAAGAAGTCGTTGCATCTGTTTTTTCTGTATAGATAAATATTTTATCCCTCACAGTCTTTGCGTAGTAATAGCTAGTGATTTTTCCCACTAATGATTCCGGAGGAGGAATGAGTTGTTTTTCCCGGGTATTCGTATTAATTTTGTAAAATTCAGGATCACCATTCTCCATTCCGCCGCCGTACAGAAAGCCGTTGTGGTAGGCGAGGGATTTGAAGTAACTGTTTCGAAGCTGTCTGCCCCAGTCAATTTTGTTGCCTTCCTTATCATACTGGATGATTTTTGCGTTTGGATAAGTGGCTAGATAGACATTGTCTTTTTCATCAATGGCGATCTGGCAGACAGCCGATTCCCCAACGCTCCCCAAGTTGTACAGTTGTTTATTCGCTGGAGAATATTTGTACAGAACAGGATTAGAATATCCTGCGAAGAATACGTTTCCTTCTGAGTCTACGGCGTGGCTCCAGAAAACTTTACCTTCTACCTCGAAGCTGCGCAGTAAATTTCCCGTTGTTAAATCGACCACATTAAATTTTGCCGGTGTTCCGGATGCGGTGGTGCAGCCAATCGGCTTTCCGTCTTCCAAACTTACTGTTCCTTGGATAAGAGAAGTCGATTTGATCGGCTGTCCCAAATCCTCGTAGGGTAGATATTTAAGCTGTGCAATTGATTTTGCTGAGGGTTCGGTGATGAAACCTTTGAAATAAGCACGGGAATTCCATTTATCTCTGAATTCATTATTTGCGTCATGTCCATGAAAATGGACGGCAGGTTGTTCAGATAAGCCTATTATGACCGTTATCAGATCTTTCATAGAAGCGGGAATCGTACCCAAAGGAAACTCCCTTCTGTAATTTACTCCATTATATTGTACGAGGTTAAAGGCTGTAGCTTTCGTTTTACTGGAACCGGAAATCAATGCTTCTACCTGAGAAAGGGTAATGCCGGTTTCCCAGAGAGCGTCAGTAATATAATAATTTGCGTAGACTCCACCCACTTTGCCTCCGGTTGATATCAAAGCATTCAAGTCTAGTTTGATGTCCTGACCCGGATTTGCCTGCCGTATCTGTTTCAAATTCACTTGGATTAACCCGTAAGTTTTCTTTCTGGATGAAGTCATCTGGTACCTATTGAAATATTCACTCACCGATACAGAGGCTGCTGAAATCAAAGTGCTGTTCACGGCCGGTAAAAGATAAGGGTTCGTGTCTGTTCCAGAGCCTGTATATCCACTGCGGATTGTAACGTATGGTTTTTCATGTACGCTGTCACAACCCGCGGAGAAACCACCGATATATTCTTTCCCGAAATAGTAGCATTGGGTACTGGAAGAATGAAATTCATAAATCAGTGTTAGAGATTGATGTTTGGTGTTGTCCAACATATCAGCAGTTAATTTTGAAGTGACATTGATATGGGATAAGGTGTCGCCTACTCCTTTCACATGTCTTTGTTTTTTAACAAATACCGTTTCGTCACTGGATTCGATGTTATCTTTAATTTCCGCAGAAGTTATGGTATTTGTCCAGTCCATATTCGTAATATATGTCTTGGCATACAGCGAGGTATTACTGTTTGCGGTATGCAACGAAAATTCCACATTCGCTCCCTCTAAAACGGCTTCTGCTGGGATATGGTTTAAATCTAATTTTGCTAGAACATATACGGTACCGCTATTTGCATTTGATGTGTATTCCCCATGGTTTTTCTTTGACATATCCCCGCCGACTGCGAAATCTTCTGTTATAGGAATCTTAAAAGGTTCCGATATCGTACCTAACCCTAAATCCGACGTGGTATATCCTGTCTGAGGTATCATGCTTAGCATGATACAGAAGCATAATAATACTGATATTCTCTTTTTCACATTAAACTTCCTTTTTACTTTAATTCCTGAATCATTTTTTCAATATAGCTGTTGTCTTTTCCTTGTTCCGGAACGGTGTCGCCAACTACGATCAGTCCCCGGTCATCCCAAAAAACTTTTTTGCCGATGGATTCGCAGATGACGCGGAGCGGCAGCATTGTCCGGTCATTTCTTGTCACTGCGGCAGTGTCCATGTCTTTTTGCTGTCCGTTCACAGTAATCTGATTTTCTCCAATTACAACTCTGCTTTCGATCCCATCTATTGAAACCGTGGCAGTCTGGGTCGATTCTTCCCAGCCGACCTGGGCGCCGAAGCTTTCAGAAATAAATCTGACTGGCACCAAAGTTCGATCGTTTTCCGTAAAGGCAGGGACATCGAGCTCTTTTTTCTCACCGTTCACAAGTGCTTTCTTGCTTCCGACCAATAAATTGACGGTATCACGGAACGGTTCCTCGTTGTCTTTGCCGGGTGCAAACGCGTCCGTACGTTTTACACGATACAGAGTCATCTCATTATTGAAATAGATGCTGTCTCCGGATATCTCCAGCTTTTCGCAGTTTGGCACGCCGCCGGACAGATCCTTATATGCAAGGGTATAGGGGTCGATGGCATGCGGCTGGTTTCTCGGCGACGCATATAAAATTCCCTGACTGTCAAATTTGATTGCGAAGGGGGTGGTGGAATTGGTGTACCGGTTAAAGTCAAAACCCAGTATATTTTTTTCTTTGACTACCTTGCAGGTTTCCGGATCCATGGCAAATATCAAGCCATCCGCAACAGTCCAGATATTTCCGTCCGGTCCAACGGCAAGCCCTCCAAACATCCGAAGGTCGCCGGAAGCAGCAATATCTGGAGTGCCTTCATACAGCTTCTGTTTTGTCCTCATATCGTATTTTACGATTTTTGCCTCCGTCTCTACCGGCCGCGAACCGAGGCCTCCGTAAACCGTGCTGGAAGCATAGAGGATACCATCCTTATAAGCAAGTCCTGTGATGCTCTGGTTCTTTACCATTTCAATAAATTCCATCTCGTTTGTCGCTGGATCATAGATAGCGACGCCACCCTGAGTGATGGTATAGTCCGCAATCGTGCCGATGGCAAGCTTATCTCCGGCAACGATCATGGTGTTGGGGCGGCTCTGCCTGTGGGTTTCCAGCAGGGAGAAAAGGATCTTTGGATTTTCTGAGCCGTTCGGATCATACACCTTCAAGTCACAGGAAGGATAGTCCATAAAATAGATTTTCCCGCCATATTTCACAATCGAACCGGATTGGCCGATTTTATATTTTTTCGTCACGGTTTTGGAATTGAGATCAAACTGTGCGCCTTCTCCTCCGATCATCGGCGAGGCGTACAGCTTATCCCCATCGACAAGCATTGCGGATATTTTTGAATTGGATCCCTGCAATACGCCGGGGTAAAGCTTCATTCTGTTATTCGGAAAATCCACCAGCATAACGTCGCCGCCGAAGGTTGCTACAGCATAGGTTAGTCCTTTAAAATCTGCATTTTCCTTTAATGTCACCAGATCTCCCCCGCGCATGGAGCCGGTATTCACACTGGTAAGAGAAACTTCGTTTGTTTTTAAATCGAATTTTACATTTCCGGACATCGTTGTCAGATAAGCAAAGCCGTCAATCTCACCGCTGGGATAGAGGCCGTTTGCATTGCTGATTTCTCCTTCCACCCAGGTGTCCGTTTTGGTGTCCAGAACAACATAAAAAGTGTCGGTTCTTCCAACGCCTTCACACCAGATAAAGATCTTATCCCCGACGGCTTTTCCAGAGTAATAGGTTTTGACGGTTCCCTGACTCAGCTTCGGCGGCGCGATAACCTTTTTTTTCATAGTTTTGGCGTCGATCTTCACAAACTCGGGATTGGATTGCCCCATGCCGCCGCCGTAAAAATAACCGTTGAGATAGACAAGGGACTTGAAGTAGTCGCTGTCCTTAATTTGATTTCCATAATCAGTCATTTTGTTGGTTTTTGGATCATATTTGATCAGTTTTGCGTTTTGATAGGTTCCCATCCAAACGTTGTCCTGTTCGTCGATAGCGATTTGACTGACTGCATATTCTCCTGAAGGGCTTCCCAGATTAGTGACCTTCTTATCCGCAGGGGAGTATTTGTACAGTTCGGCATGGACATAGCCCGCAAAATAAACATTTCCCTTGGAATCCGCTGCATGGGTCCACACCGTGTGGCCGACATCGACATCGAATGTCCTCAAAAGCTGCATACTTTCCAGATCAAGGATATTCAGTTTCATCGGTGTGCCGACAGATGCCGCAACTAAAACAGGACGTCCATCCTCCATTGTTGTGCAGCTGTTGAGTATGGTCACATTTCGTAACGGTTGCCCCAAATTCTCCGGCTGGGACCAGGTTGCCTTAGAGAACATGCTGGTTTCTTCTGCTCCCAGGGCGGGCAGGCTGATTAATCCCAATGCTAGGGTAAGCAGAATTGCGAATAATTTTTTCATGGTAATCCTCCTTGATTTGATATTTTGTATAACAAATTGCACTATATATGCAATCGATTGCATTATGCGGTAAAACATCAGCTACTTTCTCCTATGTAAAGTTCAGGAGTGACAAAAACAGTAGTTTCCTGATTTCCCTGGATGACAGAGAGAAGCTTTTTTGCTGCCATACTGCCGATTTCATAGAGTAATTGCTTGGTTCCGGTCATAATGGGATGGAAGAGCGAAAAAATGTCATCATAATTCTGTGTAACGACTGCAATATCATCAGGAATCCGCAATCCTTTTTTCATTGCAAAATCCAGAAGCCAATAGGCGTGCTCATAATAGGTACATAGGTAAGCTCTTTTAAGCCCTTGCTCCAAATGTCTTTGTAACTGCTTTTGATATTCTTTCTTCTGGGGATTGATGAAGTCAATTTCACTTTTTGTGACGATAATTGAGATATCTTTTTTTCCTTTTTTAAACGAATCGATGGCATGGAATGCCCTTTCGTCATTTAGAGGTGTGTCATGATGATAAAGCACTTCGATTTCCCTGTAACCCTGCTGATACAGATGCTCCAGCAAAATATGTATGGCCTGCCCGGCATCATTTTCAACTGAAACATAGCTATCCGGGGGCAGAGCGTCGTTATGCCAGTTAACCTGGACATGCGGGATTTTGTATTCCATAATATTTTTGCTCATCTCAATATCAAACCGGTCGAGCGAAAGAATCCCGCATAGGTTATTTTTCATGACAATATCCCAGATATCTTCTTCTTTATAGTCCCGGATAAAAAGGGACGCATTGTATCCTGCCTTTTCAATTTCACTGCAGATACCGCATATTTTTTCGTTCATATGTATAGGCGTTATCTTTTCGTGAACGTGATTGGTATAAAAAATACCTATATTCTTATTTTCCATATTTTTAAGATTTTTTGCATACTGGTTGGGCATATATTTAATGCGCTTTAGTTCCTGCAAGACTTTTTTCTTTGTTGCTTCACTGATCCTCTTGTCATTATTCAGAACCCGCGAGACCGTTGAAGCACTTATATTGAGGTTTTTGGCCACATCATATATAGATGTTCTTTTCATTTTATCGTCTCTTTTCTTATGCTATCGATTGCATTAGGTGCTGTTACTATATCATTTTCAAGAATAAATGTCAATCATAATTAATTTTTTTCAATTTTTAAAATAATAAGTCTGCTTCCTATACTGTTTTATAACGAAAGGAAGATATCTCCTGCCTCTGCAAGCGGCAGGAGAAGCTCCATTTTTTCAGCGGGGAATTATAATCCCCGCTGAAAATGTTAAATAACGGGACGAAAGTTCCTTAATGAATCCGGACACTATACGCAATGGTATGTTCCGGAGAGATAATATACGAAGCGGACTTAATTTTGTTTAATAGTTTGTGGCTTTGATCTGGAAGTAGGCCTTTGGTTTTTTGCAGATAGGGCAACTCTCCAGTGCCTGAGGACCTTCGTGCACATAACCGCAGTTACGGCAGACCCAGGTGGTGCTGTTAGTTTTTTGATAGACCGTGTCACCGTTGATATTGTCCAGCAGAGCCTGATAACGCTGTTCATGTGTTTTTTCCACATCTGCGACCATTTTAAACAAGGCGGCAATCTGGGGAAGGTTTTCTTCTTCCGCCTGCTGCTGGAAGACAGGATACATTTCTGACCATTCTCCGTGTTCCCCTTCAATCCCCACCTGAAGGTTTTCCTTGATGGTACCGATGGTGGAGAGTATCTCATACCATAGCTTGGCATGCGCACGCTCATTGATGGCGGTTTCCTCAAATATTTCGGCCATCTGCTGATATCCTTGCTTGCGTGCGGCTTCTGCAAAATACAGATATTTATTGGTGGCCATGGATTCCCCCGCATAGGCGTTCCATAAGTTTTTTTCGGTTTGCGTTCCCTGAATTTTTTCCATCTGTTTTTTTCCTTTCTTTTTTGGTTTGATCAATCTTTACTTCAATAAGGGATTTCCGTCCCGTCATTCAACGTTTTCAGCGGGGATTGCAACCCCCGCTGAGAAAAATGAAGTGGAACCCGCCGTCTGCAGAGGCGGGGATATCTTAATTTAGTTATATATTTGACAGAAATTTCTTTTTTATACATCATTCTGTGATTTTTGTGTGATTGACAAAGGATTGATTTTCCGATACTATAGTGTCGATGAAATGTGTTTTGAAATAGGAAATGGATAGGAGGGACAAAATGGAGCAATGGGATGCCTATACACGAGACGGCCAGCTTGCCGGTGAAACACTTACAAGAGGAAAACAGATACCGAATGGACTCTATCATCTAGTTTGTGAGGTTCTGGTAAAACATGTGGACGGCAGTTATTTATGCATGAAAAGAGCGGTATCCAAGCCAGACTATCCAGGGTATTTTGAAGCGACAGCAGGAGGTTCTGCACTTATCGGTGAAAATAAAATGCAGTGTATTCAAAGAGAATTAGAGGAAGAGACAGGTATCCTTTGTGATGAATTTGTTGAGATAGGTCATAAAATATGCGATGAGGAGCATTGCATTTTTTATTCTTTTATTTGTATGGTTGATTGTGATAAAAATTCAGTTGCGTTACAGGAAAATGAAACAGAAGGTTATAAATGGATGACAGAAACGGAATTTATAGATTTTGTGAATTCTTCTGACATGATTGAACCTCAGAAAAAAAGATATTTTCATTATTTCGCTTCTTTACATTATTTGAAATAAATTTTTGTTGCAGAAATTGCTTTGGTGAAAATATTGAGGAGGAAAAGTGAAGTATAGAAAAAATGATAAAAAAGAAAGGCAAGGTGGAATAAATGAGCGCGTATACGTCTATATTAAACAGGAGAACCATAAGAAAATTTACCCAGCAGCCCATCGAGCAGGAAAAACTGGTGAAAATGATCAATGCCGCAAGATTGGCTCCCTCGGGCGCAAACCTGCAGCCGCTGAAATATGTGGTGGTGACAGACAAAAACTTGCTGGAGGAGGTATTTAGGACAACCAAATGGGCGGCTTATATTGCACCTCACGGAACACCGAAGGAGGGGGAGAAGCCCACGGCATATATTGTCGTCCTGGTGGATACCGCTGTGCGGAAGGATGCAGACAACGATGCGTCGGCTGCCATTGAGAATATCCTGCTGACCGCAGAGGATGATGAAATCGGCACGTGCTGGATTGGCTCGGTGGATCGAAAAACGCTTGCGGGAATTGTCAGAATTCCGGAAGGCCAGGAGATCCATTCGGTGATAGCTATGGGATATAAAGCACAAGAGTCCGAAGCGACAGAGATGGAAAACGGCGATGTCAAATACTATATGGATGAGCACGGTGCGATTCATGTTCCAAAGCGGAAACTCTCGGATATCGTACGGTTTCTTTGATTTTAAATGAAAAGTGAAGAAAATAAAAGAAAACATGAGCAAGAAAAGATTTTTTATGAAAAAACAGCAATTATTTCAGGAAAATAACGGTTGAAAAAAAGGAACCAAATGGTTATTATAATGTTAGCACTCAACGATGATGAGTGCTAACATTTTGGTTAACATTGTTAAAATTTATATTTATCTATACAGGAGGTAGTTCAAATGAAATTAAAACCATTAGGCGACAGAGTTGTATTGAAAACAGTTGAAGTGGAAGAAACGACAGCCAGCGGCATCGTCCTTCCCGGCAACGCAAAAGAAAAACCGTCCATGGCAGAAGTGATTGCAGTAGGTCCAGGCGGGGTTGTAGATGGCAAAGAAGTGAAGATGGAAGTGAAAGTCGGCGACAAGGTTATCACCAGCAAATATTCCGGCACAGAGGTAAAACTGGACAAAGAGGAATATATTGTTGTCCGGCAGAATGATATTCTGGCAATTGTTGAATAATTTGAAATGAAACAAGGAGGTAATATAGAATGGCTAAACAGATTACATTTTCCGAAGAAGCAAGAAAGAAACTGGAAAGCGGGATCAACCAGCTGGCTGATACTGTAAAAATTACACTGGGTCCCAAAGGCAGAAACGTTGTATTAGATAAAAAATTTGGTTCTCCTCTTATCACAAATGACGGTGTTACCATTGCAAAAGAAATCGAATTGGAAGATCCCTTTGAAAACATGGGTGCACAGCTTGTCAAGGAAGTTGCGACCAAGACAAACGATATCGCCGGTGATGGTACTACAACAGCAACGTTGCTGGCACAGGCTTTAATCCGGGAAGGACTGAAAAATCTGGCTGCAGGCGCAAATCCTATGATCGTGAAAAAGGGCATTAAAAAAGCAGTTGACGCCGCGGTGAAATCCATCGAAGCAAACTCTCAGAAAATCAAAGGCAAAGAGGACATCGCAAGAGTTGCGGCGATCTCTGCTGCAGATGAGACGGTTGGTTCCCTGATTGCGGAAGCAATGGAAAAAGTAACTGCTGATGGTGTTATCACCGTTGAGGAATCCAAAACGGCCGAAACCTATTCCGACGTTGTGGAAGGCATGCAGTTTGACCGCGGATACATTTCTCCTTACATGGCAACCGATACAGAGAAGATGGAAGCAGTCATTGATGACGCATACATTTTGATCACAGATAAGAAAATCTCCAATATCCAGGAAATTCTACCCCTGCTTGAGCAGATTGTGCAGACTGGTAAGAAACTGGTTATCATTGCCGAGGATGTGGAAGGCGAAGCACTGGCAACTCTGTTGGTGAACCGTTTGAGAGGAACCTTTACCGTTGCTGCTGTCAAAGCGCCAGGATTTGGTGACAGAAGAAAAGCGATGCTGGAAGATATCGCAATTCTGACCGGCGGCCAGGTTATCACCGAAGAGCTTGGTCTGGACTTGAAAGAGACCACAATGGAACAGCTGGGGCGTGCAAAACAGGTTAAAATTCAGAAGGAAAATACAATCATTGTTGACGGTGCAGGTGATTCCGATGCAATCAAAGCAAGAATCAACCAGATCAAAGCACAGATTGAAGAGACTACCTCTGATTTCGATCGTGAAAAATTGCAGGAAAGACTGGCAAAACTGTCCGGCGGTGTCGCAGTGATCAAAGTTGGAGCTGCAACTGAGACAGAAATGAAAGAGATGAAACTGAGAATCGAGGACGCTCTGGCTGCGACTAAGGCTGCAGTGGAGGAAGGTATTGTTTCCGGCGGCGGTGTTGCTCTGCTGACTGCTTCCAAGGCAGTTTCCGAGTTGTTAAACAGCGCGGAAGGCGATGAGAAGACGGGTGTGCAGATCGTACTGAAAGCTCTGGAAGAACCGATTCGTCAGATCGCAGTCAATGCCGGCCTGGAAGGCTCCGTCATCATTGACAAAATCAAAGCCTCCAATGAAGGAATGGGATTCGACTTCCTGAAAGAAGAATATGTGAACATGATTGAGGCAGGTATCGTTGATCCGACTAAGGTGACACGTTCCGCTCTGCAGAATGCGGCTTCCGTGGCTTCTATGGTTCTGACCACAGAAAGTCTGGTAACCGATATTCCGCAGCCCGAACCTCCGATGCCCGCAGGCGGCGCACCTGGAATGGGCGGCATGTATTAATTCGAAGAATATCATAGAATGCAATAAGAAATATCCCTCGCATTTTTGCGGGGGATATTTTTATAACATGGGAAACTGTGTGAAATTGTGCGCAATTGCATGTTTCAAAAAATAGCGTGCGAAGCGCGGCTGCATTTTTCTGAAAGAAATCTCTATGAATACAGGAGAAATCTTTTATTTATATATTTTTATCCAGAACGGACAAAGTAAGAGATGAAATTTCAAGATAAATTTAGCATTTTAAACAAAAAAATCTTGTCAAAATGGTTCATTTATATTAAAATGAAATTAATTTGGAGAAAGGGAAAGAATAGAAAGAGATGGAAAATTTTCAGATCCGTGCAGCTGAGAAGAAGGATTCCCAGCTGGTACTTGATTTTATTAAAGGAATCGCTGCTTATGAGAAGATGTCCGACTGTGTAACCGCTACCAAGGAGCTCCTTGAAGAATTCGTGTTTGACCGAAAGGCAGCCTCTGTTTTTATTGCAGAGTGGGAAGGAAAACCGATTGGTTTTGCCCTTTTCTTCGAGAATTTTTCCACTTTTGTGGGCAGGACAGGCTTATATCTGGAGGATCTTTTCGTCTTGCCGGAAGCAAGGGGAAAAGGGATCGGGAAAAAGCTGTTTCAGGCCGTGGCACAGGAGGCGGTAAACAGAGGCTGTCAGAGAATGGAGTGGACATGTCTGGACTGGAATCAGCCGTCCATTGAATTTTATCTGCGCATGGGGGCTGTTCCGATGTCGGAATGGACAAACTACCGGCTGAGCGGGGATGCAATCGCGGAAGCTGTAAAAAAGTAATCCGCAAAGCCTGAGCGGGAACAAGCTTCTTTCAGGCTTTGTAATTAATAACAAAAGAGGGGGAAATAAAATGCAGGAGACTTTTATGCTCCAAGGTTCTTTTTGGGTATTGGTGCCGCCCATTATAGCAATTGGATTGGCGCTTTTGACAAAGGAGGTTTACCTTTCCCTGTTGGTTGGAATTTTTTCGGGCGCGCTGTTCTTCACAGATTTTCATTTTCTGCGCGCGACGGAAACGACTTTTGAGGTGATGGGGGAAAAGGTTTCGGGAAATATCAACATTGTAATATTTCTGGTATTTTTGGGGATTTTGGTTTCCCTGCTGTCCAAGTCTGGTGCGTCTAAGACGTACGGGGAGTGGGCGGCGAAATCCATCCGTTCCAAAAGAGGAGCCTTGCTCTCCACCTGTGGCCTGGGCGCATTGATTTTTGTGGATGATTATTTCAATTGCCTGACGGTGGGAACGGTTATGCGGCCTGTGACCGACAAATATAAAATTACCCGCGCAAAGCTGGCTTACGTGATCGATGCCACTGCGGCGCCGATCTGTATCATTGCACCAATTTCCAGCTGGGCTGCGGCGGTGGGTTCCTCCTTGCCGGAGAGCTCTTCCATCGACGGCTTCAACCTGTTTCTGCATACCATACCCTTTAATCTTTACGCTTTGCTCACCATCCTGATGATGCTGTTTTTGATCGTATCAAAATTTGATTTCGGGCCGATGAAGCGCTATGAAACAATTCATCAAAAAGAGATTGAAGAGGACTGTGAGGCGAATGAAAAAAGTGCTGGCGGAAAGGGAAGGGTATTTGATCTGCTGATTCCGATTGGGGTTTTGATTGTGCTTTGCATTAGCGCTATGCTGTATACCGGCGGTATTTTGGAAGGAAACTCCATTACAGAGTCCTTCGCAAACTGCGACTCGGCAAAATCCTTGGTTCTGGGCTCTTTCTTTACCCTGATTATCACCTTTTTGCTGTACATTCCTAGAAAGGTTATCACCTTTAAAGAATTTGCAGAAGCCATTCCAGAGGGGTTTAAGGCAATGGTTCCGGCAATTTTGATTCTTACGCTGGCCTGGACATTGAGCGGTATCTGTAATGAAAATTATCTGGATGCGGGCGGTTATGTCAGCACCTTGGTTTCCAATTCCAGCATCGGGATCGGAATTTTGCCGGCAGTGTTTTTCCTGATTTCTCTTGGGCTTGCTTTTGCAACTGGTACTTCCTGGGGAACCTTCGGTATTCTGATTCCTATCGCCGTCGCCGTCTTCCCGGGTGAGATCAGCCAGATGCTGGTACTCACCGTTGCTGCAATTCTTGCGGGAGCTGTCTGCGGGGATCATGTATCTCCGATATCGGATACCACGATTCTGGCGTCCACGGGTGCGGATTGCAATCATATTGAACATGTCTCCACCCAGATGCCTTATGCCCTTATCGTGGCGGCTTGCTGTTTTATCGGCTATATCATTGCAGGGTTGACTGGAAACGGATGGCTGGGTCTAGGAATCGCAGCTGTTCTGTTGATGGGAACGCTGCTGACAATTTACTGGGTTTCCGAAAAGAAACAGAAAAATTGAGAAAAATAACGGAAAGAAAGATGTTTTCCGCCTTTTTCCGGCGAGGGAAACTACTTTCTTTCTTCAGCGGGAGTATAATCTCCCGCTGAATGGGTGTATTCGGGAGCAATGTCCTCTTATTGAAAGCTGTGGCGCGGTGCATAGAGGCAACCGCGCCGTTTTTATGTTCTACGCCTTATCACAGTGTAACAGTGACGATGAAACCATCTGTATTGTTTCCGGAAAGGTTATATGTTTTGTTTTTCGGTACCGGAATTTTTGTCTTTTTGCCATCTGCTTTGACAAAATAAATTTCATAACTCTTCCCTTCAGCGGTCACTTGCAGATGCTCTCCATCGTAAGGAAATTGCCGGAGATAATCGATATATTCCTCCAGACAGAAGCCTTTTTCGCGGATGGTCGCGGCGTGGGGAAGCCCTACATAGCGGAAATGCCAGGGCTCATATAATATGCCGGTCAAATCCGTCTTATCGGAGGGATAGCGGACGATAAAGCCATATTTCCAGCAGTTTTCGTTGATCCAGCCGTATTTTCCCTGTCCGGTGTAATCCTCGCTTTTTCCGGAACGAGTGTATATACCGAAATCGAGGGCGTATCCAGTATGGTGCTCGCTTCCGCCGGGCTGGGCAACCCATTTGGCAGCTTCTGCAGCGCCGTCTTCTTTGATTCGCTGTTGCAGAAGACCTGCCTGATACTCTTTGGTACGGTAACCACTTATCACAATCAAATCATTCTCGCCCTTCTCTTTTCGGAAGTCTGACAGCATTTGATTCAGAGGGGACATGATCTGCTCGACCAGCAGCACGTCCTTGTCCTTGACCTGATAATCATTGTTTTTCAGATTGAATACGGATTTTAAGCGGTTGTTTTCGGGAAATTTGTATTCTGTTTTATTGTTGACAAGCACCAGATCCCCGCTGTGAATGTCCTGTGTTTTTTTCTCAACCGTTTGATAGCTGAGACTGGAATTTGTACCTTTTTCGGCAGATGGTTTGGAGGAAATATCGGAAAAGCTGCGTATTCCCGCCACAATGGCACAACTCAGAAAAAACAAAAAAAGGCAGATGACAATCCTGCGGTTGCGGTAGATTTTTCTCTTCTGTTTTCTTCTCATTGAAAAAACTCCTTTCTCTCTGTAAAAAATTTTAACAGAGAGAAAGGAGTTGTACTTTACATTTTTCCGTACAAAACCTTAACTTTTTCTTACGTTTGATAGCATGAAAAAAATCCACCGTTTTCGCGCTCTAATGCTGAATTGGCAGAAGAACATGAAAAGAGGTTATCCGCGCATTGCTGCTGGCTGAGATTTTTCCTTGGTGCAGTTCCACAATTTGCTTGGCAATGGCTAATCCCAGGCCGGACCCACCAGTCTTGGTGGAGCGGGAGCTGTCCACTCGAAAGAATTTCTCAAAAATGCTGTTGAGCTGGTGCTCCGGGATCTGCGGTCCCTCGTTGGAAAAAGTGATGGAGAGATTCCCCGCTGTTTGGGAGGCGGAAACCTGTATGGCGGTTCCCGGCGTACTGTAGCTGATGGCGTTGCGCAGAAGGTTGTCAAACACCCGGGCCAGCTTGTCGGCATCCCCGAAAAGAGTCAAATTGGGAGAGATATCCGTGTGGATGGAAAGCTCCTTCTCCGACAGCATGGGATAAAATTCGTCTGTCAGCTGCATCAGCATGTGAGACAAATGAATCCTGCTGTTTTCCAGCGTAATGCTCTGCAAATTAAAGCGGGTAATCTCAAAAAACTCGTTGATGAGCTCCTCCAGACGCTCCGATTTTTTGCGGGCGATGGTGAGATATTTTTCCTGCAATTCGGGAGAAATCTCCTTCTCGTCATTCAGAAGAGTCAGATAGCCGATAACCGAGGTCAAAGGTGTTTTTAAGTCGTGTGCCAAGTAAACAATCAAATCATTTTTTCGCTGTTCCGCTTCCTTTGCTGCACGCTCATTGCGCAGGCTTTCAAACTTTATCTCATTAAGCTTCGTCTCCACGTCCTTCAGATCATCCGGTAGCTCAATGAGCAGATCATCCTTCTTTAGAAGTGTATCGACGGAATTTACCAGCTTTTCGATATATCCGGTTGTTTTCCGGAGTGTTCTGCTGATTGTGTAAAGCACAATGATGAAAAACAACACAATAAAAAATTCGATTTTATGGCCCAGAAAAAAGTAATAAAGAGACCGATCTATGCTGCTGACAACCATGGCGAGAAAGTCGTTGAATACCGTGTCGCATAGAATGATGATTGCCGCTAGGATAAGAGAACTTGCCAGAAAATTGCGCACCATCTCATAAAACAAACGGCGGTTTAGTTTTGCAGTCAGTTCATTTTTCAATTTTATAGCCAACCCCCCATACCGTTTTGATAAACTTCGGCGCTCTGGGCGGTTCCTGCATCTTTTCCCGCAGCCGCCGGATATGAACCATCACTGTGTTGTTGGATTCCAGGTATTTCTCGCCCCATACTCTTTCAAACAGCTCCTCGGAGGAGAGAACCCTTCCTCTGTTCTCGCACAGCAGCCATAGAATCGAAAACTCTATGGGCGTCAGGCAGAGCGGCTTGCCGTAAAGGGTACACTCATGGGTTTTGCGATTGATGATAAGACCGGAGAAATCGATGATATCCTGCTGTAAGTCAGCGGTCTCATTGTATCTGAGATAACGCCGCAGCTGTGCCTTTACCCGTGCTGTCATCTCAAGAGGGTGAAAGGGCTTGGTGATATAGTCGTCAGCTCCGGCGTTTAACCCAGTAATCTTGTCAATGTTTTCTATTTTAGCGGTCAGCATGATGACTGGATAGGTGTGGAGCTTGCGGATTTCGCCCAAAAGAGAAAAACCGTCTACATCCGGCATCATCACGTCCAGTATGGCCAGGGAAAAGGTTGTATTTTTGATTGCCTCCAAGGCTTTTCCAGGATCGTAAAACTTAGTGACGCGAAATCCCTCGTTCACTAGATACAATTCCACCAAATCCGCAATTTCCGCTTCGTCATCCACCACAAGGATATGTATATTCTGCATGATTTCACCGTCCTTTGCTTTGCATTATACTATCTTAAAGAGAAATTGTAAAGACTGGTGTATTGACAGAATGTCCCATGCGTGTTAATTTAGTTACATAGGAGATGATAAGATGAAAACAATCAAAGAGGATGCAAGGAATGCGGTGCAGGAGCTGTTGGAGAAGGCCGCTCTTCACAGAGGAGATATTCTGGTAGTGGGATGCTCTTCCAGTGAAATCGCCGGAAAATGTATTGGTTCCGGATCCAGTCTGGAAACGGCGGAAGCGGTTTTTGAGGGTATCTATCCGGTTTTGAAGGAAAAAGGAATTTATCTCGCGGCGCAGTGCTGTGAGCACTTAAACCGGGCCATTATTCTGGAACAGGAAGCGGCCGAGAAGCGGGGGCTTCCCATTGTCAATGCAGTACCACAGCCGAAAGCGGGAGGTTCTTTTGCCACGACGGCCTACCGTAATATGATTTCACCCGTTGCCGTGGAGGAGATTAAGGGGCAGGCCGGGATGGACATCGGCGACACCTTTATCGGCATGCATTTGCAAGCTGTGGCGGTTCCGGTGCGTCTTTCTGTCCGGCAGATAGGGGAAGCGCATCTTACCTGTGCCAGAACCCGGCCGAAATATATTGGCGGGGAGCGTGCTTGTTATGACGAAACGCTTGGTTAAAAGAACGGCGGGATTTCTGCTGGGCATGTTTCTGATTTTAATTCGCGTTTCTGCGGGAGATCTTGAAACGGTATTGATTGAGGTCAATGAAATGTATCGTTTGCGGGAAGAAGGAAACTATCAGGAATGTATCAGCCTTGCAGAACGAATGCTTCAAGAAAATCCTGCTTTTATGGAGGCCTATTTCAATAAGGCGGTCAGCCAGTATGAGCTGAAACGATATGTCCAGACGTTAGAAACATTGGAAAGGCAGATTGAATGGAATCCGGAAAATGAGCTTGCTCTGTTTAATGCGGCCTGTGCAAGCGCACTTACCGGAAAGCCTGAGAAATCTATGCAATATCTGAAAAAGAGAATGGAGCTTAATACGGATACGAAAAATCTGATGCGGGAGGAGACGGATCTGAATTCTCTCCGTGAACTGGAGAAATTTCAGAATATGCTGGCACCATCGGTCCGAATAGGCGGAACCTTGCTCTGGCCGGAGGTGCCCCCAGTCAATGTGGAAGGACGGATTATGGTCCCTATGCGCGCTGTCTTTGACGCGCTAGGTGCTCAAGTTGTGTGGGACAGTGCAGCTCGTTCCGTTACGGGAAGAATGGGCAAACATTCTGTGAAGCTGGTGATTGACAGCAAGACGGCCTATGTGAACGAAAAAGCGTATGGATTGGATGTTCCTCCAATGATTGTGCGGGACAGAACAATGATCCCTGTCCGGTTTGTTGGGGAATCGCTTGGTGCGGATGTCAGGTGGAATCATGAAACCCAGACGGCGGATATCCTGCCCCGAGACGCAGCCGGGACAGTCGATGACAGCTCTCAAGGACCTGAGGCGGTGACACTGATGACCGACGGTATGTGGCCGGAGCCTTATTATCTGAAAGATCATGAGGGATTGGCTATGCTGCTGCTTGAAGAGGACGAATTTCCCCTTCTTCAGCGGATGACTTCCGATGCAAAAGAGGACTATATGTTATACTGGCTGAATCGTTACCGCAATATGATTCCGGACTGTGATCCGGTCTATGTAAAAGTGGTATGCGACGGGAAAGCTTATTATACCGGAACGGTCTGGAAGGATAAGCCGGGGGAGCTGGTGGATTTTACATATTTTCAAAACGGTCTGCCTGTAAATGTGGTTAAGCAGTACCGCAACCGGTTCAATTATCTAGATTACCGGCAGTCCAACCAGCAGCCCTCCAGCTTGGAGGACTGAAGCTGGCAAAGAATTTGATCTCACAAAATGAATGTTTTATCATCTTTGGAAATTGACATCTTTTATTCTTTATGTTTTACTAAAAAAATAAGAAGAGAATGAAGGAGGAACCGGCTTTTATGAGAAGGAAATTTCGGATGGCTGTCGGACTGCTGCTCGGTATCGTTGTGCTGGCACAATGCCTGCCTGTGGCCGGGGCGGAATACCAGTCGTCAAAGCTGAACCAACTGGAGGTTGGTGAGACAGAGGAATTGGGATATCCGGTGAGAGATATTCAGATCCTGGGGTGTAGCACGGTGGTCAACGAGGATGGGGACAACATTTTTTATGCGGTGACGTCAGGTCCGCCCGCCCTGTTCTTCGTGTACAACATCGATACAAAACAGGTGCTGGCAACCCATTACCTGGAGGCAGAGCTGCCCTACAACGGCGGCACATACAATTATACGGCAAAAGTGGCCTATGCGGTGGACGTGGGGCCGGACGGAGTGGTTAACATCGCTACCCAGTCCAACACACTGTTTTTCCGCTATGATCCAAAAACCGACGAACTGAAATGCTATGGCAGGATTGAACATGACGGGACAGCGGAGACCGCTGTGATGCACCAGGGTGTGTTTGACTCGGAGGGAAACTACTATTTCGGCACCTATCCCAATGCCATGCTGATCCGTTACAATGTGAAGACAGACAAGCTGGAACAGCTGGCAAAGAACCTGGTTGTAGGAGACTATGTGAAGGCAATGTCCATCTATGATGACAAAATTTATGCTGGCGCGTTTGGCTATCAGGACACCGGAACCGGCGCGATGATATGCAACTTTGTTGAGTATGATACCAAAACCGGCCAGGCGACAGAGAT
>NZ_JAHLPV010000012.1 GCF_018918095.1 Acetivibrio sp. MSJd-27 | reverse complement strand
GCTGGCCATGTGGAAGTGGCGGGATGGGAACCATGGCACGCTGCATCGGATACTCATGTTTTTATTCCCAATAGACACAAAAACGCGTGGATTCGCTTGATGGAATCCATGCGTTTTTCGACAGGCTGTAACCCTTGTTTTCATCTACCGAAAACAAGGTTTTTTTGACAAGCTGAACAGGTATCGGGATGCTTATCCCGATACCTGTTTTTCATACTACTCCAAAACCACTGATATTTTATGCAGCTGCTTATCGTTGCATAAAGGAACTTTTTTTTCAATCAGATGCTTCCCGTTTTCATAGATTTCTTTTACCGAAATGCCGCCGCCGTTAGGACAGCTTACATTGATTTGATACAATGTATCAAAATAATTGTAATTGATTTGATATGCTTTCCATTCCGACGGAATACACGGCTCAAAATAAAGATATTCTCCGTTTTTGCGAAATCCTAAAATATATTCCATTCCTACCCGGTAATACCATCCGGCGGCACCGGTGTACCAGGACCAGCCTCCCCTGCCTGTCTGGTTTTCGTTGGAATAGACGTCGGCGGAAATGACATATGGTTCCACCTTGTATAATTCTGCCTGCTCCTGGCTGTCGCTGTGGCGAACCGGATTCAGCATGGAATAAAGACGATAGGCATCGTCCTTTTGCTTTTGGATCGCACAGGCCATACAAACCCAAACAGCAGCGTGCGTATATTGTCCGCCGTTCTCACGGACTCCGGGAATGTAGCTTTTGATATAACCGGGATTGTTTTTGCTTTTGTCAAAGGCCGGCGTCAGAAGCTTAATCAATCCATGCTTTTCATCGACCAAATACTGTTTTACAGAGCGAAGTGCCTGCTGCGCCTTTTCTTTTTCTCCTTTTCCGCTGATAATCGCCCATGCCTGGGCGATTGCATCAATTTTCGCTTCGTCATTTTCTTTGGATCCCAAAGGCATGCCATTATCGAAAAACGCCCGAATATACCACTCTCCATCCCAGGCATTTTGATTTGCTGCTTTCGAAATATGCCGGGCATGTGTTCGATATCTCTCGGCGCACTCCGCTTCCCCTTTCATCTCACACATTTCAGCTGTCTTCTCCAAAACATCACATAGAAACCAACCCAACCAGACGCTTTCCCCTTCGCCTTCCTTTCCGACCGCACTGAACCCATCATTCCAGTCACCTGTTCCGATCAGCGGAAGACCATTTCTCCCTCTTTTCATGGAGCGGTCAACTGCACGTTTCATATGCTCAAAAAGAGAAGCTTTCTCTTTTGAAATGCTGGGCAAACCATAGCGTTCCTCTTCATTCTCTGCCAAAATCGCCTCTTCCAGAAAGGATGTTTTTATATCGAGTATCTCTTTATCACCCGTCTTTTGAATATACTCCCATGTCACATAGGGAAGCCATAAAAGATCATCAGAGAATCTAGTCCGCACACCTTTGTCACCGGCATCCTGGTGAAGCTTTGGATGCCACCAATGCTGCACATCACCTTCCAAAAACTGATGAGTAGAATGTTTTAGAATTTGCAGCAAAGCAATTTTGGGATCCGCAAAAAGCATAGACATGCAATCCTGCAGCTGATCGCGGAAGCCATAGGCTCCTCCCGCCTGATAGAACCCGCTCCGTCCCCAGATACGGCAGGAAAGGCTTTGATAAAGCATCCATCCGTTCAGCATTCGGTTCATCGATTCATCCGGAGTATGAATCTGAATGACAGAAAGTTTTTTGTTCCAAAAGTCTTTTGTTTTTTTCAGCATTTCATTGACTTCATAGATCCCCTGAAATTGTTTCAGACAGGACGATGTCTCGGCAATATTGGAGCCTTGCCCCAACACAAAAGCCAACTCCCTTGTTTCATGAGGCTTTATGCTGACGGAAATCTCAATCGCAATACAGGGATGAAGAGCATATTCGGAAGATTCACTCTGCGCCAGCCCATTGATAACACCGGATGGAATTTCACTCTTTGGATTTCCCATAAATGACAGGAATTCTTTTTCAACTCCTGTAATCATCTCTGTGGAGGTGACAAATAACTGACGATCCTTAAATTCCTCATTCATTCTGTTTTGCGCATATATCACATTGTTTTCTCTTTTTATAAGTGCCTGTTCGTTTTCAAAAACGCCCATCACCGGTTTGACATAGTAAAACAGAGAAAGTTTTTTTAAGCAGCTGCTTTCATTTTTCAACCGAAGTTTTGTAATCTTCATCGGCTTGCTTTGCGGTACAAAAACGGTCTGCTCACAATTGATCTCCCTGTGAAAAGAGTTATAAACCGTATATCCAAAACCATGTGTTATTCTATAATTCTGATGTTTTCGCACTGGATAAGGTGTGATTGTAAAAATATGATTGCCCTCTTTTACATACACAGCTTCCGATACCGAATCAATCAAAGGATCGTTGCTCCATTGTGTCAACTTGTTTTCACGGCTGTTTTCCGCCCAGGTATAACCTCCGCCCGATTCGGTTGCCACGCATCCAAATCTCGGATTGGCTATAACATTACACCAGGGAAGCGGTGTCTCTCTTCCGTCCGCAAGTAAAATAACATATTCATTTTTGTCATTGAATCCTCCATAACCATTGTAAAAACGTAGCCTTTCCGTGTATGGGGCGCTCTGCTCCTTTTCTTCCGATATCTTGTATATCGTGTTATCCAGCTGCAGAAATGCCGACTGCACCTGTGAGACAATGGTTCCCGCTCTCGGATCCACCACAAAGGAAGACTTCGCCAAAACCGCATTTCTATCCGCTTCCGTCATTGCTTCCAAAGAACGAATAAAGACGCCGCCCGGACAGTCGATAAGACCGCTGAAGGTGGTTTTCTCCAAAATTTCTTTTGTCTGACGGAAAACCGGCGCCATGTAACTGTCATCATCTTTTGTCAGCAGTAGCAGATCGAACTTCAGGCCCTTGACCGTAAGAAACTCATGGCATTTTATTAGCTGCTGTGCATAAGCAAAGTCTTCCTCTTTTAATATCAAACCTGTTAAAATCGGCAAATCCCCTGATATTCCAAATTTCCATAAAGCGGAAACGCCAAGAGTATTCTGTGCGATCTGATTTTTATAGTTCAGCTTGTTTGGGCTCTCATAAAGCAGATGACCAAGCAAATTCAAATAAGTTTCCTGTTCTTTTGTATCCTTTGTGATGACATTCTGTCTGCCGCGGCTGTGCGCCAGCTCAAAGGTTCTTTTTACAGAATCAAAGCTGCTGTAACTTTCCAAATTTCGCTCCAAACGTGCCATGCTGTCCTCTATCATTGTAATAAAACAAATACACTTCTGTTCTTTTGCCGCCAGTTTGCATGGAACACGAAGGGAAAAAATAGGATCCAAAACGGCTCCTGTTGTATTACTGAACGGTTCTCTGACTCCATGCGGATCTTGCGTGGTGTGTTTTCTTCCCATAAATTTGGCCCTGTCTGTTTCATAGGAAATATCGCCTTCGGGGATAAAATCAGTAACAGCGAAATGGGAGGCATACAGATTCTTCTCCTTTTCTCCTCTCGGACGACGGACGGCAAACAGAACGCCTTCTTTCTCAAAGGTACGGATAAACAGACTGTTAAAGGCAGGATGCGCCAAATCCTGATCAATGGACGACAAAATCAATTCCAGATAGCTTGTCACCTCTACCTCTTTTTCCCGTCCACTGTGATTAAACAGTGTTACCGTCTGCAAAAGGGCATTGTTTTCCGTTGACAGGGTAATGTCGAGCGTTGTGGTAAGCTCTGCATTCCTTCTGCGGTATTCCGCCTTTTCCGGATAAAACACCGATTTATAGGTTTCCGGTATCTGTTTGGAAGGAGCATATGTTGCGGAATAAGAGAGATTCTCGTTGATATCACGAATATAAATGAAGGCACCGTATTGATTGCCGTAAAGATTTTTTCGGAAACGGTTTACATAGATATCCCTGCATTTCAAGTAGGATAATCCGGTTTCCGTGGTAACATAAGAAAGGGTTCCGTTAGACAGAATATGCATTCTTGGAGGATAACAATTTTCATAGTGATATCCCCTTATACATTCCTCCGATTTCCGGTCAATGGGTCGAAGCGGTTCAATCCGTTCTTTCTCTTCCTTTGTAATCACAACTTTGGTCGCAAGCTTTTCCTCCAGAAGCTCCTGTGCACTGTACATGGAGGGGTCTCTCATAAAACGATCTTTTAAAATATCACCGTTTAACACGTTGTTTAGTGCCAGAAAGCTCATCCCTTGGTGATGTGCCATGTAACTATCCACAACTTCAAATGCTTTTTCTCCCTGAACCCTGGTTTCCGTAAAATCCAGAGCTTCGATATATCCGTATTTCTGAAAAGCTCCCATTTCCTTTAGCAATTTCAGATTAGTGACAGCGCGGTGCGGACGTACCATCATGGCAAGGAAAGTGGAATAGGGAGAAATAACCGTATCCTCTTTGAGTCCTCTTTTTAGTCCATTATCCGGAATGCCAAAAGCTTTATACTGATAGTTTAAATCAATGTCAAAACTGTAAAAACCGCTTTCCGATATGCCCCATGGAACATTCTTATTTTCTGCGTATTCTATTTGAGAATCCACTACAAATTGGTAGGTTTCATCCAGCAGACTGCCTCTGTAGTCCTTTTGCAAAAGCAATGGCATCAGATATTCAAACATGGTACCCGTCCAGGAGACAAGCCCGCTGTGATGATCAAACTGTGCCATACTTCTGCCCAGCCTTCTCCAGTGGCGTTTTCCAACTTCACCCTTTGCCACAGCGATGTAGCTTGTCTGTCTTGCTTCGCTGGCGAGTAAGTCATAGTAGGAAGGGGTAAGCTTTTTCTCCTCCGCATTGTAGCCAATAGAAAAGAGTTCTTTTCTGTCATTATAAAGAAAAGAAAAGGACGTCGACTCGATAATTCTGGTAATTCTCTGAAGCAAATCACCAATATCAAAGCTTTTTTCCTCCCGAAACATGGAAAGCATTTTCTGGATTGTTCGGTTATTTATAAATTCGTCCTGATGAAGGTTAAGCTTTTGAAACATTTCCGCTTTGTCTGTCACATCATCGAGCAGTTCTCGATATTCGGCCTTTTCCTCCAGAATCGCATCCTTTAAACCCTGTATATTCGAGAAATTAAAATTTTCTGTTTCTGCGTATTCCCTCAATCCTTCTTTCAGAGCAATCAGACAGGCAATATAGTTTCCGCTGTCAACAGTCGAGACATATTTCGGGCGAAGAACTTCCAATGTTCTTGTATCGTACCAATTAAATAAATGACCATTACAGGTTTCCAGCTTATCGATTGTGTTCAGTGTTCCAGCAATCTTTTCACACATCGCGTCCGTTGTCAGATACCCGAAATCACGAGCCGAAAGAACACTTAGAAGATACAGTCCGATATTGGTGGGAGAGGTTCGGTGGGCTACCCCATTGGGCGGCGAATTTTGCAGATTATCCGGCGGAAGGAAGTTCTCTTCATCGGTCACAAGATCATCAAAAAAATTCCAGATCCGGAAAGCACATCTTCTCAAAAAAACATTGTCCGCTGTATCAAGCTTTTCTTTTTTCTCTTTGCAAGGACGGCTTATCAAGTATGCAATTCCGGGACTTAGAAAAAAGGAAACACCAATCAAAAACAACGGAAAATTAGTGTGGTACAGGATGAAAAACAGACCGCTTGCAATGCTGAACCACATTCTTTTCATGTAGGAAAATTGGTCATCCTTCATATTCCGTTCTGCCTCCTCTGCCGTTGTCCATTCCAACATATGCTTCCCGGTGAAAAGAAGGCGGAAAACGGTACGGATAGCTGCGTCAATGCTGATGTAAGCATGGTATGGCAGAAACGATAACAGACAAAGAAATTGTAAAAATACCGACTTCAACCCGTAGATTGCTCTGGTATAGGATTTCTCATAAAAGAATTTGAAATCACGGTATAAAACATTATCGCAGACAGCGGTACAAAGGCTTAATCCCAGTGTCAGCAAGGAAAGAATCACCAAAACTATCGACCAGGCAAATGGCAGGAAGGCCGCACACAGCAGCATGATAAATACAAAGGGTGCCACAAGACTTCTTCTCAGATTATCGATCATTTTCCAACGGGAAAGAAGAGATAGAGGATTCTTAACTTTTTCTTTGCTCCGGAGCGTCAGACGGCTCTTCAGAAAGTATAAAAGTTGCCAGTCACCTCTAACCCAGCGGTGATATCTTGCAAAGTAGGAAGAAACCTTTGCAGGAAATCCGTCGACAAATTCAATATCTCCCGCCAGTGCAGTCCTGGCTATAGAGCCTTCCAGCAGATCGTGGCTGAGAACACGGTTATCCGGTATCACGTCATCAACCAAATCTACAAAAACATCCACATCTAAAATTCCCTTTCCGGTAAAAATCCCCTCGGCAAAATTGTCCTGATAGACATCTGAATTGGCATTGACATAAGGGTCAAATCCGCCTACTCCGGCAAATATTTTGGAAAATTCTGATTGATAGGCTGAGGAAAGACTGATATTAACCTTGGGCTGGATGATACCGTATCCTTTGGTAACTCGGTGCTTTTCCCGGTCAATCTCCGCGCGGTTCAAAGGATGAATCATTGCTCCGATCAGCTCCTTGACAGAGCCGATGGAAGGCTGTGTATCACTGTCCAGTGTCACAATGTATTTCGATGATAGGATATCTTCCGTATTGCCGAAGCGGTAAAAAAAGCTGTGCTTCTTTTCTCCTCTCAAATATCTTGCAAATTCTGTAATGGCTCCTCTTTTTCTCTCCCAGCCGATATAATTTCCTTGCGTGGAAGAATACGTTCTGGAACGCGTCAATGCAAAAAAGGGCATGTCTTTATATTTTCTATTCAGTTCCTCAATTTTTGCCTTTAAATAGTTCATATTCTCATGGTCATTTGGCAAATGCTCACTTGGGGCATCCTTTAAATCTCCCAGAATGCCAAAATAAATGTGTTCTGCTCTGTTCGCAAGATAATAACCCTCAATCTTCTTCGTCAGACTGTCTATATTTTCGGGACTTAAAATCAAAGAGGAGATAACAACAGATGTTTTTGCCGAATCGGGAATCTCTCTTTTCAATTCGATCTTCGGAATCATGGTTGCTTTGACACATTTTAAAAACAAATAATTGGTAAGGTTGATGGATATGTCGGTCACTGGAATAAAAGATACCACTCCAATCAGGCAGAAAAGGAATAGCTCTCGAAATCCCAGGGCATACAGAATCCAAAACAAAGCGACCTTAAACAATAAAATAAAAGTAATATTGCCAGCAGTATATAACATGCGGTTCTTTTTTTTCACATTTGTGCTACCTAATGGCTCGCAGAGAAGATAATAGCCGATATGCCTTTTCCGCTCTTCCGATTCTTGGCTCGAAAGTTCCATCACATGATTTGCCACATCTTCTTCCGGCATGTGATTTTTTTCGGCAAGCACAGCCAGCTGATACCGGTAGTAATTCTTTGAAGAAAAATCCATTTTCTGATACGTTTTATCCTTTAAAAACAGCTGTTCGGTATAGCTGAGCTTCTCAAACAATTCAGGAAAGTCCAGTCCCTGAATTTGTCTTAAATTTGTAAACACCTTTGCGGTCAACCCTTCCAAAAAACCTTCCAGTGCCTGTTGTTTTTGCTGTATCATTTCATAATTCTTTTGTTTTCTCCGAATGGATTCCGGTAGTTTTTGACAGAAGTAATATTGAAAACTGAAATTTTCTTTTCCTGAAATTTTACGGCTTTTTTTGGCTTCCTCATTCATGTGAATCAATTCTTCTGCTTTTAAACAAATACTTTTCAGCATAGAAAACAGAACCATCTGTCCGACAGAACCGATGGCCCAAATTTCAATATTCTTCATTTTCTTTTCTTCCTGATAGAGATTTAGATATTCCACCAGCTCTTCCATGGAAAAAGGAGGAGTGGAAGCAAGAAAAAATTCTTTTAAAAGACCATACAACCGCACTTTATCCCTGTAGATACCGCTTTGAAAACGCGGCAGCTGTGCAAGCCACTTTTCATCAACTTCATGTATGATACGCTGGTACAGTTCAACCAGCATATAATAATTATCCAACAGCCATTCACTGAAACCCGGCAGAATTTCAATTTTGGATATTCTTTGATAGAGCTCTGTGATCTTTCTGAAATCTCTTTTCAGAGACGTGATCAAATCCTGCGCAATTTTTCCATCATCAAAAACGGCTATCTGCCTGCTTTCTTTTGCGAACCGTATCATCTGTTCTGTTAATACCTGCTGTTTTTTCATACTACCTCCGCCTTTTTCGCAAAAAACAATTTTTACAGTTAGATTTCCCAAAAAAGCGGATTTTATGCAGTTTTGCCCGCTTCATAAGAGGATTCAAAATATCATAGCAAAATATAAAATGTTCCCTGCAAGAAATGCTGAACAGCATGACAAAGCTCCTTATTGAAAAACACTGCCAAGGTTATTCAAACAGAATTCCTTGACAGTGTTTTTTTTGCAGCATAGAAAATTATAGGGAATCATGCGCGATCGCATGCTTTAAAAAATAGCGGGTGAAGCAAGTTTGTTGCTTTTCGAAAGAAAAACTTTTTATTGACACAGCTGATATATCTCGATCATTTCTTTTTTTCCGATGGTTACATAATCGTTGAGAACGCGCTTTCCAAAAAAAGTGCATTTCTCAGCCATCTCTTCAAACTTACTGTCATCAATGTGCAGCTGAGACAACCGCGTCGGCATTCCAATGGATTGAAAATATCCTTCGGTCGCCTGAATACCCGCGAGGGCAGTCTGCTCCGGATGGGCATAATCCAACTCGCAATTCCAGATGCGAACGGCATATTGGCAAAATTTATCCAATCTGTTTTTATACATAAACTTCATCCATGCTGGAAAAATCACCGAAAGCCCTGCGCCGTGAGCCACAAAATCATACATTCCGGAAAGTTCGTGTTCCAGCTGATGACAGCGCATCATTACCTCTTTTCCAGCACCGGTCAGATCGTTGTGAGACAAGCTTCCCGCCCACATTAAAGCAGCCCTTGCCTCATAATCCTCCGGATTTTTGATTGCTCTTTCACCTGCGGCAATAACCGACTTTATCAATCCTTCCGCAATTCGGTCTGTCATCTCGGTATCTTCCGTGACTGAAAAATAGCGTTCCAATGTATGCATCATGATATCTACAATCCCGCATCCAGTTTGGAATTTATCAACGGTATAAGTCAATTCCGGATTGCAGATGGAGAACAGTGGTCTGTTGTATTCTGAATTGAAGCCCCTTTTCAGCCATCCTTCCTCGTTGGTAATCACTGCCGATGAACTCATTTCACTGCCGGAAGCGGATAAAGTCAGGATTGTACCGACCTTTAACGCATCCTTTGGCGCTTTCTTTTTCAAAGAAAACGCCCAGGGATCAAAATCACATTTTACGCCGCAGGCAATTACCTTTGCCGAATCCAAAACACTTCCACCGCCAACCGCCAAAATCATTTCAATGCTTTCCCGGCGACAAAGCTCGATCCCTTTTTTCACCAGACTCAGTTTCGGATTCGGTTCTACGCCTCCAAACGGAACAAAAGAAATTCCGGCTTGCTGCAGGGATTCCGTAACTTCCTGATACAAGCCGTTTTTCTTAATACTCCCACCGCCAAAATGAAGCAGTATCTTATGGAAGCCGTAGTTTTTTATAATCTCTCCAACTCTGCGATGTTCTCCTTTTCCAAAGAAAATTTTTGTTGGCGTATAAAATGTGAAATTATTCATTTGTATTCCTTTCCAGCAAACAGACACAGTAGGAAGCAATTCCTTCCCCGTTGCCCGTAAAGCCAAGCCCTTCCTCTGTGGTCGCCTTTACAGAGATATTCTCTCTCTCTGTGAAAAACGCTTCGGCAATATTCTCTCGCATTTTTTCAATATAATCCTTCATTTTTGGTCTTTGTGCCACAATTACAGCATCCAGATTACCGATCCGGAATCCTTTTTCACGCATCAATTCCGCCACATGCCGTGACAGAGTCAAGCTGGAAATCCCCTTATACTTTGGATCGCTGTCTGGAAAATGTGTGCCGATATCGCCTATTGCCAGCGCGCCAAGCACTGCATCCATAATTGCATGCAGCAGTACATCCGCGTCCGAATGTCCCAAAAGGCCCAAATGATACGGAATTTCCACGCCGCCCAAAATCATTTTTCTGTTTTCATCCAACCGATGAACATCATAACCCATTCCTATTTTCAATGCAATCACCTAATTTTCAATAAATTCCACCATAGCTTCCATGTATATTAAATCCTCGGGTGTGGTTATTTTGATATTATCATAGCTTCCTTCCGTCACTTTTACAGAGACACCGGTTGCTTCCACCAGAGAAGAATCATCCGTAAACTCCAGCTCGTTTTCCATAGCGTTTTCATATCCCTGCAGAAGCACCTCCCGGCGAAATACCTGGGGGGTTTGTATGCTATACAGAAATTCACGATTCAAGGTGGAAAGCACCGTATTGTTTTCATCTATCATTTTCATCGTATCTTTTGCTTTCACACCCAGTGTTGCAGCGTCAAAGACAAGAGCATCATCGATAACATTTTTGATGTCCTCCGTGCGCACCAGAGGTCTGGCTCCGTCATGAACCGCGACAATATCCGCCTTATCTGATATCTCTTTCAAACCGCACAGAACGGAATCCTGCCTCCTTTTTCCGCCGGAGACAATCTTTTTCACTTTATCCAGTTCAAAGGCCTTAACAATATCATTGGCATAGACGATATCTTCTTTGGACACCACCAAAATGATTTCGTCCACATAATCACATTGCTGAAAGGCATCCAGTGCATAGGCAATGACAGGCTTTCCCAGCACTTCGATAAACTGCTTTCTTACATTGCTGTGCATCCTAGTTCCCTGTCCTGCTCCCAATACAATAGCCGAACAATACTCGTCTTCGTCTTTTCGGTTAAATAGGGATGAAAAAATCATACGCTCCTCCAATCAATTGTTATAACAAGATTTCATTGAAAACGTTTGCACGGCAAACGTTACCTTAATGGCGTTTCAACCGAGCGAAGCGCAAGATGATGTTCGTTGGCTTGCTCTTTCAATAAGGGGGACAACAGCGAGGTTATAATATTGAAAAAGAATGCATGGCTATCATCATTACAGGCCGATACATTCTTTAAAAATTGCTTCCGTTTCCTCCTGGGAAATATTTTTCACCAGTACAATTTCGCTATATAAAATTTGCTTTGCCTGCTGAAGCATTTTTTTCTCACCGGAAGACAATGGCTTTTTCTCCTCCCTGCACATGAGATATTTTAATACTTCGGCAATCTGCTTCATATCACCGGAACGAATTTTGTCAAGGTTTTCCCGGTAACGCTTGTTCCAACTGTCCGTCGTGTCATATGTATAACCTTTAATATAGGAAAAAAGCCGATCCACATCCTCCGGTTTCGCAATCTCCCGCATTCCAATTTTTTGGGCACTCTTTACAGGAATCATAACATCCATATTGCTGTACACAATTTTTAAAATATAACAGCTTTGTTTTTCGCCTAAAATTGCTTTCTCTTCAACAGCGCTGACAATGCCGGCGCCATGCATAGGGTAAACAATTCTATCACCTATATGAAACATAGGTAAGTCCCCCCTTTTTTGGTCCTAACAGAAACATAATACAATTTGTGCATATAAACGTGACAAAATGGAGCTAACGTATCATGTTTCAATGTTGCGCATCTCTTGAAATTAGAAACATATAAGATTATTATAGCACAGCTTAAAAGCTTTGTCAAAGTTTCAGTCTATCATTTCCCGGTAAATATCCCGCTTGGGGGCGCCGCGATCCAGCGCACACTTCTTGATTGCATCCTTTTTATCCATACCGGACTGAATATAAAAATTGACATGATCTCTTACACTCATTTCCAGAAGAGGACTGTTAAATGCCCCTTCTTTTTTCTCCGAGCCCGACAAAACCAAAACAAATTCTCCTTTTGGCTCATTCTCCTCAAAATAACAGATTGCCTCTTCAAGAGAAAACCTCAGAACCTGTTCATATTTTTTTGTCAGCTCCCGACAAACAGAAATTCTACGGTCTCCAAAAATTTGCCGCATATCTTTTAATGTCTGTCTTAATTTATGGGGCGCTTCATAAAAAACCAGTGTTTTTTCCTCATATTTTAACTGTTCCAGTTCCGCAGTCCGTTCTCTGCTTTTGGCGGAGAGAAATCCATAAAAAACAAATCTTTTGGTATTCAGAGCAGAAAGGGTAAGAGCGGAAACTGCAGCACAAGCACCGGGAACCGTTATAATGGGAATACTGTTCTGCACACATTCTTTAATCAGCAGCTCTCCCGGATCCGAAATCACAGGGGTACCCGCATCCGATACTAAGGCAATATTTTTTCCTGCGAGTAATTCCGCAACAATCTTCGCCCCTTTATACTGCTTGTTATGTTCATAATAGCTGGTAAGGGGCTTTTTGATCTCAAAATGGTTCAGTAATTTTAAAGTATGCCGGGTATCCTCCGCCGCTATCAGATCCACAGTTTTCAAGACCTCTAGAGCGCGCAGTGTAATATCCTTTAAATTTCCAATTGGCGTGGCCACAACATACAAGGTTCCTATATCCGTCATTGGATATCCTCCTTACCGTATATCTCTCTGAATTGTTTGGTGTACTTCCCATCATCTCCATAAATGAACAAAGGAGCTGTAATCATTATTCCGGTTCCCCCATCGCTGAGTCCTTCAATGAGTATCAGCTTCGGTTTTTCCTCTTTCCGGGCAGATATCATGGTCAGTTTCTTCGGTTCAATGCGGTTTTTCCGCATAAAACAGATCACCTCCGCCAAGCGATCTGCGCGGTGTACCATCGCCAGCCTTCCTCCGGATCGAAGGGCAAAACGCGCCGCCTTTATCACATCTTCAAGGGTACAGAGGAGCTCATGGCGTGCCGCAGTTTTTAAATCATTTTGATTTTGGAAACCGCTTTGCAGCGGTTTATAGGGAGGATTCACCGTCACATAATCAAAGCTTCCGCAAGAAACCAGACTTCTGATTTCTTTGATATCGCCGGTCAAAAAATCAACTTTTTCCTGCAGTCCATTTAAAAGAACAGATCGTTTCGCCATCTGAACATGTTCCTCAAAAAATTCAATTCCTGTAATATGAGCAGCTTTCGTTTTTGCCGCCAGGAGAATAGGAATGATTCCATTGCCGGTACACAAATCCAAAACCTGCATATTTGGCTTGATATCAGCATAAGAGGCAAGCAACACCGCATCTGTGCCAAAGCAAAAATGATTTTTATTCTGGATAATCTGAAGACCGTCCAAATTCAGATCATCTATTCGTTCAAATTTCTTTAATTCCATCTTATTTCCTTTGTATCGTTCAAACTAACTTCCCGTTGAAGAATAATGTTTTGCACAAGCGTACCAAATAAAAATGCAAGGAATGATAAAAAGCATTCCGAAAACCGGCGAAAGCATATATAACCACCGGTAGGAATCAATCTTATCCGCGATATATAGAACCGGCAGATAATTTGCGCATCCAAAAGGGATGATAAACGTGAAAAATCTTGTGATCCATTTGTTATAGATCGTCAGAGGATAAGAACCCAATTTGACACCGCCGTCTGTAAACACACTGACTGCTTCTATATTTTTTACACTGAAAAAGCATATTCCGGCTGAAATCATCAAGATTCCCAGGAAGATTGCCGTCCCACTGATAACGGTTAAAAGCAAAACGATGCCTTTCATTACCGTAAAATTTACACCGTATATAGAAATGAATAAAACAAGCATAATGATATACTGTACGCTTACTCCGAGATCCCTGATATCTAAGGCATGGCTGAAGCTTTGTAAAACCAGATTCCGCGGTCTTATCAGCATGGTGTCAAAGGCGCCCTTACGTATCAAACCGCTCATGGAATTGTACCCTTTTCCAAAACAAATCGACAAGGCATTTGCTAGTCGGATAATCAGATAGCACAAACCGACCTCATACAGGGAATAACCGACCAGAGATTGAAACCGGTCAAACAGAAAGAATAACCCGATAAGTTCCAAAATGATGCCGACCATCCTTGCAAGTAAAGTGGAATATGTTGCAAGCGGATACTCCAGATTCGACATAATATTGATTTTCATATATTTAAACAATAGCATCCTCTTAGCCCCCCTGTATTTCCACTTTTCTGGAAGCAATACGGAATAAGACTCTTCCCAGCAGTATCAACCCAAGGATCCATATGATTTGTATCAAAATTCCGAATACAGCATCATTTGTTCCGATTCCCCCAGTGTAAACCCGGAATGGAAAATCACCCAAATACCGGAACGGCAAAGCGTTCACAATCTGATACATATAATCGGGCATGAGAGGAATCGGAATAATTCCTCCTGAAAAAAAGCTTGAAATAACCGCCAGGATCGTTGTCGCACCCCACGCGGCAAGCACCCGAAACAAAAAAATATATACATACATGGAGATTGCAGTCGCCAGAATAAAGGACAATAATAAGCTTATTATGCTTAAAATCAAGCCCGTCCACGTAGCTGGCAAACTCAGTCCGTAGGGATCGGGAATTAAAAATGCTACCGCTAAGACCGGCAAAAAACGCAATGCGACAGCCGCCATTCTCTGCGCCATAAGCCGTCCGAACCAAAAGCCGTATAATTCATAAGGCCTGACCATTTCATAGGAAACCGAACCATACCTTACCGTATCAATCAATTCCCAATCCTGAAAGGACAGCGAAGTGAGCAGAAAAAATCCCTGTCCAAGCCAAATATAAGAGGCCAAATCCTTAAAATTCATAGGAACCTCTGTACTACTTTTATAAAATGCGGAATAGATCATAATAAAAATCGCGCCGATAAAAATATTAGTGAGTATCCCTGACCACGCCGCGGCACGATACTGCAATTCCGAGATAAACGTCATTTTAAAAATTCCCTTAAACCACTTCATGATCCCGTCCCCCTATTTAATGTTGAAGTGTTCGTACAGAGAAGCTACGATCTCTTCGATGGCCTGAGATTTCACATCGACATCGGTGAGCTGCGTTTTTTCACTCAAACGGTTTATGATTTCCGCAATGGAAACCGTTCCGGTATCCACCGTATAGGTAGCTTGATTTCGGTCTATTTTTGTCAGAACGGCACCGCTTATCTCAATGGGCTCCGCCTCATTTTCAAAGGAAACGGTAAGGGTTTTGTTATTCCCGTATTTTTTCTTAATCTGTTCAAAGGAACCGTCATAAAGAATTCTTCCTTTGCCAATCAAAACAACCCGATCGGTAATTGCGTCAATATCGTTCATATCATGGGTTGTCAGCATGATGGTTGTTCCCTTCTCCTTATTGATGGTCTTTATAAAATTCCGAACCGACAGCTTTGTGGTTGCGTCAAGGCCAATCGTCGGCTCGTCCAAAAACAGCAATTGAGGATTATGTAAAAGTGATCCTGCGATCTCCGCCCGCATTTTCTGACCCAATGACAGCTGCCGCAAGGGCTGGTTGATAAATTCATTCAGATTGAGCATTTCGGTGAGCATATCGACATTTTCCCGAAACGTTTTTTCCGGAACATTGTAAATATCTTTTAGAAGCAGAAAGGAATCCATGACAGGAACATCCCACCAAAGCTGGCTTCGCTGACCGAATACCACACCAATATTCTTGACATATCTTCTTCTGTCTTTCCAAGGAGTATATCCCATGATGCTGCATTCACCGCTGTCCGGCGTCAGAATTCCGCTCATCACCTTGATGGAGGTGGATTTGCCAGCTCCGTTCGGACCGATATAGCCGACAATCTCGCCCTCATTTACCTTGAGGGATAAATCTTTCAGCGCTTCAATTTCCTTGTATTCCCGATGAAACATCGCTTTAAAGGCCTCTTTGGCTCCGCTGGTTTTCTTCACAACGCGGAATGTTTTGTTGATGTTTTTTAATTCGATCATTTTCTATTATCCCTCCCGTGTTCTGTTAGTCTCACATTTTCAATATTTTACCCTATTTTAATCATATAAGATCTGGCGAATAATGTCAACCAGAAAACATAATAATAAAAAACCTGCCTTATTAAAATAAGACAGGTTTTTCGAATTCGATTGTTTGAAATCTTATTCAGGCTGCGGAGCATCAACCGGACAAACGCCTGCACAAGCGCCGCATTCGATACAAGTATCAGCATCGATTACATATCTTTCATCGCCAGCAGAGATACAGCTAACGGGGCATTCTGCTTCACAAGCGCCACAGCTGATACAAGCTTCTGTAATTTTGTAAGCCATTTTGAAAGCACCTCCTTAGTTTTCAATTTATTCTACCACACTATATTTAAAATTTAAAGTAGTATTTTAAATTTTTTTGATCTTTTTCATTTCACTAAATTTTTATATCAGAGGATAACAACGCAAGTATCACTCTTCCATTTTCTTCAGTTCTTTCAGCGTTTCTTTATCGATTTCTGTCTCTGCATTCTTTACAATTCTTATTTCCTTTACCGTAAAGGGAACAACGGTACCATTGGAATCTAGGAGAACACGAAGAGTTCCTTTCAGGATATTTACATCGATTACCATTCCTCTTCCCTGCGGTGTCTCAACGATAGAACGCGGTCTTGGCGTAACTATCCACATTTTCTCATAATTCGACTGTTCATAGTTTAAACAGCACATCAGCCTCCCGCAGCCACCTGAATTTTTGGAAGAATTCAGAGAAAGATTCTGATCTTTAGCCATTTTGATGGAAACAGGCTGAAAATCTCCTAGGAACGTAGTACAGCAAAACGGCCGACCGCAGACGCCGATCCCCTTTAAAAATTTCGCTTCGTCCCTCACACCAATCTGTCTCAATTCAATTCTGGTTTTAAAAACAGATGCCAAATCTTTCACCAATTCACGAAAGTCAACCCTTCCGTCTGCCGTAAAATAAAATAAAATTTTGCTGCGGTCGAACGTATATTCCACCTCCAGCAATTTCATCTCCAATTTATGTTTTTCAATCTTTTCCTTACAGATACGAAATGCTTCCTCCTGCTTGTGTTCGTTTATAATAACCTGTTCCAAATCCTTTGGCGAAGCGGCCCGCATCACTTTCTTCAGCGGCGGAATGATCTTTTCGTCCGCAACCATCCGATTCTCAATGGAGATCTCCCCCATTTCGACTCCTCTTGCCGTTTCTACAATCACCTTGTCGCCCAATTCAAATTTTTTGCCATCGGGGTCAAAATAATATGTTTTCCCAACTTTTTTGAATCTGATTCCTACGATTTCAACCATGTATTTCCTCCCACATGCTGATAAGCAATTTCATCATTCCGACTAAATAGTTTTGATTTTTTTGCTGCCCTTCGGAAAATGATAACGTACACATCAACAAATTATTTAAAGTGTGATAATTCAATATCTCAGCCAACTCGTTCAAAGCTTGTAACTGATCGGAATTGATGATTTTTCCGCTGTTTCCAGAACGGATCAATCCGATATCGGAAAGGATGATAGTCAAAAATTCAATGATATCCGAAGCTTTTTCCTGTCTTTCTTTCATCAGGAGAAACATCCTGTCAATCGCATTTTGTTTCTGTCCAACAACCAGCGCCTCAAATCCTTTCAGCGTTTCATTCCGAAGCTCTATCAGTTCTTCATCTTCCGATAGAGCAATAAGGCGGCCGATTTGTCCGTTTGAAAGATTGGTCAAAACCTTCCTGTTATCATCTTTCAAACCGTTCTGCACAGCAAATTGAAGAAGTTCCTCTTTGGAAAGCAGTTGAAACTTCACAATAACTCCTCTTGACAGGATAGTCGGCAAAAGCTTTGACAGACCGTTTGTCAGAAGAATAAAGGTAGCAAACCGCGGAGGTTCCTCAAAAACTTTAAGCAGTGCATTTTGTGCTTCCACTGTCATTTTTTGTGCACTCGGAATGATATAGACCTTCCGATCAGCGAAAAAAGGCTTGATATAGACATCTTTCTTTAATTCTCTAACAGCATCTACCGATATACTTTCTTTTATATCACCATTTTTGTCAATAGTCAAATCCATTTCTATGATATCCGGGTGAGAATTTCCAAAGGAAAGATGACAATTTTTGCAGACACCGCAAGGTTCCTGCTGAAAATTATCACAGACAATCGAGCTTGCAAAAGCATGAGCCATCATACTTTTCCCAATTCCATCCGGTCCGTCAAAAATATATGCATGACTAATTTTACCTGAGTGTACAATGTTTTTCAGTTGTTCTTTGATCGTTTCATGACCGATAATTTGTTGATACTGCATTTATGCTTGCTCCTGTTTTACTGCCAGTATGGATTCTCTTCCGGCAAATTTTCGGATGTTCTCTATGGTTTGCTTTGTCATTTGCTCTCCTAAAACAGCAATAGGGATCGAAGGAGGAAAACAGATCATATTTTCCCCGGCAATTCTGCCGACAGCCTGTGAAAGAGGAATTTCTTCCTTCTGTGAGAAATGTGCAGCTTTTGGGGACATCGCCATATGGGAAGAAAAAGACGGAATTTCACTCTCGTCATTAGAAACAGAGTGTCCGAATTTGTCCGAAGCAGCCAAAAGCGCGTCATACAGACATTCCAATTCCTTCTCTGTATTACACAATGTGATAATAAAAACAATATGTCTTTCGTCTGTCATTTCACATACAATCCGGTGTTTCTGTTTCAGATAATCCTGCAATCGATCAATTGTGGTATTACAGTTTTTGATGGAGATAACGATTCTTGTCGGATCATACCGTTCGGTCTCAATCAAAAACAGATTCTTTATTTTACGGATTTTTTCTCTTAATATCACAGTATATTCCGTAATTTTTTTCAAGTCTTCTCGACCTTTTTTCCTCATTCTATCCGCAAGCTGATCCATTGCACTCATCAAGAGGTAAGATGGGCTTGTAGAGGTAAAACACTTTACACCTTGTTTAATTCTGTCGAAATCATTGCTATTATATGCGATTGCGCCGCATTGTGTCAGAACAGGAAGATTCTTATGTAAACTTAAAATGCTGATATCAGCACCGCAATGCAACGCTGAATTCTGTCCCTTTTCGTTATAATAAAAATGGGTTCCATGCGCTTCATCCACAATCAAAGGAATACGATGCTGTTTTGCCAGAGCGGAAAGCTGACGGATGTCGGCGAGCATCCCATAATAGTTTGGGGATGTGACAAAAATCGCTTTGAGGTCGGGCTCTTTCTCTAAAAGTGCTTTTACATTTTTCGGTTCTACCGGTAAAGGCAAATGATCAAAAAAACTGCTTTCGGTAAATACCGGCATCACGCCGCTGAGTACTAAGGCATTGATGACAGATATGTGACAGTTTCGATCCACCAACGCCTTGTCCCCTTCTCGAAACAGAGCATAAAAAACGCCCAAATTCCCACTGGTTGCTCCATTGGGAAGAAAAATAACCTGGTTGCAACCAAGAGAAGCCGCTAATTCTTTTTGACTTTCCTCTATCACACCGGACGGATGAAAAAGATTGTCCGTTTCCTCCAATTCCGTCACGTCGAGCACAGAAGCCGGTAAATCAATTTTTCCTTTATGTCCGGGGGTGTGAAAGGAAATATAATTTTTATCCGCATAGTCATAAAGCGTTTTTGTTAACTGCAAAGAATTATTCACCTGAACTCTCTCGGAATTTGATTGTCAATCAAAATCGGATTCACACTGCATTTCACTGTGTCTCCGGCTTTGATATCCGTACCTGTAATATCCGTAACAATATTGTACATACCGACTCTGCCCAAAAGCGGATACTTTGTACCATCGATCTCTACCCATGTCTTTTTGCCAAGCTGCCTTATGTCCTGATAAATGTAGCGCAGAATGTCGATCGACCGAAAGGTATCTCTGGATTTTTCCACCATATAACCATCTTTATATCCCACAGGAATAACCGCTATTTTCGTCGGTTTCTTCGTGTAATACGTATTGGCATAACCGATATTATGGTTGGCAGGAAGCTCGCTTGTAGTCAGTATTTTGCTTTCCAGATAAGCAATGCGGTTAAGCTTCAGCTCGGTTGGATAACTGAGCCTTCCCAAAAAAGCGGAACCGATCCGCACAGCGTCCATCCTTGTCTCCGGAAATCGCAGCGCGGCACTGGAATTCGCAATATGCTTCAGAGGAATTTTTATTCCCAGCGTTTCCAGATAGGACAAAACTTCTAAAAATTTTTGAAGCTGTTTTTTCGTAATTCGATAGGTTTTCTCAAAGGAACAGGAAAAATGCGAATAGATTCCGTCAAAAGATAAATTCTTCAATTTAAACACTTTTGGAATCTCCTGCATATCCTGAAATCCGAACCGTCCGAAACCGGTATCCACCTTAATGTGAACCGATGCAATAATATCCAAATTCAAAGCGGCATTTTCATATAACTTTGCATTCTCATACGAGTGAATTGTCAGTATCACATTCTGTTCCATCAGCTTTTCAGCCAATGTCTGCTCTGTAACGGGAGTCAGAAGCAGAATGTTACCCTCAATTTCACTTTCGCGGAGGGAGAGCGCTTCCTCCGGCTCCGACACGGCAAAAAAATGAATCCCGTTCTCGTTTAAAATACGGGCATATGTTTCTAACCCCAGTCCGTATCCGTTTCCTTTCAATACCGCAATAATCTGCTTGTCGCCTACAGTCCCCTGAATCAGGTGAATATTTTCTTCCAGCTTGTCCTTTTCAATCACAAGAGTTTTATTCATACTATTTCTTCTTCCCTTTTAAAAGATAAACTTTTCTGCGCAGTTCCCGAAACGTTTTTTCCGAAGCGTCCACCAGTTTATTCAGCATCGGATTAAACACCAGCTCCAATTCCCCGATAAATTCAGTAAACTCGCCGTTAAAGCCTTTTTTGAAGCGGTATAATCCGTAAAGCGGATTGGATTCGTCCAGATCGCCGGACACACCTCTGAAATCGTAGATGCGGCATTTTTTCTCAATGGCCCACTTGATCATCTCCCACTGCAGCAGATAATTCGGCATAACATTTCTCGCACTGTTGGAGCTTGCTCCATACAGATACCATACCTTATCGCCAAAGTAGATCGCAAAGGTTCCCGCGATATCCTTTCCTTCATGTTCCGCCATATAAAGCCGCGCATACTCCGGTGCAAGGCAGTCATACATCTTCTCAAAATAGGAAAGCGTTCTTACCACAAATTCGTCGCGCTGCCCAGTTTCCTCCATAATTTCGTGAAACCGTTTTAAATCATCCCTGTTCCCGATTCGGACTTTGACACCCTTTCGTTCTGCCAGACGGACATTGTATCTGGTTTTGGAGTGAAAGCTCATAAAAATTTCTTCCTCAGTTTTATCCTTGATATCCATCCGAAAGACAAATTTAGGCTGTATTCCCTCAAAGTTTTTCGAATTTTCACCTTTGATTTCAAACCCTAAATCCAGGCAAATTTTCCGGAATTCCTGATTGTCTGCCCGGACATCCGGATCGATTTTCAGAACATAGGTTTTATATTTTTTACCGACTTCTTTTGCTCCCTCTATCAGTTCCGCAAAAGTCTCTTTATCTGTGATATTGCAGACGGGACCGCGCGGTGAGTACATGATCGTATTTTTAAAAAACGGAACTTTGCGGATCAGCAAACTCATAGCGCCTTTTATTTTATCATTTTCATCCACTGACAAAACAACCTCATTGATCCAGTTGTCTTTGACCGCCGCCCACATTTTTGTCTGCATAAAACTGCCCTTTTCACACCCTGCTACAAAATTGTGAAATTCATCTATTCTATCAGGAGTCAAAAGTTTAAACATCTGTTACCACCCTATTCGTTTCATAATGTATTTATTGTAACATGATTTTTCCAAAAAGTAAATATTTGTGGCTTATTTCCTGCCATAAAGCGCATTGATATGCTTAAAATATTCATGATCTATCTGCTCCAAAATTTCTTTCGTCACACGGAATCTCCAATTGTCCTTTTCGGTTCCCGGAAGATTCATTCTGGCATCATTTCCAAAACCGCACATATCCTGTATCGGAATGATTGCCGTATCGGACGAGGATTTCCATACTGTCTCAATAATACTGCGGCAGGAACGCGAATGATATCCGCCTCTTCCCCAGTCTGTGTCTTGAAACCCACAATAGCGGAGTGCAAATTCTCTTTCCTCCATACTGGATTCCCACAGCCAGCCGAGCAAGGTGGTGTTGTCGTGCGTCCCGATATAAGCGGCACAGCGGAAAGGATAGTGATGCGGCAGATGAATGCTGTCCGCTCCAGGGGTAAATGCAAATTGAATCACCCGCATCCCTGGAAAACTGGTGGCTTCCAAAAGCGCTTCTACGTCCTGACCATAACTCCCCAAATCTTCTGCAATGATTTTATCCTTCCAATTTTCCCAGACAGAGTGAAAAAAAGAAACTCCGGGACCGCTTTCCCAATGCCCTTCTTTAGCGCTGACAGAATCAGCCGGAACCGCCCAGTAAGAAGCAAAAGCGCGGAAATGATCGATTCGGATGATATCAAACATAGAAAAAGCATGAGTAAAACGCTGCTTCCACCAGGAGTATCCATCTTTCTTCATTTCCATCCAGTCATAGAGCGGATTTCCCCAAAGCTGCCCGTTTTCAGAAAAATAATCTGGCGGCACTCCTGCTACCTGAAGAGGTTGATGTGTTTCGGGATCCATTTGAAACAAGTTCTCATTGGCCCATACATCGCAGCTGTCCAAGGAGGGATAAATCGGCATGTCTCCAATAAAAGCAATGCCTTTCCGGTTGCCATATTCTCTTACCTTTTCCCATTGTTTCAAAAAGACATATTGAACAAACATCCAGAAGAGAAGCTCGTCTTTGTCAGCAGGTTCTCGTTTGATTTCCTCCGCCCATTCCCTCCAGGACATTCCCTTGTATTTCTTCTGTAAAAACATAAAAAGAGCAAAATCGGAAAGCCAAGCTTGCTCTTTTGAGAATATTTCTATTTTTTCGAGAGACTCCCCATTCAGCCTGGAAAATGCTTTTCTTAAAACAGATAATTTCTTTTCGCCGGCAAACGGATAGTCGGCCGTATGCGGAGTGCCCGGATAGATACATTCCCGCACCTCCTCTTCACTGAGAAGCCCTTCCGCCTGAAGCTGGCGCGGATCGATAAAAAGATAGTTTCCCGCAAAAACACTGATGCTGGAATAAGGAGAATTGCCCTCACCGACAATCGTAAACGGAAGCAGCTGCCAAAGCCGGAACCCCATTTCAGCAATCCGATCAATGAAACCATAGGCTTCTTCCCCGAATCCACCGATTCCGAATGGACCGGGCAGTGAGAATATAGGCATCAAAACGCCTGCTCTTCGCATAATCTCAACTCTTTTCTTTTAAGAATCTCTCAATAATATATTCCTTTGCCTGTATTTCTATGCAATCGTCCAGAGGAGACAAAGCAGCTGTCCCGTATTTGCGCGTCAAAGCTCTTGCGATCAGTTCATCTGTCAGATTCGGATTTTTCGGCAAAATAGGCCCGTGGAGATAGGTACCGAAAACATTGCGGTATAAAACGCCTTCCTGCCCATCTTCCCCATTATTTCCGTTGCCGTACAGGACTTTACCCAAAGGCTTGTGATCACCAATATAAGTACGTCCTCCATGGTTTTCAAAGCCTGCAACGGAACCAAAGTCTGTCTCTAGGATGACATTGTCAATCAATCTTTTCTGCCCTGCAATGGTATAAATATCCAAAACAGATAAACCCTCTATCTTTTCCTTCTCCAGCTGATAATAATGGCCCAGCAACTGATAACCGCCGCAAACTGCCAGAATGACGCCGTTATCCTGCACATAATCCAGGATATCTTTCTGAATTTCCTTAAGTCTTTTGCAGACAATAAGCTGTTCCCTGTCGGATCCGCCGCCTAGAAAAACAATATCCAGTCCGGAGAAATCCACTTCGTCATCAATGGAGAACTCCTTTACTTCAGTCTCTATTCCGCGCCATTCACAGCGTTTTTTTATGGCAAGAATATTTCCCCTGTCCCCGTATAAATTCAGCAGGTCGGGATAAAAATGTCCTATCGTGATTTTCATATTTCCAGACCGCCTTTCCGGTATTCCTCTTCCAATTCCTTCAAAATATCCTGTGCTTGAAAAATAGCAGTGTAATTCACCAAAATATAGAGTACCTCACCGCCTTTTTTTATCATATCCTTTATGGCTGATTTCAAATCATCATAAACCTTGGAGGACTTTCGTTCAAAGTCCGCATACTTGAACCGAACATTGACATCATATCTCCGAATGCCGCAGAAGCCGAGAGAGTGCACCTTCTCGTTATCCAGCTTCTCAAAATCAACATCCCAAATCCATGAAATATCCTTTCCATCCTGCGCATTGTCGTTGATCATAACAATAATGTCTTTTGTATGAGTATCCGATAAAACGGTAAAAATCCCCTGATTAAAACCGGCCGGATTTTTGGAAAGATTTAAAATAACCGGTTTTCCCAGATCAAACTTTTCCATTCTTCCAATTTGCGGCTTATAGTCTGAAAGGATTTCATTGATATCTGATAAGTCAATGTGCAGGCAGTCCGCCGTGCACAGTGCCGCCAAAATATTATACACATTGTAAAAACCGCGGTAGTCAACCGCAATGCGCATTTTCTGATTCACAGTAAATTTCAGGCCGTTTTGGATATCCACCTGTGTTGCCTCATAATCGATCGCCGGCCGCTGAAAGCCACAGCTCTCACAATGATATTGTCCAAGCTGGCTGTAATGATAGTAATCATAGGCAAGGCGGCTGCCGCAGTATGCACAAAACTGCCCTTCCTTCGTCTCATTCAGATGAATCTGTAGATCCTCGCTGATCCCATAGGTAATCACTTTTTGATTGAAATCTTTTCCGATTGTCGCACAGATAGGGTCATCGCCATTGATGATCAACGTAGTATTTTTGGTGAGTGCCAGCGCTTTTTTCAAAAAATCAACCGTGATATCAATTTCGCCATACCGATCCAGCTGATCACGGAACAGATTTGATATTACCATAATATCGGGTGTGAAATGGGGAAATATTCTGACACAGGAGGCCTCGTCCATCTCAATTGCAGCATAATCTGCATGCAGATTCCCAAATAAATCCGCACTGTCTATAAACGCGGTCACAACACCTGGAAGCATATTTGCCCCAACCTTATTGCACACCACTTTATAGCCTTTCTTTTCCAAGATAGAGCAAATAAGATTGTTGGTTGTAGTTTTCCCGTTGGTTCCGCAGACTGCAATGATTTCATGCTTCACCTGTTTCGATAAATCTTCAAGAATTCCGGGATATATTTTCAATGCGTAAATCCCTGGTGTGGAAGACCCCTTTTTTCCTGCCAGTTTTCCGATTTTGATAAGTAGCTTACAAGTCCAAACCGCTGCTATCCGTCTGATTCTATTCATAAGGTATTCTCTCCGTCATCTTTTGTGATTCTGATTTATGTACAACAGCCAAGACGATTTGGCGCCTTCGCATTTATACTGATATCCTCTTATGATATTATATCCCATTAAAGAAATTTTTTCAATTATTTTTTTAAATATATATTGACATCAAGGTCTCATATGTGTTATTATTTAATAGTTGAATACAGATAACATTTTATGCCGCTGTGATGGAATTGGCAGACGTAGCGGACTCAAAATCCGCCGGTAGCGATACCGTGCCGGTTCGACTCCGGCCAGCGGCACCAAAAAAGCTTTTGACCTTTTGTCAAAAGCTTTTTTGATTTTTAAGAAATTTAAAGACAACTATAAATTAAAATGCAGGGAAAACTTTCATTTTTCCCTGCATTTTCTCATAGAACAACCTGATTAAAAGATATGAAACGTTAAAATAAAGCTTGCGAACACAATGGAAACCATAGAAAGCAACTTAATTAGAATATTGATAGACGGTCCGGATGTGTCCTTAAACGGATCACCAACCGTATCGCCAACAACTGCCGCTTTATGAGCATCGCTTCCCTTTCCGCCGTGTTTTCCGCTCTCGATATATTTTTTTGCATTATCCCAGGCTCCGCCCGAATTTGCCATCATGACAGCCAAAATAAAACCTGAAACAGTGGCGCCGGCCAGCATTCCTGCTATGCCGTTCACCCCTAAAATCAGCCCGACTATAATCGGTGAAATAACTGCAATCAAAGCAGGTAAAATCATTTCTTTCTGTGCGGATCTCGTACAGATATCAACGCAACTTTCGTAATCCGGTTCCGCTTTTCCTTCCATCAGCCCAACAATTTCTTTAAACTGTCGACGTACTTCAATTACAATGCTTTGTGCTGCGCGCCCCACTGCATCCATTGTGAGAGATGCAAACAAAAATGGAAGCATCCCGCCCACAAACAAACCAATCAGAACAGGCGGATTCAAAATGGTAAGTTCAAATTGAAAGTTCGGATCGAGAACTTTGATCTCTGCGACAAAAGAAGCGATTAAAGTCAAAGCGGTCAGAGCAGCGGATCCAATGGCAAAGCCCTTTCCGGTTGCTGCAGTTGTATTTCCAAGGGAATCCAAAGCATCCGTTCGCTTGCGGACATCTGCTCCCATACCTGCCATTTCTGCAATCCCCCCTGCATTGTCAGCCACAGGTCCATATGCGTCCGTTGCCAGTGTGATTCCAAGTGTCGAAAGCATACCGACAGCGGATAATCCTACACCATATAAACCTTGATTAAATGTAAAATCACCGATTCCTCCGGCACCGCCGGATACCGTGTAACTAATTAAAACAGAGATACCGACAATAATAACTGGCAAAACAGTGGACAGCATTCCCAGAGAAAGTCCTCCGATGATAATAGTTGCAGGCCCTGTCAAAGAGGTGGCGGAAAGCTTTTGCGTTGGCTTATAGCTGTCCGAGGTATAATATTCTGTTGTCAGCCCAATTAAAATGCCTGCAATCAAACCGGAAAGAATCGCAAAGTAAAATCCTATTTTATCAGCGCCCAATCCAAAGTAAATCAGCGGGAAAGCAACAATCGCAACTAATCCGGCACTGATCCAGGTTCCCCTTCTCAATGCGGACAGCAAATTTTTCTGTGATGCCCCCTCTTTGGTACTGACAAAGAACGTACCAATAATGGACGCCAGAATTCCCACTGCCGCCATAATCATAGGTATGGTAACTCCTTTGAAACCAAGTCCTGCGGCAACAGCAAGTGCGGCGGTAGAGATAATAGAGCCTACATAAGACTCGTATAAATCCGCGCCCATCCCCGCTACATCGCCGACATTGTCTCCGACGTTATCTGCGATAACCGCTGGATTCCTGGGATCGTCCTCCGGAATTCCGGCTTCCACTTTGCCGACCAAGTCAGCTCCAACATCAGCTGCTTTGGTAAAAATTCCGCCCCCAACACGGGCAAATAAAGCCATAGAAGAAGCTCCCATACCGAATGTAAGCATGGCGGAAGTGATCGCCTGCACCTGGGCATCCGCCATGTTTTGCCCTGCAATCATACTCAGATGAGCAGGATCAGCATACCAAAATTTTAAGAAAAAGAACCAGAAAGAAATATCAAGTAAGCCTAAGCCCACTACAACAAATCCCATTACAGCACCCGAAGAAAATGCAACTTTCAAACCAGAATTCAAACTTTTATGCGCAGAATTCGCCGTTCTCGCATTAGCAGCTGTCGCAATTTTCATGCCGATAAACCCGGAAAGCGCAGAGAAAAAACCACCAGTAATAAAGGCAAAAGGAACGAACAGGGTAAGAAATCCATTGAGTGCCAGAATAAACAAAATGACAAACATAATTCCGAAGAAAATCAAAACACCGGTATACTGCCGTTTTAAATACGCATTCGCCCCCTTGCGGACGGCAAGTGAAATCTTCTTCATCAGGTCGGTGCCTTCTGGTTCCTTCATTACTCTGCGTGAAAGATACACCGCAAACAGCAGAGCAATGACCGAACCAATCGGGGCTAAAAGCGATAAATCCATTTCTGTATAACCCTCCTATATTTTATGATAATTTAAAAGTAACATATATTTCTTTTTATTTCAATTAAAATCCATTAATTTAAAAGGTAAATTTTTTCTGGATTGCACAGTTCGATCAAAACCGCATGAAAATACTGTTTTTCGGTCTTTTTCAACCGATTTGACCATATAACATTTATAGGGTGATAACTATGATTCAGAATGATATTTTAAAGATGGCTGAATATTCTGGTATCGCCTATCAAGCGATTCAACCCGAATGTTCAAATATTCGTCTTAAAGTCATTGATGATCCTGAGACAGATATACAGTGCATTCTCCGTCAAAAGGGAAATACATTGTGTATTTCATTTCGTGGGACAGATTCTTTAAAAGATTTCATCACCGATGTTCAATTCTGGAAAAAGAAAATTCCCTATGACAATCATAATTCAAGAATTCGGGTACATTCAGGTTTTATTGAACGTTATAAAAAACGGCAAATTCGAGATTGTATTCGATTCTGTATCACAGAGAATATTGAAAAAATACAGTTGACAGGCCATTCTTATGGAGCGGCTCTGGCAGTCTTATGTGCTGTTGATTTACAATATCATTTTCCCAAAAAAGATTATGAAGTTTTTTTATTTGGCTGTCCCCGGGTGGGGAATCGCGCCTTTGCTTCTTCCTATAACAAACGTATTTTTAAAACGCTGCGTTTCGAAAACGGAAACGATCTTGTTACGAAAATTCCTTTCTGCCTGCTTGGATACTGCCATGTCGGAACAAAAGTTCATATCGGCAGAAAACGAATCGCTGGTATTTATTCTATTGGCCAGCATTTTTGTCAGAAGTACTATGCCGGACTCTTAGGATTCGAACAATAAAAATACTGTAATTCTATTTTTTCTAACATTAAGCAACTAAATCTGTTATTGTTTTGAAGACCAATTTTCCGTACCTATATATAGCTATATATCATAATTGCGTATAGTTATCTCCGTGCTTTTTTCTTTCATTAGAAAAAATTTGCAGCTCTGATTTTAGAATTCAAACAAATGCAGGATATATTGGATCTGATATTCTAGGACTTAATCACTCCGGCAGAAGGGTATATGCCACGAAAAAAGCAACATGCAATGTGATTTTTTATCAGGTGAACTATTTAGTTATTTTTTTAAGATAATCCATTGAATTTCCAAAGATTCTCTGATATAATGATCACAAACAATATGAAAAGGAGTTGCTTAAAATGGCATATGTAAAACTGGATGTCAATGCTGTTAAGAAATTTTGCGCAGATGTATTTGAAAAAAGGGGTTTTTCAAAAGAGGAGAGCGACGATATCGTCGATGTTTTGTCCACAGCGGATCTTTACGGTATTGAATCGCATGGGGTTCAGCGTTTGATTCGTTATCACAAAGCAATTGATGAAGGTTCTATCATTCCGGGCGTGGAACCTTCATTGATACATAAAACGCCAATCTCAGCTGTATTCGACGCACCAAAATCAATGGGACAGGTTATGGGAAAAATGGGAATGAATATGGCGATTGATATGGCAAAAGAACATGGAATCGGCGCAGTGGTTGTAAGGGGTTCCAACCATTACGGAATTGCTGGTTATTATACAAAAATGGCCGCCGATAATGATATGCTTGGAATCTGTATGACAAACACGGAGGCAATCGCAATTCCCACCTATGGCAAAAAAGCAATGCTGGGAACCAGCCCTATTGCTGTTTGTATGCCTGCGGATCCAGTAGACTTCTGGTATGATGTTTCAACGACCGTCGTAACCCGAGGCAAGCTGGAGGTATACAACAAAAAAGAAGCTCCCCTCCCGCAGGGATGGGCAGCAGATGAGAACGGAAAAGATTGCAGTGAAGCGGATAGAGTTCTCAAAAATATTATCGGCAAACTGGGCGGAGGCATTTTCCCGTTAGGTGGGGCAGATGAATTAACCGGTTCTCATAAAGGTTATGGCTTGGGTGTTATTGTGGAGATCTTTACTTCTATCTTCTCCGGCGGAACCACTTCTCCACATGTGAAAAACAGTGGAAACGCTGACACTTCCTTCTGTTTCTGGGCAATTGATTATGGAATCTTTGGCGATAAAAAGGAAATCAAAGCAAGAATGTCTACCCTTCTCCAAGAATTGCGGGAAAGTCCGAAAGCAGATGGTCACGATCGTATTTATACTCATGGTGAAAAAGAAATGGAATCTCAGGCTGACAAACTGAAAAACGGTATTCCGGTAAACGATAAAACAGTTGCTGAAATGAAGGGGATTGGCCAGCAGTTGGGTCTCGATTTCGACAGCTATTTTAAAGCTTAAAAAATTTTTAAGAATAAAATGAAAACGGCCGCGGCACTGTTAAAAACAGTCCCCGCGGCTTTGTTTTATAAAAATATAAAAAAGTTTTTTCTTCTGAAAAACGCAGCCGCGCTTCGCACGCTGTTTTTTGAAACATGCAATTGTGCACGAGTCCGCGCAATTTGCTATGTTATAAAAAACGGCTTTTGCAAAGCAAAAGCCGCCAGAAAAACGTTTCAACCTTACGAAACGGAGAATAGTAATCCATCACTTGCTTATAATCGTAACTCGCTCGCTTTCAAAAGCGAAATTATATTTTTAGGTAACAGTATTTTTACACTGTGTCCTGCACTATTCTAAATCTTCCAGAACTCTTATCTGTGCTTCTACAATACTGCGGATTTTCGCTTTGTACGCATTGTAATCCTGAATCAGCGTTTCATGCTTTCCCCTGATATCCGTAATTTCTTTTTGTGCCTGCAACAAAACTTCCTTGGCTTTGTTTTCAGCTTCTTTCATCAAATTTTCCGCATTTAGCTGTGCGGTACGCTTTACTTCCTCGGCGATATTATTTGCCGTGACAATTGTATTCTGTAAGGCGGCCTCCATATTTTTATATTCCTTAATCGCCTCGGTCAGCATATTGATTTTATCCTTCAGCGCAATGTTATCTCGGTATATTTTATCAAATTCGCTTTTTGCGAGCGATAAAAAATCGTCCACCTCATCCTTGTTATAACCATTAAACGCATTTTTGAATTCTTTATTGTCAAAATCAATCGGCGTTAGCATTAAAATAAGCCCCCTGTTCCACTGTCACTATATATATTTTTTCATCACAATAATATAACGATCCTTCCTGCTCTTCCCTGTTACTTGATCAAATTCCGCCTTTCCATATCCTTTTGCAGAAAGAATGTCACCGCCTTTTAAAATATGGCTGACATTATCAATCATTTCATAATTCACAAAAACCCGCTGTTGTTGAATCAGCTTCACTGCACTGGATCTCGAAATTCCAAAAGCAACTGCGCATATCGTATCCAATCGAAGAGAAACTACTGTATCGCGTATGATTTTTTGCTTTCTTTCCGGTGCAGTGAGAACTCTCGTATAATAATCAACCTGAATATTACGGTTTCCGATTTTTTCTAAATGAAAAAGAATATACTGCGCAACATCATCACTGACTATTATTTTAACTGTCTCATCTATGAGAATATCCCCAATCTTCTCCCTTTTGAGCCCGAGTCCCATGAGGGACCCGAGAATATCCCGATGAGAAAAAGAGGAAATTTCTCTTGCCTTCCCTTCCAAAATAGAAATCGGGAATTCATTCCATTCCGGTATTCTTTCATAAAAAGCGGCCATTTGCCGTTCTGCAGCCTGATAACCTCCGTACAACAGCAACGAAACAGGTAACTCGGGTTCTATACGCTTTAATAGCATTTGTTGCCTTGGATCGAGAAAACCGCAGTATGTGGTATATCCTTTTTTCTCGGTAGAAGAAATCCGATCAATTATCTTTGAAAAAAACAGCCTATCCTCACTGCCACTGGCAGATTTTAGTATTTTTTCACGATCAAACATATCACAATGCTATAACAAGCAGACGCTGAACCATTACAATCAGCGCAAACAAAATAATCGGTGAAAAGTCAATCATAAATCCGCCCGGCATAAGCCTTCTGAGGACTCGCCGGATCGGCTCCAAAAAAGGATAGTTAAATTTTGTAACAAGATAATAAAACTTTGTGTTCTGAATCGGCGGAATCCAGGACATAAGACACTCAATAACAACCATGAATTCCAGAAACCGAAAAAACAAAGAAAGGATTAATACAACTGTCCGCATAAAAACTCCCTAAATTAATTGTTGAACGGAAAAACAATTTTATTTTTGATTTCATTCTTGAAATCGCCTCCCATAATACCAACATTATAAGGAGCAATCAAGAAAATTCTGTCTGCAATTTTCTGAATATTTCCGTCGAGAGCATAAACAGATCCGGAAAGAAAATCAATAATCCTCTTAGCGATAGACATTTCCACATTCTCCAAATTGATGACAACCGGTTTTTTTGCCTTCAAATGATCTGCAATCTCTCTTGCATTTTCAAAAGAATCCGGATTATGTACAACCACTTTTAGCTGGGTTGTTGTATGAATATTTACGATTTTCCCTTTCTTTCCTGAACTGGAAGACGGGGTATAATCGGTATTGACTTCTTTGATTGGATTTAACTCTTCCTGCTCTTCCAAATTTTCATCTTCTTCTGCAAGGCCGACAAAGGTCATTGCTTTTTTAAAAAAGTTTGCCATTTTAAACACCCTCCACTTTTATTTCTCTTTTTCCGAACAGTGCTGTCCCGATTCTTACAATATTAGCGCCTTCTAAAATAGCGTAGTAGTAATCAAGGGACATACCCATGGACAGATAGTCCATATTTATATTATCTATTTTTTTGTCCCTTATGTCAACAAAAATTTGATATAATTTATAAAATATTGATCTTTGTGTCTTCTCATCGGTAAAAACAGGAGGAATCGCCATTAATCCCCGGATAGATACATTTTGAAAAGAAGCTGCCTCATATAAAAATTCTTCCAGCCTTTCAGGCATCAAACCAAATTTAGAAGCTTCTTTGCAAACATTTAATTCAATAAGGCAATCCATCTTTCTCCCGTGTTTTTCCGCCTGCATATCTATCTCGCGAAGCAGTTTGATAGAATCCACGGATTCTATCATATCTACCTTGTCTGCAACATATTTCACTTTATTGGTCTGCAGATGGCCAATCAGATGGAATGAAATGTTTTTTTCTTTTAGACGGTCATACTTTTCGAGAAATTCCTGAACTCTGTTTTCTCCGATTGCCTTAATGCCGCAGTTTAGCGCTTCCGAAATTTTTTCACAGTCAATTGTTTTTGTCACGCCAAGAAACAGGATGTCCTTCGGATCCCTTCCGGCAACAAAACAAGCCTGCTCTATCCTTTCAAGGATATAACGGTAATTTTCAGAAACTTGGCTCATAAAACCATCTCCTATGTTGAATAGCCTTTTATTATTTTATCTTCATAAACTTTTTCCGGTTCCAAAATGATCAAATCGTAAAGCACGATTCCCGAAGAATCCCCAACTTCCGAAGACGCTTCTTTTTCAGAAAGAATAAAGTTTTTATCTTCATATACCTTTTTGACAGGACGGAATTTTGCCACACCGCTGCGGATGACAAATACGCCTTCCTCACCGTCTACTATCGTCAACGCTTGCTGTGGAATACGGAAACCGCTGCAATCCTTTTTAATCAGCTCAAATTCCACATTTCTGGCTTCAAACAGTCCTTCTATGTAATCGGCTGAGCTGATTGTTACCGCATATTTTTCATCCTCCGGTTCAGAAATGGAAGAAATGGTGCCACGCACAGCCACTGCTGATAACCCGGGTATACGAATTTTCACGGAACTCCCTACTTTTAGCTGACCGAGTTCTTCCTGCGTAAAAATTCCAGAAATATACCATCTGAAATTATTGATCACTTTACAAAATGGCTGATTTGCCACAACACCTGATTTTGTTTCCGGTTTCATAGACATGATAGACTTTAAGTCAGAAGCTTTTAAATCTTTCACATTTTTGTGATTGATCACATTTTCAAAGCCATCTATTTTAGTGGAAAAAATTCCTGTCTGTGTGTTATAATACTGCTTTTTTTCATAGCTGATGGAGTTCTCAATCGCCGAGATCTCATTTTTCAGCTGTTCTATATTTTTTGTCTCCAGGGATTCTTTCCCGCTTTGAGCATTGATGTAATCAATCCGGGAAATGATATCATTTTTATATTTATAAACATTACTGTAATCAAATTCGTCAGTCTCCACTGCCAGGCTGTTGGATATTGTTGAAACTTCTTTTTTCGCCATAGCTGGATCGCTGGGCATATTTACTTTATTATTCAACCGCGTTTCCGATTGCTTAATATTGTTGTTTGCCACCATCAGTTTATCTTTTGTAGCAGCATCTATACTTCCCTTGTATACGGTTGCGATCTTAACCTTGCTGACAATCCTCTGCCCATCAGGATACATAAAAAGAGCCTCTCCATCGCTGGAAGATGTGAAGAGTTCCTCGTCAAACGCAAGAATCCCTGCCTTGCTTATTTTATCCTCGACACTGTCAAGCATCGCCGTGGAAGTTTTAAGAGAGCCGTTTTGAAGGGATAAAAAGGAGATCAGAAAAATTGCAGCAATTCCCAGCAGAAGCACTACAAAAAACTGATTTTTTTTTCTGTTTTTTTTTCTTACATTCTTGTTTGCCTGATTCTCATTCACTTTTCATCAGCCCCAAGCTTAATTTTCCGGATTCTGTGAAAGGATATTTTCAAGTGGCTTGGAAGGTACAATACTTGCCACAGCATGTTTATATACCATACTCTGCTTTCCGTCACTCTCCAGAATAATTGTGTAATTATCAAAACCGCGCACAGATCCCTTTAACTGGAAGCCATTGACAAGAAAAATAGAGACATTTACCCTTTCTCTTCTTGCCAAATTTAAAAATACATCCTGCAAATTCATATTTGTCTTCATGATGACACTCCATTCCGCCGTTTTACGGCTGTTTCTTCTTATTATTTATGAATAAATTCATTTAACTGCCCTGTTACTCGCTCTGTAAGCCGAGGTTTCGAAGAATCGAACCATTGAATCCGCTTGTCCCGCTTAAACCAAGTCAACTGTCGTTTCGCGTAACGCCTGGATTCCTGTTTGATCATCTCTATCGCTTTTTCCAATGGCATTCTATCCTGCAGACACCAGATTAGTTCCTTATAGCCAATCCCCTGCATAGATTGATACGAATCATCAAGCCCCATGGATAAAAGCTTTTTTACCTCTTCCTGTAAACCGTTCTCCATCATTCTATCAACACGCTGATTAATTTTTTCATATAAAACAGTCCTGTCCATGGTAAGACCAATGTAAAACAAATCATAAGGCGAAGGAAGCATTTTGGAGCGCCTGATATGTTCACTCATCGGAACTCCGGTAGTGCGGAATACTTCAATCGCCCGGACGGTTCTCTTCACATCATTATAATGTATTTTTTCCGCACTGTCATAATCAATTTCTTCCAATATTTTATGAAGAGCCTGATTGCCGTTTTTCTTTGCATATTGATTTAGCTCTCTGCGGATATTTTCATCATTCTCTGTCTCAGAGAATGCAATGTTATCAATAACGGAATTGATAAAAAGGCCTGTGCCTCCTACGATGATTGGAATCTTTCCTTTGCTCTGTATCTCTTCAATAGCTTTTTTTGCAAGATCGGTATATTGCTTTACGCTGAATTCCTCAAAGGGAGAAACTTCGTCGATCAAATGATGAACAACGCCATCCATTTCCTCCGCTGTAGGTTTCGCAGATCCAACATCCATATAGCGGTAAATCTGCATAGAATCTGCTGAAATAATTTCCGTATTTAGTTGTTTTGCCAGCTGAATGGACAGACTGGTCTTCCCCGAAGCAGTTGGTCCCGCTACAACGATTAACTGATTCATTTGTCACACTCTCTTAAACTGTTTCTCGATAAAGTACTGATCAAACGTAACAAAAAGCGGCCGTCCATGAGGACACGTGTTTTTTTCCTGTAAAACAAAAACATCATTCACCAGCTTTTCCATTTCGAGAATGCTGAGCTTTTTATTCGCCTTAATGGATTTTTTGCAGGCTATCGTATAAAGCGCCCTTTCCTGTTTTGAAGCTATGGGCTCTTTTTTATAGCTGTCCAGCATATCACATAGTTCGATCAAAATATCCTGAATATTTTCTCTTTCATAATCAAATGGAACCGCCCGTACAAGGATACAGTTGTTTCCGAAATCCTCAATATCAAAACCGCATTGTTTAAAAAAATCTAAATTTTCCAGAGCACATTCATATTCCGCAGGAGTAAGTCTTGCAGTGTATGGAACCAGCAGCAAAGAACTCATTGTCTGGCTGTTTTTCAGATTTTCAACAATTTTGTCATAATTCAGCCTTTCATGGGCCGCATGCTGATCGAGCAACATCATTTTTTTCTCTTTTTCAATCACAATGTAGGTATCAAATATCTGACCTACAATACGGTAGTCTATCTTAAATTCATTTTTTTCTTCCCCGTGTTCTGTCACCTTCTGGACAAAGTCACGGTGATCTTCACGGATTTTCGGTTTGAACGCTTTAAACTCCGTGGTATCAGCCTCCAGAAACGGCTCACTGACTTCTGTAAGATGAAGGGTATTTGGAGCAGAGTTCTCCTCTTTAAAGATAACGGATTCTTTCTGCCGATGTATTTCATTCTCCATTTTTTCAGGGATTTGAAATGAAAAAGCTTTGTTTTCAAACTGAGGCGAAGAAAAGGTTCTATCCTCATAGTCCTCTCTTGCCGAAACAACCAGTTCTTTTACCTGATAAGCTTCCGAAACTGCCTGGCAGATGCTGCCGTATATGCTTCTCTCATCTGTAAATTTCACTTCCGCCTTAGTGGGATGAACATTGACGTCTACCTTGTCATAATCCACGCCGATATTCAGCAGGACGAATGGATATTTTCCGACGGTAGCCTTTTCCTTTGCAGCCTCGTCCACTGCGGCATAAAAAATTTTATTGCGGACACAGCGATCATTGACAAAAAAAGTCTGTTGTTTTCGGTTTGGCCGCAAAATATTTTCATTTCCTACAAAGCCGATAATCTGAATTCCGTTTGATTCATAATGCACTTCATTTAAGTTAGAGGCAACCTCTTTGGAATAGATGGTCGCGATATTATTCAGCTGATTGCCGTCTCCCGCAGAAAAGAGCTGTTCTCTTCCGTCTTTTAACAATCGGAAGGAGATAAAAGGCTTGGATAATATCAGCTTTTCTACTGTTTCCCGAATCACGGCAGCCTCCGTCGCATCCTTCTTCAAAAACTTCATTCTGGCAGGTGTGTTGTAAAATAAATCCGTAACTGTAATTGTCGTTCCCTTAGGAGCGCCGATTTCCTCTTCCAAAACAATCTTGCCTGCCTCCAAGATCAAATGAAAGCCGGATATATCCTCTTCCCTTTTGGTTATCAGATCAATTTTGGATACCGCTGCAATACTGGCTAGCGCTTCGCCCCGGAATCCCATAGTGGCGATATAGCTTAAATCGTCCTTTGTCCGAATCTTACTGGTCGCATGACGCAAAAAAGCATTCTTGGCATCTTCCGGCTCCATCCCGTCACCGTTGTCAGTGACTTTAATGAAAGTTTTTCCTCCGTCTGCGATCTCTATGCTGATGCGGGTTGCATGCGCATCGATCGAGTTTTCTATAAACTCTTTCACAGCGGAAGATGGACGTTCCACAACTTCTCCGGCCGCGATCATATTCGCAATCAAACTATCCAGTACTTTAATTTTTGCCATACAATTCACCTTCTATTCCATCCGCAAAGATTTTCTTCTGCCAGCACTTTGCGTTTTCCGCTTCAAAGCCACGCTTCTTCCGCATTTTCCTTCAACCTATATTTTTTGCCATTTTTGAAAATTCAAATAGTTTATTGAGTGCTTCAATCGGGGTTAATGTGGTGACATCTAATTTTTGGAGTTCTTTAATAATTTCATTGTCGTACATTTGAGTGAGATCCAGTTGTTCTTCTTCTGTCTCTTCTTTTTTCACTTTTGAGGCATCGAATGTGATTTCATTCAATTCCAGCACTTTGACAACCTCTTTTGCACGCCTGATAACCTCACTGGGAACCCCTGCGATCTTAGCAACCTGTATTCCGAAACTGTCATCAGTGCCGCCATCCACAATCTTACGGAGAAACGTGATGTCATCCCCGCGTTTTTTAACCGCAATGCTGTAATTTTTAACACCCTTCAGCCGTTCTTCCAGCACAGTTAACTCATGGTAATGGGTGGCAAACAGGGTTTTCGCACCGATTTTTTTCGTAATGTATTCCACCACAGACCAGGCAATGGAAAGACCATCAAAGGTACTGGTCCCGCGTCCAATTTCATCCAGAATAAGCAAACTGTTTTCCGTAGCGTTTTTTAGAATATTGGATACCTCGTTCATCTCCACCATAAAAGTAGACTGACCGCTGGCCAGATCATCCGATGCGCCAACCCTTGTGAAAATCTTATCCACAATGGTAATCGCAGCACTGTCAGCCGGCACAAAGCTCCCTAAATGAGCCATCAGCACAATCAATGCAACCTGCCGCATATAGGTAGATTTTCCCGCCATATTCGGTCCTGTGATAATCGCAAAATTATCACTGCTTAGATTCAGCAGAGTGCCATTCGGTACAAAAAGCGAATCGGTCAGCATTTTTTCCACTACGGGATGCCTTCCGTTTTTGATGGAAATAATGCCGTCGTTGGTTATGATAGGCTTTGTATAGTTGTTTTTATAAGCCACGTTGGCAAGGGACTGCAAAAAGTCCAGTTTTGCAACCGCCCGAGCTGTCTTTTGAATCCGAAGCATATTGTCATAGACCACATCACGAACCTGACAGAATATTTCATATTCGAGAGCGACACTCTTTTCTTCCGCCCCCAACACAACGTTTTCAATTTCCTTCAGTTTCGGAGTAATGTAACGCTCACAATTTGCCAAAGTCTGCTTTCGAATAAAATAATCAGGAACCAAATTCTGATAGGATTTTGTCACCTCCAGAAAATAGCCAAATACCTTGTTATATCCCACTTTCAGATTTTTAATTCCCGTTTTTTCTTTCTCTTCCTGCTCGACCTGAGCGATCCAATCTTTCCCCTCGCGCATCGCTCGTCTGAGTTCGGTAAGTCCGTCATGATAACCATCCTTGATAATACCGCCTTCTCTAACAGTAAAAGGCGGATCGTCAACAATTGCCATGTCCAGAATAGAAGTCACATCCTCCAGCGGATCCAGCTCACAGCATATCTGCTGAAGCATCTTTGCCTGACTTTGTATAATCGTCTCTTTCAGCGCAGGAATACATTTCAAAGAATTTTTTAGGCTAACCAAATCCCGGCCGTTCGCACTTTTAAAGGATATTTTGGAAGCCAGCCGTTCGATATCGTTCACACCAGACAATGTCTCACGGATACCGTCCCGCATAAAATGACCGGAAAATAACTCATCTACCGCATTCAGCCTTTCGTTAATTAGGTTGTAGGAAGCAAGCGGACGATCGATAAAATGCCGGAGAAGCCGTGCCCCCATAGAAGTTCTCGTATCGTCCAAAACCCACAGAAGGGAGCCCTTTTTCTTTTTTTCACGCATGGTTTCTGTTAATTCCAAATTCCGTTTGGTGGAGAGATCGATCTCCATAAACAGGCTGTCATTAACACATTCTACATCATTGATGTGCTTCAGTTCATTCTTCTGCGTGTCCTCCAGATAGTCCAGCAATGCGTAGAGCGCTAAAACCGTTTCAGCCGACTGAGCAATTCCTTTCTCAGAAATCAGCTTTTTTCCAAAACGGCCTTCTACCGCCGCAACAGCTTTATCAAACTGATAAAAGCTGTCATCCTTGATATCAATTGTTGTGACAAAGCGCTGGCGGATTTCCTCCATCATTTTTTGATTGGATGCCATCTTTGCATTGACTAGAATCTCAGAAGGCGAGAATTTGGAAATCTCCGAGTAAAGCTTATTTAAGTCATCTCCTACAATAATCGGACTGATCGTCAATTCGCCTGTTGTGACGTCTGCAAAGATAATACAGGTAAAAACATCTTCACGATACATGGAAGCAAGGTAATTGTTTTTTGTCTCATCCAGCATTTTTGGATCGGTTACCGTTCCAGGTGTGACCACACGGATAATATCGCGTTTCACAATTCCCTTTGCTGTGCTGGGATCTTCCAGCTGTTCGCAAATTGCAACCTTATATCCTTTTGCCACCAGCTTTGCAATATACCCATCCATCGCATGATATGGGACACCGCACATAGGAGCTCTTTCCGGAAGGCCGCAGTCACGCCCGGTTAAGGTGAGTTCAAGTTCTCTGGAAGCGGTGATCGCATCGTCAAAGAACATCTCATAAAAGTCACCCAACCGATAGAACAGGATACAATCCTGATTGTTTATCTTGATATTCAAGTATTGCTTCATCATCGGTGTGATGCTGGATTCAAGAAGTTCATTCAAATCATACTTTGGCAAGATTTTCCACCCTTTTTTCAGATTTGCTTTTTCTGCCAAATTAATGGCATCCGGAACAGGAGCTGCAAGAACTGCAGCCGCCGGAAGCACAACCGCCCTGATTGCCCAAAATGGTATCTGAAATCGTTTTATAAACACTTTGTTCCAGTTCATTAAATTTATCCAAGGCTTTGACATAGGTGCTGATCACCGTGTTTTCCAAAAGTTTTCCGTAAGATTTTTCAAGCTGAAGCCGCAGCTCGCCCATCTGCTCATCGGAAAGTTCTTCCTTCTGCATTCTCTGTGCAATCTGATTTCTTTCTTCATTATATGCATCGATCAATTTGACGGCTTCTTCATCCTTCGACTGAATTTCCCCCGCCAAAACAACATTGCGGTATTCGGGTGTTTCACGGATCAGTTTTCCCAGTTCTTCTGCTCTTTTCAAAATTTCCATTTCAATCTCCTCCAAATTTTTGTGTTGAAAAATTATTTTACTACACTTCTTCACCGATTAAGGCCCATGTCTGTGCTTTGGTGATTTTAACAGGGACAATCTGTCCAGGTTTGGCTGTTTTAGCCTCAAAATTGACAATTTTATTGCCCTCTGTTCTTCCCGCCATCATTTCCGGATTATTTTTACTTACTCCATCTACCAGAATCGCAACGGTTTTCCCGACATAGGCATCATTTTTCTTTTTTGAAATTTGATTTTGCAAATCTACCAAGGTTTGAAAATTTTTCTGTTTTTCCTCACGGCTTAAAACATCCTCCATCTTCGCCGCAGGAGTTCCCTCCCTTGGAGAGAAAATAAAGGTATACAAGCTGTCAAATTCCACCTGTCTGATGACGTCCAGCGTATCAAGAAATTCCTCGTTTGTCTCCCCAGGAAAACCGACTATCACATCACTGGTGAGCGTGATATTCGGCATCGCCTTTTTCACTTTGTCAATAATGGACAAATAATGTTCCTTTGTATATTTCCGGTTCATCCTTTGAAGAACACGATTGTTTCCCGCCTGAAAAGGCAAATGCAGATACTCGCAGACATTCTCACACTCTGCCATTGTCTCAATCAGCTTGTCCGAAATATCCTTGGGATGGGAGGTCATAAATTTAATGCGCTTAATCCCCTCAATGCGGTTGATCTCCCCTAAAAGATCCGCAAAGTCAATCCCGCTGTCCAAGTCATTTCCATAAGAATTCACATTCTGCCCCAACAGTGTAATTTCCCGGTACCCGTCCTGTACTAGCTGCGCACATTCCCTCAGGATATCTTCTTTGTCTCTGCTGCGCTCTCTTCCGCGCACATAGGGAACAATACAGTAAGAGCAAAAGTTGTTGCAGCCATACATAATGGATACTCCTGCTTTATAAGGATCTTCCCGCTTCTGCGGAATTCCTTCCACCAAATATCCATCGGAATCCTCCACTGCAATGACACGGTGCTGCTGTTCCAATGTCTCATACAGAATTTGAGGAAACTTATGAAGAGTATGGGTTCCAAACACCATGTCGACATGTTTGTACTTGCTCTTCAAACGCTCAACCACTTGTTCCTCCTGTATCATGCAGCCGCAGATACCAATCAATAAGTCTTCTTTTTTTCTTTTTAAATGTTTCAGTGCTCCAAGATTTCCAAACACCCTGTCTTCCGCTCCGGCTCGCACTGCACAGGTATTGTACAGAATAAGATCAGATTTTTCCGGTTCATTTCCCAATTCATATCCCATTGACAAAAGCATACCTTTCAGTTTTTCCGAATCATTTTCATTCTGCGCACAGCCAAATGTTTGCACACAAGCGGTTGGAATCTTTTTTGACTTTCCAATATATTCCTTAATTTGTTTTATATAATTTTTCTGAATCTCCATGTCTTTTTCTAAAACAACAATTTTTTCACGATTGCTCAATCATATCACCCATCTAAATTAATATTTTTATTTTATCATAACCGCTTTTAAAGTACAAGCTTTTTTCCCCTATTTATAACAAGATAAAAACGCTTTTGCAAAGTAAAAGTCCTCCTAAAAGTTTTCGATGTCCTCCATTTACTCATAAAGTGGTATCCAATCGCTTGCAGAAGCGGAGAACGGTGTAATAGATATGTCCTGCAGTAAAAAAGAAACATCCCTATAGAAAGAATGTTTCTCTATTTTTCGTCATTGACTCTTTCGATATTGGGTTGCAGGAAGCTTGATTTTATACTTTACAGCCAGCATCCGTATTGCAAAGACAAACAGCGCACAGCCATAGTAACTGACATTATAGTCACCCCAATAGCGGGTATAATAAAATAGTGTTGCTCCGATAATAGATGGGATTGCATAGAGCTCCTTCTTAAAAATATAAGGTTCCGTTCGGCTCAAAACATCCCGCATCAGGCCACCCCCAACCCCCGTCAATACGCCTACGGCGATAACCAAAAAAGGATTTTTAGGCCAATAATCGGCAGCTGTCTGAACGCCAAGCATTGTGTAAAGCCCAAGGCCGATTGCATCAAACAATTCAATCCAATAGGCAATGCGGTTAAAAATATGGCGTTTTACCTTGTTGTCCAAAAATTGAAAATACAGAAAAGTGATCACAGCTGAAATCAAACCGGCGATCACATAGCTTGGGTGAACAAATGCAGCCGGAGGAATTTTGCCGATGATCAAGTCGCGCATCAGACCACCGCCAACCGTAGTAATAACAGCAAGTGTTATCACCCCAAATAAGTCGTACCGTTTCCGTATGGCAAGAAAAGCGCCTGAGAAACCAAAAGCAATTGCAGCCAGCATTTCAAATATAAAAGTGATTTCCTCCCTGTCCATTGTCTTTATCCCTCCGCTTATAGAATCCTCAATATTTTTACTATAACAAATTTGAATGATAAAATCAATTATTTTCATTTCTGTTTTGAGTCATATAAAGAAAGACGACCTCATATATTTATAGAGAATTAACGAAATTGGAGGTCGATCGCATTGAAAGGTAATATCGAAGAGAGGGCCGTTATGCTGGCTCAGTACATTATCGAAAAAAATTCTACCGTTCGAGACGCTGCCAAACAATTTGGTGTCAGTAAAAGTACAGTACATAAAGATATTGCAGAACGATTATATAAAATCAACCGAGATTTATTCAACCAAGCGCGGACTGTTCTTGATAAGAATAAGGCAGAGCGCCATATAAGAGGCGGTCTTGCCACAAAAGAAAAACATTTCCACAAGGTTTAAACTTAAGAACCGGCTCAATGTGCGTTAGGCTCTTTCATATTTAAGCCATTCTGCCTCCCTTTCGTTCGGATACAGAAAAGGAGGCTTTTTCTATTGTAATAATTTTTTTCTGCGCTTGCAATATAAATGTTTTTCTTATATAATGTTAAAGAAAATATGCGCTGTATCCGATTGGAACAGCAGCAGGAGGAATATTTATGATAAAAAGAAATGAAAGAATTCTTGGCATGGCTCAATTATCCATGTTCACAGCAATCATCGTTATTTTGGCATTTACACCGATGATCGGTTATATCCCATTGGGAATAACACGGGTTACTATTATTCACATTCCCGTTATCCTCGGTTCCATTTTACTGGGACCGAAAAAGGGAGCTTTTTTAGGATTTGTATTCGGATTGACAAGCCTTATTATGAATACACTCAATCCAACCGCTACCTCTTTCGTTTTCACTCCATTCGGTACAATTGGAAGCACACAGGGAAATTTTTCAAGTCTCCTGATCTGTTTTATTCCCCGTATTCTCGTTGGAATTATTCCGTTCTGGGTGAATTATTTTTTTGAAAAACGCCGTTGGAATAAATACATTGGTTACGGTTTCTCGACTATATTAGGTTCCATGACGAATACCATATTGGTCATGAATATGATCTATTTGTTTTTCTCTGACAGCTATGCCGCAGCGACAAATAAAAATGTAAGTATTCTCTATGATGCAATTTTATATGTTATTTCCTTCAATGGTGTTTTGGAGGCTGTTGTTGCAGCTCTTATTGTAACTCCAATTGCCGCCGCTTTAATTGTTGCTCTAAAGAGAAAAAAATGAAGGTGTTTATATGGTTTTAACAGCAGATATCGGAAACTCCAACATTGTTTTTGCTGCCGTTTCTGAAAAAAAAGTGGAATTTGTTGCCCGTGTTGCAACTGTATTACAGCGAACCCATGAAGAATATGCAGTGTATCTAAAAAATATTCTTTTCTCCCGTAGAATAAGTATCAGTAAAATAGAAGGGGCAATCATTTCCTCTGTCAGCCCCGCCTTGTCCGGGATCATTCACAAAGCGATTGAAAAAGCAGCGGGGATTAATGCGTTGCTGGTCGGTCCAGGCATTAAAACCGGTTTAAAGATTCTGGTGGAAAATCCAGCTCAGCTGGGAAGCGACAGAGTGGTTGACGCCGTCGCAGCAGTGACCTGCTATAATGCTCCCGTTATGGTTATTGACATGGGAACAGCAACAACAATGTCGGTTATTGACAAATCCAGTTCTTTTTTAGGAGGTATGATCGTGCCCGGAATTAAAATATCTGTGGAGGCGCTGGCGCAAAACACCTCTCAGCTTCCTCATATCGCCTTAGAAAAGCCGGATTACGTGATCGGAAAAAACACTGTGGAATGTATGGAAAGCGGCCTGATATACGGCAATGCTTCCTTGGTAGATGGTATGATACAGCGCGTAGAGGAGGAATTGGGAAGCAAAGTAACTCCAGTGGCTACCGGCGGACTCTCCAAATTTATTGTACCTCATTGCAAAAATAAAATTATATATGATGAACATTTACTATTGAAAGGACTCTATATTCTTTTTCAAAAAAATAATATTTAAAAAGGAGAATTTGTTATGAATGGATTGATTCTGTTTTACATTATCTTTCTGGGCCTCTATCTTATCGTTGGGTTAGCCGGCTATCTGCTCAAAGGGCTTGGAATGTACGGCATCGCAAAACAGCAAAATTTGTCTTATGCCTGGCTGGCTTTTATTCCAGTCGCATCCAACTATCTTCAGGGCCGCCTCGCCGGAGAATCTCTCAAAATAGGGAAAAAGGAGTGGAAGAATCCTGGTCTCTGGATGTTGCTGATACCCATCATTTTTTACGCTGTCTTCTTCACCGTTTACATTATTTTCATTATTTCTATAGCACTTCAAGGATCCGCCGATTATTTGGATAAATCCCCTGCTGCCGTGCAGGCACTGATAAGCGGAATGATTGGATTTATCGTAATTATTATGCTGCTTGCTATAATCGGCGGAACCGCTGTCAATCTGATAACGGGACTGGTCCGCTATAACATACATAAAAGATATCAGGATGACAATAAAGCTTTACTTCATATGCTTCTGGGTATGTTTGTTCCGCTTTATCAAAGCATTTATTTTTTCATTCTTCGAAATAAAATTCCAATAGATATGCAAACTGCTTCTGAAGAGGAAATGTTTTCTGAATAAAATGAGAAAAAGACCCTGAAAATCAGGGCCTTTTTCTCATCTTTCGGAAATATTCCTTATTTTGAAGATAGGCAGCATCATGGGGCTTCACCTCTCCCGCCTTATCGTTATAGCGCTCAGCACTTTGCAGATCTCCCATTTTGTCATAACAAACGCAAAGCTGTATATAGGGAATATAATCATAGCAATCCAGCATTACGAATCCGCCGGATGTTTCATTTTTCACACAGGCCGCTGCAAGCTCGTACCAAAATATCGCTGTTTTATATTCTTCCAACTCAAAAAAGTAATTGCCGATTCCACAACATATTTCCGCTCTGGGCGTATCAAAAATGAAGCTTTTAAAAAGGGAACAAAGCCGTTGTTCGGTATCCCCTATTTTTTCATAACAGGCTGATAGCTGCATGCAGGCTTCAATATTGTTTTCGAGCCAGCCCCTTTTTTCGTTCAGAAAATTTTCAAGCATGGCAATGGAGTCCTGATACCGCTCGTGATAGAACAGTTCCCGCCCGTAATAAAACTGTTGGCGGGGATTTAACTCCTTCCCATCTGCAAGAAGTTTTTCAAATATTCTGATATTTCTCTGCGGATCTCCCGGACGCATCTTTTTATGGGAAACAGCCGCTTCTGAATAAAGGATCTTTCCTCTTGGAGCAATCACCTCATGGACAGCACCTTCCCATATAAAACCTGCAGCCCGTCTTAAAATACGCTCGCGGTAATAGGAAAAAGTCGGATTATTTTTTTCATCAAATGCTACATGATATTTCATCATAATCACATCCTCAGAGCCATCCAAACTTTTTTTCATTTTTCGAAACAGTTCTCTGTCCGTTTGTGTCAGGATATCATCCGCATCAAGCCACATACAGTAATCCATTGTTGCTTTTGAAAAAGCAAAGTTCCTGGCAGCGGAAAAATCGTCAATCCACGGAAAGTCATAGATATGATTTGTATATCTTTCTGCAATTGCTTTGGTATTATCGAGGGAACCGGTATCAACTATAATAATCTCATCTACCAAATCGCTGATACTGTCAAGACAGCGCGCCAGCACCTCCTCTTCATCCCTTATAATCATACAAAGGCTAATTGTCTGCATAATATCTCCTTCTCATCATATAGGATAATTTAATATATGAAAGAAAAGTGAAAAAAGTGTTAAATCCCCTCCACTTCTGCAATCCGGAAGGCCGATTGCAGAAAATGCTGCTGTAAGGGTATGAAAAATGAAGAAGTATTTTTAGGAAAACGAAGAAATCGTCATGGAATTCTCAAAACTCCATGACGATTTCTTCACTCTTTCATAGGAAGCATTTCCCGTATACTACTTAATTTCCATAATTTTAATTTTATCCGCTTTTAATTTCGTTTCGCTGATAACAACATCCCGGATTTTCGCCACATCGGTAGGATTCAATCCTTCTGTCAGCACAGCTACTGTAATGGAATCCTCTGATATATAAGCGCTGACATTTGCAAACCCTTTTCCCTTCAGAATATTTTCTACCGCTCCCTCCTTTTCAATATTTTGCGCTGTTTGTATCATTTTCTGCTGAGCCTGTTTTTTCTCCTCGGCGCTTGCACTTGGATTATCTGTCACCTGCTTCAGCAGAGCAACTGATTCACTCCTTGTCTTTTCTTTGCTTAACTTTGTCTCATTAAAATAATCATTTTTTGCTCCATCCATATTGGTCACAAACTTTGCCTCACCATAATTTATGTTATCTTCGTTTTCCGCTTCATGCCCTATGCCGGACACCATTTGCCCATCTTCCTGCGGCGATTCTCCCAGATACACAAAATTCAAATATCCCGCCACAACCAGCAAGGCTACCAAAGTCACCGTCACAATTTGTCTTTTTTTAAATATCATCATAGCATGTTACTCCTTTTCAATTTAAAATCACCTCAATTTTATGAGCGTCGACGCCCAATGCAGATTTCACCGCATTATAAATTTTATATTTTAAGGCTGTTTCTTCCGTCCCCTGCACAATGACTGTCACCCCCTTGATGCCGGGACTGATTTGCCTTACGACAACAGGTTTTTCATCCCCATTTTGCCTGGTAATCACCATTTTATTGTCTGTATTTTCCTGCACGTTTCCCTCCTCTTTTTTGGCGAAATCCTCTTTATAATCATAGGCATATTCCAGTTTTCCATCATCCTCATAAGAAATCAGAACATACGCTTTGGAGACGCCGGGAATATGCGTAAGCATCTTTTCAATTTCTTTTGATTCAATTCTCTCTGCTGCGGAGGAGACAGTTTTTTCCGCTGAATTGGGTTTCGCAGAAGAAAAAGAACTTCCGAACAGAAGAAGAACGATTCCGATAAGCGCAATGACTACAATGGGCATGAAATGGTTCTTTTTGATTTTTTCTGAGAAAGTCCGCAAGCTTTCCTGTATATTCTTTCTTTCCATTCGTACCTCCCTAATAGAATGAAATGATTTTATCATCTATTTTTAATTCCTCTGTGAGAATTTTTTGCGCCCGGCGCGTATCCTCCGTCCGCTGCAGTTTAAGCGAAACTGAAGTCAAATGAAAGTCCTTATCGAGCGTTACATCAATCTCCGGAACAGAAATTTCTTTTTGCGTCAATGCTGTGATGATTTTTTCCTCGATTCTCTGCTTCACATCCTGAAAAAGATCAATTGTAATTCCCTGTTGTACTTCCTCTGCCGCATCCGCCTCGTTCAGCAGGGAGAAATCCAGTGAAATATTTTTGATTCCTGTAAAGGCATTTATCATGACCAGAAGCATAACAAGCCCCAAAATACTCCTCACATATTTTTTAAAGGTCCCTTCCAGCATAAGCATATCCGCCAGCACAGCAAGAAAGGAGATACCGATCAGTATTTTAAAACAAAGAGAAATGTTTTCCATTTTGTCACCTTCTAAAGTAAAAGTACAGTGTTTGCTGTTCCAATGGTTATGGCAATGGACAAGATAAAGACAACTGCCATGCAAAGTATACAGATGCCGATCAGACTGATGTTGTCTGCAATGCTGTTAAGCAGTGTGCAGAAACGCTCATCACTGACTGGCTGGCATACTGCGGCGGTCAGCCGGAAAATAAATACCACCATAAAGATTTTGATGACAGGAACCAGGCAAAGCAGAATAATACCGATGATTCCCGCCATACCCGTAGTGTTTTTAATCAGCATAACCGATCCGCCGATGGATTCCAAAGCCTCTGCCAACGTTCCCCCAACCAGTGGTATAAAAGTGTTGACAGCATATTTTGCACCTTTGAGCTTCACCGCATCTATGGAACTGCCCGCAATACTTTGTACTGTGATAATCCCCACAAAGATGGTAAGGGAAAATATCAGAACCCATTTGATGACTTTATGTAATAAATCCCCAAAAAGCTTTAATCTCGCAGTCTCTGAAAAATGATCGGTGATGATGAGCGCGAAGCTGAACAGAATCATTGGAAAAAGAAACTGATGGATAATAATGACCAGTACCTGGGAGGCGACAAATATCGTCGGTTGCACCAAAGCAGCCTGTGTCAACCCACCTCCTGCAGCGATCACAGAAAAAAGAATAGGGATCAATCCTTTTACAGACACATCCAAAGTTGTCATTGTATTTTGCGCTAAATCCGCCATATTGTAAAAAACCGTGATACAAACACCGCACACCATAGCATAACATGCCATCAGCGCCGCATTGGATACGGTCTGGCCATTCTTTTTCAGCTGCATCGACTGAAGAATTCCAAATAAAAGAATTGGTAATATCAGCTTTGTCAGAACCTTTGCCGCTTCATATATTTCCCCTAAAAGCAGCTGGACAAACCGTTTTAGAATACTCTGAATGCGAAATGTCTCCGGTTCCTCTGTCAGTTGCCGCGAAATGTCATAGAAGCTGAAGGTTTCACCGCTGTCTATTTTTTTTAAAGCATCATAAGCTTGATTTTCCAAATTTTCCTGTGCTTGTGTTTTTTCACTTGCCTGAACATTAAAAAAAAGAAAGCCCAGAAGCAAAAAAACAAAAAGACTCTTTTGTATTTTTCCCATTTTATCACCTGTACTTTTCGTTTAGAACAGCGCAATGATCAATTTGAATAAGGATTCGATGATTGGAAGCGCCATAAAAAATATAATGCTCTTTCCTGCCAGTTCCACCTTTTTGGCAATGGCCGATTCCCCTGCATCCTCCAAAACAGCGCTGGCATACTCGCTCAGATACGCGATTGAAACTACCTTAATGATAATCCCCAAGTAAGATAGATCTACGCCGCCCAGACCGGCGATTGCTTTGATTTGAACAAATACATCCTTTAGCATATTGAATATCATTGTAAAAATCAAAACAGAAGTCACTATGGTAACAGCCAGTGCAAATTCCTGATTGCTTTTTTTTAAAAGTATGCTGAGCATGGCACTGCAGAATGCAATTCCTATAATCTTGAACAAAAGTTCCATCGCTAAAGTCCAAACACGCTTTTGATTGTCGTAAAAAGACTGGCAATCTGATTGACCATCATAAACATCACGACAACAAGGCCCGCCAGTGTGGTAAGCATTGCCTGATCTTCTCTTCCGGAACGAACCAATAATTGATTCAGCACTGCAACAATGATACCGATGGCAGCAATTTTAAAAATCAAATCCACATCCATTTTGATTTCCTCCTTCGTGTTTTTCCAAACATTTCAATGTACTCAGAGAAAAAGAAGCCCTAAAGCAATCGAACCTGCAATATAAAGTGTCCCCTGCGGCTTTGCATTCTTTGCCTGCTCCTTTTGTGCTATTTTAAGCTGCAAATTTAATTTGTCTGCTACATTGTCTATATTCTCTATCTGATTGGCTAAATCCGTCTGTCCAAGCAAAACAGAAAAGTCGGATAATATTTGAAGATCCTTTTGATTTAAACAGAAAAGCTTTGAAAATTTTTCAAGACCGTCATTCCAGAGAGCTTTTAACCCGTTGCCTGCCTCCAACCCATCTTTCAAATAGTTAAAAAAACGATTTACAATTGGATTCTCTCCTTTTGACGTTTTTGTAAAGATTTCACGGAGTGGTGTCTTTAAATATGCCATCTCAGCCTTAATTAGTTTGACAGATTCTAAAAACGCTTCCAATTCCGCGATTCTTTTTTTGTATCCCTGGTTCACCTTTAAGGCGAGCAAAATGCCTGAGAGAAGAACCAAAAAAAATCCTGTAGCTTTTATCACCTTAACTCACCGCCATTCATAATTTTGAAAATCCGATCCTTTTTGGAAGCATTTAGTATGATAATCTTCTGAAAAACCCGATTCTGAAACAAGGATTTCAAGTCTTCGCGTTTCTGAATCTCCATTTCATCTTCACCGTGAACGGTTGTGATAATTTTGACACCGGAGTTGATAGCGGTAAATACAGCATCAACCTCCTTGCAGCTTCCCAGCTCATCTGTAATCAATACGGTTGGAGACAAAGAACGGATCGCAAGAATCATTCCATCACTCTTCGGAATTCCCGTAAGAACATCGGTTCGTATACCGATATCATTTTGAGGTATTCCATTATAGATGGCAGCAATCTCCCCACGCTCGTCTATCAAGGATACTTTTCCCCCTTGAAGCGTATTGGAAATATTGCGGGTAATATCCCGCAGCAATGTCGTTTTCCCGGCCTGTGGCGGTGATATGATCAGGGTGTTTTTTACCGCTCCGTTTTCCAAAATCTGCGGAAGAATCCTATCGCTTATCCCCTTTTTCTCATTTGCAATTCGGATATTCAGAAAAGAGATATCTTTGATGTTTCCAATCGATCCGTTGTCCATAACACCTCTTCCGCAGATTCCAATCCGGTGCCCTCCCTCAACGGTGACAAAACCATTTTTAATATCATCCAAGTAAGCGTAAAAAGAACTTTTTGTGATACGTTCCAGAATTTCCTTAAGTTCCTCTGTACCCGGTACATAAAAGGTATTGGTTGACGCATCCTTCAAAAACAACTCCTGCGTATTGGTTAACAGAATGACAGGCTGACAAATCCGAATCCGAATTTCCTCCAGAGTATTTAGAATATCATTGCTCACTCTGCTAACACTTATTTTCATTCTCTCAGGCAAAAAGCCCAGAAGACTTTCTAATCTTTTGTTCATTATTTTCACCTCTGTAAATACTATTAGGTGTTGTCCCAAAATAGAACTGTAAATATAAAAAACAAAAACAGAAAGATGACTCTGTTTCAAAAAAGATATTCTGATTCTGCCTCATACAAGAAAATAGGATTTTGTAACGATAAAAAGCAACGCCATAGATTTCAAAATGAACTCTATGACGTTGCTTTTTTCAAGCTGTTAACTATCCAATGAATCTTACTTTTCTTTTTTAAACTCTGCCAGCGGATTGTTTTCAATCGCCTTGCGGATTTCATCGCTGTCCACATGCGTATAGATCTCGGTGGTGTTGAGATTCTCATGTCCCAAAATTTCCTGCAGTGCACGGATATCAACCTTACCGTATTTATACATCAGGGTTGCGGAGGTATGCCGCAGTTTATGGGTGGAGTATTTTGTGGCGTCCAGCCCTGCCTCGCGGATATGTTTTTTCACCAGATACTGCACCGTCTTATCGGACACCCTTTTTTTCTGAGAGCTGATAAACAAAGCATCCTCATCCAAAAGTCCTGTTTTCGGACGCACCTTAAGATATTCCTCAATCGCTTCGATGCAGGCTTCATTCAGATAGACCGTTCTCTCCTTATTTCCTTTTCCCAAAACGGTTAACCGGTTGCCTTTGATGTGGCTCAGATTGATTCCAACCAGCTCATTCAGCCGCATACCGCAGTTTAAAAACAGAGTGATAATGGCATAGTCCCGTTCCTTATTGCGACCTTCTATGCTGTTTAGAAGCTGCTTGCTCTCGCTGAGTTCCAGATATCTGGGAAGACTTTTCACAATCTTCGGCGAATCCAGCTCCTTCGCGGGATTGAAATCGATCAGTTTCGCCTTCACATTCAGATACTTAAAAAAGGATTTCAGGCTGGATACCTTCCGCGCCATCGCCCGTGCCTTGTTATTCTTTGCGTTGCTGACATACATCATATAATCATAGAGGTCATTCAAATCAATCCCTTTGATAAACTCCACATCGATATCCATGATATCAATTTCTTCCACTTCCGTTTCCAAACGCTGCTTTCGTTTTTTCATATATTTCAGGAAATTTGATAAATCAAAATAGTATTCCTTTGCTGTTTTTGGAGATTTTCCCTCGATGGTTTGCTTATGTATCAAAAAATTTTTTAAAATTCTAGGGCATTTTTCTAAATATTCTTTCATGCTTATCACCTCTGTAACTCCACCTTAAAACAGAACAATTGATTTGTCAAGCATTAAAATAAGAGAAGTTCAATGAACTTCTCTTATTCTTCTACTGATTGTCTCAAAAACAACAAACGAAATGTTTTTATTTTTCCAATCGCTCTTTAATCATCGGATTAACCATCTGCGGGTTAGCCTTTCCTTTTGATTTCTTCATGACCTGCCCCACAAGGAAGCCCAGCACGTTGGTTTTTCCGTTTTTATATTGTGCCGGTGTATCCGGATTTTCCGCCATAACCTCATCCACAATTCCCTCCAGGAAGGAATTGTCGCTGATTTGAAGCAACCCCATCTCCTCCACCAGAGTTTCCGGGGACTTGTCTGTCTCAAACATTCTGTCGAGTACCTTTTTGGCCGAAGTGTTGCTGATTTTATCCGCTTCCACCAGTTTTGTCAATTCCACAAGCGCTTTCGGCGCAAAGGGAATGGCGTCTGCCTCCTGTTCTTTTTGCTTCAGAATCTTAGAAATATCTCCGAGGCACCAATTGCTGATGGCTTTTGGGTTGCCCCCCTCCTGAATACATTTTTCAAAAAATTCTGCAAAATAAATATGAAATGCAATCAGAGAAGCGTCATATTCAGACAATCCATACTCATCCATATAGCGTTTGAATTTTTCATTGGGAAGCTCAGGGATGGTTTTCCGGATTTCTTCCACGGTTTCCGCCTGAATGTGAATGGGCATAATATCCGGCTCCGGGAAGTAACGGTAGTCGTGCGCATCCTCCTTGGAGCGCAGAAGCACGGACTCCCCTTTTGCGTCGTCCCATCTTCTGGTTTCCTGCTGGATGGTGCCTCCCTGCTCCAGAATTGCAATCTGGCGATCCCGTTCAAACTCCATCGCCTTGACAGCTCCCTTGAAGGTGCCCACATTCTTCATTTCGGAGCGGGTTCCCAGTTTCTTTTGTCCCTCCGGACGGACTGAGACATTCACATCACAGCGCAGGGAGCCCTCCTGCATTTTACAGTCTGAAACCCCGATAAACAGAAGAATGTTGCGCAGCGTTTCCAAAAATACATGAGCTTCCTCCGGCGAACGGAAATCCGGCTCGGTGACGATTTCGATCAGCGGCACGCCGCAGCGGTTGTAATCCGCAAAGGATTCCTTGCCGTCCAATCCGTGAATCAGCTTTCCGGCATCCTCCTCAATATGAATGCGGGTAATTCCGATGCGTTTCGTCTCCCCGTTGACATAGATATCCACATATCCATCATGGCACAGCGGCAAATCAAACTGAGAAATCTGATAGGCCTTCGGCAAATCCGGATAAAAATAGTTTTTTCTGTCCTGCTTGGAGTATTCCGTAATTTCACAGTTCATAGCCAGCCCTGCTTTGACGCAGGACTCCACCACCTTTTCATTCAGTGACGGAAGCACCCCCGGCATCCCGCTGCAGATCGGACAGCATTTGGTATTTGGCTCCGCGCCAAACTCATTGGCGCAGGAACAGTATATTTTTGTTTTGGTATTCAGCTCGGCATGGACTTCCAGACCGATGACGGTTTCGTAATTCATCAGAACGTCCCCCTTATCTGCTCATAGGTATACCCCACATTTAATATTGTCTTCTCATCAAAATGCTTTCCAATGATCTGCATGCCGACAGGCATATTGGAAGAGGTTTTTCCGCAGGGTACGCTCATTGCAGGAAGACCTGCAATGTTGATGCTGACCGTATAGATATCCTCCAGATACATCTGAGTGGGGTTGTCCGTTTTTTCGCCGATACGGAATGCTTCATTCGGCACTGTTGGAGTGATGATGGCATCCACCTGCTCAAAACGGCTGACAAAGCTTTGCTGAATCAGGGTGCGAACCTGCTGTGCTTTTTTGTAGTAGGCGTCATAATAACCCGAACTCAAAACATAGGTTCCCAGCATAATCCTCCGCTTCACTTCATCACCGAAGCCCTCGGTACGGCTCTTGCGATACATGTCAATCAGGCTGTCAAATTCCTGCGCACGATAACCATATTTTACGCCATCATAACGCGCCAGATTAGAGCTTGCTTCGGCTGACGAAATTATGTAGTAAGCCGGAAGCGCATAGTCAAGCTCTTTGAGGCTGATGTCAACAATCTCAGCCCCCTCTTTCTCCAATGCTTTGACTGCATTCAGCACCTTCTCCTTAATCTCCGGATTCAAACTGCTGCCAAAATATTCTTTTGGAATACCGATACGCAAACCTTTGACGCCTTTTCCCAATCCGGATGAAAAATCCGCTTTTCTGCTGTCCACCGAGGTGGCATCCCGCGGATCCTTGCCGGCGATCGTTTCCAATACAAAAGCGCAATCCTCCACATTATTGGCAAGAGGCCCGATTTGATCCAAAGAAGAAGCAAAAGCGACCAAACCATATCTGGACACTAAGCCGTAAGTGGGTTTTAAGCCCACAACGCCGCAGTACGCTGCAGGCTGGCGGATGGAACCGCCGGTATCGGAACCAAGCGAATAAAACACTTCATGAAAGCCTACACTAGCCGCGGAACCACCGGAGGAGCCCCCCGGCACACGGGTCAAATCATGGGGATTTTTTGTCTTTTTAAAATAAGAATTTTCGGTGGAGGAGCCCATCGCAAATTCGTCCAGATTCACCTTACCGACCATAACCGCATTTGCCCCATTTAACTTTTCCATCACGGCGGCGTCGTAAGGCGGAATGAAATGTTCCAGCATTCTGGAAGCACAGGTGGTACGGATTCCTTTGGTACAGATATTGTCCTTGACTGCCATCGGAATGCCTGTCAGGATCGACTGTGCTGTTCCGGCTGCCAATACCTCGTCCGCTTTCTTCGCCTGTGCAAGCGCTTGCTCTTCACAAACGGTCAGAAAAGCCTCTGCCTGCGGTTCTGTTTTATGAATTTGTTCCAGTGATTTTTGTGTCAGCTCCACCGAGGAGATTTCTTTCTTTTTCAGTTTTTCGGAAATCTCACGGACAGAGCATTGAAATAAATCAGACATGAATCCTTCCTCCTATTCTACAACCTTCGGCACAACAAAATATTCGCTGTCCTTTTCCGGTGCATTCTTCAAAATTTCATTGCGCGGGAAAGATTCTTTCACCTCATCCTCGCGAAACACATTGTAAACCGGAACGGAATGGGCGGTCGGATTGACGCCTTCCGTGTCCAGTTCTCCCAATTTATCGGCAAAACCGATAATCTGCTCCATATCCTTTGTAAACTTTTCGATACTTGTTTCATCAAAGGACAGTCTTGCCAAATCGGCAACATACTGCACTGTCTCTTTTGTTATCATAAGATAGCCTCCTGTTTATTTTATCATATTGTCAAATTCCGCTTCATCAATGATTGGAATGCCCAGTTCCTGTGCTTTTTTCAGTTTGCTCCCCGCTTCTTCTCCCGCCAGAACATAGGAAGTCTTCTTGGAGACGGAGGAGGCTGCCTTTCCCCCGAAATCTTCGATGATTTTCTGCGCTTCCTGACGGGTATAGGTCGGCAGTGTTCCCGTCAAAACAAAGGTCATGCCCTGAAAGCGAGTATCTGTCAAAGCAAAGTTACTTTCCATATTGACACCGGCCTGCTCCAGATTTTCGATGAGTTTCTGTGTCGCCGGCCGTTCAAAAAATTCAACCAGACTCTCAGCCATTTTGTCACCGATGTCCATCACCGCTGTCAGTTCCTCCTGTTTTGCCTCCATCAGCCGTTTCATAGAACCGAATTGCCGTGCAAGAATCTTTCCGGCTTTTTGCCCGATATGCCGGATACCAAGACCAAATATCAGCCGACTCAAATCATTCTGTTTGGATTTTTCAATGGCTTCCATTAAATTGGAAACCGATTTCTCTCCCATTCGTTCCAATGAAATCAATTCCATTGGATTCAGATAATAAAGATCTGCATAAGAATGAAGCTGATCGTTTTCAATCATAGCACTGATCAGTGCGGGGCCAAGTCCCTCAATATCCATAGCATCCCTCGATGCAAAGTGAATGATATTCCGAACCAGCTGCGCCGGACAAGCCGCATTGACACAGCGCACATAAGCCTCATCCTCTTCACGCACGGTCTCAGAGCCGCAGGCAGGGCAAAGATTGGGAAGCTGATATGGCTGCGCATCTGCCTGCCGGTATTTTTCAACCACCGAGACGACCTCCGGAATGATATCTCCAGCTTTGCGCACAATAACGGTATCTCCGATCCGGATATCCTTCTGCGTGATATTGTCAATATTGTGAAGGGTTGCCTTCTGCACGGTTGTTCCCGCCAGACGCACTGGCTCCAGTAAAGCGGTCGGTGTGAGCACGCCGGTTCTTCCAACCTGCACATCGATATCAAGCAGTTTGGTTTCCTTCTCCTCCGCTGGAAATTTATACGCTGCCGCCCAGCGGGGATTTTTGGCTGTGCTGCCCAACTGTTCTCTCTGGGAAAAATCATTGATCTTGATGACAACGCCGTCTATCTCAAAGGGAAGCTCTCCCCGCATTTCGCCGATTTCCAGTATCCTTTCATAAACCTGTTGGATATCCCCGATCACCTGATATTCCGGTATCACATGAAATCCAAGCTGTTTTAAATATTCCAGCGATTCAAAATGACTGTTCAATGTTTTTCCGCGAATCTGCTGAACATTAAAAACCCAGATATCCAAATTGCGGCTTTTGGTAATTTTCGAATCCAGCTGCCGAAGAGAGCCTGCCGCTGCATTTCTGGGATTGGCAAAAATCTTCTGCTCGTAGATTTCCTGCTGTTCATTCAGTTTCAGAAAATTTTTTACCGACATATAAACTTCGCCGCGCACTTCCAAATGCTCAATTGGTTCCTTCAGCCTTAGCGGAATGGAACCAATGGTTTTTAAGTTTTCTGTCACATTCTCGCCTATCTGTCCGTCTCCCCTGGTTGAGCCTCTGGTAAAAATCCCATTTTCATATTCCAAGGAAACGGAAAGACCGTCTATCTTCAACTCCACCACATATTCATAATATGCTCCTAAGGACGCCCGTACACGGCTGTCAAACTCAAAAAGTTCTTCCTTAGAAAATACGTCCGCCAAGCTCTCCATAGGCACCTGATGCACAACCGGAGAAAATTTTTCATCCGCTTTCGCCGCCAGCTTCACCGTCGGAGAATCCGGACTTTTATACTCCGGGAACTTCGCTTCCAGCTCTTCCAGTTCCCTGTACAGCTTATCATATTCCATGTCGGATATCTCGGGAGCGTCCATATCATAGTATAATTTGCTGTGGTATTTCAGTGTCTCTTCCAATTCCCTTATGCGGGTCTCGAACATATCCATTTGACTCTCCACTCTCTTTTTCAAAAAATAACTCAAAGTATATTATATCCAAAAAATAAAGAAATAGCAACCATTTCTGTAAGATTGCCTCATATTTTTCAATGCCGGAACCTTTTACATGGAAGCACATAATATGTAGTGAACCCCTCCCCTTTTTATCGGTTTCCAAAATGACGCCATTCATTGGAAAGGCAGATTTGAAACCGTTTCAATAGATTGGAGCCGCGGCAAAATGCTGCGGCTCTTTTTCTATGCAACAAATGTACAAATTTATGAGCGTTTCATTTATTGTGAAACGAAAGAGCCCATTATATACTAGAATAAGAGGTAAGACTATATTTTCACGAAAAAATTTCGAAAAAAATAAGGAGGAGGAAAGAAACTATGAAACGAATGATATGTGGTTTGCTGTGTGCCATAACGATAATTTCAATGGCATCCTGCAACAAACAGCAGAATGCAAATACGCAGCATTCTATAGGTACAAGCGACGTGGGCGATACCGGAGGGCTTAAGTTGCCGCTTACCAGTAAGAATGAAACGATTACTTGGGCAGTGTCTTCCAGCATTTCTAATCTGAATGAGCTCTTTGTCCACCAGAAGCTGAAGGAAATAACAGGTGTCAATGTACAAATTGATGCATACCCAACCTCTACGATACAGGAAAAAATCAAGGTGCTCGCCGCCTCAAAGAAACTGCCCGATATCGTGGGGGCTGGTTTTGGAAACAACGAGCAGATCAATGATTTGGCTGTGCAGGGAGCATTCGCTTCTGTCGATAACAAACTGGACATCATGCCGAATTTTAAATCTATTTTTGCAGATAACCCCGAAAACAAGTGGATTTTCACCTCGTACCAAGCCAACGACGGACATCTGTATGTCCTCCCATCCTATGATATCAATCGGGACGTCAATCACGGTATGTTATATCGGAAGGACGTTTTTGACAAGCACGGAATAACTCCCTGGACAAATCAGGAAGAATTTTATCAAAACCTAAAAAAATTAAAGGAGCTGTATCCCGCATCCACTCCGTTCACCTCCAAAAACCAGAGCACGCTGTTTACCCATCTCGGAACCAGTTGGGGAATTGTTGCCAACAGTCCCTATTATGATGAGGAAGAGAAAACCTGGAAGTATTCTGATACCGATCCCAAAATGAAAGATATGCTGGATTTTTTGAGAAAGCTCTATACGGAAGGATTGATTGACCCAGAATTTCTGACGCTGACCCAATCCGCCTGGACCTCAAAGATGACACAGGCAGACAAAGCGTTCACCACCTTCGACTGGATTGGCAGGCTGGACAGCTTCACAGAGGAGGCAAGAAAAACAACGCCGGATTATGATCTGCGCTATGGCTATCCCATTGGACCGAAAGGAACCCTTATCACACTTCCCAAGGTAACCGGGGGAATCGCGGTATCCAACAATAAAAATACGGAACTATCATTACAGCTAGCCGATTTTATGCTCTCTCCCGCAGGAGCAAAACTAATGACAATGGGTGAGGAAGGCGTAACTTACAGCTTGGACGAAAATGGAAAAGCAAACTACATAGAATATCCGGACAAAAACCCCAACATTACCGATTTAGAACAAAAATACGGAATGTATGTAAACGGAATGTACCGCCGGTTTGATCGGAACAGCAATTATTATATTTTTAGCGAACGGGAACAGGAGGCACAGAATTTTGCACAAAAGGATAACATCTTCGAACCTGCCGATCCGATTCTTCGTTTCACCAACGAGCAAAAAGAAGTTATCAACGACAAAATGCCTAACCTGCGGAAAGCGGCCAGCGAATTTTTCTCCAACTATATTCTCGGCAGCAAAACCGGTGACAGCGCCTGGAGGGAATGGCTGACCAAAGCAGAAACAATGGGAGCATCCGAAATTGTTAACATATACAATCAGTCACAGGAAGAATACGACAAGGAGCAAGGAGGAAAATAACATGAAAAAGAGTTTTGCCGTTCTTCTGGCAGTCAGCCTCTTATTCGGCTGTTTCTCACCGGGAATTGCATTGGAAGAGACTGCGGATGATCAAGCGATTTCCTTACCATTCTCAATGGAAGCCGGCTTTTTGAAATCAATCGGCGTGATAGACGGCTCTTTTGATTTGACCGCTTCCAAAACAAGAGGAGAATTTACGAAATTACTGGCCTTAATGATGTTCCCCCATGTGGACTTCTCAACAGCGGGAAATTATGAGGGCATCCCTTTTGCGGACGTTCCGTCCACACACGCCTATTACCCGTATATCAAGGCTTGCCGCGACATCAATGTTGTGAACGGCGACAACGAAAATAATTTTTATCCCGATCGGGAAATCACAATGCCGGAAGCCGTTGCCATGCTGGTAAATGTTCTGGGTTATACGGTATACGCCAATGCTTACGGCGGTTATCCCAGCGGCTATTATGTCATTGCAAGGGAAGCCGGAATCACCAAAGGCGTGGATCTCTCCAGTGAAAAAATCACCGGCAGTATTATGGCAAAGCTTTTCTACAATGCCCTGTTCGCTGACTTGGTATCCATTGACTCTGTCAGTAATAGTGGAATCCAGGTCGAGATCGAAAAAACAAAAAATATTCTCTCGGAACGTCTGGGTATTCTGGAATACGATGCAACGATTATTGACAATGGTCTGGTTTCCATGGAAGGAGTCAGTATCTCCGATCCGGAGCGAGTGGTTTTAACGGATGTCAAAACTTCCGACCGGATTACTGCCTATACTGGGAAAACGGATATCTCAAATCATTTGGGCTGCCGTGTAAAGGCATTCATTAAATACAATGAAGAAACCGGAAGAAATGAAGTTATTTATTACTCCCTGCACAAAAACACACAGGAAATTCTTTTGAACGCAGATTGGGTTATCGGCGTCACATCTGGTTATCTGGAGTATGAGCCGGAAAAGGACAGCGGAAAATACCAGAAGGTTTCTTTTGGCCAGCAGCCGCCTTTTGTTGTACTCAACGGCGTTCACCTGGTCCATTACAACTGGAACGAACTGGTTCCGGAAGACGGTCTTATCCGCGCGGTATTAAACGAAAATAACAAAGCGGAATTTATTGAAATCATCAGTTTCAACCTCTATGATGGGCAAAAAGGCGCATCACGCAATATTGTTGTGGACCTGGCGGACGAGGACGACCTTTTTATCAATTGCCGGCTGAATCCTTCTCAAAATCTGGATCTCAACGACAAGGATGCCTCCTTCCGTTTTATCATGAGCGAAGGATATTCCACGCTGCGGGATTTGAACAAGAATGATATTGTCTCGGTTGCACAGTCGCCGGAAAAAATTGACGGCAAAGATTTTTATTATCTGACTGTCTCGTCGGTCACAGCATCCGGCACCGTCACATCCGCGTCTCCCGCTGAGAGAGAAATCTATGTGGACGACAAAGGTTATGAGGTATCAAACAGTCTGCTTTCTATAAAAAAGACCCTGATTGAACAGATCTCCTTCGGACAGAATGCAACCTTTTATTTGGACTGCACCGGAAAAATTGCCTATACGGAAAACGCTGCAACAACTGCAAAAAATTATGCTTATCTCATTGGCGCCCAGCTGGAGGATTCCTTCGGTGATACCCTGAATTTAAAGTTGTTCACCAAAGACGGCGAAGTTCTTACTTTGGAAGCAAGAGATTCCGTCACAGTTGACGGCGTCCGCTGTAAAAACGCGGAGGAAGCTTTGACGCGTTTGAAAACACGGCCGGAGGGAGCCAAAGCAGTGTCCAGCTTATCCCGTCCAGTGATCGTCGATATCAATTCGGATAATATGGTAACTAGAATTGATACCGATACGCCGAACGAACCGGATAACGGTGAGCTCACTTTTTATTCTTCCCAGACTCATATTAAATACAGCAAAAATGAAACAGAAGATGAAAAGGCGCTGAAGGCCGGATACCGCAGTCCCCGCGCAGGCGATACAAAAACGACCAAGGGCGTCTCCATTGAAGGACGCTTTTATCTCACCTCTGATACCGTGATCCTAAATGTTCCTGACGTAGATGTATACGGCTTTGACGTATGGCAGAAATATGCTACCAACAAACAGAACGCCAATCTGAACCGCGCACCGGAAGAAGCTATGGCCAAACTGTATGAAATGCCTTTGAAGGACGAAAATTATCAGGTCATGTATTCCAACTCCCTGTCAAATATGATAAACTATGACATACAGGGATATGACATTGATCCGGAAACCGGAATCGCAGGTCTTGTTATCCTGCGGGGCAGAACGGATACCTATTATTATGGAAAGGTTCCCTATGCGGCTTCTTACCCGATGTACATATTCAAAAAGAAAACTCAGGTATATGATACGGAGAAGGAAAAAATCATCACAAAAATTTACTATACGATGAACGGAACAGACGAATACAGTGCAACAGCAGATTTGGATGATATTCTCTGCTTCTATCGTTTTTTGATCGAGGGATGCCAAGCAGATGCAACGCCTTATGGAAAAGCGGTCACCCCTCTGAAAGAGGGCGATATGATCCGTGTCATTGCGCAGGACGGAAAACTCACCCATCTGGAACGGGTGCTTCATCTTGACAATCTCACGGAGTCCTATTCCGCACCAATGTATCCGACCAGTTCTATGCTGCTTTATTCCTCTGTTTTATATGGAATGTACGGAATGCCTTTTGACGAGAGGCTGTATTATGCAGGCTTTACCAACAACTATGGAATGGCGGTCGGTTACTGCAATTCCTTAAAAGGAAGTAATCTGAGCGTTCTTCTGGGAAGCGCAAAGGTCTCCGATGTGGATCTTGGTGATCCCACAAGCTATATTGAACAGATTTTCAGTATCACCGGCATGCAGTTCCCCTTGATACAGATTGACAAAGAAGGAAAATTAGAGATTCGTACCGGCACCTTCAATGATATTGTGGCAGTACAGTCCAATTCAAACAATACAACCGGGGCTAGCCTGATTGTTTTAAAGCACAGCGACTTCAAAGCAGATCAATTTTTTGTGATTAATGATGAGAGGAGGTAACAAAATGAACAAAAAAATAACCGCAACAGTCACCGCATGGATCTTTTTCCTCTGTACCCTTCCCTTTGCCGTGTCCGCTTCCGATTATGAGGGGCATTGGGCACAGGAATCCATTCAAACCCTGATTGAGGCAGACGTGCTGAATGGCGATGAAAACGGTGACATCCATCCGGATGCATCCATTCTCCGCTGCGAATTTGTAAAAATTACAAATCGACTGTTTGGGTTCGATCAGCCCACAGCGGAAAATTATCCTGACATTGAAAAGGGCAGCTGGTATGAAAATGAATTTTCTGCCGCAAAAAATGCCGGCTACTTATCCGGTGACGCATCCGGCAATGCAAATCCCGAAGGACAGTTGACAAGAGCGGAAATCTCTGTGATATTATACCGCATTTTGAAACCGTCACAGACGTCTGACTCTCCCCTTTTCTTTACCGACCAATCGGATATTCCCGATTGGGCCGAAGAAGCTGTTTCCGTTTTATCTCAGAAGAAAATTATTTGCGGCTATGCAGACGGCAGTTTTCTTCCGAATCAGTTCGTCACCAGAGCGGAGGCCTTTACTCTTTCGCAAAAGGCAATTGCCCTCTATAATATCTCAAGCTCTCCCGCTGTTACTCCCACACCGACACCGACTTCCTCTAACATGGGAAATACAGCCGGAATGGGCGGCGTGTCTGTCAGTACAGGCGGAAGCAGCAGCGGTTCTTCCGGCGGCAGCTCCAAACCACAAAATAAACAGCTTTCCTCTCCAAACATTCTAAAACTGGGCGACGATTATATTGTCCATTGGTCAAAAGTCAAAAACGCAGACAGTTATGATCTTGTTTTCCGGTGCGGAGACACCGAAAAAACAATTTCTACCCAAGAGCTTTCAAGCGATTTAAATGAAATTTTAAAAGAGATCTGTGAAAACACAACGGAGGAATCTCTGACCTTCTCTGTAAAAGTAAAAGCAAATGCCTCTTCCGGCTACACCGATTCCGATTATTCTGCCCTGAGCAGCCTCGATTTGAATGTAAATGGATTTTTGAATACCGCAGACTTACAGCTGAAGGCAAGTTACGATTACAATGAGATGAAATTTCTTTTAAACTGGGAAGGCGGTGCCGCAAAGCATCTAACTATCTTAACAGAAGGAAATAAATGGTCACTGACGGAAGCGGAAAGTCCTTTTGACGTCACTGCCTATGTTCAGCAAGGCGAGGAAGCTGAGGACTATGTATACACCGTAATTCTGGAAAATGCTCTGGGACGTCAGACAACGATCTTTGACAAAACAATGTCCTATTTCGCAGGCGGAAACGGTTCTGCGGAAGATCCGTATCAGGTCGCAACCGCCCAGCACTTTGACAACATCAAAAAACATATGGATTATCACTACATTCAGATTGCGGACTTTTCCCTTCCGGAGGATTATATGCCTCTCTCTGAAGCCACCGGAGTCCCCTTTTCGGGAAGCTACCGGAACGGAAGCGGTTCTGAACGGGCGGAAATCACCCTCCATTTGAAAAATGGAACACAGTATGCCTCTCTATTCGGCCGGATAAACGGTGCAAAGGTGGAAGGAATAAAAATTGCGGGAAGTATAGAGAGCACCGGTACGCACACTGCGGGAATCGCAGGACTCGCTATCAGTTCAGACATCATAAACTGTGAAAATGAAGCCGATATTACCGTGACAGGAGACAGCATTCAGAACGGCGCTTATGCAGGAGGAATCGCCGGTTCCTTTGAAGGAGCCGGAACGATGGAAAACTGTATCAACACCGGGAAAATCCAGAGCAGCGCAGGGATGATCGGCGGTATCTGCGGACAGACAAAAGCGCCGCTTACCGCTTGTGAAAACCGCGGCACGGTGTGGACAACCAACGACAATCATATGGCAGCCAACTGTTTTGCAGGCGGTATCTGCGGAAACAACTCCGCTGTGCTGACCGGCTGCGTCAATACGGGGAAAATACAGAGTGATTTTTCTTCTACCTGTAACCAGGGCATGATTTTGTACCTGGGCGGCATCACCGGCTATGCCTCCGGCGGATTAGACGGATGTTCCGCTTCGGAAACAGCGGAAGTGAACGCCACCGTTATTACAGGCACGCCGACAAATTCGCTAGCAGGACAAATCGGCGGTTTAATCGGACAGCTGTCAAAAAATACAGAGGTATCCAATTTGACGGTCAGAGGCAGCATTCAAACTGCATACAACTCAAAATATTTCATCGGAGGAATCACCGGAACCGCCTATGCTTCTTCTGTTATATCCCGAAGCGCAAATTTGGCATCTCAGGTCTCTCCCGCTCAGTACGGGGGGATCGCGGGCCGGCTTACCGGCGGAAAAATCACCGAATGCTACAATACATCCGGTACAGACGGAACCTATCTTATCGGTGGAATTGTATGCCGCGCGGACAGCGGAGCTATCGAGAATACCTTTAATACGGGTGCCTTTCCCGGAAAAAGCAGTGCTGGTTTTATCGCAAATCCCTCTGGGAAAGTAACGGTAACAAACTGTTATAATGCCTCCTCAACCGGAACAAAATTTGCGGTTTCCGCAATGAATCCTGCCAATATTACAGCGTCAAACGTGTACTACATCAAAACAGCCGAGGAGACAAATGCTGTCGCCAATGTGACGGAAACAACTGCAGAATTACTGACACATGCATTTCTGGATCTGGACTCCAGTTTGCCGGAAGAACAAAAGCTTTGGACAGTTGAGGAAGAGGGAGCCTATCCACTTCCGCAGCTGATACACAATCCCTATCAAGGAGAATGAGCATGCATACCACTACAACAAGCTGTTTGACAAAATTAAATTATTCCGCGCCCGAATGGATCGCTGAACCGTTGAATTCCAATCAAATCATCCATTCGGTATTCCAGCAGATCAACGGGACAAATTACATGTACACCACTTTTTCCGGAATGCCCGGTCGTTTCTGCGTATATGATTTGGATGAGCGGAAGCTTATCTCCTCCTTTGAAACGACCGGAGGAAAAAACACCTGGATTCACAAAATTGACTCCAAAGGAATTGTGTATTTTATATCGGATTGCTATTTTTTCAGCTTCAACCCTTATACGGCGGTATTTAAAAAGTACGGGACTTACTTTCCCGGAGAAACCGGCAATTTTGTGATGGACATCGATGAAAACGATTATCTTTATATTGGTTCGTATCCTCACGCAAAAATCATTCGTTTTGACACTAAAACAGAAATGTTTGAGGATTTGGGGACTGTGGATTCGGATGCCCAGTACGTCCGTTCCATTGCCTGTCACAACGGCTATATCTATGCGGGCACTTTTGGGAATGATGTGGCAAAGCTCTACCGTATCCATGCTGAAAATCCCAAAGAAAAGAAATGCATTCCTCTCCCCTTCATCGAAGGATATTTTTGCCCGGAGGAGTTAAATTGGATTTACACGATGAACATGGCAGATGATCTTTTGATGCTGCATGTGAAAATCAAAAACCGTTCCCTGCTTTTGGTGTATGACACAAAGAGAGAGCAGTTCGCAGATGTTGGCTTCCGAGGTGAACTGAAAGGGCTTTACACTTCCGTGCCTTATTGTCATAAAACCTATTTTATTTCAGACTGCAAATTATGGGAGTTGGACACCCGAAGCCTGAAATGGAGCGACTGCGGCATAGAAATGAAAGAAAACGATGAGCTCTGCGCCAGCGGCTGGCTAAATTTAAAGATTCTTTACCCGGATGAAAAAGCATTGATTATCACAGGGCACGGAAACTGCACACCAACCGCTTTATATCCGAATCGAAAAGAATACCATTCCATCATTTTGCCGCGCATGGACCGCTCAAAGTTTTTGATCCAATGCATGGAAAATGGAGGAGAGGATGATATCTATCTCTCCTCCTACGCCGGAAACATCGCTGTTCGGTATGATTTAAAGAAAAGGGTGTTTGAGGATATCTCCATCGGGCAGATTGAAGGTTCCATCTTCTATCACGGAAAACAATATTTTGGTGTTTATCCTCATGCGTGGCTGTATGAATATGATTGCCATCATCTGCAAACCTCCGACAATCCAAAAAATCTCGGAAGAGTGGAGGCAATGCAGGACCGCCCCTTTGCACTGGAGGCCGCGGACGGAAAAATTTTTATCGGTACAATTCCCTATTACGGCCTGCATAATGGCTGCCTTTGTATCTATGATGTTGAATCGGGACAGAAAAAAAGTTTTCCCGGCTTGATAAAAAATCAGAGCATCATTAGCCTAGCTTACCATAACGGTCGTCTCTACGGTTCCACTTCGGTTCACGGAGGCCTTGGGTCTGTGCCCGTTGAGAAGGAAGCAAAAATCTTCTGCTATGATCCGGAGACGGAACAGTTCCTTGCACAGGCAACGCTCCATCTTCCTAATGATAAAAAAGCTCTTCATATCGGTCAGATAAAATTTGATACAGAAGGAAGACTTTGGGCGGTGAGCGGTTATACTCTTTTCCGTCTGCATCCTGAAACACTGGAACAAATGGAACAGTTATCCTTCGGGGAATATCCTTATAATGTTCATCAGCATGTGTGGAGACCCACTTATATTCGTTTTGATCAGAACGGATATCTGTACACGAATATTAAAGGCATTAAAATAATCAATCCGGAAACTTTGGAATTTGTTGATCTGCAGGCTTATACCGGCAATAATGTTCCGTTGTTTACCATTGGTTCGGATCAAAATTTATATTACAGTATTGATGCAAAACTATACAAAATTTCTATCTGCAAGGAGGAAGAATGATGAAGAAACGCTTTATTTCCCTTTTCATTTCCGTTTGCCTGCTGTCGGGTATCCTTTGTCTCCCATCCTCAGCGGCCACGATTGATGAGAGCAAATATCTACCGGCGGTATATTTAAATTCACCGATTCCATCCCATCAGGTTATTTCCGCCGCGTTCGGCGTGGTAAATGGAAAAGACTATATGTACACCTCCGCTTCTGGCTCCCCCGGTATCTTCAATGTATATAATCTGGATGATCAGAAGTTGGAGGCAACTTACGAGACTCCGGGAGCCAAAAACTTATGGAATCATATCGTTGATTCCGAGGGAATTGTCTATATGGCGTCGGACGGTCTGTTTTTCCGCTATAATCCCTACACCAAGGAGTTTAAAAAATACGGCGTTATGGTAGAAGGAGAAAAGGCCACCTTTGTCACAACGATAGATGAAAATGACAACATCTATATTGGTACGTTCCCCAATGCAAAGATTATCAAGTATGACAAAAATACAGACAGCTTTGAAGACTGGGGGCAGCTTGTGCCGGGCGCAACCTATGTACGCTCCATTTCCTACTATGATGGTTATCTCTACTGCGGCGTGCAGGGAGATAATCTGGTGGGATTCTACCGCGTTGATACCAAAAATCCTTCCAAAAAAGTGAAATATGACATTCCGGAAAATCCCGGCTACTATGAGGTGAAGGATATTGAATGGGTTTACACCAGCACTGTGATCGGAGATAAAATTGCCCTGTACACAAAATCTCATTCCCTCTCTCCCCTACTTGTATTCGATACAAAAAATGAGAAATTTTTGGATACCGGATTTAAGCAGACTTTTACCGGACTCTACACCTCCCCGGTCAGAAACGGAAAAAGCTATTTCACTTCCAGAAATAAATTGATGGCAATCGATGTGGCAACGGGAAAAGTAGAGGATCTGGATTTTGACCTTGGTGTTTCCACAACAACCCATGCAATCGGATGGGTGACGCTGGAAAACAACCCTGATTTTCCTGGTGAATCACTCGTGACAGTTGATACTTCGACCGGCTGCCCTGTCTTTTATAATGTTCAGAGTAAAAAGATTTTAAGGCAGACGGACATTGATTTAAAAGGCGGTTACTTCTCCATTCAATCTCTGGAAAACGGTGACTATCAAAACGGTGACAACGCTCTGTATATCGGGGCATATGCCGGTGATACCGCCACCCGATACGATCTTGACACCAAAGAATACAGGACAATGGGGCTGGGCCAGCCGGAAGGAATGCTTGGATACGAGGGAAAGCAGTATTTCGGCATCTATACCCGCGCTCAGCTTTACCGCTATGACCACACACTTCCATTGAGCGGTACAAATCCTTCTCGTCTTGGCATCATCGGAGAAAACCAAGATCGCCCGTTTGCCATGACCTCCGGCGAGGGAAAAATTTTCGCGGGCACGATTCCCGTTTACGGCATTTTGGGCGGCGCTCTTGGAATTTACGATGTTGCGACCGGAGAGATGGAAGCCGTCAACAATCTGATAGATAAGCAGGGAATCATGAGCATTGCATACCGGGATGGCAAAATATACGGTTCCACTACCATTTGGGGCGGTTTGGGTGCAACACCGGTAGCGGAACAGGCAAAAATATTTGTCTACGATCTCGCGGCAAAACAGCTTACAAAAGAATTTACTCCTAAAATATCCGGCGTTAATAAGCCCAGCTGGATTGGTTCCGTCGCTTTCGATAAAAATGGAAAACTGTGGGCTATTACAGGAAATACATTGTTTTCGGTCGATCCGGAAACGGAAGCTGTCAACAATGTTTTAAAATTTGACGACTACACTTACTCTACCACCAGCCATACCTGGCGTCCGCTTTATATCCGTTTTGATGAAGATGGCCTTCTCTATGCCGGCATTAAAGGGATTAAAGTTGTCAACACAGAAACAATGGAATACTATGATTTAACAGATAAGCTGGGTTACGAAACCTATCTGTGGACCATTGCGTCTGATGGAAATATCTATTTCTCGAAAAGCGGGCAGCTATGGATGCTTCCTATCCGCAAGACAGACTATCAAAAAAGCGACAGCGCAAAAATCAGAAATTTGTTTTCTGATAAGCTCTCTTTGGTTATCGGAAATTCCCTGGCCTTCTCCAACGGCACAATCAAACAGATAGACAGCCAAAACAGTAAAGTAACTCCGGTTGTGGAAAATGGCCGTACCCTGGTCCCCGTCCGATTTATTGCAGAGTCTCTAGGTGCGGAAGTAGATTGGAATGACGCCACTCAGACAGCCACTCTGAAAAAAGACAGCTTGACGATTTCAGTTACTCTGAATGAATCGCAGATTCTGATAAACGGTGAGCCAAAAGCGATTGACGTCCCCGCGCAGACAAAGGATGATCGGACACTTCTTCCCCTTCGGGCAGTCTCTGATGCGTTCTCTAAACAGGTTTACTGGAATGACAACGGTGTGATTGTCATTGGCGACGATCTCTCATCTGTTCAGGATGCAGATGCAGAAAAAATAAAAACTTATTTTGATTTCTACATTTACAATGATCGTTCCGAACAAAACAGCAGACTGGCTGTTCAGGAGAGATTAAAAAATGAGGTAAATAAGCTAAACAGTACCGTTCTTTCTATACCCAACAGCAGTTTTGAAGAACCATTCTCCGAATCGGATCCGGTTCCGGGCTTTACCTCTATTGCCCCCTTTACCGAGAATACGTCCGCACAGGTTTCCACCGACCGTGCGTTCACAGGAAAACAAAGCCTGAAGATTGTCGATAAGAGTACGACTGCGACGGTAGGATATGCCAGCGACTATATTCCCATCGATAAAACAAAAAATCATACTCTTTTTACACCGCTTTATCTAGAAAGCGGACGAACCAGTGTTGGAATTTATTATTACGACAGCAAAAAAACACTGCTTGGCAGAACCTTGTTTAATGAGGAGCCAGGTACCCAGCAATGGAATCTTTTGGAGTCGATTATCCCGATGACTTACCGGGCTGCCGCATACATCAAAATTCATCTCTATACCTCAGAATACTGGGTAAGTGATTGTTATTATGATGATATCACTTTAGTGGAATATTAATAGGAGAAAGAGAAGCTTTGCACATTCAAAAGTGCAAAGCTTCTCTGCTTATGAGCGATCATTGAATTCTTTTAAAAACTCTAAAGTAATATTTTTGGAAATGACAGAAGCCTGTTCACAATTTCGTTCAAAACTGTCTGCTCCGTCATGTGATGCAGTATCTGTAATCGTCCGTATTGCTATAAAAGGTATCTTATTCACGCAGCATACATGGGCAATACTTGCTGTCTCCATATCGACAGACAAAGGAGAATATTTCTCATCAATGATTGTCCTCATTTTATCTTCAATGAATTTATCTCCGGTAACCATCTTTCCAAAAAAAACAGAGTTCCTGTCCTTAAAAACATCTTTGGCCTTATTTAATAGTTTTTCATCCGCGTCAAAGTAGACGGAAGCAAGCCATGGATGAAACTCCGTCAATATATCGTCATCCATATCATGGTAAGCTACCTGTGTAGAAATAACACTGTCAAAAATCTTAATTTTACCATGGATCCCTCCTGCTGTTCCTGCATTAATCACTGCGTCAACATGATAAGTATCGATTAAAATCTGGGCGGCAACCGCGGCATTTACTTTGCCCACACCGCTATACAATGCTGTGATGGAGACACCATTTATTTTTCCCTCATAAAATTTCAGCATTGCTTTTTCCGTGACAACACAATTCTGAATATGACCCAGGAATGGCTCTAATTCAGAATCGCCGGCGCATAGGATACCAAATTTCCAACTCATTCATTTATTCTCTCCAAACTATAATCCAAGTCTATATTATAAATCAACGTATGCCGTCTCAATAAAATTACAGTTGTTTTCTTGCCTTAATAATCAAAAAATTGGGTTTTATAAACTCTTTTGCCAAAACCGGCCTTTTTTGCAACGCCCACTCTTCCGGCACCGGTTCAACAACTTCCTCTATTCGAAATCCTGTCTCTGCGATTGTGGTCAGCAACTCACCGATTGTTCTATGGTATTTTATAACATTTTCTACAAACCAAGTTGTATTTCTGAGTCCGCTTTCACTGTAATTTGAAAAACTATAGGATATCAAGTTGCCGTTCGCATCTTTATTAAAATGTCCCTTTCCATCAAGTGTTGCAGTGACAATTGGATGTTCCTGCGAAAACAAAAGCTGTCCTCCGTCATTTAAATGATGGAACACATCACAAATCAACGAACCAAAATTTTCAATATAATGAAAAGCAAGCGAACTGTATATCAGATCAAATTTTTCATTCAATAAATGGAGTTCTGCCATATTCATACATAAATACTCTATATCTTTATGACTGGATTCCGATTTGGCTACTGTAAGCATTCTTTCAGAAATATCAATTCCAAGAACTCTTTTTGCACCTTTCTCAATAAAGTCAATACAGCTATTTCCATATCCGCACCCTAAATCAAGAACTGTTTTGTTTTTTAAATTTGGAAGCAACCGGGTCATTGCGGGCTGTTCCACCAGAATATTATAATTATCTTCTCTGGCTCTGAGTTCCTTATAGCCATCAAAAAAGACCGGGTTATCGTATATGTTTTGGTCAATCATCTTTTTCCACCTCACATAAAAGTCTCTTTATCTATTTGGAAAAATTTCATAATTTGTCATACTTTTAAGCGCTATTTTTATCTCCTCATAGATTTCATTATCACAAGCTCTGACAGTGATATAAAACTTTCTGGTATCGTTTTTTACACCGATGGTATAATAATCTGAATGATTTAAATAATAAGCATCTGTGTTACCGCTGATGAGTACATCTGCATATCCCTGTTCAAAATCTTGTTTTGCCAGCCCATGCGTTACACCAAAATTCCGATTCATCTCTTGTGCTAAACTGCGGCATAATTCAAATTCTTCTTGACCGAAAGCGGCAAAAATAATATTTTTTTCGTATTGTTTACACTCTGTTTCTGTGAATTCAATTTTTTCTATTTTTCGAACAGTATTTTTGGAATTCACCCGTTTTGCATAAGGAGAAACAAAAACAAGGTACTCGAGAACACTCATTTTTTCTATATCATTTTCCCATAAAGCGTTTAAAAATATGCCTGAATCATTTTTGGCTACGCTACATTTACCGATATATTCATCGTCAATATATAAAAATAAATCCTCATCGATTTGTGCATTTTTATCTTTCAAAAACACAGAGAATTCCATTTCATAGGAATAGAAACCCATCTCTTCGATATCATCCATACCGTAGACAATATCTTTCTTCGCATTTCTAACTGTCACATTGGTATTATTATTGAGATAATCTGAAATAATTGTTTCCATCGCTATGTTATCTGTATATTCAATGTCCAGCAATACAGATTTTTCCTTGTATTTTGCGTTTATCAAATTAATATTGTTGTTATCCAAAAAGAGATAGTAATAGTAATTGATATTGGATAAAAACTCTTTATCCTTTACAAAAATTTCAACTTCTCCGCGATGATTATATACCGTCGTATTATTTATTTTAGCATCTTTTATAAAATCTATCAGCTTTTCATAAAAATCGATATCTCTGTTTTTATCTTCTATCCATTCCTGACTGCAGCTGATTAGGATGCTTTTTGAAGCCTCATTATAATCGACTATAGCACCGAATGCTTCACATACTCCCCTGATAGGAAGCAATGTTCTGTCATTATATATCATAGGAGACACATCGAGAAACACCTCTTTGATTTTATTCAAATCAGATAAAGAGACACCTTGTAATATATTTATAAATTCTTCAAAATTTGCACACGACACAATCGTCATAACATTGCTGTCAATTTGAAGAAATAATTTCGTTTGATTCTTCACAATGCAAATGTCCTGCTCTTCTTCATACCAATAAACATCTGCACCCAAAGCTTCACATACTGCACGTATTGAAACAAGAGTTCTGCCGTCTACAATAATAGGCGGCTGATCAAAAGCAAGTCGTTTGTCATTTATAAAAACTTTCACTTCATCATCGACGGCATAAGAACATATTGTTGTCAGCATAATCAATACCAGAAATAAAGACAATTGTTTTTTCATTACTTTTCACTCCTGTCAGAAATTATCGTTCTGTAAAGTTAAATGAAAGTTGAAAACCCGCCAGCCTTTCTGGTACAATGGTTTCACCACAAATCCAAGTACCTCCCGAAAGGAGACGAGTTTTCATGGCTAAAGTATACCAGAT
>NZ_JAHLPV010000011.1 GCF_018918095.1 Acetivibrio sp. MSJd-27 | reverse complement strand
GCCGGATTAAGGCTTGAGTTTTTGCCATGTTTCTGTTATATTGAAAAAGCAGGGAGCAAAAACACTCCCTGCCAACCAATTTTACCCTTGTTTGGACTTTACACAAAGTTAGAAGCAGATCCTTTCCAAATAGAAACGGCAGCTTTCTGTTTGAAAACTGCCGCTTCTATTCTTTTATGTTCCCTTTTTTAACGAATGAAAGTCCGCGATTTTCAAAAAGCAGCTCCTTTATTCCAGTTTGCTTTTCAGGGCTACCGCACCGATGATTCCCGCGTCATTTGAAAGCTCTGCAAGCCGGATTTGGGTGTCATCATAAGACTCCGTCATATGCCTGCTGAGCAGTTTAATTAATATCTCTCCCTGTTTTGAAATACCTCCGCCGAGAGTGATAACCTCTGATCGCAATGCCATGATAATATTTTTGATGCCAATCGAAAGATAAAAGATATAAGTATCTACGACTTTTTTTCCGATGGGACAATTCATCTGCATAGCCTGGAACGCGGTCTGACCGTTTACCCGCGCCATATCGTTGTCCGCTGTTTTTGCAAGAATACTGCCTGGATTCTGTTTGATGGCTTCCCTTGTCTGTTTTATCAAAGCGGTGCCGGAGGCGTAGCTTTCAAAGGAACCAATTCTGCCGTAACGGGCAGGCGGATCATCCCACTTGATGGTCATTTGACCAAACTCTCCGGCTTTCCCGGTTTTGCCGACATATAGTTTTTTATCTATGATAATTCCGCCGCCTATACCGGTGCCCAGAGTGAGCATGACCGAGTGGGAAACATCGGCAGTGGAACCGGTACATGCTTCTCCTAAAGCGGCACAGCTTCCGTCGTTTGCTATATAAGTCTCAATACCGGATGCCTCCTGAATCTCTTTTTTCAGGTTCCAATCGGAAATGTTGATATTGGCAACCTCTGTAACCATTCCGGTATTGCTGTCAACATTCCCAGGGCAGCCAATGCCGATGTGATCAATGTCAGCTTTTTTCAAATTATTTTTTTGTAACGTGTCCGAGATCAAATCAGTGATATTTTTGATAATCACTTGCGGCTCTCTGTCCGCCAGCGTTTTCACTGAATTTTTATATATAATTTTATAGTTTTCATTTACCACGCCTATTTTTACGTTTGTACCGCCTATATCAATACCGATAGATAACAAATGATATCAACTCCAATTTCATATGAGGTGTTATTCTGCCAGTTGAAATTTCTGACAGAAAAAGTTTTATTTCAGCAGCTTTCCGTTTTTGATGACATGCCGCAGTGTCAGGTTATCATCAACGATGAGCAAATCTGCATCCTTTCCAATGTCAATACTTCCTTTTTTCTGTTCGACACCAATTCTTTTTGCAGGGGAATAAGTTGCACAGTAAACCGCATCTTCAAAAGGAATTCCGAATTTAATCGCTCTTTTGACGCATTCGAAAAGGGAACTATAATTTCCTTTCAGCGTGCCGTCCGGCAATTTGCAGGTTCCGGCTTTTATGATAGTGGTGATACCGTTGACAACATATTTTCCATCAGCGCTGCCTGACATCTGTCCGTTATCACTTATCAGTATCAAGCGTTCTTTGCCAAGAAGCCGATAGGTCATCCGAATGATCTTTTCATTGATATGGAAGCCATCACAGATGAGTTCTGCGGTGATATCACTGTCAAAAACAGCCCCCGGCACTCCAGGTTCTCTGTGAGAGATTCCCCTCATTGCGTTAAAAAGATGAGTAGCATGAGAAATTCCATGTTTCATACTCTTTTCTGTTTCCGAAGCGGTTGCATTGCTGTGTCCGATTGCGGGAACAATATTTCGCTCTGTCAGTTCATGGATACAATCCTGATTTTCTGTTATCTCGGGAGCAATCGTCATGATTTTAATTTGATTGTCCGCAGCTTTGCAAAATTCATTTAGCTCGTTCACGTCAGCCTTTCGAATGTATTTTTCCGGAATCGCCCCCTTTTTTTCTTTTGACAGGTAAGGTCCTTCCATGTTAAAGCCAAGTATTTCCGCGCCGGCGGACTGACCTTTTCTGTATTTCGAAATGACTTTTAAAGAGTTCAATGTATTCTCGTGTGAGTCTGCGGCCAATCCGCACAGAAAGGAAGTGGTTCCTTCTTTGACTAAATCGCCGCAAAGCGCATCAAGCTCTTTTTTTCCGGCAGCCGCAATATCGGTCTCTTTATAGCCGTGAATATGTAAATCAATCAGACCTGGAAGAACAGTCAAACCTGTGATATCCAAAATTTTAAGGTTATTGCTATCGGAAAAGTTGAGCGAATCGGAAGAATTGAAAAAAATTTTACCATCTGTGATGCAAATATCCTTTTTCTCTATTTTAAACCTGCTGTTTAGAATATTTCCGCCCATTAATATCATGACATATCTCCTCCTGTATATCTTCAATATTGATGAAATTAACAGAATATCGCCCGGTCCATAATGCTCAGCCGTCGGAGACTTGCTTTTTACGGCGTGCTCTTATTATACTTATGATTCTTTTGAATTTCAAGCAATCTTTGTCATATGTTTATTAATTACATAATTTGTTGATTTTATTCAAGTGGAAAAAATGTCATATTTTTCGCGATGAGCGAAAGAAAGTGAATCTTCGTGAATAAGGTATTTCAAATCCTTTTTATGGAGTATCATATAACGAAAAAATGTCTCCCGGCTTTTGAAGCCAAGAGACATTTTGTATTTTTATAATCTCGCTAAGATGTCCCTCACCTCTTTCGATGGTGGGTACCGCATTATCGAAGCAACTTGTTACAACATAGGGAATTGCGCGGAACCGTGCGCGGGAATATTTCCACACTGCTTGATAAATGTAAAGGCGTTTTCCGTGCCCTTATACACCGCCGTAAGCGTTAAATCCGCCATCAATCGGAAGGGTAATGCCGTTGATAAAGCCGGAAGCGTCTTTGCAGAGCAGGAACAGCAAACCGCCAAGAAGTTCTTCCGGTTCACCGAACCGGCGCATGGGGGTGCCGTTGAGAATTTTCTTGCTCCGTTCCGTATAGCTGCCGTCCGGATTGGTCAGCAGATCTCTATTTTGATTGGTCAGGAAGAAGCCAGGTGCCAGCGCGTTTACACGAATATTGGTGGTGGAGAAGTGCACCGCCAGCCACTCGGTAAAGTTGGAGATTGCCGCTTTCGCAGCGCTGTAAGCGGAAACTTTTGTCAGAGGATGATATGCGCTCATAGAGCTCATGTTAATGATGGAAGCGTCCTCCTTATCCACCATATCCGAAGAGAACACTTGGGTGGGAAGCAATGTTCCGACAAAGTTCAGATTGAATACGAACTGGATGTTATTTGGATCCAGATCATAGAAAGAGATGATATCTTCCGCGTCTACATCCGCTTTGGAATAATAATCATTTGTCGTGTTGCCGCGGGGATGATTGCCGCCAGCGCCGTTGATCAGTATATCCACACTGCCCAGTTTTTCATTGATCTCTTTTTTTGCCGCGACCAGTTCCTCTTTTACAAGAACATTAGAACCTACACCGATTGCAATGCCGCCCTCTGCAGTAATTTCATCGGCAACTTTCTGAGCCGCCTCTTTCCGCAGATCCATAACAGCAACTTTTGCTCCGCATTGTGCGATCGCCTTCGCCATGGTGGAACAGAGGATTCCGCCGCCGCCGGTGACGACTGCAACTTTTCCCTTTAAGTCAACATTTAGTGGAATATGCATTTTTTATGTACCTCCATATTATGATTTTGTTTTTCAAACTGATATTAAGCTTCCATAAGGGACCTAGCCACGGAATACAACGTTTCTTTGGCGGATTATACCGCCAAAGAAAAAATGGAGTGGAACCCGCCGTCTAAGAGGCGGGAAAACATCTTCATTTCGTTATTTCATTCTATCGTCTCTATTTTTCAGAATTGTTTTTTACAACTGCTTCATAAAGGCCGTTTAAATAGGTTGCACCAAGTGCCCTGTCAAACAGTCCGTAACCAGCCTGGCCGGTTTCTCCCCAGATCATTCTGCCATGATCGGGACGGATATAACCATCGAAGCCGACATCATAGAGCGCCCTAATGATTTCATACATATCAAGAGAACCGCATTCGGATTTGTGCGCGGCTTCCTCAAAGCAGCGTTCTCCGGTGATTTTAATATTCCGCGCGTGCATAAAATGAATTCTGTCTCCATAGCGGCGGATCATCTCCGGAATATTATTCTTAGGATTTACACCGAGAGAACCAGAACAAAGAGTGAGGCCATTATTTACACTGGGAACCAGATTTAAAAAACGATCCAGATTTGTCTCGTCAACGATAATCCGGGGCAGTCCGAAAATAGACCATGGCGGATCATCGGGATGGATCGCCATTTTGATTTTTACTTCATCGCAAACTTTGATGACCTTTTCCAGAAAGTATTTTAAGTTGTTCCAAAGATCTTCTTCTGTTACAGACTGGTATTTGGTAAGCAGGGCTTTCAATTCATCCTTATCATAGTTTTCCCAAGCCGGGAGAGAAATGTCCGCAACCAAAGGATTCATAGTCTTTGCGATTTCATCCACATAGATCAAAGCCTCGGAACCATCCGGAAGCTTGTGATTCAGTTCGCTTCGCATCCAGTCAAACACCGGCATGAAATTATAACAGACAACCTTCACGCCGTTTTTGGCAAGACGCCTCAACGTTGTGCAATAATTGTCAATGTACTGATCGCGATCGGGGGCTCCGATTTTGATGGATTCATGCACCGGTACACTCTCGACAACCTCAAAAGTGAGTCCGGCAGCTTCGATCTTATTTTTGTGTTCAATGATTCGTTCTTCCGGCCAGACTTCACCTGCCGGAATATCGTGCAGAGAAGAAACGATTCCATACATGCCGGGAATCTGTCTGATTTTGTCCAACGTAACCGGGTCGTGGTCACCGTACCACCGAAAGGTCATTTTCATCATGGTTTTCTATCCCTCATTTCAACAAATTTCTTACTCATTGTATTCCATAAGAAGGCGGTTGTCAAGGCGAAAAACGTAAATTTAGAGATTTAAGTAACTAAATAGTTACTTCGTCCAATTTTTCATAAAATAATCCAAGCGATACATAAAAAATAGGATTATGGAAAACTTAAAAATGAGGTGAAAGCAATGGAAGGTTTGATTGATTCTTTGGATATTATCGGAAGAAGCCTGCTCTCTATCGCGGTCTTATTTCTGGTTACCAAGCTTATGGGAAAAAAACAGGTTTCCCAGTTGAATACATTTGATTATATTATTGGAATTTCAATTGGATCGATTGCAGCAGCGCTTTCTGTGGATCAGGATACGGAGCATCTGGACGCTATGATATCCATGTTCGTATATGGATTAATATCGCTGATGATATCCTTTTTGACGCTTAAAAGCATCCGGTTCCGGCGTTTTATATCGGGTACGCCTACTGTGCTGATTCAACATGGAAAGATACTGGAGAAGGGGATTAAGAAATCAAAAATTGATCTGAATGATTTGATGGAGGAATGCAGAGAATCCGGTTATTTCAATCTTGCAGACATTGAATTTGCCGTTATGGAAGTTGACGGTACGGTAAGTATTTTACCGAAAAAAGATAAGGCGCCGGTCACCTGCGGCGATATGAATATTCAAGGGCAGCAGGAGGGCTTGGTTGCCAATCTGATTATTGACGGAAAAATCATGGAAAACAATCTGAAACTGGTTCGCAAAGATCGGGATTGGCTGGAGGCACAGCTGAGACATCAAAAGATTACGAATCCTGCAGATGTATTGCTGGCGACCCTGGACAATCAGGGACATCTTTCCGTTTATCACAGAGATATTCATGAAAAATCCTTTGACGTACTGCAATAAAAAAAGAGTATTATTCATAGTGATGAAAAGAGATGAGAGGAGTTTTAATAGCTGCTCACCTTAATATCCTACATTGAATTGTTGCATAACGATGCAATATGCTGCTTCCGTAAAATACTTCGGGAGCAGCTTTTTCAATTCGGCGAATGGAGCAGAACAAAAATTGATGACTGCAATTCAGCATATTGCATAAAAATACATCCTATTTATTGGAAAATCGTAAATAAACTTACTCTTGTATAATTCGTCAAAAAGTGATAAAATAAATCAAAAGATAACTTATTAAGATAGGTGTGGGGATTTTAATGGAAAATAGAATATTTCTTGCCTCTCCCCATATGGGGGGGAAAGAGCTGGAGTATATTCAGGAAGCATTTGATACCAATTGGGTTGCACCACTCGGAGAGAATGTCAATGGCTTCGAAAAGGAACTTGCGGAATATGTAGAAATCGGACATGCCGCGACTCTTTCTTCCGGCACGGCTGCAATACATATGGCTTTGAAAAACTAAATTCTTGGCAATTAGATAAATAATGTAACAGTTTTTTGTTGGTTCGAAATTTTGGGGTAGAGGATTATAATTTAATGAGTTTGAAATTAATGTATATTACCAACCATCCTGTTATTGCCGATATTGCACAAAAAGCCGGTGTAGATATTTTATTTGTAGATATGGAATATATGGGGAAAGATGTTAGACAGCATGGGCTAAATACGGTGAAAAACCATCATACATTTCATGATATAAAGGCAATGAAAGATGTTATAGTTTCTTGTAAGAATAAAAAATCTGAACTTATGGTGCGAGTAAATCCAATACATAAAGATTCAGAATACGAGATCAATACAGCCATTGAAATGGGTGCAGACATTATTATGTTACCTATGTGGAAAACAATACAGGAAATACAAACATTTATTCAAATTATCCGCAACAAAGCAAAAGTGTTTCTTTTGTTAGAAACAAAGGAAGCAGTTAAAATTATTGATGATGTTATTTCACTTTCTGGAATTGATGCTATTCATATAGGACTTAATGATTTACATCTAGCTTATAAAAATTATTTTATGTTTGAACCATTGGCAAATGGACTTGTGGATTTTTTGGCAAAAAAAATTCAAAGTCAAAAAATAGACTTTGGGTTTGGGGGCATTGCTAGAATTGGTGAAGGGATTATTCCCGCTGAAAAAATTCTTGCAGAACACGTTCGATTAGACAGTAAAATGGTTATTTTGTCACGTTCTTTTTGTGATTTAAATCATTTTATAGATATAGATTTAGATAGTATTCAAGAGCGTTTTGTTAAAGGTGTAGATAGTATAAGAAAGAAAGAAAAAGAATTTATGATGCTTGATGATACCTATTTAATTCAAAATCACAATGAAATTAAAACACTTGTAGAGAAAGTTGTACAACGTAAGAGGATATGAAAAATGTATACCAAAATTTTCAAGAGATTATTTGATATAATATTAAGTGTTTTTGCTTTGACTATTCTATCTCCTGTTTTATTAGTCACCGCAATAGCTATTAAAATCGATTCTCCAGGACCTGTTGTATTCAAACAAAAAAGGCTGGGACAGTTTGGACAAGAATTTGAAATCTTAAAGTTTCGCTCGATGTGTTTGAATGCTGAAAGTATTGGAAGTAGGCAATATTCGTTTAAATCTGATCCCAGAGTTACTAGAGTAGGGCGTATTATACGAGCCTGTAGTATTGATGAACTTTTGCAGTTTATAAATATATTAAAAGGCGACATGTCACTAATTGGATTCAGACCGCCTCTTACATATCATCCCTGGGCATATGATAAGTATACAGATGAGCAGAAGGTAATGTTTCATTTAAGACCTGGTATAACAGGATGGGCACAAATCCACGGAAGAAAAGGTGTGTTATGGGAGGATCGTATCGCCTTGAATGTATGGTATGTAAATAATGTATCGCTGTTTCTTGATATTAAAATTCTATTGGTAACAATTGTTAAAGTTCTTATGAATGCAGATAATGAAAACACAAGAATTACTGTAGAAAGTAAACAGTTAGATAATATGAATGAAAAGGTAGAGAAAAAAGCATAAAAATACATAAATATTATGAGGTATCAATGGTATACGTAAACAGAGAAAAAATAAACTCAGGTATTGTATTTATCCTGACAAAATGTGAAGTAAGTCAAAAGCAGGCGGAAATAATAGCTGACTGTATGATAACAGCAGATGCCTGTGGAGTTCATTCCCATGGATTATGCCTTTTTCCCGTATATATTAACAAATTGAAAAAAGGTTCTTTCAATCTGGTATCAGAGCCCAAAATTGAAAAGGAAACATCAGCTTTTGCTTTGATTGATTCTCAAAATACTATTGGAATGTTTTCTGCAAGATTTTGTATGGAATATGCTGTGAAAAAATGCCAAAAAAGTGGAATATACTTTGTTTTTTCTAAGAATTCCAATACCTTTGGTCCTGCTTTTTATTATACCAAATTTGCTGCTCATCAAAAAAAGATAGGAATGTGTTTCAGCAATTCTCCAGCGACGATGCCTGCTTGGGGTGGCGAAAAAAAAATATTAGGAACGAATCCTTTTTCTGTAGCTATCCCCGGTAATAAAAAAGGTCCCGTATTGTTAGATATGGCCACAAGTATTGTAGCAAAGTCACGGATCAATGAAATTCGAAAAAAAGGCGGACAGATTCCTCTTGGTTGGGCTATTGATGAATTCGGAAACCCCACAACCGATCCAGTTGAAGCGATTAAAGGGATGGTATTGCCGATGGCGGGCTATAAAGGCTATGGGATTGCTCTAATCATAGATATAGTTGCAGGTTTGATGTCGGGGGCGGGTTACTTAAATCATATTCATAAGTTTTATTCGGAAAAGAATGAATGTATGAATGTGGGACAATGTTTTGTAGCGATCAATCCGGAATTATTACATTCCAAGGAATTTTATGATGAAATAGATCATTACATTGAAGAAGTACATAATTCGGGAGAAAATGTTTTATTGCCAGGAGAACATAAGCTGGAAAGTGCATCTAATTGCGAAAAATATGGTCTTGAACTCACGGACGAAGTAGCTGAAATTATAAAAAAAGTATTTTCAGATTATAATGTGGCAGAAAGGTTTGAAGAAGTATAATGCAAGAAATACTCTATATCAGTGTTTTACAAATTCTCGGTCCTCTTTTTGTAATCTTAGGACATTCTCTTAATGGGATTGACGCATCCGGTGGCTGGTATATATTTTCTAAGCAATGGATATATTTTTTTCATATGCCTTTGTTTTTCATGATATCCGGCTATTTGTTATCCTTTAAAGGATACAGTGCTCAGAAAAGCTATAGAGAATTTGTGTATAAAAAATTTAAAAGGCTTATGATTCCTTATATATTTTGGAATATCGTAAGTTATGTTCCCAAATTATTTTTCCAGGAAATTGTCAATGACAGTGTTCCACTTGAGTTTTCAGAGGTTGTCAAAGCGTTTTTGTTTCCGAGACAAAATATATGGGGGCATACTTGGTTTTTAGCAGCATTATTTTTCATATATCTTGCGACACCGTTTTGGAAAAAAATATTTACAGCGGCAAAAAAGTATCAAATTGTAGCAATTTGTATCGGAATTTTGCTCTATGTTTTCCCTGTTAAGACAGAATTCCTGTGTTTTAGCGATTTACATAAAGATGTTTTGTTTTTTATGTTAGGCTGTTTTTTAGGGAGCTTGACAAAAGATCAATTTTGCCAAGCCATGAAAAAAAACAGACTGTTCTATACGATAGCCGCATTAATTTTATCTGCCGTGTTCTTGATTTGGTATAATAGATTGGAACCATTGCGGTTTATACCTTGTACGTTTATACTACTCTCTTTATTTTCCTCTGCGACCTATGCGGAAAAACTAAAAAGATTTCCTCCGCAGTTATCGGATTTAGCGAAAAGAGCTTTTGGAATTTACATTATGCATTGGCCTGTCATGATTGCTGTTCGAACAGTTTGTCAGATTTTACATGTGGATACTATTATTACAGTGATCCTCATGACTCTTTTTGGTTGTATTGTTCCAAATATTATTATTTGGCTTTTCCGAAAAATAAAACTTGATAGAATAGAAATATTCCGTTATTTACTAGGAGTATAATGATGACTGATTTGGTGATTATTTCAAATTACTGGCATTGTCCGCAAGAAAAGTCAAGCAGCAGATATCATTCGATTGCATCCATGGCTGCTTCCTATGGCTTGAAGGTTGAAGTTATTACTTCAACTTTTTATCATACCGCTAAAAAGCAAAGGAATGTTTTAAACAGAATGTTAGAAGATTCTTATTCCATTTCTTTTATAAAGGAAAAAGGTTACAAAAAGAATATTTCCCTCCAAAGAATATCCAGCCATTCCGGCTTTGCAAATAACGTGATAAAATATTTGAAATCCAGAAAAAAGCCTGATATAATCTATTTGTTTGTGCCGCCTACGGGATTGGCGAAAAAGGTGGTTCATTTTGCCAAAAAAAATCAGATACGGATCATTACGGACATATTGGATTTATGGCCGGAAGCTTTTAAAATGATAATCCCTCGCTTTTTGGAACCCCTGTTGTATCCAATGAAGAAAAAAATTGAATATGTGTATAAAAACGCTGATAACATTGTGACGGTTTCAGAAAATTACCTGCATAGAGCGTATGCCTTAAACAAAAGAAAAGGCAAGAGCATCGCAGTTTATATCGGTACCGAACTTGATTACTTTGACAAAATAGCGGCTTTTGCAGAGCCGCTGGAAGGAAAGCTTCGATCCGTTACAATGGTTTACATCGGTATGCTAGGGCACAGTTATGATTTGATCGAAGTGATGGATGCTATGCTTTATCTGCGAAATCACGGTTTTGATGAAGTAGAGTTTCTTGTTATGGGAGATGGCCCGTTAAAAGAAAAGTTTATGTCTTATGCTGATGTTCACCATCTTCCTGTTCGTTTTACCGGGAGACTGTCGTATGAGGAAATGGTAAGGAAGCTTGTAAAGTGTGACTTTGCACTGAATGTATTGTGTGGGAAAGCGGCTCAGAGTATTATCAATAAGCATGCTGATTATGTATCCGCAGGGCTTCCTGTTATCAATATTCAGCAGGACAACGAATTTGATAACCTTTTAAATGAATATAATGCGGGCATAAGCTGTCCCATAGGAGATACGGTTTCACTAGCAAATGCAATAAAGCTTTTGGCAGCTGATAAAGAAAAACGGATAGAGATGGGGATTAATAGCCGTTGCCTTGCTGAGAAAAATTTTAATAGAAAGAATACGTATTTAAAAATTCTAAACTTAATCACGGGTAAGGATGAGCATATAATGCGTGCAGTGAAAGAATAGAGTTACAGGGGGAAGAATGGATGAAATTACAAGTGCTTGTTGCAACTATGCATCAAAAGGATTTTTCAAAATATAACGAAATGAATATTCAATCTGATGTATTGTTTATTAATCAATGTGAAAAGGATTGCGTAATTTCTGAAGTTATTGATGGTCATCAAGCAAAAATGATTTATACAACGCAAAGAGGCTTATCGAAAAGCCGAAATATGGCTCTTTCTTTTGCCGAAGGTGATATATGCTTAATTGCAGATGACGATGTTAGATATATTCAAAATTACGAAGAGAAGATTGTGCAGATCTTTAAGAGACATCCGCAGGCAGATGTTATTGTATTTAATGTGAATACGGAAAAACAAGCTCGAATATATGGAAAAACATTTCTAAAAATAAGAAAATCTCCTAGATTTAAGAATTACACTTCTGTTCGAATTGCTTTTCGAAAGAATAGGGTAATAAAAAGCAATACTTGGTTTCCTCTTTTTTTTGGTTCTGGCTCTTTATTTTCAGCTGGGGAGGAAGCTCTCTTTCTGAGAGAGTTGAAAAGAAAAGGTCTTATTGTCTATGAGCATCCTTTAACCATTGGTGATTTGCTGGAATCGGATTCTCAATGGTTTACCGGGTATGATGAAAAATTTTTCTACGATAAAGGCGCTTGGGTAAAGTGTGCTTTTCCGCGGTTTGCATTTGTATTGAAATTTTATTATATAATTCGATTATTCAAAAAGACTTCTTTGCCTTTTCAAAAAATGAACAGCATGTTAAATGCAGGTATAAAAGGTTTTTGTGAGTTAAAAGGATATCAGGAGTTTTGCGATGAACAATAAAGGACAGAATTCAAAAAAAACAAACTATCTTTTTATCACAAGTTGCTATTTACCCAATCCGGACGCAAGTGGATTATGTGTATCTCTTGTTGCGGAGGAGTTGCTTCGACAGGGGAATGAGGTTGAATGTATTTCCTATTGGGATGAGAAATTACCGATTCATGAAGTGATGGAACACCAGAATATTTATCGGATTCCAAAACCTTTTTATAGTCGTATTCGTCAAAAATATGCACATTCTTCCAAATGGTTTGAGCGATTTATGATGAATGGAATTACTTTTGTTAGAAAGATAAAATCGGTCTTTATTTTACCTTTTTTTCCTTCGGTTTCTTTATTGAGAGAGTGGAAGATATATTGCTTAGCTTCTAAATTAATAAAAGAAAAAAAGATTGATTGTGTTGTTGGATCGTTTCGACCGTTTGATGGTGTCAGCGTTGCAATCAAACTGAAAAAGAAATATCCAAATTTGAAAACATGTGCATATTTTTTGGATTTGTTACATTGTGACAAACCGGCAGGAATTCCGAAAAATATGTATGAAAAGCTGTGCAGCAAACGATTATTGCATGTATTTCAAAAAGTAGATTTAACCATTCTTCCGATGAGTGGGAAAAAAGAATTTAAAAAATCCTTTTACGATTCCATTCGAAGCAAACTATATTATGCAGAGTTCCCTTTGGTACGGGAAATGAAATGGGAAAAAAAGAATTTATTTTTCCATGACGACGGACAAATAAACTTGGTATATGCTGGAACTATAAGTAAACAAATACGAGACCCTTCCTATTTACTAAAATTGTTTTCGAAGTTACGAGAAAGAAATAGCAATCTTTTTCTTCATATATTTGGTCCGTGTAACGATCCTGAATTTAAGAAATTATGTGATGCACAGGATGGCTTGATATACTATGGCAAGGTTGAAAGCAAGATTGCATATGCAGCACTTGGAGAAGCAGATGTGGCGATTAATATTTCGAACCAAGCTTCTCAAATGGTGCCAAGTAAAATTTTTGAATTGTTTTCTTTCAGAAAACCGATCCTTAATTTTGTAAAAGAGAAAATGGATTGTGCCTTGTCGTATATCGAGCGTTACCCCCTTGTGTGCAATGTTTTTGAATATGAAAACAACTTGGGAAAAGATGTAAAAGAAACAGAGCGTTTTTTGGAAAATTTTTCACAACAAGGAGAAATAAAGTTTGAGACAGTCTGCGAGCTTTACAAACAGTGCACGCCTCATCACATTATAGAATTATTAGCTTTTTTGCAAAGGAAATAATATGAGAAGTATTTATAAATATGAAAAGAAAAAAGGGTATTTAGAATATGCTTATTTATTTGGAATGCTTTATATGACTTGCGGCTATGCCATGAATAAGTATGTTGGTTGGTTTGCTTTGACATTGCTTTTTTGCTTGTCAGGACTTGCTGTTGTGATGCGTTTTTCTAATATTAGTGTTGACAAAAATACAGCGGTAGTATTTTTAATAATGATATTAAATATTTTGGTTACTTTTCTTTATAACAAAGAATCTAAAAATTTTTTTATCAATTTTGCACAAATTTTGTTGGCCTTTTTATTTGTTTCGATTGTTTCATTTCAAAATTTTGTGCAAAAATTTACGAAACTGATGTATTTTCTTGCGGCGTATTCTTTGATTGTATATTTGATAGCATTGCTTATACCACAAGTGTTGACCTTTTTTCCAATAACTTATAACATCCAACGCTTACCGGCATATAATTTAGGTTTTTCTGTTGTAGTACAGGAAAGTAATATGCTTCGGAATAACGGCTTTTTTTGGGAGCCAGGGGCATATCAAACATTCTTAAATTTGGCTTTGATTTTTCTTTTATTCACAAAATATAAAATAGAATGGAAGTCTATTTTTGTAATTACTTTTGCAATAGTAACTACCTATTCTACCACTGGTTATATTTGTGCTGGATTGATTTATATAGTATATATGTGGCAGAGATTGTTTGAACGACAAGAAAAAAATAACAAAAAATTAAAATTGATTTTTATATTTACGATATTATTCACGGGAGCCGTAATAACATATAGCATTTTACCTAATTATGTTCAGCATCAATTATTCGGTAAAGTTTCTATATATTTTTCTGACTCCGATTCTATATATGCTACTTCATCATCAGTCCGTTTTGATGCGGTCAAATATGCAGTAGAAGCATTTAAGAAATCTCCTTATATAGGATTGGGACGAGAGGGATTTCAGGCTTATATAGAACAAATAACAGGGAGAAATGTTATCACTTGTACACCTCTAAATTGGTTTGCAGTGTACGGTGTTGTGATGGGGATTCTTTGCAACTGGGGATTTTTTTTGTTATTAATAAAAAAATATTTTTCGAATGGTAAGATGGTTTCCATTTTGCTTTGGTGCATTGTTATTTTGCTACTCAGTTCTGAAGACTATAGTAGAAATCCAACCATTTTACTTTTTGTGTTTTATGGATATCAGGTTCAGAAAAAGGGAAAGTTGCGTATTCAGGAGTTATTGGAATTCCCAGAGGTGCAAAGCGTAATCGTACAGAGTTCCAAAGAGAATAGTGAAGACGACATTGAGGTTGTGTGTTCGCAAAATTGATCGTGGATAAAAACGGGGGGAAGAAAGATGAGTCTTGTTGTTTTACTCAATTCCTGCAATTATGGAAGTACGGGAAATATCTGTATTGATATTAGGGAAACGGCTAAAGAGTGTGCATATGAGGTTTTCTTTTGCTACCCTGCTAGCCGTTCTAATTTTGCCAAAAAAATAGAACAATCTATCACACTTGGAAACCGCTTTGAAAGGAATCTTCATCTGCGTCTTGCGGAATGGAGCGGTTATCAAGGTGGTTTTTCTCATTTCGGTACCCTTTCGTTTTTGAAAAAAATGGATGTTATCAAGCCGGATACAGTTCATTTACATAATCTTCACAATTGCTATATTAATTTACCAATGCTGTTTCGATGGTTAAAAAAAAGAAATATGAAGGTTGTCTGGACGTTACATGACTGCTGGGCTTTCACGGGACATTGCCCTCATTTTGATATGATTGGCTGTGACAAATGGAAAACAGGATGCCATAATTGCCCGCAATACAAGGAATATCCGTCTTCCAAAATTGATAACGCTAAACTGATGTATCACTTGAAAAAGAAGTGGTTTACCGGCGTGGAGGATATGACGATTGTGACTCCTTCAAAATGGTTGGCAGACTTAGTGAAACAGTCTTTTTTGAAAGAATATCCTGTAAAGGTTATACATAATGGAATTGATTTATCCGTTTTTCAGCCTACCGAGAGTGGCTTCAGGAAAAAATATCATTTGGAAGAGAAAAAAATTTTATTAGGCGTCGCCTCTCCTTGGTCGGAGCGAAAAGGGTTGGATGTCTTTATAGAATTAGCAAAACGATTGGACGAAAGATATCAGATTGTTCTTGTCGGTTTGACAAATGAGCAGAAAGAGTCTTTGCCGGCGAATATGATAGGAATTGAAAGAACCGCAAATCCAAAAGAGCTGGCAAAGCTTTATACAGCGGCAGATATTTTTCTCAATCCAACAAGAGAAGATAATTTTCCAACCGTTAATTTGGAAGCATTAGCCTGTGGGACTCCGGTTCTCACCTTTCAAACGGGAGGGAGTCCGGAAAGTTTGGATGAAAACTGCGGCATTGTGGTGGAAAAGGGTGATGTTGATGGGATGAAAGAAGCAATTTATAGGTTAACGGAAAATCCGATTGACAGCAACTGTTGTATCAATCGAGCAAAAATGTTCGACAAGAATGAAAAATTTATGGATTATATCAATTTGTACCAGCAAAACTTGGAATCAGGAACAGAGAAAAGTTGTTGAAGACATTTGAAAAAATTGGGAATAAAATGGGCCCCAAAGATAAAAAGAAAGTGAGATTTACTATGCGAAAAAGTGCATTAATGGTATTTTCTGCTGGAATAGGCGGTGCTGAATCAGTCGTAAAAGAAGTTTTCGCTCATTTGCTTTTATTAAAAGAGGATATAGTTGTTATTACATGTGATGAGATTGCTGATGTGTTTCGAGAGATTAATCCGGTGAGAGTTCTTTCTATTGGAAAATTATACAATAATTCTTTTTTCTCAAAAGGATATCGCTTCCTATTATATAAGCTATGTAACAAGCTGTTTAAAAATAAAGATTTATATAACAGATTGTTGCTGAAAAAACATATAAAAAAAATTGCAAAGATAATTTGTTCAGAGAATATATCCATTGTTCATGCACATTTGATGCAAGCTATATACTGCTTGAGCAAATGCAAAACGGATGCTGTCAAAATGGCAACGATCCATGATGCTCATGGATTGGACAATATGGGATTTGATGAGCTAGCATATCAAACGGTAAAAGATATGTATGAGCAAATGGATATTGTAACAGCAGCCTGCAATTATTTTTTTGATTTATTCAGAAATAATAATATAAATTTAAAAATGACTTTTATTGTGGAAAACGGAATTAATGCGGCAGCTCTTAAAACGGTAATCCCAAGAAACTTTGATGCAGATAAGTTTCATATCATATTTTTGGGAGGAGATCGGGAAGTTAAAGGCTGTGATTATTTAGAACAGGCAACAAAAATTTGTGTGAAGGAATTTAAGATTTATAATATTTGTGTGCATGTTCTTAGAAATGTCAGCGAGGCGTCTTCCTTTTATCATGCAGTTGTACGGGACGGACTTCAAGAATATTTTGATATTGTAGGTTATGTTGAGGGTGGAAAACATTTGGAATATATGGCAGCGGCTGATTTGTATATCCTGCCGTCGAGAACGGAAGGTGCGGCAAATACTTTGCTGGAGGCTATTGGGCTAAATTTGTGTATATTGGCAACAAATGTGGGGGGGACTCCGGAACTGATCGAAGACGGCGTTAACGGATATCTTGCCAAAATGGATGCCCGTGATATAGCGAATCGGATAAAGAGGTTATACAGTGATATATTATTGCGCAGGAGATTGGCAGATGCCAATAAAATGAAATCCGAAAAGTATGATTGGAATATCATATCTGAAAAATATAAAAAGATTTATCATTGTGTGAGAAAATGAACAGACGGAGAACTTTAAAATATGGAGCATATCAAAACAAAATATCTAATTTTAGGAGCTGGATTAACCGGTTTAACCTTTGCCGCTCATAAACAAGAGCATGAATATATTCTAATCGAAAAAGAAAAGACCTACGGAGGATACTGTGGAACCCATATAAAAAATGATTTTGTATGGGATTATTCCGGACATTTTTTTCATTTTAAAACCCAGGCTGTCAAACAAATGTTTTTGGATGCCATTCCTTCTGAAGATGTTGTCGAGGTAAGAAAAAACACGAAGATATTGTATAACGGAGAACTGATTGACTATCCGTTTCAGAAAAATATCCATCAATTGCCTCAAAAGGAATTTATTGACTGTTTATATGATCTTTATTTTAGAAAAACGGATTGGAATTCAGAAAATTTCCATGAAATGTTATATGCTAAGTTTGGAAAAAGCATAACGGAAAAGTTTTTGAAGCCTTATAATGAAAAATTATATGCTTGTGAATTGTCACAGCTTGACTCAGATGCTATGGGACGTTTTTTTCCGTATGCGGATATTGACGACATCATAAAAAATTTTAAGACGGAGAATAATCAATATTATAATGATACTTTTTTATATCCCCGGAAAGGCGCACAGCAGTTTATAGATTATTTATACAGCCAAGTTGAACGGGAAAAAATCTATTATAATGAAGATATTGTTAAAATAGATTATTATAACAAAACATTATACACCAAAAAAAGGAAATATAATTATGAATATCTGATATCAACTATTCCATTGAATAAATTTGCTGAATACTTAGAGTTTCCTACCGATCAAATTATGTCGTATAACAAGGTTTTGACTTTGAATATTGGCTTTCATGCAGACAGTACGAAAAAGTTTTCTGATATTCATTGGTTGTATGTGCCGGATAAAAAATATAATTTTTATAGAATCGGTTTTTATAATCATATTGTTCCTGCTTCAAAGTTAAGCGTTTATGTAGAAATCGGTTTTTCGCCAGACAAAAATATAGATATCAGTCATGAATTTAAGGAAACCTTAAAAAATATGAAATCAATTGGCATAATCGATTCCAATACGGAAGTAGTAGACTGGGAAGCGGTTATTATGGATCCTGCCTATGTGCATATCAATAAAAAGACGGAAAAATTAAAGGCTATTCTATTCGGAGAAATGAGAAAGAACAATATATATTCCATTGGTCGATATGGAGAATGGAAATATTGTTCCATGGAAGATTGCATTATAGATGCGCTTAAACTTGGAAATACGATTTAAGAAGGTACACATAAATGTCAACAGAGAAGAAACTGTTAAAGAATGCTTCGTGGAATATTATTTATAATCTTTTGAATATTGTTTTTTCCTTATGTTCCGCAATATATGTGTCGCGAATTTTAAATCCGAGCGGAGTTGGACTTATAACATTTGTAAATACAATCGCTGCGTATTTTATCCCTTTTGCGTCTTTAGGAATGCCTACATATGGAATACGGGAAGTCGCGCGTTCCTACGACAGTCCGAACAAAAATAAAGTTTTTACAGAACTTTTCTTTATTAATTTTTGTTCGTCTATGATAGTGAGCATCCTATATTATTTGATTGTTATGTCGGCTTCCTATTTTCGTGAAAATAGGCTTCTGTTTTTTATTGCCGGCTTCAGCATACTGATCAATGCTTTTAATATTGAATGGTTTTATAAAGGGACAGAAAGGTTCAAATTTATAACTACAAGAAATATCCTATTTAAAATAATTTCATTGATAAGTATATTTCTGTGTGTAAATTCTAGGTCTGATATTATTGTGTATATGATAATAACATGTTGTGTCAGTGCGGGAAATCAAATCGTTAATTTAATTCATTCCAAAAAGTATGTGCAGTTTCATATCAAGCTGATATCCTTAAAAAGTATGCTGCGGCATATGAAACCGTTATTATTCTTATTGGTATCAATAATAGCAGGGGAACTATACTCTAAAATAGACATTGTCATGTTAAGAGAAATGTGCGGCGATAGCTATGTGGGATATTATTCAGAGGCAACCAGAATTTCTAATATCGTATTGACCGTTATTGTTTCCATTACAGCGGTAATGCTTCCACAGCTATCGCAAACATATGAAAATAGAAAATTAAAAGAGTTTAACAGACTTATAAACAATGGATTGAATGTTCTGCTGAGTGTCAGCTTGGCAGCTTTTGTGGGGATACAGTTTGTTGGGGAGGATGTCGTTATCCTATTATTTGGAAAGGCATTTGCCCCTGCCGGATTAACATTGAGAATTTTATCGTTTCTTTTTATCGTGAAAGGCGTTGGAGATTTGCTTGCCTATCAAGTGGTGATTTCGATAGGCAGAGAGTCTATCTTTCCGATAATACGTTTTGTTGCTGCTGCTTTGAACTGTATTTTAAATTACATTTTAATAAAACTGTATCAACAGAATGGAGCGGCATTTGCATCGGTGGTAACAGAATTGTTAACAGTAATAGTTGTTTTGATTATAGTGAGAAAAGAAATACGTATAAAGATGAAAAAAAATAATATCATTTCACTTTTCTGGAGCACTTTTTTTATGACAGTGTTTTTATTGTTAAACGCATTGATACCATATAATGCAATCATAAAATTAATTATTAATATTGTATTCGGCGCTTTTATTTTTATGGGAGGATTAATGATATTTCATAATGATATTATAAATTTAGTAGCATTAGTTAAAAACAAAAATGTTTCGTAATAAGAGGTTCGTTTTAAAATATTTGATCTGCTCTACGAAAGGCTTTTATGAATGGGAGAAACAATGAACAGCCGGAAAGAAATTTTTAATCTTTTAAAAGTGAATAATTGTGAGGAGCAAATACATATCTCATATGACGATGCGTTTATTCAAACAGCTGTTCTTCACGACGTCCAATACATCATTTTCCCCAGGCTGAAACAGCTGTATGAAGCGGGGCGGCTGGATATGCCGAAAGAGGTCTACGAAAAGTGGAACGCTGAATTTTATTACAACACGATGAAAAACGTTCAGCGCAATGCTTTTATTCACAAGACGCTCCATGCTCTGGAACAGGCAGACATCCCGTGCTGTCTGTTGAAGGGGGAAACACTGGCGGTGTTATATCCCTGCCCGGAGGCGCGTATTTCAGGTGACGCGGATATCTATATCGGGACGGAGAACATACACAAAGCAGAGCAGGTGATGCGTGAACTGGGTTTTGAGGTGAAGCCGAAAAATAAAACATCTCATCATGTAGTATGTATACATCCGATTGGCGGAATGGTTGAACTGCATTTATATCTGCACGATGAGCTTTTCGAGGACGTCTGGTTTGACAAGCAGTCTGTTTTTACCGAGCCGTTTCGGAAGATAACGCTGGACAGGGACGAAATCTATACGCTTGGCTATACGGACGGGGCAATTTTTGTGACTCTTCATCTGATCAAGCACTTTTTGAGTCAGGGAGTGGGAATTCGTCAGGTACTGGATACCCTTCTCTACCTTAAGGCTTATCACAAAGAAATCAATTTTGAACGTTTTAATGTATTGATGTGCCATTTGAAATATGAAAAATTCATGGATGTGTTGTATACCATAGGCATCCAACACCTCGGCTTCCGCGAGGAAGATTTTCCGCCCTTTATCAGGCGGGAAGCACAGGCGGAGCAAGTGTTGGATGAGATTATGGAGGCGGGTACTTTCGGCTTTTCCGATGTGCAGCGGAAGGATTTCTATATCACTTATACCGAAGAACGGTTTCAGCGTTTTAAGAAGGAAGATTATAAGAGATATATGAAAGCATGGCGTCATGAGAGCATATGGGAAATCATCTTTCTGGATCGGAAGCGAATGGAGAAAAAGTATCCCTATGTGAAAAAATCGGTTATGTTGCTCCCTATTGCGTGGATACAGCGTATCTTTTATCTTATTCTTACAATACTTTCCGGCAAAAAGAAGACAAATGAATATACTCACGTAGTCAACAAAAACGAACAGAGCGACTTTGTGCAAAAGAAAATGTCGCTGATTCGCGAACTTGATATGATATAGAAGAATCGGGGGTTCTTCACAATGAAGAAAAAAATCATTTTATACTCCAATGGCAGCAGCGGAAACCACGGGTGCGAGGCACTGACCCGCACAATTTGCGATATTGTGAATCGGGAATGCTATGTACTAAGCAAAAATATTTCTGAGGATACCCTCTATTTACGCGAACAGCCGAATATGACTCTGATTGAGGAGCGATGGGTAAATTTCTGTTCTCTGTCCGGGATGATTTGCAGGATACTGTTTAAAACCGGGTTGGATCCTTTTGCGTTTTCCAGATACCGTTACCAATACCTGAAGGGAAAGCTGGCGGAATGCGGCGCTGCGGTTTCCGTAGGCGGGGATAACTATTGCTATGAGAACACCTATACAGTGCTGAATTTGGACAATCAATATTTTCGGAAGAAAAAGATGAAAACGGTTCTTTTCGGCTGTTCCATTGAACCGGAGCTGCTGGAGGACAGGAATATTGTGCAATCGCTGAAGAAATATACTCTCATCACGCCGAGGGAAAGCATCACTTATGAAGCGCTGCAAAACGCCGGGCTCAGTAATATCAAATGGTTTCCCGATCCTGCGTTCACCTTGAAAGCAGTTAAACCAACTCTTCCGGAGGGATTTTCGAAAAATAATACAATCGGCATCAATGTAAGCCCTATGATCATAGAAAATGAAACAAATTCGGGGGCGGTCATGCAGAACTATATAGCCTTATTACAGCATATTATTGCTTCCACACAGATGCAGATTGCATTGATCCCCCACGAGGTGCGTCCTCACAGTGATGATCGGAAGTCTTTGGGAGAGCTTTACAAACAGTTCAAAGATACCGGAAGGGTAATTCTGGTGGAGGATCACAACTGTATGGAATTAAAAGGATATATAGCAAGCTGCCGGATGTTTATCGGTGCGAGAACGCACGCGACGATTGCGGCGTATTCTTCCTGCGTGCCGACGCTTGCGGTGGGCTATTCGGTAAAGGCAAAAGGCATTGCGAAAGATATTTTCGGGACTTATCAAGATTATGTACTGCCTGTTCAGACAATTGAGAACAAGGATGATTTAATTCATGCATTTGAATGGCTGAAACAACGTGAAACGGAAATAAGGGAGCATTTGACTGGGTTTATGCCGCATTACATAGAAAAAGCGTGGCAGGCGGGCGAGGAAGTCCGAAAGCTGGCGGAGAAATAAAATCTTTGAAATTTGATAGGAAAGCGGAAGAAATATGACCAGAACAAAATTAGCCATAAAGAACACAGCCGTTGGCATATTGAGCAAAGCAACCGCACTTATACTGGGTTTTGTTTCGCGGACGGTTTTTATTCACTTTTTGGGAAATGAATATTTGGGCGTCAATGGACTGTATACCGAGGTACTGTCCATCCTGTCCTTTGCAGAGCTTGGTTTCGGGACCGCATTGACCTATGCTATGTATAAACCGGTTGCGCAGAATGATACTGATACGATTCTGAAATTGATCAATTATTATAAAAAGATATATCGGCTCATTGCCTGTATTGTAGCTGGCCTGGGATTAAGTATTCTGCCTTTTCTGCAGCATGTGGTAAAAGGAGCGGATTTATTAACTCTGCATGATTTGCGGCTATATTACATCATTTTTTTGTTCAACACGGTAACGAGTTATTTTGTCACGTATAAATATAGTATTGTAAATGCCCATCAAAAAAATTATATCATAACAAACATGGAGATGATTGTACAATTTGTTACGTCAAGCATTCAAATTATTTTTTTGGTGGTATTTAAGAGTTTTTTGATTTATTTGCTGACCCAATCGATATTACTGCTATGTTCAAGATTTTTTATATCCCGTTACCTGAACAAACGCTTCCCGATTTTAGCCCAGAAAAGCAATCTTGTCTTGTCAAATCAGGAAAAGGCGCCGATTATCCAGAATGTAAAAGGACTGATTGTGCATCAGTTTGCCTCTGTGGCGGTTCACTCCACAGACAATATAATCATATCATCCTTTTGCGGTGTTATAGTGGTTGGGTTGATCAGCAACTATACCCTGCTGATCAATTCCGTGCTGGCCTTTGTTGTTATTCTGTTTAACAGTGTAACATCGGGTTTTGGAAATATGGTTGCTTCCTCAAGTACGGAAAATTACAGGAAAACATTTTTGGAGCTGAATTTTCTGAATTTCTGGATATACGGCTTCTGCTGTATTGCATTCTTTATTCTGATTCCGCCGTTTATAACATTTTGGATTGGAAAAGAGAATCTGATTGACACGGCCAGCTTTCTGCTTATCATCATAAATTGTTATTTAGTAGGGCAGAGCACTGCTTACAACAATACAAGAATCGCAAAGGGAGATTTCAGCAGGGACAAGTGGATCGCATTCTCTCAAGCTGTCGTGAATCTGATTGTTTCGATCATCTGTGCGAAAACATTTGGATTGATTGGTGTTTATATGGGTACCATTGTATCCAGAATGGTTTTTGTGATATGGCGGCCTAGGAGTACTTATCGGTTTCTATTTGAAAGATCCTGCCTAGAATATTACATAAGGCTGGCTGTTTATTTTGTTGCGGTTGTCTGCGCCGGAGGAATCACTTATCTCTGTACACAGCCGATACTGAAGCAGCTAACGTTCGGTGGCTTTCTACTCTCCTGCGGAGCTGTAGCATTGCTTCCCAATTTGCTTTTCCTTATTGTTTTTCACAGAACAAAGGAGTTCCGGGATTTGTTGCACCGCGTAAAAAGCATTGTGACAGAAAGGAGAAATGGGGAATGAAACCTCTGGTCAGTATCATTTCACCTTGCTATAATGGAGAGAGATATCTTCATCGTTTTCTGCAGTCTGTGCTATATCAAACTTATGAGCGAATCGAACTGATTCTAATTGATGACGGTTCGGAGGACGGCAGCAGGGATATTATCTTGTCCTATCAAAAACAGTTTGAGGAAAAAGGGTATCTGTTTCACTATATTTATCAGAAAAATTCCGGTCAGGCGGCGGCCTTGAACCGGGGATTAAAGGTTTTCAGCGGCAGTTATGTAACATGGCCGGACAGTGATGATATCCTTTTACAGGACAGTATTGAAATAAAAGTGGATTTCCTGGAGCAAAATACCGACTGCGGGGGTGTAATAAGCGAAGGCGCTTTGGTTTCAGAGGAACAGCCGCAGCTTAAAAAGGGACTGCTTCACTTTGCGCACAAGGCAGACAAAGAATCTGTTTTTGAACGGTTGATTTTTGAGGACAGAGTATATTTCGCCCCGGCAGGCTATATGGTAAGAAGTGTTTGTCTGACAGATACGATTCCTCAGAAAGAAATTTATGTTTCAAAATGCGGACAGAATTGGCAAATCTTACTTCCGATAGCACAAAAATATCCGTTTGGCTTTATTGATAAATGTTTGTTTTATTATGTTGTGAGAGATAACAGTCATTCAAGAAAAGAGAAAAGCTATGCGGAAAATATCGAAAAAACCTATATGCACGAGGATTGCTTATTGAATACGTTAAAACGTATCAAGATGGACAGTGAAGAACGGAAGCGCTTGTATGACAGAATACGTCTAAAGTATCTCCGTAAAAGAATGAATATTGCTTATTGGTATAAAGAAAAGCCTGCGCTGGAAGTTTGCTATCGCGAATTGGAGACTGTGTCGGCTTTGACACATGCGGATAGAGCTTTGCATGCAAGGGCGAACTGTCGGCTTTATGAGCTGTTTCACAAGGCACTTATTCTGATAGGGGATTGCATGAGAAAGGGCATTTGGTATGTCAAAAATATTAGATGATTTAAAAGCTTGCTCCGGCTGCTATGCATGTCAGACTATCTGCCCGCGGTATTGTATCACGATGCAGAGTGATGAGGAAGGATTTTGGTATCCGAAAATCAATTCAGAACGGTGTATTGATTGCGGTCTGTGCAGGAAAATTTGTCCGGTTTTGCGGGATAAAAAAGCGGAAGCTTCTCCGATTGCTTACGCCGCATACAATAAAAGGGAAGAAATCCGCATGGCCAGTTCTTCTGGCGGACTTTTCAGCTTGCTGGCGGAATATGTCATTCAGCGGGATGGCGTAGTGTTCGGCGCTTGTTTTGATGAACGGTTTCATGTGGTGCACCAATATACAGAACGCAAAGAAGAACTGGAAAAGTTCAGGGGATCCAAATATGTGCAGAGCAAAATAGGAGAATCCTATCAAAAGGTTAAGGAATTTTTAATGGACGGAAGGATGGTCCTGTTTACCGGAACACCTTGCCAGATTGGCGGACTGAAAGCATATTTACAGAAGGAATACGAGAATTTAATCTGTCAGGATATGATTTGTCATGGAGTACCCTCTCCAAAAGTATGGGATAGATATTTAAAGTATCGTGAAACCATTGCAGGCTCTGCTGCACAAAAAATTACCTTCCGAGGAAAGAAAAACGGATGGAAACGGTTCTCTGTTTCTTTTTTATTCAAAAATGATTCTGAATATGATGAGACACTTGACAGAGATTTCATGATGACTGCATTTCTGAAAAATGTCTGCTTGCGTCCATCCTGTTATAACTGCTCTTTTAAGAATATACGGCGGGAAAGCGATATCACTCTTGCGGATTTCTGGGGAATCCAAAATATTTTTCTCGGAATGGACGACGACAAGGGAACTTCCCTTTTGATTTTGAATTCTCTGAAAGGGAAAGCGTTGTTTGAAAAGGTCAAAAATGGGATGGAATATCGTTCCGTTGCACTGCAGGAGGCTATAAAATATAACCCTGCTATGACGCAGTCCGTTCTATGGAATTCAAAAAGGAATGGATTTCTGAAAAACATTGACAAAATCTCTTTTGATAAACTGGTAAAGAGGTATTGCAGCGGCAGCCTTCTTTCAAAATGCAGAAAAAAAGCTTACGCTATTCTCTCGAAAGGAAAGAGCTGTATCTGCGTTTTAATCGGAGGAAAAAGAAGATGATTTTTTTGAATTTTCGAGGTGCGGCATGAAGGACAAAAAAATTTATATCAAAGCATATTTGAATCACAATCTGGGAGACGATCTGTTTATTGATGTATTGGTGAAACGGTATCCTGAAACCCAGTTTTATTTGTATGCGCCGCCTGGTTACCGCATAACCTTTTCCCACCTGAAAAATTTAAAAGTCTATGAAACGACGATGTTTGGTGTTCGGCTCTTCAACAAAATTTTTCTCAAAATGGGGTTTGGGCAAGATTCTTTTGATCATTTTTTGAGAAATGCCTGCAATGCGATTGTTCAGATCGGCGGTTCTATCTTCCGCATTTCCGATAAAGTGTATCTGCAAAATATCAAAAAAATGCTTCCGTTGATCAAAAAAGGGAAAAAAGTTTTTATCATTGGAAGCAACTTCTGCAAAGGATTTGACGAGAAATTCCGAAGGGATCATTACGAGTATTTCAAGCGGGCAGAGGACGTCTGCTTCCGTGATAACTATTCGTATCAATTGTTTCATACACTAAGGAACGTCCGCAGGGCCGATGATATCATCTTTGGCTATAAAAATACGCTTCCTGCGGAAGAAGAAAACAGTATAATGCTGTCAGTGATCGATTTTAAGGTTCGTTCGGCTTATAGAAAACTGCACAATGTATATCGGGACAAGATGGCGGATCTGATTAATCAGTTTGTCTCAAAAGGATTCCAAGTCAAACTGACCTCCTTCTGCGAAAAGGAAGGAGACGAGGATATGATTGAGGAAATCACAGCTTGTTCCAGCCTCTCTAAGGAAGCGAAAGACAGCTTGCAAATCATCCGGTACCGAAATGATATGGAGAAACTGATACATACGATAAAATCTGTGAAGTATATTGTTGCCGCAAGGTTTCATGCCATGATTCTAGGTCTTCTGTTCGGGAAGAAGGTGTTTGCCGTCATTCAGGGGAATAAGTTCAATAATGTGATAGAGGACAACGGATGGCCTTTAGAAAGCTGCCGTATCAGAGAGATTGATAAGCTGGAGCCGGAACAGGTTCTTCACTATTTTGAAAATTCCTGTAAGATTGATGTAAGCAACTGTATATGCGGAGCGGAAAAACAGTTTTCAGCTCTGGATTGTTATATTGTAGGAGAAGATTCCAAAAAAGAATGAACAGCAGGATAGCTCTGCCGGTTTTTCTGCTGCATTTGAGATAGGCGCTTTTTCTCTGAGTGTGTTTTGATTGCTGTGCCCTGTAAGCTTAAAGCTTGCAGGGCACAAAGCAGTCTTGAACCTTTCTGATACTATTTATCGTTGAAAATTCCTGGACAGTAAAATAGACTTTTGAAAAATATCGTTGAAATTTTCGCTGTAATAAAAGGTTTAAAGTGGTTTTTTATGTCTATTGGCAAATGCTGTTTGTAGTTATTTGCTTATCAAGAAATTTATGACAAACTCATTGTGGTGTAAATAGAATTAGTATTTTCTTAAATCAACAGTTTTTGAAAACTTTGTTGTTCATTTTGAAAACAATTTCTTTTATAATTTCTATGAAATTAAAAAGGAGGTTCTATATTATGAATACAGACAAAATTTTAGCAGAATCAATTGCAAAGGAATATGCACCAAAGGATAATTCAAAAATTATTGCGTTAAAGAAACTGGATAACAAAGCCAAATTACCTTCAACTATTTTCACCTATACTTTTGGTATCTTATCCTCCCTTGTGGTAGGAACAGGAATGTGTTTATCTATGCAGGTTATAGGAAGTAGCATAATGAGTACTGTTTTTGGTATTATCATTGGTATAATGGGCATTGTTGGGTGTGGGATAAATTATCCACTTTATAAAAAAATGCTTGAAAAGGGCAAAGCGAAATATGCCTATGAAATAGTAGAGCTTGCTCGTGAAATCAGCGAGAAATAATATATAAATAATACTTTAATGCAAGGAGTGGGTAAAATGAATAAGTCAGAAAGTAAATATTTCAATACTGCCAAGAAAATGAACCTTGCATTGATTTCTTTGCTGAAAAAGAAACCACTTGAATATATTACAATAAGTGAATTGTGTGAGACAGCGGGAGTAAATCGTTCTACTTTTTACCTTCATTATGAAAACACTTGTGATTTGCTTGATGAGACTACACGATATTTACTTGATAATTTTCTCTCTTACTTCACCAATAATACAAGGGCTATTGCATTTAATCTTTTAGAGTGTGAGTTGGATGAACTTAATTTTATTAGCAATAAATACTTAACACCTTATCTCACATACATTAAAGATAATAAAGAAATTTTTTTAACTGCTTTATCTCACGTAAGATCTTTTGGATTTGATAGTGTGTATAAGAGAATGTTTGAAAACATCTTTAATCCTATTCTTGACAGGTTTCATTATCCAGAAGAAGACAGGAAATATGTTATGATGTATTATCTAAATGGAATAAATGCGATTAGTTTTGAATGGCTTAAGGAAGATTGTAATAAGTCAATAGAAGATATCTCTAAAATAATAATTGAGTGTATCTTTGGGTTGAATAACACTCAGTAAAATTCTCTTTGTAATGGCATTATAGGATAGCATAGCTTTGAGCCTACGGGATCAAGGCTCTATTTTTATTGGATAAAGAACAAATGTTGGGTATGTATTTTGTTTTATCAAAAAAGATTCAACGATATTTTTACCTGTTTTGATGGTTTTTAGGCTGTTTTTGTTGATATAACTGATACATCTCAAATTCTCTGTATCTCTGAGTATATAAGTACTCTTCAGAATGAAAAACTTTCTGCTTGAGAAGATTTTTTCTGCACAATCTCTGCTTATTATTGAGTAGAAAGAATCTTTTCGCCGTTGTATAATAAAAAAGAGAGCAATATTGAATAAAAAGAGAGCAACTTTGTCGCTTTTCTTTTGGCTTATATCTCATTATAATAAAAGAACAATAAAACAAAAATAAAAAATCGTGAGGTGGAACTATGAAAAAGGCATTTTTCCGGTTTCTTTCTTCAGCGCTGGCAATGTTTACTTTCATGCAATGCTTTTTGTGTGTATCTCTTGCCGCAGGTTCCGAAAAATTGGCACATTTGTCGGTAGCAGGTTCTGAAAAACTGGGAGATCCGATTCAGAACATGCAGATTAGTGCCAATTGTATGCAAACGGACAGCAATGGCAATCACATTTTCTATGGGCTTACGAATGATACCCTGTTTGCCTATAACCTGGATACCGGTATCGTGACTGACCGGAAAACAGTGACCTCTGCCAACGCTTTGGATATCGGAAGCGACGGGGTTTTGAATATTGCGGGCAGCCGTAATTTTTACCGCTACAATCCATCAACCAAAGTGCTTACAAATGTTGGTTCTATCTCACCGGACACGGCGGTAATGCATAAAGGGTGCTTTGACAGCCAGGGAAATTATTATTTTGGCACTTACCCCAACGCGTCTCTTTTTAAATATGATATCCAGGCAGGACAACTGACCAAAATAGGCTCCAATCTTGTTGCAGGAAATTATATACGGGCAACCGCATCCTGTGGAAACAATATTTTTATGGGATCCATGGGGAGCAGCGAAAATGGAGTCAATACGCCTGCGCAGCTGAAAGTTTATAATGCTTCCAATGGACAGATAACCGAGGTTGCGCCTCCGCTGTGGCCGGAGAAAGGTATTGTAGAGGGGGAAGTGCGGCAGTATTACTCCATGAGCAGTGCGGGGAAATATCTGTTTGCACGTTTTTCCTGTTTTACTGCCAATACCTCCTGGGTAATGGGAGTATATGATTCGGAACAGAAGCAATGGATTGATTTCCTGCTGGGAACTTCCCATCTGCATGGTTCGGATATGGATGAAAACGGTTTTGTTTATTTCCGGGCGGTTGGAAACAGCGGACAGCGCACCTTCATCGCCTATAATCCGGCAACAAAACAAAAGATAGATTATGACGGGCTTGACTTTTACACTGGTTATCTTATCAATCCTTCCGTTGTCACATTGAAAGACCAGACAAACTATCCGGGGAAAACCGTCGTGTTTGGCGCGTCCAGCGAGGGGATTGCGCTGTTTAATCTCGGAAAACAACAGGCTCAATTCATAAAAGAACCTTTACCCCATGAGAGTTTTTCTATGCGCACGATCCATGGGGGATACCGAGATGAAATTTTGGTCAGCAGTATGGCCAGCACAAAGTTTGTTATCTATGACGCGGCACAAAAGAAGGTAAAAAAAGAACTGGAAATGAGTCAGAAAGAGGGAATTAACGCAATTGACGGGAAATATTATGTGGGGTCTTACGGAGATAATGCCTCTCTGATTGAAATCGATCCGGACAACTGGGCGACTGCAAAGAAGGCAGATATGGCAGGTCACGGGCAAAACCGTGCGTTTGTAGTGGAGGATGCAGAGAAATATATTCTTTGGGGGACGGTTCCGGATTATGGAACGAGAGGCGGTGCTGTTGGCATTTATAACAAAGATGCCGGTACCTCCATCGTAAAGTCTAAATTTGATCCAATTCAGAATCAGTCGATCAGTGGATTGGCATACCGCGACGGAAAAATATATGGCTGCACAAATATGTTCTGCGGTCTGGGGGTTGAGCCGGTTGTTGAATGGGCCAGAATATTCCGTCTGGACGCAGCTACTGGAAACTTTGAAGGGGCACAGTTTGTACAGCTGACTACTGACAGCAATCGGCAATATTTTGCCGGTGGAATGACCTTTGACAGTCAAGGCAGGCTTTTTATGGCCTGTCCGCAGACACTGGTTGAAATCGATCCGGCCACCCTGCAGGTGAAGAGGGAGCTGAGGCTTGGAAATCTCACCATACCATCTGACTCAATGCGGTGGCAGCCCTTTGCCTTGGAATGGGGACCAAATGGCCTTCTATACACCAATATCGGCGGTGTAATGAGTGCTGTGGACGTAGATGCCTGGGAAGCGAAAACGCTTTTGAACCAGAGTACGGCTATGCTGACATTGGGCACAGATAACAACGTATATTATATGTCTGATTCCAACTATGGATTGAGCAGAATCAATTTGACGGGAACGGCTTGGTGTTCTGGACAGGATACCGCCAAAATTCTGGATCTTACGGTTAACGGCATTCCGCTGAAAGGCTTTTCTCCGGAGCAGTATGTTTATGAGGTGGAATGTCCGCAAGGAACGACCGCCGCCACAATAGAAGCGTTAGTCAATGAAGGTGCGGCAAAGACAGTGACGCAGCATGGAAACAGCCTTCCGTTTTATACTGAAATTCAGGTGACGGCTCCTGACGGAAAAAAACAGCAGAAATATGCGGTATATTTTCATGAAGCCGGTGCTTCTGCAGTCTCAACTGTGACGGGACTCGCTGTGGCTGGCGGATACAATGGTGCGGAAACCTATGAACTAGAAATTACCGATTCCGCTGAAAATGCATTGTATAACGTTTATATCTATCAGGGAGAGAAGCCGGCCGGATCGCCCGTGATACTCAATTGCTCGGGTACAAAAATAGATATCAGCTCCGCTGTTTCAGGTCTCCCCGAGGGAGAATATACTGTTACGGTAGATTCCATCAAAAACGGTATTCCAGCTGAAAGCGCTGTCACCACAAAACTGGATACAAGATTCGGCGGCGGAAACGGCACAGCGGGGGATCCGTATCAGATTTTTTCTGTTCGTCAGTTGAAAAATGTTGTCAAAGCGCCCTCTGCTTTTTTCTCACAGGAGCGGGATATTGGGGAGGCGCTGACCGAACCGCTGATCGGTTTTACCGGAGCTTACGACGGCAAAAATCATTCTGTGCAGCTGTCCATTGACACAGGCAGCCAGTCTGCCGGAATGTTTCAGACGGCTGACGGGGCACGCATTCAGCATATGGTGATAAAGGGGACGGTGAAAGGCGGCGAAAACACAGGAGCTGTCACAGGCAGCGCGCTGAATGGGGCAAGAATTATCGGATGCATCAATTATGCCGGCGTTACCGGAAGCAAATATACCGGTGGTATCGTGGGGAACCTCAGCACGGAAGCCTTCGTGTCCGCCTGTGAAAACCGCGGCGCAGTAACTGGTTCTTGGTATACCGGGGGAATTGTGGGGCTTCAGAACAGCGCTTCGAGCAGTCTTGCTTCGGTAAAGCAATGCGCCAATTACGGCACAGTTTCCGGAGGAACTGGTACAGGCGGGATTGTCGGCTATAGCTATGCAATTCTGCGGGAATGCTTCAATGCGGGATATGTTGCCGGAACAGGAAAAAATACCGGCGGAATTATCGGGATGGTTAGAGGTGCCGATCCGACGTCTGCGTATATCAACAGTTGCTATAATACAGGAACGGTTCAAGGCAACGATGCGGTTGCGATCGGCAGACTGAGCGATCATGCAAACAGCACCTTAAAGATATTCCATTGCTATCACGCAGGCAAAATTATTGGTACTGGCGAAAAAGAGGATATGGCGGCTGTGTCATCGGGAACAAATGCCTCCACTCAGACTCTCTCCGTTTCCAACTGCTATTATCTTTCTGAGAATTCCTATGATGACGGGATCAGCGGAACCAGCCTTGTGACCCCTGCACAGTTGGAAGAAACAGATTTGAAAGACTTCTATGGGAAGGATACGGAAATGTCGCGTTTTCCGATACTGAAAAATGTCTTGTCGGATCAGAGCTTTCTTCTGCGGCAGTTAAGCATTCAGAAGACAGGCAGCGGCACCTTGAACGCTGAGGGGATTCGTTATCTGCGTAACGGAGAAACACTTGTGCTGGAAATCACGCCGGACGCAAATTCAATGATTTCCTCAATCAATCTGAACGGTGTTGACATTTACACCAATGAGCTTGAAAGCATTCGTTACACGGTGCCGGCACTTGCCGCTGATTCGGTTATCTCAGTTGTATTTGCTCCTTATGATAGCGAAAGTCAGGTTGTTTCTCATAAAAAGGTATACCGGGAGCAGGAAATGACGGAAAAGTTTATTGTTTTTTCGACGGTGTCAGAAGGGGAGTGGCGCCTGGAACGTTACGGTGTCGTGCTATCCAGAACACAATCGGATCCGCGATTGGAGCAAAGCGGCTGCATCGAATGTACTGCAAAGAGCGCTAGAAATGGCAAGGGGCAGTTTGGAATTGCTTTCATGGGAAATGAGGTAAGGCTTGGCGGCACTTTTTATGCCCGGCCTTATGCCGTTTATTTTGATTCGGCAAATCAGATGCACGTCTTATACGGAGAAACACTTACAGTGGAGCTGGAATAAATTGAATCAAACAAGAGCCATAATGTACAGGAAAGGTACGTTATGGCTCTTCTTATGTTCATTTTTAGGAAAGAAACAGAGGAATGCTTAAATCCCGGTATTCCTTTGGTGTCATTTTCACGGCGCTGTGAAAGGCACGGATGAAATTGGATCCCGAACTGTATTTTAAGATCTCTGCAATCTCATTAGTGGAATAATTTGTCTCAATAAGCAGCTTGCAGGCATAGTTTAATTTTTGCTCTTTGATATAATCCTTCAAAGACTTTCCCGTATAGGAAAAAAATAATCTGGAAATATGCTCACGCGAAAGATTCAAATGTCTCGCAATTCCTGAGATGGTCATGTCCTCGGTTAAATTGGAGTTGATCAGGCGTTTGATTGCCTTTACGGTGGGGTGCATCACTTCGTTGCTGTTGGCGATATAAGAATCCACAATATCTTCAAAGAGATTCCAGATAAGCTTCATACCCTCCGCGCAGGAGAGGGATATATATTCTTTATCCTTCATAATACCCAGAAAGTTACGGATACTTTGACAATCTTCATTGAGGGTAAAAACAGGACCGTACTGCTCGGCTGTTTTCAGAGACAGATCGTACATTCCTTCCCCGATAAAACACAGGCAGATAAACTTCCAGGTTTCCTTTCCGTCCGGTGGATAGCGATAACTAAAATCGTCACTCTGCGTTGTCCAGAAGAAACCCTGTCCTTTCTGTACCTTATAGAATTTTCCTTTGAATTCATATTCCCCTTCTCCGGACAGCGTATAGTGGAAAAGGCAATGGGGAATCACGGGAATCTGCCTTTTGGAATCATACCCCGGGGTGGAGGTCACCGTCTTCATAAAACGAATCGGCTGGGGAAAAAATTCCTGCGGTTTCGTGATTTCGATCGGGATATGAATGAGATCCTGACGGTTCATAAGATTCACCTCACAAAATGAATGTTTTGTCACGTTTGGAAATTGACGTTTTTGTCCTTTATATGTTATTTATAGTATATAAGAGGGTGAGCCAGAAGTCAACAGCGAACTTCAAATATCGAAAAAAGAATGTTTTGGAAAGAAAAAGGAGGATTTGTATGAGGAGGAAAAAGTGGGCAGCAATAGGGATTTCCGCTGTGCTGGCAATGGCGGTGCTTGCAGGCTGTAACGGCAGCGGCGTGGATATGGGAACAATGACCAGCGAAGAAATCAAAAAGTTTGAAGAGAATGCCGGCGGCTTAAAACTGCCTTTGGACAAAAACGGCACGACCCTTTCGATTATTTGTGATACAAGTCAGGACAGCAATGATTCCGTGGTAATCAATGAGCTGCGCAGAAGAACCGGAATTAATCTGCAGCTGATTCAGATTCCAAGGGCGACTATCAAGGAAAAAGCGAGAGTTCTGATCGCTTCCAAAACCGATATGCCGGATATTTTTAACGGTGCCATGACAGCGGAGGAAGTGAACGATATCGGTATGCAGGGAGCCTTTGAACCGATCAATGAACATATTGACGAACTGCCGAATTTTAAGTCTATCTTTATTGACAACGCACAGGATCTGAAAACCGAGAAAGTGATGAAAAGCTTTCCCGCTCCTGACGGAAATATTTATATCTTTCCGCGCTATGACACGGAACGCTATGTGAATCATGGCATGCTTTATCGAAAGGATATTTTTGACAAGCATAATATCCCAATGTGGAACAGCACGGAAGAATATTACCAGACGCTGAAAAAACTCAAAACGCTTTATCCCAGTTCCATTCCTCTGGTTTCCAAAACCGGAGTGACTATTTTTAACCAGCTGGGACAGAGCTGGGGGCTTGGATCGGGATCGCCGGGAATTTATTTCGAGGAAGAGACACGCACCTGGAAATATGCATCTACCGATCCAAAATATAAAGATATGCTGGATTTTATCAAAAAGCTTTATAATGAAAAATTACTGGACCCTGAGTTTTTGACCTGTACCCAGGCGGCATGGACCACCAAGATGACGCAGGCGGAATCCGCATTTACGACATTTGATTGGATTGGGCGGTTGGATATGTTTCGGGAACAGGCACAGGCTACCGTTCCGGATTATGATTTGCGCTATGGTTATCCTATAGGCCCGACTGGAAAGGTAGTCACTTTGCCTCAGATCAACGGAGGGCCGGCCGTCAAAAAATCCAAAAACAGTGAACTGGCACTGAAACTGCTGGATTATCTGTTAAGCCCTGCAGGAGCGGAGTTGATGACCTGTGGGATAGAAGGCGTCACCTTCAATTGGAACGCGGATAAAACCCATGCGGATTACATAGGATTTGAAGAGGGAAAAGTGATTGGCATCAATGATCTGGAAGAGAAATACGGAATGTTTGTTTCTGGCTTATACAGAAGATTCGATCACAGAAGCGTTTACTTTAACTATACCGAGAGGGAACAGGAAGCACAAGATATGATGCTGAATAAGGATGGCGGCGGCTTTATCCCCGAACCACCTGAACTGGTCTACACCTCGGAGGAAAAGGACATTATTACCCAGAATGATGCAAAACTGCGCAAAGCGGCAGAAGAATTTGCAACAAAATACATTCTGACCAATGATCAGACCGGAGATGCTGCGTGGAACAATTGGCTCAAGCAGGCTGAACAGCTTGGCGTAAAATCGATTGAGGATGCCAACAATTCCGCACAGGCACGGTATGATGCAAAATGAGGAGGATGAAAGTATGCGTATGAAAAAGTGGATTTGTGTGGCTGTGTGTGCTGCTGTTTTACTGAGTTCTTTCGGGACTTTTTCTATAGCGGCGGATGAGCCTGCGGACTGGTCTGCGGAACTGGAACTGCTCAATAAACTGGGGGTGCTGACGCCGGATTTTGAGCCTGTTTTCACCTTGGAAAGGGGTGAGATGTGCGCAATTTTGATCAATTGCCTGTACCCGGGCGCAGACTTCAGCAACGACGGTGCAGAACCCGTCTTTGACGATGTAACTGTGGAAACTCCCTTTTACCATGAAATCAAAGCATGTAAAGAATTGAAAATCATCAATGGCTCACCGGACAATACCTTCAGCCCTGCAAGGCGGCTGACGGCGTACGAAGTAATTACCATGTTGATCAATGCAATGCAATATACCCCTTATGCTGAGGCGAAGGGCGGATATCCGTCCGGCTATTTGTCAGTGGCTTATGAGATTGGGCTTTTAAAGGGAGTTGATATCAGCGGGGAAATGATTGGCAGTGTGATTGCTAAAATGCTCTACAATGCACTGTTCGCCGATCTGGTGACAGTGGGTTCCGTTACGGACAATGAGATCATACTGGAAGTGCTTCCAGACAAAAATCTGCTCTCAGAACGGTTGGGGATTGAGGAATATGATGCTCGTGTGATTGATAATGGAATCACCTCTCTGACCGGAGGTTCCCTCAGCGATTCCCAGAGAGTTGTATTGCGTGTGACCAATACCGGAGAAAAAATCACCGCCTACACCGGGGAAAGCGATATTGCCCAACATCTGGGTAGCCGTCTGAAGGTCTTTGTCAAATACGACAAGGAAACCGGGCGGAATGAAGTTCTGACCTATTACAGCCACAAATCATCCAGCGAAATCATGCTGAATGCCGACCGCATCATAAACGTCACGGCAGACTACATCGAGTATGAAAAGGAGCCGTACGCGACTGATTACAGAAAAATTTCCCTGAACAAGGAGGGGGCTGCTGTTGTTATTAACGGTATCCACAAAGTGGACTACACCTCCGAGGATTTAAATCCGGATGACGGGATTCTGCGGATTGCCGACTGCGACGGTGACAACCGGGTGGATTTTATTGAAGTTCTTTCCTTTAATATCGGGGAAAACGGCCAGAAGGTGCCTCAGAGGAATCTGGTTGCCGCTAATCTCAATCCGGCGGAGGGATATATCGGCTGTAAATTTAATCCCTCTATGGGTATCACACTGGATGAATCCAAGTGTGATTACCGTATTGTCAACAGCGGGGAGATCAAAACGCTTTCCGATATCGCGGAAAACGATGTGGTATCCATCGCTCAGGCGGCGGAACCCATCGACAACAAAGCCTTCTATTTCCTGATGGTTAAGCGTCAGACGGTGGAGGGTACCATCTCCTCCATGCAGGAATCCGATCAGAAAATAATCGTCGGGGACACCGCTTATCCGGTTTCTGACAGTGTTTTGAGTGTGAAACCCCGGTTTTTGCAAACACTCCCGCTGGGGGAGATAGCGACGTTTTATCTCGACTGCACTGGAAAGGTTGCTTATATGGAAGGGGCTTCTGCCCAGAGCAAGGAGTACGCCTACCTGATTGGGCTGACCAACGAGGGAGGCCTGGAGTCCCTGAAAGGAAAATTCTTTCTGAAAACCGGTGAGATTAAGATTCTTGAATTCCGCGGCAAGGTGAAGGTGGACGGCGTGACCTGCACCGAGCCGGATCAGATCGCTCAGGCGCTGATTAAGCGGGATCCTGCCTCCAAGCCCTTTGCCGGTGCACCAGCGGACATTTACAGCACCAACTACTCCCGCCCGGTCATCCTAAAGACCAATTCCGATGCTCTGATTACCGAGATTGACACCGACAACCCCAACACTGAGGGTTCCACCGATCTCAATTACTATACCTCGGAGCATTTTCTGCGATACACCAACGAGGAGGTGGAGGACAGCGCTGCTCTGAAAGCAGGATACCGTGCACCGCGGACAACTGAATTCCTTCTGCGCAATGCTTGCTCCCTCTCTGGCCGGTTCTATGTGACGGCGGACACGGTGATCATGAATGTGCCAGACATTGATGTCTACGGTTTGGATCAGTATGGCAACTATACTTCCAATAAGAGCGATGGTAACATGAATCAACCCTTCAACTATGAAATGCTCAAACTCTATGAGCGTCCCAAAGAGGATTCCAACTATCAGATTCTTTCCCCATCAGCCTTGTCCTATCTCTATTCTTTTGACATCCAGGGCTATGACATCGATCCGGACACCGGTGTGGCTGGTCTGGCAGTCGTCCGGGGAAGGGCGGACACCTTCCGTTACGGTACCAACTATACATACAACGATTTGAATATGGCGGTCTTTTTGAGAACAACGGAAGTCTATGACAATGCAAAGGATAAGATGGTCAAAAAAATCTATTATACCACCAACGGCAGCGATGAGATGTCTGCTACGGCCGATACCGATGACATGCTGTTCTCTTACCGGTATCTGATAGAGGGGTGCAAAGAGGGCGATACGCCTTACGGAAAAGCGGTTCCCGCTCTAAAGAAAGGGGATATTATCCGTGTGGCCCGGGCCGGCAGCAATCTGGCACATCTGGAACGTGTTTTCCGTCTTGATGAGATTGCAACAACGGCGCATGCCGCAGGACTGTATCCAAGCAATCCCCGCTCTATGTATTCCACCAATCTGGGCGGAATTGTTACCATGCCAAACGATCAAAGAGGATACTATAATGGTCCCGTCAGCCAGTATACTTTGACAGCAACCTATCCCAAGTCTTTGAGCGGCGGGAACCTAACTACCTATCTGAGCAGAAGCACACTGGATAAAATCGTTCTGGGAGATCCCGCTACCTATCTGATGCAGACAGGGGATATTTCTGCCGCGTCAATTCTTGTGATCCATACCGATCCGGTTACAGGCGAGATCAAAACAAAGACGGGCACCACCGCGGATATCAGAACCGTGGATGAGACCAAGAATCTGGAGGAAGCCAGCATTGTCGTTCAGTTCCGTTATGACCATAGCTGTTCCCAGATTGTTGTCATCAACCGCTGAGAAGGAGGCAGGAGAATATGAAACGTTTTTTTAGTATTTTGTTATCCATTGCCGTGTCCTGTCAGATGATTTTCTTCCCCGTATCGGCGGAGGATTTTGCAGGTCACTGGGCAGAGGAAGCCATCCGTTCTCTGATTGCTGAATCAGTGATCGGAGGCGATCAGAACGGCAACATCAATCCGGACGAGGATATCACCCGCGCCGAGTTTGCCAAGACCGTCAACCGTGCTTTCAAGCTGGCGGATAAAGCGGCGGAAAATTTTGCCGATGTCAGTGCGGAAGCCTGGTACTATGAAGAATTTTTGATTGCAAAGCACGTTGGCTATCTCACCGGAGACACCCAGGGAAATGCGGAGCCCGACCGGAACATTACCAGGGCGGAAGTCTGCGTCATTCTAAGCCGAATTTTAGCGCTTCCACAGAGGGAAAGCACGCTTCCTTTTGGTGACGCCGATCAGATTCCTGACTGGGCAAGGCAGGCTGTTTCTCTTTTAAAAGAGAACGGACTGATCAGCGGATATGATGACGGCACCTTTCAGCCGTCCAATCCCATTACCAGAGCGGAGGCTTTTTATATTCTCTGGCAGGCGGGAAAAATCAGTGAAACGCCGATTGTAACCGTTCCGCCGACAAGTACACCCCTCCCTACAACAACACCGTCCGTCGTGATAAGACCGGGAGGATCGGCTGGTTCTTCTTCCGGTTCCGGAGGAGGGGGAGGCGGTTCCTCCACAGTAAACGAACTGGCTGTGCCGATTCCCAAGCTGCTGGCGGATACTTATACCTACAGCTGGGAAAGAGTAAAAAATGCTTCCTCCTATCTGGTGAAGCTGGATTTTGAAGGCTCCAGCAAGGAAATTTCCACAACACAGACCAGTGTCGATCTGACAAAGGAAATTCAGGCTATGGCAAGCGAGTCCGGGGAAAAAACCGTTACACTGCAAGTGTGCGTCAAGGCGGTTGGAACCGGAAGATACCAAGATTCGGATTATTCCGGAAAAACAGAGTTTATCTATTCAAGCGTGCTGTCTGCGCCGGTTGCCGAGCTCTCGGAAAAGGGTTATCTCTATAGCTGGAAAGAAGTGAAAAACGCTTCCTCCTATCTTGTAAAACTGGATTTTGAGGAGGAGAGCAGAGAGATCTCTACCGCCCAGACCAATGCGGAGCTCTTGGAGGACATAAAGGTGCTGACGGCTTCCTATCTGGGGGCGAAAGCAACGATGCAGGTATGTGTCAAAGCGATTGGCGCAGAAGGGTATGAGGATTCGGAATACTGTGAAAAAACAGAATTTATCTATCAGGTATACAATGAGGACAGTTCTGGCGAACTGGGACTTAAGGTGACTTACAGCGAAAACGAAGCGGGCGAGGAGATGTACTGTGCTCAGTTTGACGGGACGGCTGACAGTCTGACTGTTCGTTCCGCGGCAGGCACCAAGCAGTATGATAACCCTGCATCTCCTTTTGACTTAAGCGACGCCATCAAAGATGAAAACGGCAAAATCAAAGAAACCGATTATATCATTACCGTCAATGCAGGGGAGAAATCCGACACGATTGTCAAAGACTTTGTTTACGGAGGCGGGGAAGGCACGGAGGAATCCCCCTTTGAGATTGCAAACGTACGGCACTTCAACAACATTCATAAAAATCTGGACGCCTTCTTTGTCCAGAGCAAAGATTTCAGCGGCGGCGATCAGCTGGTACCGGTTTCGGTACAGAGCGGCGCGCCGTTTACCGGAAGTTATACGGCAGATGGATTAAAGAATATTGAGGTCGCATTGACCGGCGGGGAGTATCCCTCTCTGTTTGGACAGGTAAAGGGCGCAGTGATTCGGAACATCGGCGTCACGGGCACCATTGAGAGTACTGTTCCGTATACAGCGGGAATTGCCGGACTGGCGGAGGAAGCGCAGATCACAGACTGTGAAAACAGCGCGGTTATCACAGTCAGCGGCTCCGGCATTGCCGGCGGCTCCTACACAGGCGGCATAGTCGGAAAAATTGATGAGAACAGTACCCTTTCCGATTGTGTGAACAAAGGCGCATTGAATGTGCAGGCGCCCTTTGCAGGTGGTATTGCCGGCGAAGCGGCCTGTCTGGTAGAAAGGTGTGAGAACTCCGGGACAATCTACAATGACAACAGCGTGATGAGCGGAACCTTTGAGGGGGCTGTCGGCGGCGTTATAGGCCTGCAAAAAACGAATGCAGGGATTGTGGACTGCAGAAACAGCGGGAAGGTGGAAAACCACTACAACAGCAATGTGGGAGGCAACGCTTTGCTGACCGGCGGTATTGCTGGCCAGGCGGGCGTAATCAGCAATTGTGTCAATGAAACGGGAGCAGTTGTTTTAAGCAGCGTCCTTTCCGGAACACCCAGCAATAGCCTTGGCATACAGACCGGCGGTATTGTTGGCTATCATCTCAACGGTTCGGTTCAGAGTTGTAAAAACTACGGCGCTGTACAAATCGTAGGATATCTGAATTCCTACTGCGGTGGCATCGCAGGCTTTGACAGAGCCGGATCCATTGCAAAATGTGCAAACCTTGGTTCTGTCAACGGCGCTGGAAGAGCCGGCGGTATTGTAGGCAGAAGTCTTTCAGGAACAGTCGATCAGTGCTATAATGCCGGAGATATCACCAACGGAAGCTACGGCGGCGGACTGGTCGGGCATGCCGATGCAAGTAGCACCTATACCAACAGCTTTAACACCGGAAAACTTTTAAGCGCCAGATACTGTGCTGGCCTGGTTGGAACGTTAGGGAACAGCGTGACTGTGAAAAATTGCTATTCGGTTCCTGCAGCGATTTCCACCCTTACAGCAATCAATAATGCGGGGAAGATCGCAACAGCGGGAAATATCTATTATGTGAAGGTCAATAAAGAAACGGATGCGGTAGCAAAAGAGGTGACTGCGGATGAGCTCTCAAACGCGGAAGCGCCTCTGGCAGGCTTTGAGGATTCCGATGTCTGGTTTTTTGACGCTGACAGCGGTTACGCATTCCCGCAACTTGTAAACAACCCCTATGAGGGATAATCCGAGGAGGGTAAACAATGAAAAAGAGGAAGAACATACTCTGCGTGGTTCTGGCAATGGTATTGTCCCTCTCCGCCATGGCGGTTTCCGCCGGCGCGGAGGGGACGGGAAGACGGATAGATAAGGAATTTTATGAGCAGGTACCTCTGGGCGGTCCCATGGGAATCATCGACGCGGTGGCCTGTGAGTTCGGCGTGGAGGACGGCAAGAATATGATGTATATTGTGGAGGCCTCCCGCCCCACGGCAACCTTCTTCGTGTACAATCTGGACGAAAAGAAGGTGGAGCGCTCCATGCCCCTGCAGGCCAGCGCCAGCGCTTACACCAAGACGGCTTGGTATATCAAAAAGGGGCCGGACGGCAACATCTATATCCTGCCCCACGGCTATATCCTGCTGTATCGCTACAATGTCACCACCAAAGAGCTGCAGAGCAGCGGAACCACCCCTATCGCCGGCATGACGGCGGGCTATGGGCTGGTCTTTGACGAGGAGGGGAATATCTATTTCGGTACCTTCCCCACCCCCAATATCTATAAATGCGACAAGGATCTGAACATCGTTCAGGAATACAGCAATGTGTTCCCCGGAGAGCGGTATGTGATGAGCATGGCCTACTACAACGGAAAAATCTATGCGGGAGGTCAAGCGCCTACCACCAGCTTTGTCAGCATCGACGTGAAAACCGGCGAGGTGACTAAGCTAAAGCAACCGGAGGAGACCTATCCGGGGGCCAAGGTGGTCAACTATTATATGATGGACAGCATCGACAACCTGATCTTCTGCACCACCAAGAACGAGGATCGCAGCTCCTACTGCCTGGTGTACGATGCGGACAAGGGCGACTGGGTTTTACAGCTTCCCAGAGGCTATGGCTTCTGGCTGCCGCCCTATAAGGGGGATGGGAAAACCTATGTCCTCTCCGCACCGGCCAGCGCGCCCATATCTGAGGTGGGCCTGTATGAGATCGATCTAGAGACCATGGAGGCCAGAAACACCGAGACTTACTATTACGGTAATCTGGTGGGATGCACCTGGATGGAGATCCCAGGTCACCCAGAGCTTCCCGGGGAATCTCTGATTACCTTTTCCAGAAACAGTCAGGCGCTGGTTGCCCTCAATATGCAGAGCAAGCAGACGGTGGTTTTGGACGAATATCAGCTTCCCTTTGTCTCAGCACACATCCAGCATATTGAGCTGGGGCTGAACAACACCCTGCTGATGGGAAGTTATATGGGGGAATACATGGCGGTTTATAATCCCAAAACCGGGGAGACTGTGAAATACAGGAGCAACCAGTCGGAATCCATCAAGCGGTATGGAAATATCGCTTATCTGGGCGGCTATACCCAGGCAACCCTTTATGAATACGACCTGACGCAACCTCCCTCCGACACAAATCCCGTTTTGCTGGGAAGTCTGGGAGACAAAAATCAGGACAGAATCTTTGACATCTGCAAGATTGACGAGAATCTTATCGCAGTAGGCTCCTATCCACGCAGCGGATTCGACACTGGTGGGATTGGAATTTTTGATAAGCGTACCGGCCAGTTTGACTTTTACGCTGATCTGTTCCCGGGGCAGAGTGTAGACGGGCTTGCGTACAAGGACGGCATCCTGTATGGAGCCACCTCAACCTTTGTTCCCGTGACGCCTTACCCTGCAAACGAGGCCTATATCTTCGCTTTCGATGTGGAGCAGAGAAAAGTCACTTTGAGCAAACCGGTTCAGATCGACGGCACCTCCGCTCCCAATAAGACGCTGGGCGATATCGAAATCGGTCCGGACGGCAACCTGTGGGGCATCTCCAGCGGAGCTATCTTCTGTCTGGATCCTGTTACCCTGGATACCATCAAATCGGTGGTGGCCGATAAGATGTACTACGAGCGCAAGACCATGTCCACTATGGCACAGCTGGAATTTGACAAGGATGGCGTTCTGTACGCAGTGTGCAACGGCTATCTGATCATTCTGGACCCAGAAACCATGGAGTTTAACCACACCTGGCGTTCCATGCAGTACTTTGTGCTGGGGGACGACGGAAACATCTATCACAGTGGATGGAGCTCCGACGGATTCAATCTATATAAGCTGGTGATGGCCAGCATGGATCAGAAAAGCGCCGAGGAGATTAAGGAGGTTGTGGGCAACGGCATCGTTATGAAGCTGGATTCCAACGTGGCCTACGCCAACCAGAAGGCGATGAATATTGACAGCAACGACCCCAAGGTGGTTGCCAAGGAAAAGGACGGAAGAACCCTTGTACCAGTACGATTTATCGCCGAGGCGGTCGGCGCGAAGGTGGACTGGGACGGGGAAGCCCAGACCGTAACCATCGTGCAGGGCAGAGACCGGATCAAGATCGTCCTCGGGGAGAGCAAGCTTACGGTCAACGACGAGGAGATGGAGATGGACACTGCGGCCATCACCGAGAATGACAGAACGATGCTGCCTTTGCGGGCCATCTGCGAGGCGCTGGGAAAATTCGTGTTCTGGGACGACCGCGGTCTTATCGTCATCACCGAAGAGGAGGGGGCGGTGACAGCGGAGGACGAAGCGCTGATACAGACGCTGCTCAATTTCATTGAGAACGACGTCCCCGCAATGCTGTAAAAAAACATCAATTACCTGAAATTTGAGGATGATAGAATGGACAGTTTAAACGGTGAAATCCAGAAGCTTGGACAGCCGCTTCAAAATACTTTTATTCTGCACTGTGTGAAGAGCAAAGAGGATGGAAAGGACGCTTTGTGCTTTTCCGTCACCGGCAGCCCCGGCACGTTTGTTGTGTACGATGTCAACCGGAAAAAGCCTTTCCGGAGTATCAGGCATAACAGCAAATATCATACGGCGGCTTGCTGGACGCAGACGGTGGATAAGGACGGCAACGTGTATTTCGGAACCTTTGGCTCGCCTGCACAGCTGTTCCGTTATGACTGCGGAACAAAAGAACTTCAAAATGTGTCTTCCGTGCTGGACGAGGAAGCAGTGTACCATTTAACCTGCGGGGAAGACGGAAGCGTATACGGCGGGACCTATCCGGGCGGAAAGGTTTTCCGTTATCAGGAAAAGAACCATTCGGTTACCGATTACGGATGTCTGACGGGTGAGGAAATGTATTGCATTTCCTCCGCCTATTACAAGGGAAAGGTATATGGGGGAACCCGCTCGGAGAATCCTAAGCTGGTGTGCCTGAATCTGGAAAATGGAGAACGCCGGGAACTTGGTTTTCCATCTTTCCTGCAAGTGAATCTCAACGCGGTTTACTATATGACCCGCATTGAAAACTATCTGTTTCCGGTTCTGAAAACGGCAGAGGGTATTTACTATATCCTCTGCTATGACCTGGAGCGGGAAGCATGGACGGAGCTATGTGAGCAGAGCTTGGGCGGACAGCATGTCAGCCAGGAGCATGAAGGGAATGTGTATTTTGTCGGAGCAGACGGAGAGCTGAAGGGGATAACACTGGATACAATGAACGTATTCAACACCGGAATCGCCTATCACAAGCTTCCGGAAGGGGACGACGGCTTTGACTATGCCAACGGACTGATGGGCGGCGGCTTTTTCTGGCTGGAGGATCAGGAAAAATATCCTGGATATACCTATATCACAAGCAATTATGATCACAATGCGCTCAGCTATATCAATTTTGAGAACAAGACCGTGGAATTTGTGTGCATCGGGGAGGAATTCAGCGACGCCATCCAGATCAAAGCGCTGGCCTCCACCTGCGACGGGGATATTGTATTCGGCGGATATATGGGGACAAAGGGCGGAATTTACCGCTGCCATGAAAACAGTTTTCACCCCTTTATTTGCCGCCAAACCGAGGGAATCACTTCCTTTGACGGCAAGGTGTATATGGGGATTTACACCCGGGCAGTTATCTGGGAGCTGGACTTGAAAAAGCCTTTTGCGGAACACGAAAATCCCAAACCAATTTTCCGGATTGGAGAAGCGCAGGACAGACCGTTTGCACTGTGTGAGGCAGACGGACTTTTAGTTGTGGGCACAGTGCCCGATTACGGCACACTGGGCGGAGCCCTTACCATTTACAATCCCCGTACAGGGGAAAAAAGGGTAAAGAGGCATATCATCAAAAATCAGAGTATCACCAGTCTTTGCTATCAGGATGGGATCATTTACGGTTCATCAGGCATTTGGGGAGGCCTTGGAAGCAATCCGACCGAGACCGATGCAAAAGTATTTGCTTATGACCTGAAAAAGGAGAAACTGCTTTTGGAAAGAACTCTGCAATTCGACTTTAAATCCGGCGGTCTGATGCATATCGGTGGAATGGGCTTTGACGGACAGGGAAATCTATGGGGAGTAAGTGCTGGGATCGTTTTCCGACTAAATCCGGATACGCTGGATCCGGAGGAATACATCAATATTTCACGAAGTGACTGGGATATAGCCAATACGGTCTGGAAACCTGCAAGTCTGGTTTTTGACGGAAATATTCTGTACTGCAATTTGAATGAGAAGCTGACTGTTATTGATTTGAGAACAAAGTCCTACCGCATTTATGATCAGCATGCTTTCATGATGGCTAAGGGAGGCGACGGCAATATCTATTTCAGCGATGATACAACACTGTGCCGCTTTGTACCAAAGCGGGAGCATCTGCACTCGGCATGTGTGAAAATGCCGGCATTTGTGAATTGAACAAAAGGAAAGACGCACAGCTGATCCAAAATCAGCTGTGCGTCTTTTTGATATCTCATCCGACAGAAGACTTTTTGCGGTCTTGCTTGTGTCAAACCTTCCTTTTAAAATTTCCCCCGCAATTCCATCATTCGCCCCAGAATGGTAACCGGGAGAGAGTTGATTTCTTCGTTGGTAAAAAACATCGGTTCATAGGCTGGATTCAAAGAAACCAGACTGATTCCGGAACCGTGTTTCATAACTTTTTTACAGACGGCATCGTTTCCGTTTACCAGAACAATGGCAATTTCTCCGCTTTCCACCTCCGATTGGCGCCGCACGATTACCACATCTCCCTCACAGATTCTGGGTTCCATGCTGTTTCCCTTTATCTGAAGTGCAAAATATTCTCCGTTGCGGGCAGTTTCGGATGAAATTTCCTCAAAGTCAAGAATGTCCTGAACTGCCTCAAGGGGGATACCTGCTGCAACCCTGCCCAGGACAGGAATTTTCACGGAGTTGTTTGCAGAAGGGTTTTCATTCAGTCCCATTAGATAAGCGGCAGAGCAATCGAGTGCGTCTGCAAAGGCCTGAATTTTTGCTTGTGAAACATCATTTTCGCCGGATTCTATTTTTGCGATGGTAGAGCGGGAGCGGTATCCCAGCTTTTTTGCAAGAAAATCCTGTGAAATCCCGGCAGCCCTCCGTCTCTCTTTGATTTTTTCTCCCAATGTGTTCATAAACGGACACTCCTTTAATACGTAGCATACTTATGGATAAGTGTTAAATCCTTATGGTATCAGTATAACATAGTGTTTCTTAAAAATCAACTTATTTCCGCAAGATCTCGCAATGTGTTGACAATTAATCAACGAAGTGTTAAAATACCTTTGTTGATTAATAATCAACAAAGAGAAAACCAATTTCAAAATAAATGCTGAATTCCTTTCAGCAAGGGGAGGATATCATGAGAAGGAAAGAACTGGAACAGGTCAGACTGATCGTTAAATTGCTGAATATGCTGCGCGGAATGAAAGGTATGGAACCTCTGTCCTATAAGGAAGAGATCTGGAAAATGGAAAAAAAGAGCCTGGAACGGAAAGAAGAGACAGCATAAAAACCGTCTCCTAACGTTTCGAAAAGGACTAAAAAATAAGCCTGATATCATATGATATCAGGCCTTTGCTGTTTCCATTGAACTCAAATCTTTTGTTTTTTCATTTTTGCTATATTGCTCTGGTCACTTTGTCGGAACGCAAGCATTTTGTGCAGACATTTATTTTTTTCGCCTGTCCGTTTACAACAGCTTTCACTTTTCTTACATTTGCTTTCCAAGTTCTGTTACTTCTTCTGTGAGAGTGGCTGACCTGGATGCCGAAGCAAGTACCTTTTCCGCAGATTTCACATTTAGCCATTCATCGCACCTCCTATACCCAATATACGTAAGCAATTTCCTATGAAAAAGGGCATAAAACCCCATTGCTTTTAAACTCACAACCAATATTCTAACAAACTTTGGACAAAAATGCAAGCATTTTTTTGAAAAAATGCGGATATATCCCCGAAAACTATTTACAAGAGAGCTGTTTTCTAATATAATTATGGTAGAAAATGAACGCTATGAAATCAGCAGAAGAGGAAAAATATTTCGGATGCGTTTGAAATGACTTAGTGTGTATCATTTTTTCGAAATATCAGATTTTAAGAAAGAATACTCTCATTTTTCCTGAATGAAATTAGATACGGAGTTACGGTCTTTTTGACTCGAAAAGGATATGAAACAGAAACGGGGTAAACAATATGGATATGAGCACTTTTTATGTCTCGATGAAACAGCTTCAGAAAGAATTTAACCTGGAGGGAGTGTATGAGCCGGAAGATATTGAGCGCAGGCAGGTACACTGCACGGATGTCAACCGTCCGGGACTGCCTATCGTTGGTTTCTTTGACTATTTTGAGAGGGAACGTCTTCAGATTTTGGGAAGGGTGGAATATACTTATCTGGAAGGGAAAACAGCGGAAGAGAGGATACAGATTTTTGACCGCCTGTTAAGCTTTAAAGAACCGGCTGTCATTGTGACAAGAGAACTGCCTGTTTTCCCCGAACTGATAGAGGCGGCGAGAAAATATGAAGTTCCCATTTACCGCACGAAAAATTCCACTTCCCGTTTTATGGCAGCAGTTATCAGCTATTTGAGTGTGGAACTGGCGCCGCGTATCACCCGTCATGGCGTGCTGGTAGAGGTGTATGGCGAAGGGGTGCTTATTCTGGGAGAGAGCGGCGTTGGAAAATCAGAGACAGCTGTTGAATTGGTGAAGAGAGGGCATCGTCTGGTTGCCGATGATGCGGTAGAAATCAAACGGGTTTCCGATAAATCACTGGTGGGCTCTTCACCGGAAATCATTCGTCATTTCATCGAATTGCGCGGAATCGGGATTATTGATGTGCGCCGTATTTTCGGTATGGGGGCTGTAAAACCCACCGAAAAGATTGATATGGTGATTGCATTGGAGGCATGGAATGAGAAGAAGCATTATGACCGCTTAGGTCTTGTAACCGAATATACAGATATTCTAGGGATACAGATTCCCAGCTTGACCATTCCGGTTCGTCCGGGCAGAAATTTGGCTGTAGTAGTGGAAGTTGCGGCCATGAATAACCGTCAGAAAAAGATGGGATTTAACCCGGCGCAGGAATTAAATGACCGCCTCATGGAAAAAATGAGTGCGGAGGAACAGTTATAGGAGATGAATGAATTGCAGTATCCCATAGAGGTGGAAACCCATGCTCATACGATTGCTACGGCGCATGCGTATTCCACGGTGACAGAATTGTGCAGTTATGCGGCAGCCATTGGGGTGAAAGGAGTCTGCGTAACCGATCACGGTCCTATTCTTGAAAACGGCGTGCCGCATCCTTTCCATTTTGTGAATTTAAAGATATTACCCCGTAGGATACACGGCGTACTTCTGATTCGGGGAGCAGAGCTGAATCTCTACGATTATGAGGGAAACGTGGACTTGACTCCGGAACAGACAGCGGATTTGGAGTGGGTGATTGCCAGTATCCATACTCCTTGTCTGAAACCCGGCACTCTTCTGGAGATCACACAAACTTATCTAGGGGCGCTGCACAATCCGGCGGTGGATTGCCTTGGACATATCGGGCAAGCGCGTTATCCTTGTGATTATGAAGCGGTAGTCCAAGAAGCCGGCAGACTCGGAAAAATCATTGAGATCAATAATAATTCTGCAAGGATGCGAAAAGGCAGTTGGGAAAACTGTGTGAATGTGGCAAAGCTATGCAAGCGGTATGGTGTGCGCGTTTGTGTTTCCACAGATGCCCACTATCACACCTTGCTGGGAGAGTGGGAAAGCGCTTTTTCCATTTTAAAGGAAGCGGATTTTCCCGAAGAACTTATTGTAAACAGGAATATAAATGCCTTTCACGATTATATATTGGAACGGAAGACAATTGATATCTTTGAGGGATAACCCTCAGAAAAGAGGCGGATTTTATGAAAATACTTATCGCCTATGCCGGGAAATACGGCAGTACGGAAAAGTGTGCCGTTCAGCTTTCAAAATTGCTCAATGCAGATATTACGATAGCCAATTTGACGGAGCAGTTCAATGGGAAGGCAGCAGATTATGATCTGGTCGTTGTGGGCAGCAATATCCGTTTTGGACAGATTGACAGGCGGGTGACGGAATTCGTTCAGAAACAGGAAAAAGAGATAAAAAAATGTGCTCTGTTTCTGACCGCCGCATTTTATCAAAACAGGGAACAATATTTTAAAGAGAATTATTCAAGGGAACTGCTGAAAAAGGCAATACAAAAGGAATGCTTCGGCGGCGAGTTTTCGAAAGTGAAGGGCTTGGATAAATGGATAGTGCGGCTTGTAGTCAAGGATGTTTCCGCCAGAATATTTTATGAAAAAATAGAACAGTTTGCGCAAATGATTAATCAGATAGAAATCGGAAAATGACAAAGAGAGGGTTCAGATGGAAATTTATCAAAAGCTTCAGAGTGTGACAAAAAATATATTAAAAGAGGAACCCCTGAAAAAACATACCTCCTTTCAGATTGGCGGACCGGCGGATCTTATGCTGATACCGGAATGTGCCCGTGAGGTGGCTGAAATCAGTCGTATATTGAGGGAGGAAGAAATCCCCTACTTCTTTATGGGGAACGGCTCCAATTTGTTGGTGTCCGACAAGGGCTACCGCGGAGCGGTCATCAAGACAACTGGTCTTTGCGAGATTTCCACTTCCGGAAACAGCATGACGGTTTCTGCCGGGGTGATGATGTCTAAGGCGGCAAATCTCCTTCTCAGAAATGGGTTATCCGGTTTTGAGGCGCTTTCGGGTATTCCCGGTACGGTGGGCGGCGCTGTGTGTATGAATGCGGGCGCTTACGGCTCTGAAATCAAAGATGTGCTCACTGAGACAACCTATTTGGATGGTACACAGGTAAAAACAATAAATGGACAGCAGCACAACTTTTCTTACCGGCATAGCTTCTTTTCCGGTAAGCCGCACTGTATCCTTTCTTCCAAGTTAACACTGGCGCCGGGAAATCCGAATGAGATCAAAGAAAAAATGGAGGATTACACCCAGCGCAGAGTGTCCAAACAGCCTTTGAATCTCCCGTCGGCCGGAAGCACCTTTAAAAGACCGGAGGGCTATTTTGCCTCCAAGCTGATTGAGGATTGCGGTTTGAAGGGGACAAGAATAGGAGGGGCTTGCGTGTCCGAAAAGCACAGCGGTTTTCTGGTAAATGACCGAGGCGCTACCTGCGAGGATATGCTCCGGCTGATTGATTTTGTAAAGAATGAGGTTTATAAGCAGTTTGGTGTGGAATTGGAGTTGGAAGTGAAAACAATCGAGGAAGATTGGAAAGGGGTACTTTCGTGAGATTTGTAATTGTATCCGGTCTGTCGGGCGCCGGAAAGAGTCAGGTGGTCAACTGCATGGAGGATGTGGGCTTTTATTGTATCGATAATATTCCTCCGGTGCTGATCCCCAAAATAGCCCAAGTCTGTATGCAGTCAAAAATTGAAAAGCTGGCGCTGGTAACTGATCTGCGCGGTAAAGAGATGTTCAATGAAATCAATAACGCCATTGCGGAATTGAAAGACCTGCATTTTGATTTTGAGATTCTGTTTTTGGAAGCCAACAATGAAGTTCTGGTAAAACGGTTTAAAGAGACGCGTAGAAAGCATCCTTTAGTCAATGAAAATTCCACTGTGCTGGAGGCAATTAACAAGGAGAGGCGCAAGCTGGAAGAACTGAGGGGGATGGCCAATAATATCATTGATACCTCCAATCTGACGGCAAACCAGTTAAAAGAACAGATTAAGGCTGTCTATATGAACGGGGAAAAGTACGAGGGAATTGTCACTCATATCATTTCCTTTGGTTTTAAATACGGCATGCCATTGGATGCGGATCTGGTTTTCGATGTCCGTTTTTTGCCCAATCCGTATTACATTAAGGATTTGAAAGAGTATAACGGTCTCTCTAAGCAAGTGAGGGATTTTGTGTTTGCCTATGAGCAGACCAATACGTTTGTGGACAAACTTACCGATATGATTGAATTTCTGTATCCCTACTATATCGAGGAGGGAAAGAGTCAGCTGGTGATCGCCATCGGCTGTACCGGAGGAATGCATCGTTCCGTTGCCATCGCAAAAGAACTTCACGATCGGCTTCATGCCAGCGGGCACAATATGTTTCTGGGACACCGTGATATCGAGAGGGATGGAAAAAACAGAATCCAGGATGAAGGCCGTTGAAGAATTGAAGCATTGGAGTGTCGGATGGAACCTCTGCGCTTCTTGTTAAGGAGGTGGAAGAATGTCCTTTTCTTCGGATGTAAAGAATGAAATGTGTGCTGTATTGGAAGAGCGGACCTGCTGCAGGACAGCTTTTCTCAATGCGGCATTTTCCTTTTTTAATATACTGTCTGATAATAGAATCAAAATGAACACAGAAAATCCGGCTGTTGCCAGATATATTAACCTGCTTTTGAAAAGCATGTTTCCGGACAGCAAATTTATCGGATTTAAGAAAAATGAGCAGACAAACGGTTATTTTATTGATGTGCAGGATAAAAATCTGATTGCGGACATGCTCAATTATTTTGGGCTGACGGATGGAAAGAATGCTTCTGCAAGGCTTAACCGGAAGCTTCTCAATGAAGAATGCTGTATGTACTCTGCTATACGGGGAGCTTTCCTGGCTGCCGGCTCAGTGACCAATCCCAAAAAGGGATACCATCTGGAATTTGTCACCTTTCGTTATAATCTTGCCAATGACTTGAAAGAATTGTTCGAAAAGTTGGGCTTCTATCCGAAGATCATTGTGAGAAATTCAAATTATGTCCTATATTTCAAGGAAAAGGAAGTCATTGCCGATGTTTTGAATCTGCTTGGCGCGACACAGATGTTTTTCCGCTACCATGAGATCATGCTGGAAAAGGAAATTCGAAATGATTTGAACCGCAAGCAGAATTTTGAACAGGCAAATCTCGATAAAACAGTGAATGCGGCAGTGCCCCAAATTCTTGCCATTGAAAAGATTATGCGGCTGAATAAGTTTGACGATTTGCCGGAAAGTTTAAAGGAAATTGCAAGGATTCGCTATGAAAATTCTGATTTGAGCTTGAAAGAAATCGGGGAAATGCTGAAAATTCCAATCACAAAATCGGGTGTGAACCACAGAATGCGGAAAATCATGGAGTTTGCAGACGGACTTCCGGAAACATGTGAGCGCCGTTCCGGCGGGGAGAAAATATGAGAGATTTTTGTCATTTACATGTACATACAGAGTTTAGCCTTCTGGACGGACTCTGCAAAATCAAAGATTTGATAGACCGTGTCAAGGCAATGGGTCAAAGTGCGGTTGCAATCACAGATCACGGCAATATGTATGGTGTCGTGGACTTTTACAAGTATGCCAAAAAACAGGGAATCAAACCAATCATTGGCTGTGAAGTATATATCACCAGAGGATCCCGATTTGAAAAATCCAAGGAGGACAAATACAGCCATCTGATATTGCTGGCAAAGAATCAAAGGGGCTATCAGAATCTGATGCACTTGTGTTCCATCGGCTTTATGGAGGGCTTTTACTATAAACCCAGGATTGACTATGAGGTGCTGGAGAAATACAGTGAGGGGTTAATCTGCCTGTCCGCCTGTCTGGCGGGAGATATCCCAAAAGCGATCTTGAACGGACAGCCGGAAACGGCAAAGCAGATTGCTTTGAATTTGAAGCGGATCTTCGGAAACGACTTCTATCTGGAACTGCAAGATCACGGGCTGGAGGATGACAAAACCGTTCTGCCGGCATTGGTAAATCTGGCGCAGGAATTGGAGATTCCGGTTGCGGCGACCAATGATGTGCACTACATCGAAAAGAAAGATGCTATGACGCAGGAAATTCTGATGTGCGTACAGATGCAGACGAATATGAATGATGAGAAACGCATGCAGTTCGGCTCTGAGGAACTTTATCTAAAGGCGGCGGAGGAAATGGAAGCGGCCTTTTCTGCCCTGGAACCGGAAGTTCTGCGCCAGTCCATGGAAAACACGTTAAAAATAGCGGCGCAGTGTGAAGTGGAATTTGAATTCGGCCACTATCATCTGCCCAAGTTCGATTTGCCGGAGGGCGTCCATGCAGAAGAGTATTTGAGAGAACTGTGTGAAAAGGGAATGGCGGAGCGCTATCCGGAAGTGACGCCGCAATTGATGGAGAGACTTCATACAGAGCTTTCCGTCATCAATTCCATGGGATTTACGGACTATTTCCTAATTGTTCACGACTTTATTCGATTCGCAAAGGAGAATGACATTAAAGTTGGTCCGGGGAGGGGTTCGGCCGCGGGGAGCATTGTAGCATACTGTTTATATATTACGGGGGTAGATCCCATTCAATATGATTTGCTGTTTGAGCGTTTTTTAAATGAAAAACGGGTAACCATGCCGGATATCGATATTGACTTCTGTTATGAACGGCGAGGGGAAGTAATCGACTATGTAGTGAAAAAATACGGAAAAGAGCAGGTGGCACAGATTGTCACCTTCGGTACCATGGGGGCGAAGGCCGTGGTGCGGGATGTTGCCCGGGCTTTGGGATACCCCTACTATGTCGGAGACAATATTGCAAAGCTGATCCCCCAAGGACTGAACGTCACGCTGGAGGACGCGCTCAAACGTAAGGAAATGCGGCAGCTGATGGAGGAGGACGAGAAAGTCCGCAAGGTCATTGAGATTTCTTTAGGGCTGGAGGGACATGTGCGCCATGCCTCCACTCATGCGGCAGGCGTCGTAATCTCTGGAAAACCGCTGTATGAATACGTTCCTTTGTCCAAAAACGATGATTTTCTGACCACCCAGTTTCCCATGACAACACTGGAGGAGTTAGGACTGCTCAAAATGGATTTTCTGGGACTGAGAACCTTGACTGTCATTCGGGACACGCTGGACAACGTGCGGGAAAACCGGGGGATTGAGATTGATCTGGATCACATTGACTATGATGATCCGAAGGTCTATCCCATGTTTCAGCGAGGAGAGACGGAAGGGATCTTCCAGTTTGAAAGCTATGGTATGCGGCGGTTTTTAAGGGAATTCAAACCGAGCTGCCTCGAGGATTTGATACTGGGGACATCGGTGTTCCGGCCGGGACCGGCGGAGCAGATTCCCCAGCTTATCAAGAACAAGGAGCATCCGAAACGTGTAACCTATGTCTGCGATGAATTGGAGGAAATTCTGAGCACAACCTATGGTTGTATTGTTTATCAGGAACAGGTCATGCAGATTTTCCGAAAGCTGGCAAACTATTCACTGGGCAAAGCGGATATTGTGCGCCGTGCCATGTCCAAAAAGAAAACCGAGGTACTCAACAGTGAGGAAAAGCTGTTTATCGAGGGCTGCGCCTCCAACGGTATCTCCGAGACTGCAGCACGGAAAATTTTCAATCAGATCAAAGAGTTTGCCAAGTATGCGTTCAACAAGTCTCATGCGGTAGCTTATTCGGTTCTGGCTTTTCAGACCGCTTACTTAAAGCACTATTATATGCCGGAGTTCATGGCGGCGCTGATGACCAGCTTTATCGGATCCTCCAATAAGATCACGCAGTATATCGCTGACTGCGGGCGGTGCGGCATCAAGGTAATACCTCCCAATGTGAATGAAAGTCTGGGCAGATTCTATGCGAAGGGCAAGGACATTATGTATGGATTGTGCGCTATAAAGAATGTTGGCGCAAATTTTGTCAGCAACATTGTGGAAGAACGGGAGAAGCGGGGAAAATTCAAGAATTTTAATGAGTTTGCCATGCGGCTTGCCTCGAAGGACTTGAATAAGCGGGCGGTGGAGAGTATGGTGATGGGGGGAGCTTTCGATGAGCTGGCTCCCCGTATTCCCATTCTGCAGACCTTTGAGATTATTGTGGACGGCTATCAGGAGGAAAACCGCAATAATCTGAGCGGGCAGCTCGATCTGTTCAGTCAGCAGGAAGTAGAATGTCAGGAGAAAAGCAAGGAATTTGTGGATTTTTCCCGGTTTGAAAACCAGCCTCTTCCCAAGGAAATGCTGGATATGGAAAAGGATGTGCTGGGACTTTATCTGACGACCCATCCGCTGGAAAAGTATCGAAGTGGCATCGAAAAGACGGCGACCGCCTACACCTATGAAATCACCGACAGCGGTGAGGAGGAAAGTGCCAAGTATCATGATGGAGATAAGGTAAAGCTGGTCGGGCTGGTGAGCAATGTGCGGCACAAGCTGACCAAGGCAAACCGTAATATGGCATTCTTTACGCTGGAGGATCTGTATGGATCCATTGAAGTGATTCTGTTTCCACAGAAATTTGAACAGTTCTCCCATCAGCTGCGGGATGGTCTGGTAGTCGAAGTGGACGGCGGCGTTTCCAAGCGGGAGGATGAGGACGCTTGTATCTATCTGGATTCCATCTATGAATACCAGGAGGGCTTTAACCGTCTGTATTTGAAAATCACCGGAGAGAACCAGGCGGCACTTCCGCAGGTGAAGGAGACGCTGAAAGCATATCACGGCAATATTCCTGTCTATGTCTATTTTGCGGAGAAGAACCAGAAGACCATGGCGGAGAAATCCCTCTGGGTGAGAAGGGATGATACCCTTGTCGGCATTCTGGAGAGCCTGCTGGGGCAGAAGAATGTGAAAACGTTGTAAAGGAATAAGATAAAAATTGAAATGTGATGTCATATTAGCGTGTGTAAAAGCGAGGGGATGGAGTTTCTGTCCTGAAATAGAAGACTGGCGATGAAATTGTAAAGCAATATTTGAAAACATTTTATATGGAGCAATTTCGCAAAAAGGAGAAAAAATGAAACGATCTTCTCTGTTCTATTTTTCTGCATTTGGTTTGAAAACCATTTTGTTTCACAAAAAAGATCCCATTTTGGGAACCATCATACTGACGGATAAATGCAATCTGTCCTGTAAGCACTGTGCCGTCAACAATATCACAGCGGTTATTTATCCGTATGAGCAGATTCGAAGAGAGATGAAAACACTGTACCAGATGGGAATCCGGATACTCTTTTTCTGCGGCGGCGAAACCTTCCTGTGGGAGGACGGCGGGAAAACGCTTCGGGATTTGGTCAAAGAGGCGAAGCAGATGGGTTTCCTGATTGTAAATACGGTAACCAACAGAAATTTGAACAGTTCTCCCATCAGCTGCGGGATGGTCTGGTAGTCGAAGTGGACGGCGGCGTTTCCAAGCGGGAGGATGAGGACGCTTGTATCTATCTGGATTCCATCTATGAATACCAGGAGGGCTTTAACCGTCTGTATTTGAAAATCACCGGAGAGAACCAGGCGGCACTTCCGCAGGTGAAGGAGACGCTGAAAGCATATCACGGCAATATTCCTGTCTATGTCTATTTTGCGGAGAAGAACCAGAAGACCATGGCGGAGAAATCCCTCTGGGTGAGAAGGGATGATACCCTTGTCGGCATTCTGGAGAGCCTGCTGGGGCAGAAGAATGTGAAAACGTTGTAAAGGAATAAGATAAAAATTGAAATGTGATGTCATATTAGCGTGTGTAAAAGCGAGGGGATGGAGTTTCTGTCCTGAAATAGAAGACTGGCGATGAAATTGTAAAGCAATATTTGAAAACATTTTATATGGAGCAATTTCGCAAAAAGGAGAAAAAATGAAACGATCTTCTCTGTTCTATTTTTCTGCATTTGGTTTGAAAACCATTTTGTTTCACAAAAAAGATCCCATTTTGGGAACCATCATACTGACGGATAAATGCAATCTGTCCTGTAAGCACTGTGCCGTCAACAATATCACAGCGGTTATTTATCCGTATGAGCAGATTCGAAGAGAGATGAAAACACTGTACCAGATGGGAATCCGGATACTCTTTTTCTGCGGCGGCGAAACCTTCCTGTGGGAGGACGGCGGGAAAACGCTTCGGGATTTGGTCAAAGAGGCGAAGCAGATGGGTTTCCTGATTGTAAATACGGTAACCAATGGAACTTTCCCCCTCGAATTGCCAAAGGCAGATCTGATTCTTTTAAGCCTTGACGGCGATAGGCAACGGCACAATCAAATCCGCGGAGATACCTTTGACACCATTATGGAGAACATTGATCGATCACCCGGCAATAATATCTGCCTCTATATGGCGATCAATCAAATAAACAAAGATACCGTTGAAAGGGTATGTCAGATTGCAAAAGAAAAGGAGAAGGTGCGGGCAGTCTCTTTTAATTTTCATACTCCGTATCCGGGGACGGAGACCTTGTATCTGAACGAAGCGGAAAAAGAGCAATGTTGCCGTGTCATCGGAAAACTGAAACGGCAGGGGTATCCGGTATTTAATCTAGAGAGCGCTTTTTCTTATCTGATCCATAACTCGTTTCCGACCCCCTGCGCCCAATGTGTTGTTATGGAGAACGGTAGACTGTCGGTTTGCGGAAGATGTATTGACATACCCGGTTTGTGTGACCGGTGCGGTTATTTCTTTGCGGCCGAGTATGCTCTGCTATTTCAGGGAAAGCTGCGTGTTATGTCTGAGATGCTGACGACTTATTTAAAATATATCTGAAGATTACGGAGAAAAGGATATGAGCTTTCTTACAACCGCCGCAAGAATGTGGCTGACAAGATCAGCAAAACCTTTTTGCTTTACAAAAGAATATGATCAAAATCTTCCATATACCGATACACAACAGCTTGGACTTTACATACACATCCCTTTTTGCAGAGAGATTTGTTCCTTTTGTCCTTACTGTAAAGTAAGATATGAAAAACAGCTTGCACAGAGATACATAGACGCACTGACAGAGGAAATTCATCTGGTCGGAAAACAACAGGGAAATCGTAAAAAAACAGTGACTAGCCTGTATATCGGCGGCGGTTCTCCCGCTTTGGCTGTCGACCGTCTTGCCGAAATAATCGGTGTGGTGAAAATCTATTTTGAGATCACAGAGGGGATTGGAATCGAACTTCATCCGGATGAAGTGACAGTTCCTCTTCTTCAGAAATTGAAACAGGCGGGAGTTACAAAGATTAGCATTGGCATTCAATCCTTTCAGGAGACTTTTTTGAAGGTGCTGGGACGGACTTCCTCCGATTATGAAACGATGTTTCAGGCAATCCGCAAGGTTGCTTTTGAGACGGTATCCATGGATTTTATTTTTGCTTTGCCCGGGGAAACCTTTGCTCTGTTGAAGCAGGATATTGACACTGCCTTTGAAGGCGGTGCCGATCATATTGCAATTTACCCGTTTATTGATTTTTCCTTTGCGGAGCATCAGATTCCGCTTATGGATAATCGGGAAAAGAGAAAGCTTTTGGAAGATATCACCTCCTATTGCAGAGAGAAAGGATGTTATCGGGAATCTATCTGGACTTTCTCTAAGCATGGCGGCAAAAAATATTCCTCTATGACGCGGGAAAACTTTTTAGGATTTGGCTGTTCCGCCACCACTCTTTTGGAAAAACAGTTTAAAATCAATACCTTTTCGGTGGAGGAGTACATCCGCAGAATCGCCGTGCATCATCTTCCAACCGCATTGACTCTGCGCTTTACCGAACGGCAGAGGATGGTGTATTATCTATTTTGGACAGCCTATACCACAAGGGTATCCGAAGCAGATTTTGAAGGATTCTTCGGTGTGCCGCTGAGAAAAAAATACGGATTGGAACTGTGGCTGGCGAAACGGCTGAAGTATATTACCCATCACGGAGGAATCTATGAGATGACGTCAAAAGGCGCGTTTTATTATCATTATTATGAAAATTATTATACCCTGTCTTATATCGATCAGATGTGGAATCTTTTGCGGAAAAAGGCGTTTCCGGAAAAAATTCGATTCTGAGGTGCAGCGGTAATCTGAAGAATAGAAAGGAAATCGAGAAAATGGCAAAGACATTGGTGCTGGCGGAAAAACCGTCGGTGGGAAAGGAACTGGCAAGAGTGCTTGGATGCCGGAAGAACGGCAGCGGATTCTTTTCCGGCGACCGTTACATTGTGACATGGGCGCTGGGGCATTTGGTGACGCTGGCGGATCCGGAGGCATATGGCAAGCAGTATAAAACCTGGAGCATGGAAACCCTTCCTATGCTGCCCAAAAAGATGGAGCTCTGTGTGATTCCCCAGACGGCAAAGCAGTATAGCGTGGTCAAAAACCTGCTGCACAGCAAGGAGGTGGATTCCCTAATCATCGCAACCGACGCCGGAAGGGAAGGGGAACTGGTGGCACGCTGGATTCTCGCAAAGGCGGGCTTCCGCAAGCCGATCAAACGGCTGTGGATCTCCTCGCAGACCGACAAGGCAATCAAGCAGGGCTTTTCCAATCTGCGGGACGGAAGAGAATATCAGAACCTGTATCTGTCTGCGCAGGGCAGAGCGGAAGCGGATTGGCTGGTGGGGCTCAACGTAACCCGCGCCCTGACCTGCAAATACAACGCTCAGCTCTCCGCGGGAAGAGTACAGACTCCCACGCTGTCTATGATTGTGGCGCGGGAGGAAGATATCCGGCGTTTTGTCCCCAAGGATTACTACACCGTGCAGGCAAATCTGGGCAATTTTCATGTGAACTGGCACGACGCCAAAGGACAGAACTCCACGTTCGATCGGGACAAAGCTGACGCCGTGGCGGAGAAAGTGAAAAATCAAACTTTCCGCATCACGGATTTAAAGACAACCGAAAAACGAACGCCGCCTCCGCTTCTCTATGATCTGACGGAATTGCAGCGGGATGGAAACAAGCTGTACGGCTATTCCCCGAAACAGACCCTGAACTTTATGCAGAGCCTGTATGAAAGGCATAAGGCTTTGACCTATCCCCGCACCGATTCCCGCTATCTCACCGACGATATTGTCCCCACCCTTCCGGAACGGCTGAAAGCGGTGATGGTGGGAGAGTTTGCACCCGTGGTGCGGGATATCATCGGCGGGAAGCGTTCCATCGCCAAAAGCTGTGTCAACAATGCAAAGGTATCCGACCATCACGCCATCATTCCCACCGAGCAGCCAGTGAATCTGTCCGATTTGACCAATGACGAGCGGAGGATTTATCTGCTGGTGGTACGCCGTTTTCTCACCTGCTTCTACGGGAGTTATGTGTTTAAACAGCAGAAGGCGGAGCTGGAAGCCGGCGGCGAGAAATTCAGCGCGGTCGGCCGGGAAACGGTGGATAAGGGCTGGAAAAAGGTCTATGACTTTGCGGACGAGGAGGAGCTGGAGGAACAGGATTTGCCCGCTCTGAAACGGGGGGACAGTTTCTCCTGCAAAAACGTTCAGGTCAAATCCGGCAAGACAAAGCCGCCTGCAAGGTATACCGAGGCGACGCTGCTCTCCGCTATGGAAAATCCCTCCGCGTTTATCAGCGACAAGAGTATGAAGGAGTACATCGGCGGCGGCTTGGGCACGCCTGCAACCCGTGCGGATATCATTGAAAAGCTGTTTTCCTCCTTCTATGTGGAGAAGCAGGGGCAGAGCATCGTGCCGACCTCCAAGGGAATCCAGCTGGTGAAGCTGGCTCCGCAGGATCTGCGGGAACCGCTCCTCACCGCAAAATGGGAGCAGCAGCTGGAAGCCATCAGCAAGGGCAAATACAACAAGGACGCCTTCATCGGCGAAATTGAAAAATATGCGAAAAAGCTGGTGCAGACAGTTGCCGCCAGCGAGGAAAAATACACTCATGACAATCTGACCGGAAACGTGTGTCCCCAGTGCGGTAAATTTATGCTGAGCGTCAACGGAAAGCGGGGCAAAATGCTGGTTTGTCAGGACAGGGAGTGCGGATACAGGGAAAGCGTCAGCATCAAGACCAACGCACGGTGTCCCCAGTGCCACAAGACCATGGAGCTGTTTGGGAAGGACGAGAAAAAGACTTACCGCTGCCAGTGCGGCTACCGGGAACGGGCGGAATCCTTCCACAAAAGAATGAGCGAGACTTCCTCCGGCATGTCCAAAAAACAGGTTCAGCAGTATCTGAATAAGCAAAAAAGCGCAGATACTGGAATGAGCGCTTTGGAGCTTGCCATGAAAAAAGCGATGGAGCAAAAAAAATAGAAGATGTTTTCCAAAAAAGACCGCGGACTGCAGAAGCAGTTTCACGGTCTTTTCCATATTTAATCCAATGAATTCTCTAAGTTTTCGATATTGTGGAAGGGTGGAGAACAACTGTTTTCTCCGCATACATAGAAGGTGGTTTTTCCGTCTTTCAGAGAATAGTGCTCCAGGGGGAGGACAGTCCTTCGGAGCAGTTCATCTTCCTCCGTTCCTAAAACCAGTATGTTTTCAAACTTGTGGAAGTAAGGTAAAAGCTTTTGCCGTTCCTCCGGAGTGCGCAAGACGCAAACCAAGCGTTTGCCGGGATGAAAATACCGGTGAAGCGCATAGAGGGAAAAGCTGTGCGCCATAGGATATTCGGTGAGTTTTCCGCTTAAAAAAGCCAACTGTCGTTCAGAGGCTTCCTGATATTCCTTTCTTCCGGTCAGCTGATACAGGCGGACAAAGACATAAAACGCCATGGAGTTTCCGGATGGGATTGCACCGTCATAGGTTTCTTTGGGACGGAATAAAAGCGTTTCGGCACTGTTTTCCGTGAGAAAAAATCCGCCGTTCTTCTCATCACAGAAGGCTTCTAGAACCGTACTGCAGTAGTCCGCCGCCTTTGCGAGATACAGCGGACGTCCGGTTGCCTGATATAGTTCGGTTAATCCCCAGATATAAAATACATAGTCGTCCAAATGGCCTTTTCCTGCGGTCTGCGTATTGCGATAGCGGACAAACAGCTTCTTTTCCATAGAGAGATGGTTCTCGATGAAAGAATAGCAGTTTTCCGCCAGTTTTAAATCGTTCTCCGCTTTTAAAACGCGGTAGGCTTTGGAAAATGCGGCCAGCGCCATTCCATTCCACGAGGTCAGTATCTTGTCATCCAGATGAAGCTTTGTTCTTTGCCTGCGGTAGGAATACAGGATTTCGGCCGCCTTTTCTATCTCTCGATCTTCCATTTGAAACGCGGTGTTGCTGAGCAGATTAGGAATGCTTTTCCCTTCAAAATTCCCGTTCTGAGTGATATCAAAATGCAAGTTGAAGGCCACTCCCTTTTCCGCTCCCAATTGGCGGATGATTTCCTCGGGAGTGAACACATAATATTTTCCCTCCTCACCTTCGCTGTCGGCATCCTGTGCGGAATAAAAACCACCTTCCGGCGAACGCATCTCCCGCTCCAGATACCGAAGAACTTTTTCTGCTACTTTGTGGAAGAAAGGGGAATCGGCGGAAAGATAGGTATAGGCCAAAAGCGCGTTGTCATACAGCATTTTTTCAAAGTGGGGTACGAGCCATTTTCGGTCGGTGGAATAGCGGGAAAATCCGAAGCCAATGTGGTCAAAAATGCCGCCGCGGTACATGGATTCCAGCGTTTTCTCCGCCATAGCGCAGGAAGACTTGTATTGTAACAGAAACAGAAGATGGTGCGGGGTGGGAAACTTGGGAGCGGGGGAAAAGCCGCCGTATTTTTGGTCAAATGCATCCTTAAATTGCTGAAGCGCGTCCTTTAAAACGCTCTCATTGATTTTCGCACCGCTGGTTTGCTCCTCAAGCTGGCTGGCAAACACAGCGATTTTTTCGCCTGCTTCCAACAACTCTCCGCGGCTGTTTTGCCATTGCGCTTCAACGAGCTCCAAAAGCTCCACAAGACCTGGCATTTGCCGGAAACTGTGCTTGGGAAAATACGTTCCGGCAAAGAACGGTTTCTTTTCCGGCGTCATCAGGATAGTCAAGGGCCAGCCGCCTTGTCCGGTCATGGCCTGGCAAACCGTCATATAGACCGTGTCAATGTCCGGACGTTCCTCGCGATCCACTTTGACAGCGACAAAAGAGCGGTTCAGGATTTCTGCCACCTCTTTGTCCTCGAAGGATTCCTCCTCCATCACATGACACCAGTGGCAGGTGGAATAACCGATGGACAGAAAAACCGGCTTATCCTCTGTCTCTGCTTTGGAAAAAGCCTCATCTCCCCATGGATACCAGTGCACCGGATTATAGGCGTGCTGGAGCAGATAGGGAGACATTTCGGCGATCAGGTTGTTTGCATTCATGGTGGTTCCTCTCTTCCGGCATATTGTCCTAGCATTTTTCTTTTCTCCTGTAACCGATTTCGTTCAGGCATCTGGAGATTTGTGTCTCGCTGACATAAATGTCATCATAGTCTACCGAAACGCCGCTGCTTTCCCCGTCGATATCCATCGAGATAATGCCCCGCATGGAACCAAGCTGAAACTTCAAAGCCTCATAGTCCGGCTTTCCCACAGGCTGATAAAAAAGGTGCTGATGTGACATAAGTATTCTCCAATCCGCCGTTGTTCACGGCATATATTTTTTGAAATCTTCTTTTTATAGTATTGGCAAACGAAAGGAAATTTATTATACATATTGGGGGATAAAGTGAAAACGGTTCTGAGCCGTTGTATTATACTTGAAAGATTGGCTCAGAACCATTATTTTAATTGAAAACATTTAATTTTGTTATCATTGCTTCCAGCGAAATTCTATGTTTCCATTGCCGCCAGCATAAGTTGGATCCCCAGCTTAAAACCGCGGCAGAAGCACAGGGAAAATTCTTCTAGTTCCATTTGGCTTTCCAGCTCGAAAAGTTCTTGAAACTGTTTTTTTGATTCTTCGTCCAGCCGACTGTAAAACTGTTTTTCATATTGAAAATACTTCTGTGCATAACCATCGTATTCCGTAGTCTGAGGTCGAAGCTGTTCAATAGGGGAGATTTCACCCAAAAATAGCTTTTTTAAAATGTCCATTTTTTCTTTCATCCTTTCAAATTACGCACAAACTGCTTGAAAGAGAAAGATACATATGGTATAGTATTTATGTATCTCTGCTTTTGCAGAAGGTGCGAGTTGGGGAAGTTCGGATTTGCTTTGGTCGGGAAAGCCGGACTTCCTTTTTAATTTAGATCTTCCTTCAGTTTTTTGATACCTCGTCTCGTTGCCTCCATTTTAGTGACATTCTTTTGCTGACAATATTTTTCTAAAGTTATTCTGCACTCTTCATCCAGGCGAACATGAATCGATGTCCCTTTCGGATTATCTGTAGGACGACCTAATTTCTTTTTTTCAGGCAATGAATTCACCTCACTTTTGAAGCCCATAATAATTATACAATTAAGAAGCCCAAAAGTCAATCATTATTTTCGAATCATCATTCTCAGCGCTACGAAAGAAAATTTCTTCGGTACTCACCCGGTGAAATACCTTCCAGTTTTTTGAATACCCGAATGAAATACTGATAGGAATGATAGCCCACTGCCTCCGCAAGCTGGCGGACGGAAAGGGAACGGTCACACAGCATCAGCTCCTTGCTTTTGGAGATGCGGAGTTTTGCCAGATAGGAGAAGGGGCGAGAACCGGTATATTTCAGAAAAAGCTTACAGAAATGCTGAGGAGAGAGATTCATAACAGCTGCCAAATCCGTGAGAAGGATATCCTCGCGGTAATGTTCGTACAGATAGGAGATGGCGGGGGAGAGAACATGGTGTTCTCCGCCTTTGGCGAGCTGGCAGAGAAGTTCGATCATAATTGCGGAGTTTCCAGCTCCTCCGTCCAGCGTATCCTCCTGCGCAGCGGCACGTTTCAGGCAAGGCAGAACCGATTCGCCGCACAGCAAAAAGGATTCCAGATGCAGGGAGTGAAAATAAGGGAGTACTGCGTCTCCGCTAAAGGTCACCCAATGCACGACCCAATTTTTCGATACGGGGCGGTAGTGATGCGGCAATCCTTTCGGGAGCAAAAAGCCCATTTGTCCCTCGATGGGATAGGATTCACCGCCGGCATATAAAATTCCGCTTCCGCCGGCGTTTTCCAGCCACTGATAATCCTCAAAGCCCTCTTCTCTTCGCATTTCATCCTGGGGATAATCCAGCCCGATTCCTGTTATATAAATGGGCAGGCTGTGATTGAGGTTGGAAAAAGAGATTACTTTCATCGAATTCACCTTCATATTTTACATGTTTTCTTCAAATGTTGCCCTTGCTATTTTTCCTCTTTTCTCTATAATAAAACATAGAAAGAAATTTTTCAACCGAATTGGGAGGATTCTTATGAGAGATTATGAAAATCCAATGGTAACAAGCAGAAACAGAGAAAAAGAGCGGACTTCTTTTATTCCCTATCATAGTCTGTATGGGGCGCTTGCAATGGAGCGGAACACATCGGAAAATGTTCAGATATTGAATGGGATTTGGAAATTCAAATATTTCAACCGCGATATTGATGTACCGGATGCCATAGAAGAATGGGATGAAATAGAGGTGCCCTCCAACTGGCAAATGAAGGGGTATGAAAAACCTTATTATACGAATGTTAACTATCCCCATCCGGTCGATCCGCCCTATGTACCGGATGACAATCCCTGCGGCGTTTACGCCTGCACAGCGGATATTCCCGATACATGGCTGAAAAAGCGGACAATGCTTGTATTTGAAGGCGTCAGCTCCTGCCTTTACCTCTCCGTCAACGGCGTGGAGATTGGAATGAGTCAGGGAAGCCATATGCAGGCGGAATTTGATATTACCAAAGCGGTTCATGCGGGAAAAAATCAAATCCAGGTCAAGGTTTTAAAATGGTGTGTCGGAAGTTACTTGGAGGATCAGGACTTTTTTCGCATGTCGGGTATTTTCCGGGATGTTTATCTGCTCAGCCGGGAGTATGACGGCATTCAGGATGTTGAAATACAAACTTCTCTGGATACAATCACGGTCATGTTTGACGGAAAAGCGGAGTGCTTCCTGTATGATGGGAAGACATTGCTTGACTCAGCGGAAGGCGTGAATACCGTTTGTTTTGCGGTGGAGCATCCCAAGCTGTGGACGGCGGAGACACCGGCTCTATATACCGTTATCCTGAAACGAGGGGATGAATATATCCCTCAGAAGATTGGAATGCGTATCTTGGACCAGGCGGAGAACGGAGAGCTTTTATTAAACGGCTTACCGATTAAGCTCAAGGGGATCAATCACCATGATTCCCATTCAGTGCAAGGGTATTATCTGACCGAGGAGGATATGCGAAAGGATTTACTGCTGATGAAGCAGCTGAACATCAATACCATCCGTACCTCTCACTATCCTCCGGCGCCGGCCTTTTTGGATATGTGCGATGAACTGGGGTTTTATGTGATTGACGAGGCGGATGTGGAGCTGCACGGCTTTGCGTCCCGGAAAGAACCGCTGGGATTCGAGGATTACCATGAAGATTGGCCTGCGCAGAGGGATGAATGGCAGGATGCTTTTCTGGAACGGGTTACAAGAATGGTGGAACGGGACAAAAATCATCCCAGTGTCATTGTCTGGTCACTGGGGAATGAAAGTGGCTATGCGAAGGCCTTTGATACCATGAGCGAATGGATCCGGAAACGGGATGGCAGCCGGCTTGTACATTATGAACGCGCCTGCGAAGTGGGGAATCCTCCTTCGGTTGATCTGCTGTCCTATATGTATATTGATGTGGATAAGCTGGAAGACTTGATTGTGGACGGCGACAAACGTCCGGTGTTTCTGTGTGAATATTCCCATGCCATGGGCAATGGACCGGGAGACATTTTTGATTACTGGGAAAAGATATATCGCAATCCGAAACTGCTGGGCGGCTGTATCTGGGAATGGGCGGATCATACCGTTCTCTGCGAAAAAGGATATCTTTATGGCGGAGATTCCGGCGAGCCAATACACGACGGAAATTTCTGCTGCGACGGTCTTGTCTTTCCTGACAGAAGCTTCAAAGCTGGAACGCTGGAGGCAAAAGCGGTTTATCAGCCAATCAGAACAGAACTGTCAGGAGACTTGTTGACGGTGGAAAATCGGTTTGATTTTACAAATCTGAAACACTATATTCTGCAATGGCAGATTATGATTGACGGAAAAGCCATGGAGAATGGTGCGCTTTGCTGTGATATTGCACCCCATGAGAAAAAAGAGTATAAGCTTTGTTTTTCCATGCCGGAGGTCTGCTGTTTGGGGGCTTATCTGAATATCTACCTTGTTGAGAAACGGGAAACACCATGGTGCAAAGAGGGATATGAACTGGCTTTCGAACAGCATACTCTTCTGGTCCCGCAAGAAAAAACAGTCATCTCCGGCACTGCGAAACAACTGCAAATAACCCTGGAAAAAGAGTATGCTGTTCTGTCTGGAAAAGAATTCACTTATCGCTTTAATACCCATTACGGCGCGTTTGATTCCCTCGTTCGAGACGGAAAAGAATTGCTGGACGGCCAGATAAAAATGACGGTCTGGCGGGCGCCTGCCGATAACGATCGCCAGATTAAAAAACGCTGGGGACTTTATGAGGACAATATGGCGTCTTACAATTTCAATCTGCTCAGCAATAAAATTTACAGCTGGAAAATAGAACAAAATGTGATTACTGTGCAGGGATCCCTCAGCGGATTGGCCAGAGCTCCTTTTCTGCATTATGAAAACCGTTATATCATTTCAGACAGCGGAGAAATTCTTTTCGATGTATCGGCGAGGGTGAGGGAAAATATTGTTTACCTGCCGCGGTTCGGCTTTGAGATCTCTTTTAACGACGACTGGAACAAGTTCTCCTATTTCGGAAAAGGTCCCTATGAAAACTATGCGGATATGTGCCATCACGTGGGAATGGGACTTTATCACAGCACGGTGGAGAAAGAATATGTACCCTATATCATGCCGCAGGAGCACGGCAATCATGAGGGGGTTACACATCTGTGGATGGAAAACGGAATGGAAATAGCGGCGCATAGCCCGGTGGCCTGCCAACTGTCCAGCTATTCGGCAGAGGAATTGACCAAAAAGGGGCATGCTTTTGAATTGGAAAGGAGCGGGAAAAATATCTTGAGAGTGGATTATAAGGTTTCGGGGATTGGATCCGGAAGCTGCGGTCCCCAACTGATGGAGAAATATCAGCTCAGTGAGAAACAGATAAATTACCGCTTTCTTTTGAGACCCAGCAGATAGAAGCAAAATAGTTTGAAACCAGACTAGTTTTATGCTTTTATTGTTCTATACGGCTGTATTTTTTTGATACAGCCGTTGTTTTTTCTCCTTTACTTTTACGCGTTAAAGTGATATAATACGAAAGTGGAGGTGTTCCTATGGTGAATATCGGAAATGATTGGGATGAAATTTTAAAAGAAGAGTTTCAGAAAGAATATTATGCGAAAATCAGGGAGTTTCTAAAAGAGGCATACGCTCATAAGAAAGTGTTCCCTGACATGTTCGATATCTTTAACGCATTGAAATATACCAGCTATCGAGATACAAAAGTGGTGCTTCTGGGACAGGATCCTTATCATGGGGACGGGCAGGCGCATGGACTATCCTTCTCTGTGAAACCGGGAATTTCTACACCGCCGTCCCTTCAGAATATTTATAAGGAACTGCAGAGTGATTTAGGGCTTCGTATTCCCAACAACGGTTATTTGAAAAAATGGGCGGAACAAGGTGTCCTTCTGTTAAATGCTTCCCTTACAGTGGAAGCGTATCGTGCCAACTCTCATCAGGATATCGGATGGCAGCTTCTCACAGATGAGATCATCCGTAAGCTGAACGAGAGGGAAGAACCGGTGATTTTTCTGCTGTGGGGCGGGAATGCAAAGCGGAAGGAAGGGCTAATTACAAATCCCCAGCATTACATATTAAAAGCTGCACATCCAAGCCCGTTGTCCGCATATAATGGATTTTTCGGCTGTAAGCATTTTTCCAAAACAAATGAAATTTTAAGTTCCCTGCATAAGGAACCGATCGATTGGCAGATTGAGGATATTTAACAGAAAGGGGTAACCGCCATGAATAAAAAACTGGATACGCCGGTGATAGAGGGTTTATATAAAGCGATCCTCACATTGAAGAATGTGGAAGAATGTAAGGCTTTTTTTGAGGACTTGTGTACGATAACAGAACTGCAGTCTATGGCACAGCGTATGGAAGTGGCCAAGCTTCTTCACAATAACGAGATCTATTCCGATGTGGCAAAGAAAACAGGGGCGTCCACCGCCACCATAAGCCGGGTCAGCCGCTGCCTGAATTACGGCAACGATGGTTACCTTTTGGCCTTGGAAAGGCTGGGCGGAAAAGAAAATGTATAATTCTTTTGCCCGCGGCTATGACTTGCTGACGGATAATATTGCATACAAACAATTTGCGGACTACTATGAAGAAATTTTTGCAAGACAGGGAATCAAGCCGGAACTGGTTCTGGATTTAGGGTGTGGGACAGGAACGGTAACAGCTATGATGGCGAACCGTGGCTATGACATGATAGGCGTGGATATCTCCGGGGAAATGCTGAACATTGCCCGCACGAAAACGGATAAAGTGCTGTTTCTTCAGCAGGATATGACGGATTTTGAATTGTACGGGACAGTTGATGTTATTTATTCTGCTTTGGATGCAGTCAACTATGTCCTTTCGAAAAAGGATTTAAAAAGAATGTTTCGCCTGGTAAAAAATTATTTGAATTTTGGCGGCATTTTTATCTTCGATATCAATACTCCCCATAAGTTTCAAAATGTCCTGGATGGAAACACCTTTGTCTATGACAAGGAAAGCGTCTATTGTGTTTGGCAGAATGAACTGGACAAGCGTTCTGGGATCTGCACGTTTTTTATTGATCTGTTTTACCGGGAAAAAGGAACCTTGTTTGAAAGGTTCTATGAAGAACATTATGAGAGAGCATATGCGCCGGGTGAACTGGGTACAATGTTAAAAGAAGCGGGGCTGAAATTGCTTGGTACATATGATGCCTTTTCCTTTCGCAGGCCAAAACCTGCGTCGGAACGGATATTTATGGTTGCACAGAAGATAGGAGAATCAAGATGAATACAATAATAAAAGCATTGACATTAAACGGGGAAGTCCGGGTTTATGTAGCGGATACCACAGAATTGACAGATGAGGCGCGCAGAAGGCATCATACGACGAAGACTGCTACAGCCGCTTTGGGAAGAACACTGACGGCAAATGTGATACTGGGAGCTGATTTGAAAGGAGAAAAGGATTCTGTTTCCATCCAGATTCGTACGGAAGGCAGAGCAGGAAATATTATTACTCTTTCCAATGCAGCCTGTGAGGTAAAAGGCTATATCAGTAATCCCGATGCGGATCTGCCTCTGCGTGCGGATGGTAAATTGGATGTGGGCGGACTGCTTACCACGAACGGAACACTCACAATTGTAAAAGATATCGGGCTGAAAGAGCCCTATACGGGAACCATTCCCCTGGTCAGCGGCGAGATCGCCGAGGATATCACTTACTACTTTGCAAAGTCAGAGCAAATTCCGACCTCAATAGGGCTGGGCGTTTTGGTGGACAAGGAATCCGGCTGTGTGCTTAAAGCCGGCGGATTTATGATTCAATTGCTGCCAGAGGCATCGGAAGAAACCATCGTAAAGATAGAAGAAATTCTGAATTCCGGAATTACGATTTCAAAATTGTTAGCAGAACATGAAAATATTCAGGATATCCTGGGCATATTATTAAATGGACTGGACTATGAATGCATTGAAACACTTTATCCGAAATATCAGTGTGATTGCTCCAAGGCACGGTTTGAAAGAGGTTTGATTTCTTTGGGAGAAGAGGAACTGGGACGTATGATCGAAGCAAAAGAGGGGATTGAAACCGTATGCCATTTTTGTAATAAAAAATATGACTTCACATTGGAAGAGCTGGAAATGTATCGAAGAGTAGCTGTTCAGGCAAAGGAAATTTTGGAAAAAAGAAATCAAAAAAAATAATAAAAACATTTCAAAAATGCTTGACATTTATCTTTTTGTTGTGTATAATAACTCTTGTCAGTGAGACGACCAAAGCAACGTTGATAAAATATGAAAAATATTCAAAAAAGTATTGACAACTTGTTTTAAATAGTGTATAATAATTTTTGTTGTTTACACAATGAAGTGGGCGCATAGCTCAGCTGGGAGAGCATCTGCCTTACAAGCAGAGGGTCATAGGTTCGAGCCCTATTGTGCCCACCACTTAAATTTGGCCCGGTAGTTCAGTTGGTTAGAACGCTAGCCTGTCACGCTAGAGGTCGTGGGTTCGAGCCCCATCCGGGTCGCCAGAATCTCATCTTTTTGAAGATTGAGATTTTGCCTCTGTAGCTCAGTCGGTAGAGCAGGGGACTGAAAATCCCCGTGTCGGTGGTTCGATTCCGCCCGGAGGCACCATTTGCGGGAGTGGCTCAGTGGTAGAGCGTCACCTTGCCAAGGTGAACGTCGCGAGTTCGAATCTCGTCTTCCGCTCCACAGAAGATAAAAGACGCATATTTTTGCGTCTTTTGTTTTCAACATTTTATTAAGTTTCCATATAATATAGTATGGCGCCATAGCCAAGTGGTAAGGCAGAGGTCTGCAAAACCTTTATTCCCCAGTTCAAATCTGGGTGGCGCCTCCAAAAAAGCACTTTATTAAAGTGCTTTTTTTAATGGAATATTTTCTTGGATATGATATATTTCTCATATTAAAGATTTTGCATGTTTTTAGTTCTTGTTGTTATTCTTCTTGATATTTCGATTACGCTTTCTAGTTGAAATTTATTCGTCAATTGAAAATGTGTAAAAATAGGCACGCTCCCTTTGAGGATTGTTAAGCCATGATTTTATGATCATCCACATTCAGACAGCCCAGTGATTAAGCCACACAAATTCTTTATTAAATAGCAAAATTCACCCGATAGAAGTGTGCTTCATTGAAATATACTTCCGAACGTTATAAAATATCCATAAAATATAAGAATATGGAGGTTTTATACAGTGAGCACCTACAAATCAATTGTGAAAGATTTACTTACAAATTATACATCAAGTATTCGATGTAAGCTAAAAGTATCTCAAGATAAAATGTCAGAGTTACTGCATATTACTCCAAGGGCTTATAGCTATCTGGAAACAGGAAAGTACTGTTTGTCCGCTCAATCTTTGCTGTTTCTTATGAACCTCATGGAAGAAAAAGAAATAAAACAGCTTTTGTTGGATTTTCGAGAACTGATTTGTGAGGTGGAAAACAAAGATGCTGTTTAGAGATAGTATTGAAATGCCTAAGGTGTACAAGCTGTTTCATATGCTGGGGATTTCATCTAATTATAAAGGCTATACACAAACCGCTTATGCAGTATATTTAGCTGCACAGAAGCCGCAAAGATTATCACTGGTGACAAAGCGGCTATATCCCGAAGTAGCGAAAAAGTATCATACTACATGGAATGCAGTGGAGCGTAATATACGGACGATTTTAACGATGATTTGGAATAACAATTCTGAATCATTGGAGAAGATGGCGGGTCATCCTTTGGAGAAAAAGCCGGGTACAGCTCAGTTTATCTCAATCTTGGCATCTGCTTTAAAAGAATCTCACTCAGTACGATAAGCTAAAAAATAGCAATGGCGTATAAGCGCTGTTATGATAGCAGAATTATAATTCGTTTAGGAGGTTCTGCTGGAGAAGTAATAAATAAACTTAGAAATGATAAGTTTTCGATGAAAGATTTAGAAAAAATAGCCGATGCTCTTTTAGGAGCAAATCGCTTATTGAATTTGTGACATAATAAAACAAAGTTTAAAGAATAATGGAGGCTTGAGAAAAACAATATTTTGGGGGCTAGAGTTTTCCAGTCCCCATTTTTAAAAGGTTTTTGATAGAATAGATATTTCGTGCTTTTCTTCGTCAAGACATAGATCGTTCAATGTACTTGGTTTATCCTTTCCACCAAAATAAGGTATAATATAAACTTTCTGCCTTATCAAAGATACATAAATATGATTTGGGCAAGATACCCTCCATATATTTGTTACGTTTAATAGGATACAGGATATCCCAACCTGTTACATCAAAAAGTTCTACTTGGATACCAATACTTTCTGTTGAACCGTTAAATTTTCCATAACAAATATATTGATTACCCAAACCTGCTAACTCTCTATTAAATTTTCTGATAGTTTCATTCAGAAGCGATACATTTCGCCATTCGGACTCTTTTTCGTAGATCCAAGCTGAAACTGTAGATGCCTCTGCCTGTACAACGATATAATTTTCTCTATCATCCTTAATGTCTTCTTTTTTTATTGCCCATTTAATTGGTATGAATCCTATTAGGTAAAATAATGCAGTTATACTACATAACATTAAAGTTATCTTTTGCATTATCTTCATCGTGTAAAAATAACCTCCTTTGAACCCTGTCCTTCGTTAGGATAGCTTCCAGAACCATAAAATGAGAAACAATAGGTTCTACTTTCCGGTTTCCGCAATGGCCATCCTTCTGATAGCTCAGATTCCCCAGCTTGTCGTACTTTTCATGGATGGATACAGAAGAAAAGACAGGGGACGAAAATAATGTCACCTGTCGTCAGACATCAAATTTGTCCCCTGAAACAATTTAACATACACTAGATGTTGTCAATAGAACCGTTTTCTAACCTTGCGTTGACTAATGGAAACTGTTTTGAATTGGTGAAGATACTTCCCAACTTATAAGTTTGATTTTGTATTTCTCATATGCTTCGTCTGCTCGATAGCCACTATGTCCTATTGTGCCATCAGTATCTTCATACATATAATCTATCCATTTTAAATCCCACGGCTGTTGTCCAATATCAATAGAATTGTCCCCCATGTAATATCCTGGGTTTCCAGGAGAAAAATATAATTTCAAAATTTTATGGTTAAAATCATCAACAACATCCCCATTACTTAAATCTAAAAGAGTAATATAATTCTCATCATTGTTTAAGTGCATGTTCCACTTGCGATATTTTCCTGCACTTCCTAAACTATAAAATCCAGCAAATTCACATATAAAAGTGCCTTCAGATACTTTTGTTTCATCATTTAACTCATACACTAATTTATAATCAAACTCTCCATATGTAATTTCAGGTGCAGGAGGATCTGGCATCAATGAAAATACAGCACCACTCATTACTAAGAAATACAAAATGCCAATTAGTAAAAGTGAGATTATTATAAATAGTATCACTATAATACCAATAGCTTTTCGTTTTTTTTTCATAAATATCCTCCTAGCAAACTGATTCAATTACTGTTTCTATAGCATGATTCTTGATTGGAGCAGACATTTTAATTTTTTTTCCTAATACATCCCATTCTTTTGCCCAATATCGTGTAGGATACCAATGTGTTTCTCCAATACTTGCTGTACCTATCAATGGTGAAAGTATTTCACGTTCAATATAATAATTATCAATCCTGCCTTTTCCTTTTCCCGAAACATATTTTTTGAAACTATAATTTGCTGCATTAAATGTAATTGCGTCTTTATCCATATAATCTGCAGCTACAATAGCTTCACCGCCACCTTTTGAATGACCAACAAAAGTTACTTCCTGAGAATGAGAATCTACAAACCATTTAGCAAAATTCATTGCATCCCATAGATCCGCTGATTTTCCTGAAGCGCCAGCTTCCAAATTGTTTCGCCCTTCACTGCTAAGTCCATCTTCGTCGAACCAAGTTGATGTTCCTCTAAATACGATAGCATATTCCGAAGGATTTTGCCAATTGTCACTGTCTTTTATATAAATTCCCATTTTTAAACTTTCACGGCCTTTCCATACATCTATCAATCGCCAGCCTTCCACCGTTCGTTCGTTTCTGCTAGAGTTTTTATCATATTCATATATATGTTTGGACATTTTAGCTGCTTGACACACGGAAGGTTTCAATCCACTTGGATCAGCAAATAGTAGTGGATTATTGTTTGAATAAATAAACCAATTCATTCCATCTCGAATTGGATCTTCAGAAATAAACCTCCCGATAGAACTGTCATAATACCTTGCCCTGAGATAGATAAATCCGGTTTCACTATCGAAATATTCTCCGCAGTAACGGAACGGATTGTTGTCTTCTGCCTGTTCCTGTTTCTGGTTCCCGAATGCATCGTAGGTATAATCTTTTAATATGGTTCCGCTTGCGTTGACCAGTTGTGCGGTATCTCCGTGGGTATTGAAGGTATAATACTCCTTGCTTCCTCCGTTTACGGTTCTGGAAATCAGGGAAATACCTCTATGGAAGATTTGTTTTTCTCCGCTCTTGCTGTCCATGACAATATTCTGCCCGTCATAGATATGGCTGGTGGTCACGCCGTTGGTGGTTTTGCTCTGGCGTAAACCATTGGCGTCGTATGTGTACGTCGTTGTCACATTGTTTATGGTGGACTTTGTCATCCGGTTCAGCGGATCGTATTCAAACAGCTGGATTCCGTTAGGATCCTCCCCGATGGTGACCGACTGGCTTCCGGCTGCTTCGCCGATGGTGGTGATGGTCTTCATGGTCTGATTGCCCATGTTGTCATAGAAGAAGTTTCTGATTACTTCATTCCCTTGGCTTTCTCCCGCTGTTTCCCGGTCTTCCAGCAGCCAGTTATTCTTATTATACTGATAAGTGTTTGTCTTTATGACGTTGCCCGACGCATCCTTTTCCACCTTCCGGCTCCGGTTCAGGAAGCTGTCGTACTGATAGTTGGTCTGGCTTTCCCCGGCGATAACCTCCTGGGTCAGCCTGCCCATATCATCATAGAGATAGCTGGTGGTCGGCTTTCCGCTCTCCGCAATGCTTTCCTTGTTGCCGTCCAGATAGTAGCTGACGGAATACTGTCCCAAAACATTTTCTCCCAATCGGTTGGTCTGGGCAGTCAGCATGTTTGCATCGTTATAAGT
>NZ_JAHLPV010000010.1 GCF_018918095.1 Acetivibrio sp. MSJd-27 | reverse complement strand
ACTCGGTAGCGATAGCTAAGAGGGTACACCCGTTCCCATACCGAACACGGAAGTTAAGCTCTTACACGTCGATGATACTTGGCGGGAGACTGCCCGGGAAAGTAGATAGCTGCCGAGTTTTTTAATACACATATAGAATGTGTTTTCTTGTGGTAAACGAAAAGGAAAGAAACACATTTTTATGATAGAGGGATATTGGACATCCTGAAGAAGAGAATATCCCTTTTAATAGATGTTGGGATATAGCCAAGTTGGTAAGGCACCAGATTCTGACTCTGGCATTTCGTAGGTTCGAGTCCTGCTATCCCAGCCATATGGGCCATTAGCTCAGTCGGTAGAGCACTTGACTTTTAATCAAGTTGTCCGGCGTTCGAATCGCCGATGGCTCACCACAAACAAAAACCCTGCAACCGCTAAGGTTGTAGGGTTTTTGTTTTACTAATTTTTCTATTCAGACACCAAACTGACAGGACTTTTTCGTCGACACAAGAAATATAAGACAAGACAATTACAGCCTTGTCTTATTTCATGAAGTTATGTACAGGGAACCGGAATACTGACTTTGTCATTGAGAATTTGTTCATAGGTATCTACATGCAGACTTTGGGCTTTCCGGAGCCATTCCGTCCATACGGTCTCCGGATTTTCGCCGGACACTACATAACGCACAAAGATTTTTGAAAATTCTTTATCCAAATCAGACTGGATTTGATTGAACTCTTCTAAATTTTCTGGAGGAACGCGGGTTCTGTAGTAGTTGGGCAATAGAAGATCATTTTCAACCACAAATTTTTGTGCCTCCTCTGTTTTTGGAGTATATTGAAAATAAGCGCAGCGGGGATCAAAACGAATCGTTGTTCCTGCTATGAAAAGTCCATATTTTTTCTCCAGATTTTTAATATTCAGTTCCGCTTTGATATCAAAGCCCAAATATTCCACACTCATATCATCCCTGAAGCGAAAGGACTCTCCCTCTACGCCAAGCGTGGCAAGCTCTGCACCTTTTTCACTGATCAGAAAGTCCATGAGCTTTAGAGAGAGCTCTTTGTTTTTATTATTGGAAACGAGATAGCTGTAAGAACTATTAATACGGTCCATAGAACGGTATCGCCGTTCCGGGCCAATGGGGTAGCCAACGGTCATCTCATATTCCGGGTTGGATTTCTGCATATCGTCATTAAACATATCCATCCGGTCAACCCAATCCAGAGTGACAAAAGAGCTTTCCTCAGTTGTCATCTGGGCTGTCCAGTCGGATGGTGTGTTGGTCAGAAAATTTTTGTCCAGCAGCTGCTCCTGATAAAGTTTTCGCAGAAAGTTCATCATATCCCGCATGGGCTCGCTGGTTTTTCCATATTGCCATTTCAGAGTGTCCCAGTTGTAATAAAAGTTTGTATCCCGGAGACCCCATTGCGCTCCTAAGTAATTCGTTAACTCCATCTGGAGCTTCGCCGACATGGGGTAAGACGCCGGATATATCTCTTTCAGCCGCTTGAGATTCTGATAAAATTCTTCTGTATTTGTCCATGGCTTTATCCCGTTTTTTTCAAAAATGTCCTTCCGATACATGAAACAATGGTTGATTTTTCTGGCATAGCCGTATGCTTTGATTTGATACAGATGGCCGTCATACTGCTGATATTCCGTAAACATTCGGGTATTTTCCGGGGTGTCCGCATATAGCTTCTTGAAATTAGGCATAATGTCCAGATACTCGTCGATGGGGACCAAAGTATTATTTTTTGCGAGTTCATAAATATCAAAGTCGTCTAGAAAGCACTGTGAAATGTCGGGAAGCTGTTTACTGGCTATCATAGATTGAAGTTTGGGCTTTATGTTTGCAAGATTTACAGAAATTAGCTCTATATTCAAGCCTGTGATTTCGCGAAGCCGGTTCATAAACATCGTATCATTCAAATTGGTATTTGTCGATTCGGTCAGCATGGTAATCTTGGTATTCTTCCGATCAATGGGCATTGTCAGCCCATTTAATTCTTTATTCAGTTCTTTGTAATCGAAGCCTTGCTGCTGTATACAACCGGCTAATGCAAGGACACCGCTCAAAATAAACGGTAAGAATTTCTTTTTCATTCTGTCATTCTCCTAAGTAAGATTTATCACACCACGGCAACAGGGAAAGTAAAATACCGCCGCCATATTATGTTTCAAGTATTCTCCGAAGCACTTGGCATTTTTAATGCTTTAGAGCTTCGTGAGGTTATTATAACAGAAGAAAAAGGATTTGGAAAAGAAAAAATATCTTTCTGCACGATGAATTGAAGTGTTTATGGATTTTTTATAAAAGCAGCCCTCTTTTCATTTATAGATTAGAAAGATTCATTTGAAATGCGGAAAAATTTTAACTGCATATTTCACTCTAAAAAACGTTATCCGACGAGTAATGGAATGCGTTGGACTTTTGTTTCTATATCACTCCTTTCGCATGAGACGAGAATTACGAATTGAAAGCGCTCTTCCTATCGCTTTGGCACAGCAAATACTTCCTATTACTCCATAAAAGAATGTCTGGTCATTAAAATTGGATTAGAATTTATTGGAAGAACAGTGTGCATACTGTCATGCTGTCATTGCGTCATGGGAGCAATGAAGAAAAAGTATATTTTATCGTCTTGCTAAAATTGCATCCTGCTTCTGTAAGCGGTTGCGACAAGAGAGGGCGATGCTCCTGTTCTGCAATGCGGAAAGTTTTTATCTTGTTATAAAAAATCGCGACTTATAAAAAATCCATTTTCGTCGATCTTAGACAGGAGTGGCTTTTCAAGGATTTTAAAACAGGAAAAAGATAAATGATAAAAAATGAATTTTTATATTTGAATAGCAGGAAAAGGACCGCTATAATGAGAATATGAAGAAATGTAGGGAGGATGAAACTATGAAAAAAAGGTATTGCAGAGCCCTGAGTATAACCATTGTCGTTTTACTTGTCTTTTCCCTGGTTTCCTTTGCTTCAGAAATTGGAGAACCCGTTTTGCGGACCTCACAGATAAGTTTTCTGGATGCCGAAGGAACTGCACTGAGTCAATTGAAAGTCAATTCGAAGGTCACTGCCCGGCTGACTGCCAAGGGGACTGCGGGGAAAGATGTGAAAGCATCGTTCATTCTTGCGTATTATGAGTACGGTTTTTTAAAAAGTCTGAAATCTTATGACAGCAGTGTTTCTCAAAGTGAAGAGATCACGATGGAGGTTTCGGTGACAACAGGAAGCAAGCCGGAAAGAGGAAAGCTGAAGGCTTTTTTGTGGGAAAGCTATGAGGGAAGTACCATTCTTTCCAAAAGTGCGGAATTCGGTTCGAAGAATGCAAATGTTTCCGATATTCTGCTTAACGGGATCCCTTTGAAGGGTTTTTCACCGGAAATTTCTGAATATAAAGTAATCCTGCCGGCTTCCAGTTTGGATTATCCGGATATTCAGGCGGTCACTGGGGATCTGGCAGCTGATGTGCAGATTATAAAGCAGGAATTTCCGTCCGAAGTGGAAATTAAAGTTGTCTCCAGTGACAAATCAGCCTATAAAAGCTATCGGATACAGTTTTCTAGACAGGATGCTGCTGTGAGTAATGTCATTATGCACTATACATCCGGTACAACGGATCTCACTGTTTCTGCTGTGAGTAACAACGCGCAAAATCCAGAGTTTGTGAATCCGGTACCGAATGGTATAACGGAGGGCGCTCTGCATTTCGGAGCCAGCAATCTGAAAAGTTTTACCCGCTGTGTATACGACAGGGATACTTATCTTATAAATCTTCCAGAGTACCTTCTGGGGAGTACTGTGATAGCAGGAAGCCAGAATGAAACCAGAGATGCCCAGAAAAAGGCTCAGATTAAAGATATAAATAATAAGAAATTAATGACATTTGATTTAAATGCAACGGCAGATATTTATTATATGATGGTAGCAAAAGGAACGGAGAGCAGTTTGCTTTCCCATGCCCCATGGCTTGCCGAATATGGTTTTCAGTATGTTGAAAATCTTCCGAATTGGATAGAGGCGGCAATCGATGTGCCTAAAATTCGGGATGGAGCTGTCTTTAAAAAGACGGTGACTGTTGAGAATGGCGAAACACAGACGGTTACCCTTGGCGGAAATGACTATGCGTTTACCACGCCTATCGCTTTTGTTGTGTGGAAAACCAGGGAAGATGTCGCCCAGCTAAAAGATATTACTCTAGATGGCAGAACGCTTGACGGTTTTTCTCCCGATATCATGGAGTATGAATATATGCTCTCTGCTACGCAGCTGGACATCCCGGAAATTGAAGTCACACCGCTGGCAGAAGGAGCGCAGATCACTGTGATGAAAGATGAGGGGAATAAAAAGGCTATCATCAGAGTAACTTCCATCAACGGGAAAGAAACGAATGAGTATACCATTCAATTCCGCGATTTTCAGCCGTCTGTCAGCAATATAACCCTGTATGGGGAGGGCGGTGTTTCCAAGGACATCACCGAAGAAGGACGAAACCTGGATATTCGGGAGCCTGCTTTTATGACAGGTTCACCGGATGATAAGGGATACTATGAATTAAATGCGAAACAGAGTGACGGGAGTTATCATACCAATGTGAGCGCTTGCTCCAAAATGGTCTATGACAGGGGGACATACCTGATTGATATTCCTCAGCAGTGGATCGGCAGCACCATAATCGCTGGCAGTCAGGATGCGGCCAGCTCCTCCAAAGGCGGAGCATACCGGTCGTATTGTATCGACGGAAACAACAGCAAGGTGCTCAGCTTTACAATCGATAACAGCGCGCATATCTATTATATCTACCCCGGGAAACAGAACGATTTTTTAAGAGTGAAATGGGCGGAAAAAGAGGGGTATGAGATGACTGATATCGTGTCCGGATGGGTAGAGGGAGGCAATGCAGGCGCGGTTCCGCACGCGGACAGAATGACTGTATTTCAGAAAACCATAAAGGTGGAAAAAGGCGGAACAAAAACGGTCAACATCGGCGGTGCGGAAGGCACGTTTACCTCTCCGATTGCAGTAATTGAATGGTTCTATCCGGAAAAGGAAGCGGAGTTAAAAGAGATAAAGATAAATGGAGCACCTTTTGAAGATTTTCATACAGACATTTTAAATTACACACAGCCTTTCCCGGCAGGAACATCCGGAATGCCGGACGTCACAGCGGTTCCAACTGTGGAAGGAGCATCGGTACAGGTATCAGCAGATAATAACACAACCGTGATTACGGTGACATCAGCGGATGGAACCGTATCAAAAACTTACCGGATTACCTTTGCTGTAATCCCCACGGTGTCCAATATCTATATGCATTACGGTACACAGGAAGCTCCCAATGACGTAGACATCAAAGCCAATGCTCTGACCGATTTGCGGAATCCCGTGTTTCAAGCTGGAAAACCGGAGGATACTGGTTATTACGAGTTTGCCAATGTGGAGAGCTCTACCAAATTGATTTATGACCGCAATACCTATCTGATGGAAATTCCGGACAGTCTGGTTGGCTGCCCGATGATTGCTGGCAGCCAGTCTGCTGCAAAGGATAAGGTATACGGACCGGTTATCAAAGATAAGAATAACGGCGGTATCCTGTCCTTTGATATTAACGCCAGTGCCAATATCTATTATATCCTTTATGCAACGTCACCGTCCTATACGAACATTCCTTGGGCGGAGACCGCCGGATTCGTGCCGACCGATATCAAGATGAAATGGGTAGAGGGGGCGAATCCGGGAGCCCAGCCGAAAACAAACTTGGTTGTTTACAAAAAAACAGTCAATGTGGAGGAAGGAAACATGCAGACAGTCCATATCGGAGGATGTGACGGAGCGTTTACTTCTCCGAGCATCGTGATAGAGTGGACTGATGCAAAATCCGTTGCAGAATTAAGCTTTATTTCCATGGACGGCCAGATATTCCAACAGTTTAGCCGGGATATAACAGAATATACAATTGAACTTCCAGAGGGCCAGACGGAACTCCCGGAGGTGACAGCGCAGGCATCTGAGGGGGGAGCTTCCGTAGAGGTACTGACAAACGGAAATGATGTGACAGTGCGGGTGACCTCCGAGAACGGGAGCAATTGGAAAGAATATATTCTGCACTTTGTCATCCAAAAACCGGTAACCCCTGAGGTCACGAATGTGACAATGCATTTTGGAAATGTGACGAAAGCCGTCACTGCAATTGATACCAATATTCAGGAACCGGTATTTGCTGATGATAAACTCAGCGGATCGGATCTCTACCGTTATACGAACCTGATAAGTAAAACAAAGCTGATTAGTGACCGGGAAACCTATTTGATTGATATCCCCCCAAATTTATTGGGGCAGACAATCATTTCGGGAAGTCAAACCGATGCCAAGTCAAATGCCGCTTATGTGAAGGATGGATCCAATGGCGGGCTAATGACGTTTGACATCAACTGCACGGCAAACATTTATTATTTCTTGTATGCAAACGCTCCTTCCTATGCAAATATAGCGTGGGCGGAAGCCGCCGGATTTATTCCGACCGATCTATCCGTTAAATGGGTGGAAGGTAAGGGCGCAGAGCCGATCGCTCCCAAAACAAATTTGGTTCTGTATAAAAAGACGGTGGAGGTGCCGAAAGGACAGAAAGTTACCGTTTCAATCGGGGGACAAAACGATTTGTTCACGTGCCCGTCGGTGATTATCGAGTGGATTCAATAGAAAGGACGGCGGTAAAGAGATGATGAAACAGAGATATATTGCGATTCTGCTTGCTGCTTGTTTGACAAGCACGGCGGCCCCCTTCGCGTCGGCGTCGGAGTCATCCGGCGAACAGACGAGTGCCGGATATGAAACCATAAGTCTTTCAAACGGGTTTCTTTCCGTTGAAGCGGAGGATCCGCGTATTGAGCGGAAAGATTCTTTTGAAATCGTACCGAACGCGTCATCCTTCGGCGGTGCGTATGTAATGTCCTCCAATGGATATGGAGTTTTCACCGATCCTTCCGAAGTGAAGGACTATGGACTGGGGTTCCACTTGACGGCGCCCGAAAAAGATGTGTATTCCGTGTGGCTTTATGCCCGCGCGGATTACTGGGCATCGGATGAGATTTATTACGCGACGAACAACGATATCTATGATGTGAAACTATTGTCTACAAAGAAACAATGGTATTGGATCCGACTGGCGAATATCAGTCTGGAGCAAGGAGACAACCTGTTTAAATTGGCATACAAGGAGGGCCTGTTTATGATAGACAAGGTGGTTATAACCAATAATCTCAGCTATAAACCGGAGGGAGAGGCCTCTGCAGCACCCGAAATAAGACCGGGCGAGGAGCAGCTGCTCTTCAATTTGCCCCCGGTAGCGCCGACGGTTGGTCAGCATCCGAGACTTTTGGTTACGGAGGAAGATTTGCCCAAAGTGCGTGAAAATTTGGAACATCCGGAGAATATTGAAATGTGGAAGTTCGTGCAGGAGATCGCCGCATTGGATACGGATGGAACGCTGGCGCCTACCGCGCCTTACCGGAACACCAACGAGCAGGATAAATATGTGGGCTGCGCCGAGGCAAACGCCTTTCTTTATCTTGTCAACGGCACGGAGGAAAACGGCAGAAAAGCCATCACGGTGGCAAAGAATTATCTGAAAACACTGAATATTAAAACCGGTGCGGACGATATCACTCGCCATACCGGATATGCGATCTATGTAGCGGCATGTGCCTATGACTGGTGCTATGATCTTCTTACAGAGGATGACAAAAAGGAATTTCGTGTCCAGATGCTGCGCCATGCGGAGCGGATGGAGATTAGCTGGCCTCCGACAGAACAGCATTTTGTGACGGGACATGGCTGTGAGGCGGAAACCTTCCGTGACGCGCTGTCTATGGGGATCGCGCTTTACGATGAGGATCCGGAGGTTTACAACCTGATTGCGGGGAGAATTTTTCAGGAGATGATAACCGCAAGAAATTATGCTTATGGAGCACAGCTGTTTACCGAGGGAACCGATTACGGTCCTTTCCGCTATCCCTATGAGGTGCTCAGCACGATCATGTTTGACAAGTTGGGGTTGAAGGAGGTATATACCCGGGATCAGCTTCATGTTCTCTATGGAACGATGTATGATCGGCTGCCGGATGGACGCTTTCTGAATACGGGTGACTGCTCCAGTTCATCTTCTATCGGATTTTACAACAATGCGTCGGACTCTTATTTTCTGGCGGGAAACTATTATAAGGATCCCTATATCCGCAAGCTGTTCTTTAAATCTAAGCCCAGTGCCCAAAATGTTGCGGTAGGAAGATACGGCGTGACGGCGCCGATGCACCTGATTCTCAACGATCCATCGGTTGGGGTAGCCGACGCGGACGGCCTGCCCCTGACAGCATACTTTGATGATCCTCTCGGAACGATGATAGCGAAAACCTCCTGGGAGGAGGGGAAATCTTCCAATGCGATGATGGTCAAAATGAATGCTGGTGCCAGAACTTTTTTAAACCATCAGCATCTGGACAGCGGACATTTTGATATTTATTACAAGGGAAAACTGGCTTTGGACTCCGGAATGTACAAAAGCGCCCCTTTTTCCATTGACGGAGTACCCGTTACCGCCTTGTCCTATGGGAGCAATCATGACAAAAACTATCACAAGCGCACCATTGCGCATAACTGTATGCTGGTATATGATCCCAATGAGATAATCAATTATAATAACAGCACTGTAAATGACGGCGGTCAGAAAGGCGGCGGGGGTGATATCCCCTATACTTACGAGGAGTTGATGCAGCCAGAATATCAGCAAGGCAAGGCAACCAATTATAATTTTGGACCGGATGCCTACAAACCGGCTTACAGCTATCTGAAAGGCGACTTGGCTTCTGCCTACACGGAGAAGGTGGAGGATTACGACCGGACTTTCCTGTTCTTAAATTTCTTTGACGAGGATTATCCGGGTGCTCTTATTGTGTTTGACAATATCAAGTCATCCGATTCCTCCTTCAAAAAGACCTGGTTGCTGCACTCTCAGGAGGAGCCTCAGATTGAGGGAAATACCACCACCGTCAAGCGAACCGAATGGGGTTATAACGGCAGAATGATCAATACGACGCTGCTTCCTTCCAATGCCGTACTCAGCAAGGTTGGCGGAGCGGGACATGAATTCGATGTGAACGGAGCAAACCAGCTTGCCGTACCGCCTACACAATGGCAGGATTCCGGGAAGTGGAGGCTGGAAGTGTCTCCGGGCAGCAGTGAACAGCAGGACTATTTTCTCAATGTCATACAGGTCAGTGAAAACAACGACGCCATCGCTCCGATGGAAGCGGAATTGATCCAGCAGGACGAGGACTATGTCGGCGTTAAAATCAAGGATCGTGCGGTCTTCTTGAGAAAACCGAAAATGAAGATGTACCGCGACTTTTCGGTAAAAGCGGAGGGCGAAGGCGATATCATGTATATTGTCAACGGCCTGAAAGCCGGGAGATGGAATGTGACAAAGGATGGCCAGATGGTTGCCAGCGATACCGTGACGGAGGAGAAGGACTCCATCTGTTTTACAGCACCGGCGGGAGAATATCAGCTTTCCTGGCAGTTTGAAGAAAACCTAAAGGAAAAGGATTTGAACTATATCAACAATATGAGGAAGGATGAATCAAATCCATACGATATAAAAATTGGTATTTATTTTGAAACCTTTCAGCATAAGCCCTTTGAAGAAGATAACATTTTGTTTTTGGATGCGGAAGAATACTTCGATAAACTGCAGTTTGACTATCAGACGGCCGGAGACAAAATATCCGTAACGGTCAAAAATGTGACCACGATTTTGGAAAAAAACAGTGATACAGCAAGAATTACAGATGCACAAGGGAAGCAGAAGGAGGTAAAACTGGAGGCTGCAGTTACGGAGAGAGACGGGCGGCTGTATATGCCGATCGAGCGGATAGCCTCCTCCATAAGCACAAAAGTGAGATGGGTTAATTATGCGAAGTGCGCGTTTATCGAAAAGGTAGGAATCCCCAGCGAGGAGGACAAATCCAGAATCTTTAATCCGCAGGATGATTCCAGGGTTAACATTGCTATGGTAACCTGGAGCAGTCAGAATGACAGTGAGGACGGCTTCTGTTCTGTGGACGGCAATCTGAATACATACTGGGCGGCCAGCGGGACAGACGAATGGATACAGCTTGAATTTGATCAGGTGAGCGACGTCTCCAAAGTAGAGTTATACTGGAACAGCGGGAACAAGCGCAAAGAACGTTTTGAGATGTTGGTGTCAATTGACGGGAAAGAGTGGACAAAAGTTTTTGACGGAGAATCGGATGGTGTAACGGACGGATTTGAAACCGTTATGCTGCCAAAGACAATGGAAGCAAAATACTTAAAGATTGTTGGGCACGGCAACAGTATCAACAACTGGAACTCCTTGAAGGAAATTTACATCTATAAATAGAAAAAGGGAGATGAAACGCGTGAAAAAGAAATTTTTGTCCTGCTGTATCGCGCTGACGCTGATTCTAGGCAGTGTTCCGGCCACACTTCTGGCGGAGGACAGCCAGAGTTCTCTGGCTTATACGGTAGAGCGGGAGGACGACGGGGAATATATCTATCACCATTTCAGCCTGAGGGGAGCCCTGCCGGCAGCTGCCGGCAGGGAAGCAAAAATGGTTGCTGTGCCAGCTGGGACGACTGTTTATGATGACCAGACGGTAAAGGCGTTGGATCAGACCACTGCGGCCGCGGATGGAAACTATACCTTTGCATTCACTCTTGCCGAGGCAGGCGATTACATGGTGGAAATACGGTTCAACGGGCTGGATGACAAACAGCGGCTGCAGGTTTCCATCAAGGAAAAAAGCTTTTATACCGATATCATTGCACACTTTAATGAAGCGAACGCCTCGGCTTCCACATTAGCGGGCTATGTGGACACTTACTCTGCGGATCTGGGGCTGTATACCGAATTTTTTGACCGAATGTCGGCAGCCGGTAAAACCGGGGTTGGGGAACGGCTTAAGAAGCATTCCGGAACCTTCCGTATTGATAACATCAACCGTATCTACAATGAGGAGCATATTTTAGCTTTTCTGCAGTATCAGAGTGCTCCGAGTGATATTATGGAACTGATCGCTTTCTATGAAGAGGGATACTTCAATCTCGGAAGTCAGAAGGAAGCGGAGAATATTTATTCTTCTTTCCTGACACTTCCTGCTGTCGCGCGGAATGCGGCGATTTCAAAATGGACCGGGAAACCATACAGCTCTTTCGAAGAGGTGAGAGACACCTTTAATGAAGCTGTGATTTTAGGGGCTTTTTCCAGCATGAGCAATGCAAAGCTGCATCCGGTTTTAAAAGAGAACAATGACTATATCAAACTGAAAAATTATGAGACGCTGACCGAGCTGCAGGTGGACAGTATATTGAATGCCATGCGGAAAAACAGTGGTAAAATCAATTCGATTGCATCGTTTCGCTCGGAATATGAGAAAGCCTATAGCGCTTTGATGAACGAAGTGGGGAAGCCCACCGCCTCTCCATCCGGTGGCGGAGGAACGGGAGCGGCCAATCCTTCGGGTCCAAATACTTCCATAGGAACCGGAGGTTCAACGACGGCGGGGAAGCCGGATACGGTTGTACCGGGACAGGGCGAATTTACCGATCTGGTCTCCGTGCCCTGGGCCGTGGAATCGATCCACTCTCTCTTTGAATTGGGAATTATAAACGGAAAAGAAAAAGGAATTTTTGCACCGAATGACAATATCACCAGAGAAGAATTTGCAAAGATCATTGTATCCGCGTTTCATTTGATGGATGAAAACGCAAAATGCAGCTTTACTGATCTCACGGAGGAAGATTGGAGTTATCCCTATGTGGCCAGTGCGAAAAAGCACGAGATGGTCAAGGGATACGAGGATGGAAGATTCGGCAAGGCGGACCCAGTTACGCGGCAGGATATGGCTGTGATCATATACCGTGCCATGGTTAATTTGAAGCTGGTAGAAGGATTGGATTCCGTCAAGACGGGAGGATTGTTCGTCGATCAGAACGCCATCGCCCCTTATGCGCTCAACAGTGTGATTATGCTGAAAAACATTTCCCTGGTAAGCGGGAATGATCAGCAGGAGTTTCAGCCGGAGAGCAATGCCACAAGAGCAGAAGTGGCAGTGCTGATGAACAGAGTGTTAAACTATAAAAACTGAGGAGAGGGGAGAAAAGAAATGAAAAGAGCATTGGTTTTATGTTTGGCAGTTTCATTGCTGGTTTCGGCAATTCCCGCCGGAGCCGCTTCCTTTTCTGATGAGGAGGCTATATCTTATCAGACAGCCGTGACCCATCTTTCCAATATAGGGATTATAAAGGGATATGAAGATGGAAGTTTCCGGCCGGACGAGGTTATGACCCGGGGCGAATTTGCAGTGGTTATGGCAAAGCTGTTTGGTTCAGAGGAAGGTCAAATCATTCTTCCCAATCCCTATTTTTATGACGTGCCCGAGGAGCACTTTGCAAAGAACAGCATCTTATACTGTATTTATCTGGGATTGATGGAGGGATACGGTGACGGTTATTTCCGTCCCGATCAGCCGATTTCTTACACGGAGGCAGTGAAAATCATGGTCTGCGCCTTGGGGTATTACCCTTTGGCGGTAAACAAAGGGGGATATCCCACCGGCTTTCTGGCTCAAGCCAACGAGCTCACTATTCTGAAAGGCATCAAAAAGAACGCTTCCGAAAAGATACTGAGAGAGGAGATCGCTCAGCTGGCATACAATTCCCTTAACGTTCAGCTTTTGGAGGAAACCTCTTTCGGCAGCAGCACCCAATTGGAAACCAGAGGAAATACGATCCTTTCAAAGTATTTGAAAATGGATATCATTCAAGGCGTTGTTCTCTCCAACGGATATACCAAAATTGCATTTGTTCCAGACACAGGAGCGGAATATATCATTATCGGTGACAAGAAATTATTCAAAAACGGAAGATATGAAACCGAATTTCTGGGAATGTATGCCGAGGCCATTTATAACAAGGAGGATGACAGCCTGTTAAGCATCGTGTCTTTGGATAACAAAAACAGAGAATTATCCCTGGATGGAAAAGACATTCTGGGCACGGAAGACAGCAAAGTGACCTATGACAGCGAAGGAAAAGAATGGAAAGCCTCCGTGAGCGATACCAGAAAAGTGGTGTACAATGGCAGTTTCCGGTTTGATTATGAATTATCCCAGTTGGAGAATCTGAAGGACGGATATATCCGGATGGTTGACAATGACAATGACAATCGGTACGATGTGGTCTTTGTCAATGAATTTGAAACCTTTATTGTACTGGACAATGCGCCGTCCGGCAAAATCATCCGGGATAAAAAGCAAGGAGATAAAACACTGGATTTAGAGGCGTATGACAATGTGATATTCCGGGACAGCATGGGAAGGCTTCTCGACTACGATTCCATTGGAAAAATCAATATACTGAATGTGCTCCGTTCACCGGAATATCTGGAGTGCATTGTGAGCAATGAGACAAAAAGCGGTGAGATTTCGCAGATAACATCCGGGGAAAAAGGTGCGTATTACCATATTGGAACACAGGCGTTCCTTCTGTCGGACAGCTTTTCGGAAAGCGATGAGAACACACTTTCCGTAGGAGATAATGTGACAGCCTATCTGGGTGTGGAGGGGACAATAGCCTATGCAGAAAAGAGCACTTCCGGAATGTATAGGCAGGCGGTTTTGATGGGACTTCGGTTTGAAGCGGGAATCGAGCAGACGCTCCAGCTGAAAATATTTCAGAGAAGCGGAAATGTGATTGTTGCGGAAGCTGCAAAGAATCTGTATATCAACGGGGTGAAGTATATAAGCGGAACAGATGTTGCCTCGATAACCGATGCGCTGACTTATAGAAACGTGCAGGGCATTGCCGATCGCGGTGTGTCCCAGTTTATTTTGTACAAACCGGATGCGGAGGGGAAAATCAGAGAGATATACACGGCAGCGAGTGATTTTTCCGAAGATGCAAAACTATATAGAACCGTTCCGGCTTCCTCTCTGCGCTATGCGCCGTCAGCGTCTAATTTTGACGGTGTGGCCAATGTGGACAGCAACACTTGGCTGTTGAAGGTGCCGGATGGAGATCTGCAGGATAAAACCGCGGAAGATTTTCAGATATTTGTAAGTTCTGCTTTTGTCAACGAGCAGTATCAAATTGAATTTTACAATACTTCAAAAACAAAACAGACTGTGGATATTGTAAATGTTGTGGGAACAAATATACCGCCAAAGGTAGCGTTTGATGACGCCCTGGCCGTTGTCTCCAATGTGGTGCAGGCGGTTGAAGAATCCGGTGAGATAGGTACGAAAATCAAATATTACGCGGCGGAAAAGCTGCAGGAAGCATTTGTGGCTGAAACCCTTTCTGAGGCGCAGATACCGGCAAAGGGAGAGATTGTACGGCTTTCCTTAAATGACCAGGGGAAAGTAAACAGTGTAGAAAGATATTTTGACTACGCTAACGACAAATGGATATTCACTACCTCTCACGGAAATCAGAGCGCCTCCAATTATTACGGCGCTACCTCCAGGATCGTTGCGGCTTATGTAACCTGTATCCGTGATGGCTATATTCGCCTTGGCTTTGAAAAAGCGGTTGCCGGCGAACAGGAAGCGGTTTTGCAGGAGAGCCACCGTCTAAGCAACGGATATACCATCTATATTGTAACGCGGAATGCAGGCGAAATCCGGGTCAGAAAGGGAGAAACCGAAGATATAGAGCTTCTCGATCGGGTGGTGGTAAGGACGAGAGCCGGGGCTGGAAGAGAAATTTATGTTATGAAGGAAAGCCTCACGAATCGCTAAGGAATTAGAAAATGCCAAGAACTTTTAAGAACATTGGAATGCAATATTCTGATGGCATTCCATATGGAATATCGTAACATTTCATTGTGCAGAGGAATAAAATTTGTCCATTCTTTTTTGTGAAGTGCCGGAAGGAAATTTTCCTTTCGGCATTTCTTTTGAGGGGATTACAGCGGACTCGTTCCAAATTTATTCCGGCGGCGTGCAACCCTTTATTTTTTAGTTGCACAAACACAAAAAGTATTATAGAATAAAGAAGGATAGCAGAGAAGGGAGAGTAGAAAGGTGCAGAGAATTCATTGGAAAGAAAAATTTTTTCATAAATTCCGTGTCAGCGCAAAGGACAATTTGCGCATCGCCTTCGTGGGAGCTCTTATCTTTCTCACATTGCTGTACAGTATTTCAAATATTCTGATTCGTCGGGAACTTCTGGAGGACAACCTGTTAAAGTCAAAGATTGTGGAAAAGAATATGTATATTGCTTTCGAACAGCTCAACAATATCTTAAAAAGTGGCGAACAGCTGGTCAGTGAGAATAATAAAATATTGGATCAGAATTTTTCCGAAATTCCAGTGGAGGATTTGATTCATATTATTGATGAGATCAAAAATCTGAAAGTGTATAATCCTTTTATTCAGGAAATGTTGCTGTTTCAGAAGGATGAACCGGACTACATCACTTCCCAAGGAATTATTTCCAGCGAGAAATTTTTTAACTACGACTATACGGACACGGATTATAACCGAGAATACTTTGAAAATATCTTTTACGATTACAATGCGCCGACGGTTCTTCCGTTGCGGGAATTCAACCAGGTGTTTAACTACAATGGGGAGGGCGTTCTTCGCATATTCATTGTCCCCAAAATTTATAAGGTGTTTCATACTGGCATTCTGCTTTTGATTAATGAACAGAAATTCATTGAATTTTGTGCGATTACGGATGAGCAGATTAAGATGCAGGTCAGTTTATATAATCATGAGGGCAGCCTGGTTATATCAAACAGTTTGAACGATGTGGGAACAAAGATGGATATCGGAAAGCTGGAAAACAATGTACAGTCGGTGAAAAACACCTTCTGGGGTCATTTTCAGTATATGAAATGGTTTGATTATGAGAATATGATATTCTCGGTGGAAACCAGCTACTATACCGGCATGGTTCTGTTCATTTTCTATCTTCTTCTGATAGGAGGCGCAACCCTGGTATTTTTGGTTCTGCAAAAGCGGCTTAAAGCGGAAGAGCAGGCTTTGCAGCTGGCCGGCGAAGAGCTTGGCACACAGGAGGAATCTTTGTCGGTTGGAATGCTTCCGGCGCAGATAGCAAGGCTGAAGAAAAATATTATACGGATGAATGAAAACACAGCTGTTCTGAAAAAAGCCGCTTTTTCCGCTTTTTTGAAAGGAACGGAAGAAAGGGACACCGCGCAGGATTATCTGGAGGATATCCTTCAGGCGGATTGTTTTGGAATGTTTTGCGCAGTGAGAAGAGGGGAGTATCCAGAAAATCAAATCGAACAATTTTTAAACTGTCAGGGGTTTTCATCCCTTGTGATTTCCGAAGGAGGACACAAATTTTTCGGACTCATTCCGTTTTATCATATGAAAGAGGAAAAGGCGGCCGTTCCGTTTTTCGAAATGCTTCACCGGCTGGAGGAGCGGACGGAAGAAGGATTGATTCTGCTGTACAGCCGGATCTTTACAAACTTCAGTCTCTCAAAGAGTATTTACCAGCAGCTGAACGCCTCTTTGGATCAAGTATGTATCCGAGAAAGGCTGGTATCTTTAGAACAGCTCCGTCCGGTGGATTTGCATGCTATGCCGGGAAATATCAGCGGAGAATTAAGTAAACTTTTGTCCGCCGGTGACCGGAAAGCTGTAAAAAAATATTTTGAGACACAGCTGGAAGAAACGATAGAAGAAAATCCTTCCTATTATAAACTATTTTATCTGGTACAGTATTTTGACATCGTGTTTATGGAGCTGGTGTATAAAATAACAAAAAACAACGAGGAGATTGAAGGAATTCAAAAACTATTTCTTCAGAGCTTGAAACGGTATAGTGCTGAGCTGGATGCAGACGGCGTCTGCAACAGCTTTTACAATATGGTTTATCTGGTGATGGAAAAACTGCAGGATGAGTCCCATGTCAAGGATATCGGGGAGATTCTGAAATACATCAACCGCAATTATAAAGGGGAGTTATACTTGGACAAGGTAGCGACCCACTTCAATATGAAACCCAAATATTTCTCTTATTACTTTAAGCGGGAATATGAGATGGGATTCAATGAATATCTGACACAGCTGCGTATTGAGGAAGCAAAACAGCTGCTTAAAAACAGTGTGCTGTCCATCGGCGAGATCAGCCAGCAGGTAGGCTACCAAAATCAGGTAACCTTTAATGCGGCTTTTAAAAAATACACTGGAATTTCCCCTACTTCTTACCGCAAAGAGGGATAAACAGAAATGGAGTATGATTTTTGAAAAAGTTTGAGATTGTTGTAACAACATTATTTGGAATTGAAGCGGTCTGCGCCAATGAGATCCGCAGGCTGGGCTATGACACCACCTCTGTGGAGGATGGCAGGATTACCTTCCTGGGAGATTATGAGGCAGTCTGCCGTGCAAATCTGTGGCTCCGCACAGGAGAACGGGTTTATATTAAGATTGGGGAATTCAAAGCCTTCTCCTTTGATGAATTGTTTGATCAGTGCAAAGCCCTCGACTGGTCTGAGTGGATTCCGCGGAACGGCGCGTTTCCCGTGAAAGGGTTTACCAACCGTTCTACGCTTTTCAGTGTCTCCGACTGCCAGTCCATTATCAAGAAGAGCGTGGCGGAGGCATTGAGCCGGGAGTATGGGCAGGAATGGCTTCCGGAAGACGGAACCACTTATCAGATTGAATTCAGCATCATTAAGGACAAGGTTGTCCTGATGATTGATACCTCCGGCGACGGACTCCACAAGAGAGGGTATCGCAAACACTCCAACGCTGCGCCTGTTAAGGAAACGATTGCCGCAGCGATGGTTATACTGAGCCGGTTTAAGTATAATGGAATATTTGCGGATCCCTTCTGCGGTTCCGGGACGATTCCTATTGAAGCGGGACTGATTGCCAAAAATATTGCGCCGGGCTTGTACCGCAAATTTGCGGCGGAACAGTACGTTCAGATCTCCAAGACCATGTGGCGGGATGCAAGGGAGGAGGCGCAGGAGGAAATTCGGGACACCAAGCTTCGGATTCTTGCCTCCGATATCGATCCTTTTGCGGTGGAGTTGACCAAAGAAAACTGCAAAAAAGCACGGATATCCCAGCTGGTCACGGTGGAGAAGAAGGCTGTCCAGGATTTTGTCTGCGGAGAACCGGATGGCACCATCGTGTGCAACCCGCCCTATGGGGAACGGCTTTTGGAAAAGGATGACTGCGAGCAGATCACCAAGCAGATGGGAGAGGTTTACCATCGGCTGAACCATTGGTCACTGTATGCTTTGACACCGTTGGAGCAGTTTGAATATTTCTTCGGGGAAAAGGCGAACAAAAGGCGGAAGCTGTACAATGGCATGATCAAATGCAATCTGTATCAATATTTTCCGAAAAGATAAAAAGAAAGAAGTGGGATAGATATGCAAAATGGGGTTTTGCAAAGGGAGAAAATCCCGAAAGAGATCAACTTTTCCATTTCCAAAAAAGAACGGTATACCGATATTCTCACATTGCTGTGCGGCGTGCTTGGCGTGTATCTTCTTATCTGGTGCTTTACGGGAGAATCGCTGTTTCAGCCTGCCACATACAATTCCTATGTTCTGCAGGCCAATCGATGGCTTTCCGGTCACCTCGACCTGGGACAGAACTATTCTCATCTGGAGATTGCCGAATTTGGCGGAAAATTTTTCGTCAGCTTTCCGCCTGTGCCTTCCATTATTTTGCTTCCCTTTTGCTTTCTGTTCGGAGGAAATCCACCGGATACGTTGATTTCTGTCAGCATTGGATTGACTGGTGCGCTCTATGCTCTGAAAATGATGTGGATAACCGGAAGAAAAGGTGGTTGGGCGATATTCTGGGCGCTGTTTTTCACGGTTGGAAGCAACTTTTTACATATCGGCTACAGTGCGGATGTGTGGTATTTTGCACAAACTGCCTCCTTTACGTTCACCTTGATTGCCCTTTACCATGCAATGACCAGGGATTTAAGCGACGGATGGATTCCACTTTTCTTTTTCGCATTGGCTTTTGGGTGCAGGCCGCTGCAAATTGTTTTCCTTCCGCTTATCACTTTTTTATTGTACGGGAAGTTTCGGAAAAATAACCTCTCCATAATACAAAGTGTGAAAAAATATTGGTGGTGGATAATTCCTCCTCTTTGTGTTGGCATCTTACTGATGGGGCTCAATTATGCGCGGTTCGGAAACGTGTTTCAGTTTGGCCATGACTATCTGCCGGAATTTGCAGCGGAGAAACCGGAGGGGCAGTTCAGTGCCGCTTATCTGGGAGAAAACTGGAGAAAGCTCTGGGCGCTGCCGGCGGTGGAGGCAGGCATTGTGCGGTTCCCGATTTTTAACGGATGCGCCTTCTGGATTTTTAGCCCTGTTTTTCTGATGTTCACGGTATATTTCGTGAAGAATTTGAGATGTGCTGTACGAAAGCGGGAATTGCTTCTGGCGGTTGCATTGATTTTTCTCCAGTTCTTTTTAACCTGTTTTCACGCCACTATGGGCGGCTGGCAGTTCGGAAACCGCTATACGGTAGATGCTCTGCCGGTGCTTTTATTCGCATTGACTGTGCTGCAGAAGGAAGATTCCTCCGATTTGAAAATCATTTCTGTTCCACTGTTTTTATGGGGAACGGGTGTGAACTTGGTCGGAACGATTGCTCTTTTGAACGGTTGGCTGGGATAAAAAGGATAGGGAAAACAGAACGATCTGCTGATCTTCTAGTATATTCACTAGTTGCTAGGAGGAACTTAATATGAAAAGAAGAATAAATCGGTTAGGTATAATTTTTTTGAGTTTTTTGATATTTCCGATTTTTGTTTATCATTACTTGCCGGTAGAATATCAAGTACAGATTAAAAAAATAATATTATATTCAAATAGTGATGAAAAATTATATATACAAGAAGGGAAAAAAATAATTTATAAGGCTTACCCCTATGCGAAAAAGGATGATAAAAAGTATCAAACTAATTTATATCAGATAGAAAATGATGCATGGTCATTGATATTACAGAACCCTAATGTGGATATCGGAGGGGGCTTTTATGTCACTTTTGATAGCAAATTGGAGGTGAAGTCAATCGGATTAGAGGATTAAAGGATAGGAAGGGTTGAGTTCACTGAAAAAGTGATATTTTTAGAATCTGTCGACTAGGATTTACATAGGGAAATTTCAAACAAAACCAGATATTATCAGAAAATTTTATATGGGGATAGCAAAACTGCTATCCCCTTGTCTTTTTTGTCTCTTTATACATTTGTTATTTGCTCAACAGCTCAATGCCGGTTTTGATTCTTTTGATGGTTTCTTCCTTGCCAAGGATGGCGGCAAGTTCGACGCCGCCGCCGGGGGTAAACGCCTTGCCGGAAACCGCGACGCGGATCGGCCACAGGATCAGACCATTTTTCACCTCCAGCTCTGCGATCAGCGCAAAGAGCTTTTCATGAATTTCATCCATCGTCCAGTTTTCAATGCTTTCCAACACCGGAAGCGCTTTTTCCAAACTTTCCTTCGAGTTCTCTGGATTTGTTTTCATTTTTTTATGAGTATATAAATCGGTGGAGTATTCAGGCAATGTATCAATAAAGTCCAACATTTCGGGAATGTCATTCAAAACCTCGGTACGGGTATGAATCAGTTCCGCAATCTCTTTTAAGTTGATATCCTCCCGCTTGACGGCTTCCTTTAAATAGGGAAGAGCCAGTTCATAGAACTGTTCCGGGCTCATTTTGCGGATATACTCCCCATTCATCCAGCGCAGCTTCTGCTCGTCAAAGATGGCGGGAGACTTGGATATGCCGCTGATTTCAAAGGCTTCCACCAGCTCTGGCAGAGTAAAAATTTCCTGCTCCCCCTGAGGGCTCCATCCCAGAAGAGCGATATAATTCAGAATCGCCTCGGTCAGATAGCCTTTTGCTTTCAAATCTTCATAGGAGGCGTCGCCGTTCCGCTTGGAAAGCTTGTGCTGCGCATCCTTCATAACAGGAGAACAGTGAATATATTTGGGGATCTCCCATCCGAAGGCTTCATACAATAGATTGTATTTCGGGGTGGAGGACAGATATTCGTTTCCGCGGATAACATGGGTAATGCCCATCAGATGGTCATCCACCACGTTTGCGAAGTTATAGGTGGGCAGTCCGTCGGATTTCAAAAGTACATTATCATCCAGGGTGTCATTGTCCACCGTAATCTTTCCGAAAATTTCGTCCTCAAAAGAGGTTGTCCCTGTTTTGGGGATATTCTGACGGATGACATAAGGCACGCCGTTTTTCAGATTTTCTTCAATCTCCTCTTTGGAGAGATGAAGGCAGTGCTTATCATATTTATTGGGCTGTTTCAACTGTTCATTGCGGTTTTTCAGCTTATCCAGCCGTTCCTTGTCACAGAAGCAGTAATAGGCATGTCCGCTGTCCACCAGCTGCTGTGCGTATTTTTTGTAAATATCACGCCGTTCGCTTTGAATGTAAGGCCCATAATCTCCGCCTACATCCGGCCCTTCGTCATGAACGAGACCAGTCTCTTTAAGCGTATTGAAGATGATGTCGACGGCTCCCTCCACATAGCGTTCCTGGTCGGTGTCCTCTATTCTTAAAATAAATGTTCCGTTATCGTGCTTTGCGAGAAGATAGGCATACAAAGCCGTCCGCAGATTTCCCACATGCATATAGCCGGTGGGGCTGGGGGCGAAACGGGTTCTTATCTCATTTGCCATTTCTATTTTCCTCCGGTTTCTTTCAGGATATACCAGAACAGATTCACTGCCTCTGATACCTATATAAATATATTAAATTAATCCAAAGATATTGTCAAGTATATTGTTTTGTGATAAACTAAAAAGAGCAATTTTTTTGACCGCAGAGGTTTCAAGCCGTACCGCAGTCAAATCAAAGGAATCTGCCGGCCCGTTTTCGGGCCGTGCTTTGGAGGTAATGAAATCATGGAATATAATTTCGCGGGCAGAATGAACGGCGTGAAGGGCTCCGCCATTCGCGAGATGTTTAAAATGATGCAGAAACCGGGCGTCATCTCTTTTGCGGGGGGGAATCCTTCGCCGGAAACCTTTCCGGTGGAAGAGCTCAAGGAGATCTCCCAGCGTCTTTTGACGGAGAACCCGGGGCTGTACTTACAATATGGAATCACAGAGGGATATGCGCCTCTGGCTGAAATTCTTTCGGAACAGATGAAAGAAAAAGGAATCTTGAAGCAGGGAGATAAGCTGCTTATCACCAGCGGTGCGCAGCAGGCGATTGATCTTGCCGCAAAGGCGATTTTGGACAAAGGGGACGGCCTTGCCTGCGAAACCCCCAGCTTTATCGGCGCGCTGAACGCGTTCCGTACCTATGAAGCGCCGCTTTTCGGCATTGAGCTTCAGCCCGACGGCATTGACACGAAAATGCTGGAGGACACGCTGGCCGCCAATCCGAATATCAAATTACTGTATATCATCCCCACCTTTCAGAATCCTTCCGGAATCACGGCAAGCGAGGCGAAACGCAGGGAGGTTCTTGAAATCTGTATCCGGCACAATGTGCTGATTATTGAGGATAACCCATACGGCGAGCTGCGCTTTGCAGGGGAGGACGTGCCCACCATCAAGTCGATGGATGAATCAGGGGAACATGTGATTTATGTCGGTTCCCTCTCCAAGGTTCTCTCCCCTGGCTTGAGAATCGGGTTTGTGGTGGCCAATGAAAAGATTTGCGAGAAGATTACCGTTTTAAAACAGGTAAACGATGTACATACCAATCTGCTTTCCCAGGCGATGGCCTATGAATGGCTGAAAAATTATTCTTTTTCCGAACACGTGCAGGAAGCGAGAGCGCTTTACGGGCATAAATGCAGCCTGATGTTAAAGGAGATGGATGAAACCTTCCCGGAATATGTGACCTATACAAGACCGGAGGGAGGTCTGTTTATCTGGTGCACCATTCATAAGGATGTGGACTCTGCGAAGCTGGTCAAGCCGATGATTGATCAGAATGTGGCGTTTGTACCCGGCTGCAACTTTATGACGGATATTGACGCGCCAACGCCTTTCTTTCGCCTGAATTATTCCACCTCCTCCGACGAGAATATCGTGAAAGGGATCCATCTAATGGCGGAAGCACTGAAAAATATCTAGCAAAGAGGGATTTGAATTAATGGATAAAAAAATGATATTAAGCGGCTTGCAGCCTTCCGGGATCATGACACTCGGAAATTACCTGGGAGCGGTCAAAAATTGGGTGAAGCTGCAGAATGAATACGATTGTCTATTTATGATTGCGGATATGCATGCACTCACGGTACCGCAGGAACCGGTCAATTTGAGAAAACGGTGCTATGAGGTTCTTGCCCTGTATATGGCCTGCGGCTTGGATCCGGAAAAATCAACGCTGTTTTTCCAGTCTCATGTTCCGCAACATGCGGAATTGTCCTGGGCGCTGACCTGTACCACCTACATGGGAGAACTGTCCCGCATGACACAGTTTAAGGATAAATCCAAGAATGCGAAGGATACCGGTGTGGGAGTAGGATTGTTTGTCTATCCGGTTCTGATGGCGGCGGATATTCTGCTTTATCAGGCCAATCTGGTGCCGGTGGGGGCGGATCAGAAGCAGCATCTGGAGATTACCCGGGTGCTGGCGGAGCGCTTTAACCGCTTGTACGGTGATGTGTTCACCATTCCGGAACCCTATATTCCCGAAGTGGGTGCAAGAATCATGAGCCTGCAGGATCCGACAAAGAAAATGTCAAAGTCGGACAGTAACCCCAATGGGTATGTTTCCATTGTGGACGAGCCTGAAGTGATTATCCGCAAACTGAAACGCGCGGTTACCGATTCGGACACCAGAATCTGTCGGGGGGAAGGCAAGGACGGCATTGAAAACCTAATGTCTATCTATTCGATTATGACAGATAAGACGTTTGAGGAAATTGAACGGGAATTTGAGGGCAAGGGATACGGAGACTTTAAACTGGCCGTTGGCGAAGCAGTTGCTGAGGGGCTGCGGCCAATCCGTGAGAAATACAACGAACTGATGAACAATAAAGACTATCTGAAGGAAGTATATACGAAGGGAGCTCAGCGAGCCAGCCGGCTTGCATCAAAAACACTCAGAAAGGTATACAGGAAGCTGGGCTTTGTCGACAGAACCTGATGAAATAGGTGAAACGGTATGGTTGATTATAATTTGATATTTGGTTTTGCACTGGCATTTTTAATCACCTTCGCATCCGTACCGATTGTACGGGTGATCGCATTCAAGCTGAATGCGGTGGATGTTCCGAGGGACAACCGAAGAATGCACAAAAAACCAATTCCGCGTATGGGCGGTGCAGCTATTTTTTTGGGATTTATTGTGAGTGTGGCCTGCTTCACCGGCGTTATTGATCATGAACTGATTGCGATTCTGGTGGGAGCGCTTATCATTGTCATTGTCGGAATACTGGACGATATCTATCAGCTCAAGCCTGTTGTAAAACTGATCGGACAGATTGTGGCTGCGATTGTGGTAATCTGGGGCGGCGTGCGCATCGATTTCTTTACCATTCCTTTTGCAATGGGAGGAAAATTGATCAATCTGGACTTTCTGTCGATTCCGGTAACCTTCGTGTGGATTATTCTGATCACCAATGCAGTGAACCTGATTGACGGCCTGGATGGATTGGCAGCCAGCATTTCGGGGATCTCCGCTCTGGCACTGGTATTTTTAACGATCGTGATGGATATTCCACATATCGGAGTGGTTCTGGTTGCAGTTGCAGGAGCTTGTTTTGGATTTCTCCCTTTTAACCAACATCCGGCCAAGATCTTTATGGGAGATACAGGAGCGCTGTTTCTGGGATTTATTTTGTCCACTCTGTCCATTCAAGGATTTTTCAAGGGTTACACGCTGGTCTCTCTGATTATCCCCATTATCGTACTGGGGCTCCCGCTGTTTGATACTTCCTTCGCCATTTTAAGAAGGCTGGCGAAAGGACAGGGGATTATGCATGCCGACAGGGGGCATCTGCACCATAAGCTGATCGACAAAGGTTTCTCACAGAGAGAGACAGTGACCATGCTTTGCACGCTGTCCAGCATGCTGTCTTTTACAGCAGTTGTGCTGATCACAAAGGGGCTGAACCGTGCGATTGTGTTGATCATCGCCATGGTGCTGTTCGGCTTTTGCAGCGGCATTTATGCGAAAAACAAGAGTATTGCCAAAGAGTATATTGACAATTTAAACGAAGAAGAGAATAAAGAGGAAAACGAGAATGAAAAAGATTAAAGTAATGACCGTTTTTGGGACAAGGCCGGAGGCCATCAAGATGGCACCCCTCGTAAAGGAACTGGAATCCCGTGAGGAAGTGGAATCCATCGTCACGGTGACCGCCCAGCACAGGGAAATGCTGGATCAGGTTTTAAAAATATTCGATATCCAACCGGATTATGATCTGAATATCATGAAGTCCCGCCAAACGCTTGTGGACATCACACTGCGTGCCGTAGCAGGCATTGACGAGGCGATCAAGGATGCTAATCCGGATATCGTCCTGGTTCACGGAGATACCTCCACAACTTTTGCGGGGGCTCTGGCGGCTTTCTATAATCAGGTGAAAATCGGGCATGTGGAAGCCGGGCTGCGCACCTATGACAAATATTCCCCTTTTCCCGAGGAGATGAACCGTCAGCTGACTGGCAGGCTTACCGATCTGCATTTCTCTCCCACGGTGAACAACAAAAAGAACCTGCTTTTGGAAAATGTCAAGGAAGAGGATATTTTTATCACGGGTAACACGGTGATTGACGCATTGAAAACCACCGTATCGGAAAATTATCGATTCTATACAAAGGAAATCGAACAGGTGGATTTCGGGAAAAAGGTGATTGTGGTAACCGCTCACCGGCGCGAGAATCTTGGAGAGCCGCTGAGAAATATCTGTTCTGCGCTGAAGGAGATTGCGCAGCGGTACGCGGACGAGGTGCAGATTATCTATCCTATGCATTTGAATCCTGCGGTGAGAGAGACGGCAACCGGTATTCTCGGTGAACTTTCCAATGTCTTTCTGATTGAGCCGGTGGATGTGGCGGAGCTGCACAATCTGATGGATCGGGCCTATATGGTGATGACCGACTCCGGCGGCTTGCAGGAGGAAGCACCTTCTCTCGGAAAGCCGGTACTGGTGCTGCGGAATGAGACGGAGCGCCCTGAGGCGATCAAAGCCGGAACGGCAAAGATAGCCGGCATTCACAAACAGGACATTCTGGATATGGCGGTCGACCTGATTGAAAACAGGGAAAGCTACGACAGGATGGCAAAGGCGGTCAATCCCTATGGGGACGGCAACGCTTCCAGAAGAACAGTGGACGCGATTCTGTACGCCTTTGGCATTTCTGAGAAACGGCCGGAGGACTATATTGTTTGAAACGGTTTTGCTGCGCGCAAAAGCGTCGAATGAAATCTTGCTGAAAAAAAGAATGATATGCTGAGCTGCTTTTGCGGCTCAGCGATACCAAAAGAATGTGGATTTTAACAGAAATGAAAAGCGGGCAGAAGCCCGGTTAGTCAAGTGCAGGAGCAATTTTGCATTTGACTAACAGGGTTTTGCACAAAACCATTTGTGTTCCCTTATGTTGTCTCTTTTTCATTCTGTTAAAATATTCACATTCTTTTTTCTTGCAGGAAAATGTCTGCAGAGCGGCACAAAAAAGAAGCAATCAGGTGAGCTTGCCGTTTTCAGAACGAAAAAACGATGACGTGCCAGAACAGAAAAATCCGGAGCGGGCAATGGTCTGTATTTTCTTTAGAACAGGGAAAAAGGAATCCCAAAAGAAAAAGTTTTTTGAAATCACAGTCTTTGATATTATAATTTTTCTATAATATAACAATACTAAAAAGAAAAGGTGGTGGTAACAGCATGCAGGATATCATAAAGTCGGTTGTGGAGACTGAAAAAATGGCTTCCGAGATCATCAAAAAGGCGGAGGCGGAAGCGGAATCTGTCATGGAGGCCGCCCGCAGGGAAGCGGAGCAGCTGAGACTTGATATTTTGAATGAGGCAAAGGCAAAGAAGGAAACCATATTAAAAGAGGGGGAGGAAGAGGCGAAAAAAAGCTTTGAGCACCGTCTGGACTCTTACAGACAAAAGAGCGGAGATACCGCAAAAAGGGCACAGCTCGGGTATCAGCAGGCGGTGGATTACATGATAAAAAAGGCGGTTGGTGAAGAATGATTGTCCCAATGAGTAAAATTACCCTGCTGGGGCTGTCATCGCAGAAGGAAGCGCTGCTTCGGCAGCTGATGCGTTTCGGCTGTGTGGAGGTTACCGACATCAGTGATGCGTCCGCCTTCCTTTCCAAGGAAGAACAGCAGGAATATCAGCAGGCAAAGGGCGGCGGTATCCGTTATGGTGAAATGCGTGAAAGCTCCAAAAATGCGCTGGAAATATTAAAGGAATACGCGCCGGAGCAGAAAAAGAAGGGATTATTTTATCAGAAACGGCAGGTGCAGGAACGTTTCTTTTCCGAGGAACTGATGGCGGAGAAAAGCGCCAGGGGCGCGGCGGAAGCCATCAATGAGCTGGGCCGCCGGATGAACAGGCTGAAAAATGAAAAGAACCAGCTGGAAAATCAGCTGGAAAGCATAAAACCCTGGGAGAAGCTCCCCTTTGCCTTTGACAGCAGAGGAACCCGGACAACCAAGAGCTATGCAGGCACCTTCTTAAGGTCGATTGATCTGGAGGAACTGAAAAAAGAACTGGATCTCTTGGAGCTGGTCTCTTTTGATACGCTGTCTGAGAACAATGAGTGCTATTTCGTGTATCTGGTTTTTCACCGCGCGATTGAGCGGCAGATCAAGGAATTGCTTCGGAAATACTCTTTCAACAGGGTACGGTTTGAAAAGCAAAAGGGAACTTACCAAGAGGTTTCCGGCGAAATCAAAAGACAGCTCAGGGAAAACGAAAAACAGACGCAGGGCGTTCTGAGCGAGATCGAAGAGCAGGCCGGCTGGAAGGAACAGCTGCAGCTGCTGTGCGATTATTTAAGCTACCGGATTGACCGGGAGAACGCGGCGGAACATCTGTTCTCCACAAAAAATATGTTTGTTCTGGACGGCTATCTGCCCTCGGAGAAAGCCGAGGGCGTGAAAAAGAAGCTGGAAGAGAAATTTACGGTTTCCGCCGCGGTGCGTGAGGCGGATCCGGAGACGGAGGATGTTCCCACCATGCTGCGGAACAACAAGCTGGTTCAGCCCTATGAAACCATCACGGAAATGTATTCTACCCCCAACTACAGGGAGATCGATCCCAACGCGATGATGGCGCCCTTCTACTTTATTTTCTTCGGGATGATGGTCAGCGACGCGGGATACGGTCTGCTGACCGCGCTGGTTTGCTTCTATCTGGTATGGAAGTACAAGCCGGAGGGGATGATGGGAAGAATGTTCACCATGATCGGCTTCGGCGGTCTTTCCACCATGTTCTGGGGCATCATGTTCGGCGGTTATTTCGGCGATACCATCTCGGTGGTCAGCAACGGGGCGTTCAACATTCCCCCCGTGCTGTTCAATCCTTTGGACGATCCGATGACGCTGCTTATGATCTCTTTTGGATTGGGCATTGTCCACATTTTTGTGGGAATCGGCGCAAAGGTTTATCTCTGCTTCAAAAGAAAGCTTTATGCGGAGGGAATCGCCCATTTCAGCTGGATCTTGATCATCAGCGGCCTTGTAGCGCTGCTCGCGGGGTCCCTGCTGGGAGCGGGTATCGCGGGCGAGCTTGGAAAATGGGTTGCCATCGCGGGCGTAGCCGCTTTGATTCTGACCAACGGCTGGGAGGAGAAAAACCTGTTCAAAAAGCTGTTCAAGGGGATCTCCGGTCTGATGGATATCACCGGTTACTTCTCGGATATCCTCTCCTACTCCAGGCTTCTGGCATTGGGGCTTTCCACCGGCGTTATTGCCATGGTGGTCAATATCATGGGCTCTCTGGGCGGAAGATCGTGGTACGGGTGGATTCTGTTCGCGGCTATTTTCGTGGTCGGGCATACTCTGAATCTGGCGATCAATCTGCTGGGCGCTTACGTACACACCTCAAGACTACAGTATGTTGAATTTTTCGGCAAATTTTTTGAAGGGGGAGGAAGAGCCTTCTCACCTCTTCAAATCCGAACAAAATATGTCAAGCTTACAAAAGAAAACAAATAAATTTATTGGAGGTTATCAAAATGGAAATAATCGATATGATTTTGAACGGCACATTTCTGGCAATTTTGGGAGCGGCGCTGGCGGTATTCATGCCTGGTATCGGCTCCTCAAGAGGAACCGGCCTTGTCGGTGAAGCGGCTTCCGGCCTGACAGCGGAGGAACCGGAAAAATTCGGTCAGGCTCTGCTTTTACAGGTTCTGCCCAGTACCCAGGGTATCTATGGCTTTGTGGCGGCGTTTTTGATTCTGTTTAAAACCGGCATGATCGGCGGCAATCCGGTTCCGCTGACAACGGTACAGGGCTTCCAGTTCCTGGCGGCCTCCCTGCCGATCGCGTTTGCGGGATATTTCTCCGCGATCTCCCAGGGCAGAGTGGCTGCAGCGGCCATCGGTATCATCGCGAAACGTCCGGAAGAGCTGGCAAAGGGTATCACCTATGCCGCGATTGTGGAGACCTATGCCGTTCTGGCACTTCTGGTTTCGATCCTGATTATCTTCTTTGGCATCCAGCTGTAGAATTGCAGAAAGGAAGGAACACACATGAGTGTTGAGAAGATAACGTCCAGAATTCTGGACGATGCCCGGGAACGCGCGGAGGAAATTCTGGTGCGTGCCGGGGATGAGAAGCAGAAGCTGCTTGCCCATACCCGTGCGGACGCGGCGCGCGGCGCGGAGGAAATTCTGCAGTTTGCCCGCAAAAACGCGGAGGCGAACATCAAAAAAACGCAGAGCCTCGCCGATCTGGAGGGCAAAAAAGAGATTCTGAAGGCGAAACAGGACTGTATTAACCATGTTTACCGGCTGGCTCTTGACAAGATCGCCGGCATGGAAGAGGAAGAATATTTTGAACTGTTAAAGAAAATGGTCAAAAGGATCAATCCGCAGCAGGCGGCTGTTATTCAGTTCAATGAGCGGGATAAAAAACGCTTCCACGCACTGAAGGTAAAGTGGATGGATTTCCATCTCAAGGTGAGCGAGGAGGCGGGAAATTTTGAGGCGGGGTTTCTCCTTCATATGGGGGAAACCAGCATCAACTGCACCTTTGACGAGATTTTAAAATCCGTTTTGGAGGATCACAAAAAAGAGATTGCAGATATCCTTTTTAGCAAATAGGAAAGGGTGGTTTGATTGGCAAAGCATTTGAAAGATACCGACTATTCCAAAACCATTGCTAAAATCAGGGTATTTGAGAAACATATGCTGAGCCGGCAGACGCTGGAGAAGATGTGTGAAAGCAGGCATCTGGACGAGATTTACAAGACGCTTGCGGACGCCAACTGGCATTTCTCTTATGAGGAGAAAGAGCCGTCCAAAATTCTTGCCGACCAGCAGCAATGGGTTTTTGAATTTTTGCGGGAGGCGGTGGAGGAGGAAAACCTGCTGAAACTGCTTCTGCTGAATACCGATTATCAGAACATCAAGGCTTTTCTGAAGCAGGAGCTGGCAGGCAATCCGATTCACGGAGAACTGTTTTTGGAGGGGGGCACAATCCCTGTCCCTGCCCTGGTAAAAAGCCTGACGGAACGGGAGCAGGGGGCGCTCACCAAACGGATGTTTGGGGCGTTCCTCCGCGCACGGGACGAGTTCTTGGAAAAGCAGGATCCCCAGCGGATCGATCTGATTCTGGACGAGGCCTGTATTCTGGAAATTCTGGAGCATGCGGAGGCTTTTGAAAACGCTTTTATACTTCGTTATCTGAGAGCGCAGATCGATAGCGTCAATATCAAAACATTGCTTCGAATCCGCAAAATCAGCGAGGAGCCCGCCAAGCTCAGGGAAGTTTTTCTGAAGGGTGGCAGCATTGGGCTGGACAGGCTGGAGGCACAGCTGACCGCCTCGCCGGAGGAGTGTAAGGCGTTCCTGCTGACGACGGAAATCGGAGCAAAGCTGTCCGCACAGCTGGAAGATTTCTTCAAGGAGAGTTCCATAACAGCTTTGGAGAAAGGGATGGACGACCTGCTCATCGAGCAGCTGAAACCGGCGCGCTTCATCATGTTCGGACCGGAGCCCATCTTTGTCTACGCAAAGTATATGGAGAATGAAATCCGGTCGGTGCGGATTGTGATGAACGGCATCTTAAGCGGGCTGAGCCCGCAATCCATCAGAGAAAGGTTGCGTCTGACTTATGCATAGAGAAGGAAAAGCCGGAATCATCGGCGATAAGGAGAGCATCATGGGCTTTCTGCCGCTGGGGTTGACCCTTGCCTATGCGGCGACGGCGGAGGAAGCGGAGGAAAAGCTTTCGGAATTGCTGGAAGAGAACTGCGCGGTTGTCTATGTCATCGAGGATCTGTATGTCCACATGGATCTATCGTCCTATCAGGAGACGGTGACGCCCGCCATTATTCCCATCCCGGGAATCGGCGGAGGAAACCGCGCCGGGGTTGGCCGCCTGAAAAAAGCGGTGGAGAAGGCAGTGGGCGCGGATATCCTGTTCGGAGAGGATTAGGCGGGATACCCAGAAAGAAAAAGAAAGGATACTTAGATATATGGTTACAGGAAAAGTTACCAAAGTGGCCGGCCCTCTGGTGGTTGCCGAGGGCATGAAAGAGGCCAACATGTTCGACGTGGTGAAGGTTTCCTCTGACAAGCTCATCGGCGAGATCATCGAGATGCGGGGCGATAAAGCCTCCATTCAGGTCTATGAGGAAACCCAGGGGCTCGGGCCCGGCGCGGAAGTGATTTCCACCGGCGTTCCCCTGTCGGTTGAGCTGGGGCCGGGGCTTATCTCCAACATGTACGACGGGATTCAGCGTCCCCTTGAGACCATCCGCGAGATGGCGGGCGCCAATCTGAAACGGGGACTGGAGGTCACCGCGCTGGACCACGATAAAAAATGGGAGTTTAAACCCCTGAAAAAGGCCGGAGACAAGGTTTCCGGCGGCGATATCATCGGCGAGGTGCAGGAGACGGTCATCATCACCCACCGAGTAATGATTCCCCACGGCATTGCCGGGGAAATCACCGAGATACGGGAGGGCTCCTTCCGTGTCACCGACACCGTGTGCCGTATAAAGACGGAGGATGGCGAGATCAAGGACGTGACCATGCTGCAGAAATGGCCGGTCCGTGTCGGGCGTCCTTACAAGGAAAAATTACCCTTGGATGTGCCGCTGATCACCGGACAGCGAGTCATTGACACGGTGTTTCCGATAGCGGAGGGCGGCGTTGCGGCGATCCCGGGCCCCTTCGGAAGCGGGAAGACGGTCGTGCAGCATCAGCTGGCGAAATTCGCCAACGCGGACGTGGTGGTCTATGTCGGCTGCGGCGAGCGCGGAAACGAGATGACCGACGTTCTGCGGGAATTCCCCGAGCTGAAAGACCCGAAAACCGGCGAATCCCTGATGAAACGGACGGTGCTTATCGCCAACACGTCGGATATGCCGGTTGCGGCGCGTGAGGCGTGTATCTACACCGGAATCACCATTGCGGAATACTTCCGCGATATGGGATATAATGTTGCCATCATGGCGGACTCCACCTCCCGCTGGGCGGAAGCGCTCCGCGAGATGAGCGGAAGGCTGGAGGAAATGCCCGGCGAGGAGGGCTATCCGGCTTATCTGGGCTCCCGTCTGGCACAGTTCTATGAGCGCGCGGGAAAGGTTGTCACCCAGAGCGGGGAGGAGCGCACCGGCTCTGTCACCGCGATCGGCGCGGTTTCCCCGCCCGGCGGCGATATTTCCGAGCCGGTATCCCAGGCGACCCTGCGTATCGTGAAGGTGTTCTGGGGGCTGGATTCCCAGCTGGCATACCGCCGGCATTTCCCTTCCATCAACTGGCTGAACAGCTACTCGCTGTATCTGGACAATATCCATTCCTGGCAGGAGGACAACATCGGCGACAACTTCCCGGCACTGCGCACCCGCATGATGCGGATTCTGCAGGAGGAAGCGGAGCTGGACGAGATCGTGAAGCTGGTGGGAATCGACGCTCTTTCCAGTTCGGACCGACTGACGCTGGAAACCGCCCGTTCCATCCGCGAGGACTTTTTACAGCAGGACGCGTTCAACGAGGTGGACTGCTATTGCTCCATGGACAAACAGTACAAAATGCTGCAGCTGATCTTTTGGTTCGAGGATCAGGCAAGGCCGTTGATCGACGACGGCGTCAGCATTGACAAAATGACCAGCCTCCCTGTGCGGGAGCGGATCGGGCGCGCCAAGTTCATTCCCGAAAAGGAATTTGCCGCCGCCTATGAAACTATCCGTTCTGAGGTTTCCGCACAGCTCAAAGATCTGAAAGGGAGGGCGTAAGAAATGTTAAAAGAATACAAAACCATAGAGGAGGTTGCGGGACCGCTGATGGTGGTCCGCAACGTGGAGAACGTCACCTACAACGAGCTTGGCGAGATTGAGCTGCCGAGCGGCGAAGTCCGCAACTGCCGCGTGCTGGAGGTGGACGGCGACAAGGCGCTGGTGCAGCTGTTTGAAAGCTCCGCCGGCATCAATCTGGCAAGCTCCAAGGTGCGCTTCAAGGGCAAGAGCATTGAACTGCCCGTGTCCGGCGATATGCTGGGCAGGGTGTTCGATGGCATGGGTCACCCCATCGACAACGGACCGGAGATCATTCCGGTGGACACCATGGATATCAACGGCCTTCCCATGAATCCGGCGGCGCGGAACTATCCTTCCGAGTTCATTCAGACCGGGGTTTCCGCCATCGACGGACTGAATACCCTGGTAAGAGGACAGAAGCTTCCGATCTTCTCGGGATCCGGTCTGCCCCACGCCCAGCTGGCGGCGCAGATTGCGCGGCAGGCCAAGGTGCTCAATGCGGATTCCAACTTTGCGGTTGTGTTTGCCGCTGTAGGTATCACCTTTGAGGAAGCCAACTTCTTTGTCAACGACTTTAAGGAAACCGGCGCCATCGAGCGTACCGTCATGTTCCTGAACCTGGCCAACGACCCCGCCATTGAGCGTATCGCGACACCGCGTATGGCGCTGACCGCGGCGGAGTATCTGGCCTTTAAGGAAAACATGCACGTTCTGGTTATCATCACCGATATCACCAACTATGCCGAAGCGCTGCGTGAAGTGTCCGCCGCCCGGAAAGAGGTGCCCGGACGCCGCGGCTACCCCGGCTATATGTACACCGACCTGGCGACCATCTATGAGCGCGCGGGGCGGAATTTGTACTCCGACGGCTCCATCACCCTGATTCCGATCCTGACCATGCCGGAGGATGACAAAACCCATCCGATTCCCGACCTGACCGGATATATCACCGAGGGGCAGATCATCCTGTCCCGTGAGCTGTACCGGAAGAATGTCATGCCGCCCATCGACGTGCTGCCCTCCCTGTCCCGTCTGAAGGACAAGGGGATCGGCGCGGGCAAGACCCGTGAGGATCACGCCAACACCATGAACCAGCTGTTCGCCGCCTATGCCCGCGGCAAGGAGGCAAAAGAGCTGATGACCATTCTGGGGGAGGCGGCTTTGACCGAGATCGACCTGCTGTACGCCAAGTTTGCCGAGCAGTTCGAGGAAAAGTACGTGTCCCAGGGCTTCCACACCGACCGCACCATCGAGGAAACCCTGAATCTGGGCTGGGAACTGCTGTCCATCCTGCCCCGCTCCGAACTGAAGCGGATCAAGGACGAATATCTGGACAAATACCTGCCCAAAAAGGATTAGGTGATACCGTATGGCAGTGATGAACGTAAACCCCACCCGCATGGAGCTGAGCCGCCTGAAAAAACGGCTGGCGGTGGCGACCCGGGGACATAAATTGCTCAAGGATAAGCGCGACGAGCTGATGAAGCAGTTTCTGGATATCGTGCGGGAGTGCAAAACCCTGCGGGAAGCCGTCGAGGAAAAGATGGCGGAATACTATAAAAACTTTTCGGTGGCAAAGGCTTTGATGAGCGAGGAGAGCATGGAGACCGCCCTGGTGCTGGGCAATCAGACCATCCGCCTGACGGTGGACACCCGAAACATCATGAGCGTCAACGTCCCCTCCTTCTCCTTTGAAACCCATAAGCGGTCCGATTCGGTGTTCCCCTATGGATTTCTGGACACCTCCGCCCAGCTGGACGACAGCATTCTGTCCCTGAGTTCCATCTTTCAGGAGCTTCTGCGCCTGTCCGAGATGGAAAAAACGGTGGAGCTTCTCGCCTCCGAGATCGAGAAAACCAGAAGAAGAGTCAACTCGCTGGAGTATGTCATGATTCCCCAGCTGACCGAGACCATCAAGAGCATCACCATGAAGCTCGACGAGAACGAGCGGGGAAATTTAACCCGTTTGATGAAGGTCAAGGATATGATGCTCAAAGAGCAGTTCGAGGCGAAGCATCGGCAATCAGAATAAAGAAATAACAAGACGGTACCGGTTGAAAAATCGGTGCCGTTTTGAAAATTATATGGTGTGCTTAAAAGCAAGAATAAATAAATGCTTTTATACGATAACTTAATTTTATTAATAAATCAGAATAAACATTGACTTTTGTCGACATATGGTTTATAATAGTTTTGTCGACAAAAGGAGGTGGCTATTTGAGCGACAAACCAAAAATGGGGAGACCAACCGATAATCCGAAACCCAACAAACTGACTGTCAGAGTAAGCGATGAAAGCTTACAAACACTAGACGACTACTGTGAGAAAAAACAGATAGGCAGAGCGGATGGAATAAGGGATGCGATTGACGGCCTCAAAAACAAATGAAAAGGAAGTCCGGCTTCCTCGGCAAAGCAAGTCCGAACTTCCCACTGCACCAACTGCAAAAGCAGAGGTACATGAAATATTATACCTTATGTATCCCTTTCTTTCAAGCAGTTTGTGCACAAAAAAGAAAGGAAGATGATCAAATGAACATTTTAAGAGAATTATTTTTCGGGAAAGTTCTGCCCTTTGAACAGCTTCATCCGGCCAGCGTAGAATATAAGGAAGCGGTTGAGAAATCCATTAAGATAGGACAGGATTTTGAGAGCAGTCTGGATGAAAAACAGGAACAGCTCTATGCGGAATATACAAACGCAAGATGCCAGATCACGGTGGAAGAACTGACCTCCGCTTTTGCGCAGGGCTTCCGTCTGGGCATACAGATTCTGCTGGCGACAATGATAGAAAAAGCTGAATAAAAAATTCATTCTCATAAATAAAAATTTAGATTCCGAACAATGAAGTGGAGGAAAGAGAAATGAAAAAAGCGATCGCAGCGGTTCTTATTTTGATAGGTTTGGCGGGGGCTGTCCTTGGCTTAAGAGGCTATTTGCCGGAACTTCCCCAGCGTATTGCACGGTATCATAATGCGGGAACCATTGCGGTTAAACTGGATGAAGAAGCGCTGAATCTGGACGGCACAGGGATTTCTTTTCTTCATGAGAGCGGAGACCGGATTGAAGAAACGGTTTTGAACGATGGGGTTTTCCGGTTCAAAAGGGGCGTATACGGAATGAATGCATTCACTTTTCATCTGGGAGAACAAGAAGGATTGCCGGACATAGAAATTGAGTTCGGGCACTTTAACACCAATTGGTGGCATGTGATGACTTATTCGGTTGACGTAAGCCTTGAGACGGCGGGACAGCAGGAGTGGAAAAGCCGTATCCGGCAGGAAATCCACTATCTGGACGGAACAATAGAGCGGAGGGAGGCGGATACAGTGATAAATTCTGGACAAAACAAAATTTCTGTTTTTCCATGAAAACAATAAGACTCTTTTTTTGATTTGCGCAAAAATTCATATTTTTGTCACCGTTTTTTCACATAAATGGGATAGGATAAGGATGCAGACAGGAAGAAAAGATTTCTTCCAAATACAGTCTGCGAAAGGAATGTTTCCGATGCAGAAGTCAAAAGCCATTGCGGTTATCGCCGCTGTCAGCATTCTTGCGACGGCCGCCACCGCCACAGCGCTGGCAGGCGCATTTTCCAAGCCCACGGTCACTTGTCCCAATTGCGGCACGGAGATCGAATGTGATATCGGCCAAAAAGGCGAACGGACACAGCACATGTCTCTGGACGAATATAAAGCGTCCTTAACCGAAAAGGTTGCCGCGGGAGAGTTAACCCAGGCCGAGGCGGATGAGAAGAGCGCCGCCTTTGAGGAACGGCAGCAGAAGATGGAACAGCGAATGAAAGAGAAAAAGGCGGAGCTGGATGAAAAGGTTGCCTCCGGCGAAATGACCCAGGAGGAAGCGGACCGGATTCAAAACGGGAAGGGCGGACGCGGCAGACATGCCGGCTCACCGGATGAAAAGGCAGGTTTCCAAAAAGGGCAGGATAGCACACAGACGGAAAATAATTGATTTGAGGAAACAGGAGCGCGGATATATTGCGCTCCTGTTTTTCTGCAGATTGCAGCGGGCGAACGCAGCTCGCCCGCTGGCAACAGAAAAAGACTTCGATGTGGAAAGAATGTTTGTATTGAAGCACATAAGGCAGTGACAAGAACTATATTTGTCCATAAAGAAAAGAGGGTTGCACAGCGGAAAGAAGGCTATTTCCTTCCGAAGGTGTAAAGAAAGCTGTTTTGCCGCTCCTTTATGGGCACAAGAGTGCGCAGATAGCGCAGAATATTGATACCCTGCAGTTTCAGGATAGAGGCATAGATGACAAATCCGAAGAGGAGGGAACAGATTAGGGCGGTGTAGGGGTCCATATAGCGCCGGAGGATATACTCGTGCGCCGCGTTGACGAACAGTCCGGTCACCAGGGAGGAGAGCAGAGGGTGCAGGAACCAAAGCCGGAACTCGATCCTCAGGGAAACCTTTTTGACCAGATCCCGCATGCTGAGAAAGGCAGTGATGACAGTGCTGGCAAAGAAGGCGACCATGTATCCATTCATCCCGTATCTGGCGACCAGCACATAGGTCAGAATCAGTTCGGCAATCGAACCGGCTACCATGTTGACGGTGCCTCTGCGCTGTAATCCCACACCGTTTAAGATGGACATGGAGATCATCTCATAGAACATGAAAATGACCGAGATACCCAGAGGGACAATATGTCGTGCCGCAAGGGGCTGGCGGTACAGAAGCCCGCAAAGAGTGTCCCCCAGAGGGATCATGATGGCGATGATGGGCATCACAAGCAGGCTGGTCACATGAATCGTCTTGGTGATTTTGCGCTGCACATCGCCGTAGTTCCGCAGGGCAAGGCTTTTGGAGATGCGGGGCATGATGGTGGTGGACAGGGAGGCGATAAACACCGAGGGCATCATCAGAAGCGGCAGCGTCATGCCGAACAGGATGCCGAAGGATTCCAAAGCCTCCTTCTGTCCAAGCCCCAACAGCATCAGCCGCTGTGGAATGATGATCTTGTTGACCGAGGAGAGAAAATTGATGATAAGTCCTCCGGCCGACAAGGGGACGGCGATGGAGAAAATGTCGCGGAGCAGGCCCTTAACTTTTTGGCTGGAGGGCTGTTTTTTGATGTATTTTTGAAAGAAAAAGGTAAGAATCCCGCTGCTGAACAGCTCGCTGACGATCATACCCGCCACAATCAGAGCAGTGGTGACGGAGGGATCCTGAGAGGAAACCGCATACAGAAAAAGGGCTACCGCGATGATTCGTACCGTCTGTTCCAGAAGCTCGGACACCGATGGGGGAATCACACGGTTTGTTCCGTAAAAGGAGGCCTTGAAAATGTTCTCGAAGCCGGTGAAGAACAGGCAGGGTAAAAGCAGGAGAACCCCCCATTTTGTGCGGATATCCCCCAAAAGATCGCCGGCGATCCAGTCCGAGCAGGTATAGGTGAACACAAAAATGCACAGGTAGAATGCCAGAAACACTTTCATGGACAGAAAAACCAGCCGCCGCACTCCGTTATCTCCCAGAAGAGCGTGCTTTTCCGCGGAGAGACGGCTGATTGCCGTGGTAAGCCCCGATACAGCGATCCCCATGATAATGTTATAATAGGGGAAGATGAGCTGATAGACGCCCATTCCCTCCGCACCCGCCATCCGGCTGATGATAATGCGGTATATGAATCCAAGTATCTGAAGCAGGGTATTGGAAAAAGTCAATACCATTGCGCTGTAAAAGACGGCTTTCTTGCTGATCATTCTCCGATCCTCCCATCCGAAGCATGAGAGGTGTCTCCCGTGCTTTTCATAATATAGAAAATCTATTCACTCGAATGATTAAATTATTTTAACACTTTTCTATAATTATGAGAGAAGCGTGGAGAATATTAGCGGCATTCTTTGCAAAACGCAAAAAAGAGAAAAATATTAGATGTCTGAAAGAGAAATACAATCACCAAATTGCAGGTTTCCAATATACTGGTAGTGAAAGACAAAAAGTTAGGCGGGGTTATATGAGGTGCTTTCACAACGGCAATATCGTCCAGTTTCTTTTCATATTGGGCGCCGCGCTATTATTGACGCTTATCTTGCCTGTCAAATTCATCCTATTTATACTGACTGTGCTTCTCATTTATCTGGGTTTCATTATTCTAACACGTTTTTAGGAGGGAGAGTAAAGATGAAAATTGTAGTACTGAAGGTGCCGAAGTTTATCGGGAAAATTCTAAAATCTGTTTTTAAAATGAATGATTAAATTTTCCGGAAATACATAAGAGGCAAACAAGTTCTTGAAAGAGGGCTTGTTTGCTTTTATGTATTGAGAATGCATATTTTCTGCTGGCCAAGGAAAAACTTTTTTGTTGACTCAGACCGTTTTTTCATGTTAAAATAAAAGCAGAGTAAATCAGGTAATCGCGCCTTTTTAAAAGGTGAGGAAAGTCCGAGCTCCACAGGGCAGGGTGCCAGATAACGTCTGGTGAAGGTAACTTTAAGGAAAGTGCAACAGAAAAGAACCGCCATATTTTATGGTAAGGGTGAAAATGTGAGGTAAGAGCTCACGGATCCCTTAGGTAACTAAGGGATGGTGTAAACCCCACCTGGAGCAACGCCGAAAGCGGAGAATTAAGTTGGCCCGACAATCTCCCGGGTGGCGGCTTGAGGCGCGCAGCGATGTGCGTCCCAGATAGATGATTACCCACGACAGAACTCGGCTTACGATTTGCTCGCCCACCAAAACGGCAGGCTCCCGGCCTGCCGTTTTTTGTTGCCAAAAAATCAAGTGGGACACCGGCAAAAAGTCCGCATACAATAAAGGGCAGAGGAAAGGAGGAAAATGATATGCCTTTAACGGTACAGAAACTCAGCGATATCTATGTCCAGGAAATTTATCCGCCCTATTTTGGGATATATGTCTGCAACAAGCCCAAACAGGATGTGGAGGTTGCAAATTATTTCAACGCCGGCTTTTTCGCTCAAACCGAGGAGGGGACGATCCCGGTCGGCAATCTGATGGACAGCGGGATAATCTATGCGCAATCCAAGGACAATCCCAGCTGGATTAACGTGGCGGGAAAAGCACTGACCACCTTATATGTGAAGAATGACGGGGAATTTGGTTTCGAGAAGACCAATACGCTGGAAAATAAAAATTTCAAAACGGCGATTTCCGGCATTCCCATTGTCATCGATGGAAGGCAAATCTCCATGGAAGACATCAAAAGAGAGGGTTATGAGGGCAATGAGCTGTATTACACCTGGCATGGCTTCCTGGGAATCCGGGAAAGCGATTTGGTGTATGTCGGCGCCCGGTGCGAATATAGTCAGATGGCATGGATTCTGCTGGCTTTGGGTATCCGCAATGCAGTCAAGCTGGATGGCGGCGGAAGCTATATCCTGCACAATGACCGCACCCTGAAGGCCACCGACGGAAACCGCAGAATCAACAACGTTGGAATGTGGCATGGATAAATCTTGAATAAAGAGCTGCGGCAAACTGCGTTTGCCGCAGCCTCTTCTTTTTCAAAAATTGCAAAAGAAAGAGGGATGCCTCACAAGAAAAAACATTTACATCAGACAAATAAAATAGTATAATATCCATAGGATTCTGTAGAATATGCACAATTCTGCCGGAGTCTCAAAAATGCGGAAGGAGCAATTTTATGAGGAATGTGAAAAAAATCATTGGAATTCTTACAGTCAGCGCAATGACCGCCGGATTGTTGGGGGGCTTTTCGGTCAGCGCGGAGGGTGCTTACCAGTCGGAGCGGTTAAACAGCAGAAGCTTTGGGGAGGCGGTCTCTCTCGGTACGCCCCTGGAGCAGTCCATCAACCTGGACGGGGCGGTTGCGCAAGAGGATGGAAAAAACATGCTGTACACCACCTCGTCCGGCACACCGGCGACCTTTAATGTGGTAAACCTGGACGACAGAAAGGTGGAGCGTTATTTTTCACTGGACAAGGTCGATTCCAGCTGGTCCCATCTGGTGGATTCCAAAGGAAACGTCTACATAGCGGGCTGCGGAAGCGCGGCGCACATTTACCGCTATTCCCCCGAGACAAAGGAAGTCGCCGATCTGGGCGCTGTATTCTCGGAAAAAGCGGTATACAACCTGTCCGCGGATGAAAAGGACAATATTTATTTTGGAACCTATCCCAGCGGTTTGATGGTGAAATACGATGCTGCGGCAAAAAAATATGAGAATCTGGGGGAAGCTTACCCCGGTCATCAGTACTGTAAGGCTTTGAATTACTATAACGGAAAGCTCTATGCCGGAACAAACGCTGTTGAGGCCAAGCTGATCGAGTTTGATCTAAGCACAAAACAGCGCAAAGAGATTCCGTTTCCCCAGGTGGACGGAAAGACAGTCAAACCGGAATCCGTCTATTGTTCCATTGTCGTGGATCACTATCTGTTTGCCAGCATAACCGGAAAATTTGAAACGCCCGGCTGGACGCTTTTGATCTATGATTTGGACAAGGGGGAGTTTGTCGGCACACAGACCGGCCTGTCCCAGTTATATGCTTCCCATGAGGTGGACGGATTTGTTTATTATAATGCCAACGGATATCTTCAGAAATTCGATCTGAAAACCGGGAAGGCAGAACAGACACAGATGAAGGCAAGCTATTCCATGCGGGGCGTTTACGGCGCCACGTTAAATGGGCAGAAATGCCTTGTGACCGCCGATTACAGCGGCTGCCCCATGGTGATGAACCTGGAGACGGGGGTCGCCTCCAAAATGGAGGACGTCCGTACGAAGGGCACCGGCATCGGTTTGCAGAATATCATCTGCGACAAGGAGACCGACCGGCTTTATGCCGGCGGCTATATGGCCTCCCAGGGAGCAGAGTACGATATCGCGTCCGGCAAGTATACCCGTTATTTTCCCATGGGTCAGCCGGAGGGCATGGTGATATCCAATGGAAATCTGTATTCGGGAATCTATCCGGATGGGAAGATCGATCGGTTTGACTTGAGCGAAGAGGTTGTCAAGGATGTCAATCCCAAAATGCTGTTTAAAATCGGGGAGGAACAGCAAAGGCCTTTTGCTATGAAAGCTTATGACGGAAAGATTCTTTCCGGGACGATCCCGGAATACAATATTTTGGGCGGCGCCTTGATTATCACCGACGAGGCGATCGGCGAGCACAAAACTTACCGGAACGTGGTGAAGAATCAAAGCGTTGTGGGGCTCACTTACAAGGACGGCCTGATTTACGGCTCCACCTCCATCTCCGGCGGGTTGGGCATTGACCCGACCGAGGCATCGGCTAAGATGTTTGTATTTGACCCTGCACAGGAAAAGGTGATCAGGGAGTGGGTTCCGGAATTTCCGTCGGATATGCCTACGCCTGTCCGCTTTATCGGCGATTTGGAGATTGGACCTGACGGTCTTGTCTGGGGCGCCTGCAATGGGCTGCTGTTCGCGATGAACCCCGAGACATACGAGATGGAAAAAACCTTGACCGTCGGCCCTACAAAATGGGGAACCGGTCATCAGTGGCGTCCCGTGTATTTAAAATTCGGAAGCGACGGGCTGCTCTACACCACCCAGTGCAGCCGGATCAATGTGATTGATACCGAGACCATGGAATGTATCGATCTGTCAAGCGATATGAACAATACCACCGGTACGCTGACACTCGACAGTCAGGACAATATTTATTACACGTCCGGAACGGAAATCTTTCGGATTGCCAACAGCATGGAGCCGCTGACGGAGGCACAGATTCGGGAACTTTATGAAAGAATTGGCGATTCCCTGGTGCTTATGATTGACAATGCTTATGCTATCGCTAACGGAAAAACGGTCATGATTGATCCGCAGAATCCGGAAGTCAAGGCCATAACCGTGGATGACCGCACTCTGCTTCCCGTCCGTTTCATCGCGGAAAGCCTGAACGCTGAGGTGGAATGGAACGAGGAAACCCAGAACGTTACTCTGACACTGCCGGACACCAAGGTTGTCATCGTGATTGGAAGTGACAAAATGATGGTCAATGATCAGGAAATCACCTTGGATGTAGCGGCTCAGACCTTGAATGACCGCACCTTGCTTCCCCTTCGCGCACTGGCGGAGGCTTTGGGACAAAAGGTGTTCTGGGATGACAGGGGTTTGATTGTCATCAACAGGGATGAGGCAAAATTGCCGCAGAAGGGGGACACATTGCCTGAAGAGCTTTTGAGATATCTTTGGTTTTGTACCACAACAGATATTGTCAATAATTAGTACGAACGAAAATAGCTGATAAATTTTCAGGATAAAGAAGCGCCTGCGGCCAGATGGAAAACTGGCTGCAGGCGCTTTTTGCGGGAAAAATCAATACATCCTCTGCCGCAGCAGAAGCTCCAGCAGGGCGGAGAGGATATTGTTGTCGGTGATGAGCTCGTGCAGGTGGCCGTACTCGTCCCGCTCGATCTGATATGCTTGAAGAACGGCCAGTTTATTGCAGCCCTCCGGCTGGATTTTTATACAGTACTCCGTGCTGTTTACCGTCATGTTTACATTGAAGCTGGCGTCCAGCGGATTTTGCTGTGCTTTCTCGATAAGCTGTTTCAAGATAAACTTGAAATCGTTTGGTTTGAGCTGTCTGATGATCATAAAAATCAAATCCTTTCGGTTATTTTATCACAGCCCCTTGCAAAATGCGGATACAAATGATACAATATTTTTGCATCGCTGTCTTGTAAGACGGCTGTGTGTTGGGGGAAGTAGTGTGCTTTTTGCTTAGGGGACACTGCTTCCTTTTTAATTTGGCAACCTTTTATGTATCTCATGGACACCCCGCCGCATAATTTCTGCTTTTGATACCTTTAAAACTTGAGAACATTCTTCAAGTTTTTGCGCCGTGTCATTATCCAAGAGCACTTTCAGCGAAATGTCTTTGGGATTGTCTGTAGGTCGCCCCATCTTTTTTTTGCCCAATGGTTTCACCTCACTTTTATGGGTCACTAATATCATAACATACCTACCCATAAAAGTCAACTTCTATTTTTAGCTTCCATCAATCCTTTCGGTTATTTCATCACAGCCCCTTGCAAAATGCGGATACAAATGGTACAATATTTTTGCATCGCTGTCTTGCGAGACGGCTGTGTGTTGGGGGAAGTAGCGTGCCTTTCTGAGGGGAGCGCTGCTTCCTTTTATTTTTGACCGAACAGCAGTTGTAATCCTCTTCTGAATGCTTCAACCCGTGTGATGTTATGCTTTTTACAGTAATCTAAGAGTGCTTTATGTGTTTCTTCGTCATAACGAACCTTGATGTCATATTTTTTGGGATTGTCTGCTTTTGGTCTGCCGGTACGTGGACTCACGGTAACACCTCACTTTCTGAACTCCACAAATTAATTATACTAATTGAACCCCAAAAAGTCAATAGAAATTTTGAATTTTTATAAAAGCAAAAAATCGTCATGAAGATCGAAAGATTTCATGACGATTCCTTGTATTGAAACGAAGCGTTTCGTTTTATTTTTTGCTTTTGATATACTCGTCGATGGCTTTTGCAGCTGTCTTGCCGGCGCCCATCGCCAGGATGACGGTAGCGGCTCCGGTGACAGCGTCGCCGCCGGCATACACGCCCTCGATGTTGGTCGCGCCGGTTTCTTCATCTACAATAATTCCGCCCCAGGGCTGGGTAGCCAGACCTTCGGTGGTGTTTTTGATCAGCGGGTTGGGGGACTGCCCGATGGCGATCACCACGGTGTCCATGTCCAACACGAAGTCAGAGCCTTTTTTCTCAACCGGACGGCGGCGGCCGGATTCATCCGGTTCGCCCAGCTCCATCTCAACGCATTTCAAGCCGGTAACCCATCCGTCCTCACTGCCCACAATCTCCACCGGATTGGTCAGCATTTTGAAGATGATTTCCTCTTCTTTGGCGTGATGAATTTCTTCCAGACGCGCCGGCATCTCCTCCTCGGAACGGCGGTAAACGATATACACGTTCTCCGCACCCAGACGCTTTGCACATCTGGCGGCGTCCATTGCCACGTTTCCGCCTCCTACAATGGCGACGTTTTTTCCGATTTTGACCGGCGTGTCCGCGTCCGGCCAGCGGTATGCGTTCATCAGATTGATACGAGTCAGGAATTCGTTGGCGGAGTAAACGCCGTTTAAGTTTTCTCCCGGCAGGTGCATAAACTTGGGAAGGCCCGCGCCGGATCCGATGAATACGGCGGAATAGCCCTCTTCTCCCAGCAGCTCGTCGATATTGATGGATTTTCCCACCACGACATTGAGCTCGATCTTCACGCCGAGTTCCTTTAATTTATCAATCTCTTTCTGCACAATCTCTTTTTTCGGAAGCCGGAATTCCGGAATTCCATAGACAAGCACGCCCCCCGCTTTGTGGAAGGCCTCGAAAACCGTCACCTCATAGCCAAGCTTCGCCAGGTCTCCGGCACAGGTCAGGGAAGCGGGGCCGGCGCCCACAACGGCAACCTTTTTGCCGTTGGATTCCGGTTTTTTTACGCCCTCCTTTATATGCTCCATTGCCCAGTCTGCCGCGAAGCGTTCCAGCCTGCCGATAGCAACCGGCTCGCCCTTGATGCCCCGGACGCAGTATTTTTCACACTGGCTTTCCTGAGGGCAAACCCTTCCGCAGATTGCAGGCAGAGCGCTGGTTTCCGAAATTTTTTCATAGGCTCCCTTGAAATCGCCTTCTTTGATCAGGCCGATGAAATCGGGGATCTGCACGTTGACCGGACATCCCTTCACGCAGGGCATATGCTTGCAGTGAAGGCATCTTTCCGCCTCTTCTTTGGCCATATCAGCGGTATAGCCGAGGGCAACCTCTTTGAAATTTTTGTTCCGGACGGTTGGCTCCTGCTCCGGCATTTTTACTTTTTTCGGCGCCATGTTTGCCATTATTCATGCCTCCTCAATCTGCAGTCTTCACAAGCTTTCCGCTCTTCATCCTTATACATCTGCTGACGGCGCATCGCTTCGTCGAAGTCCACCAGATGTCCGTCAAAGTCGGGACCGTCCACGCAGGCAAACTTGGTTTCACCGCCTACTGTGACACGGCATCCGCCGCACATTCCCGTGCCGTCTATCATAACAGGGTTCATACTGACAATCGTTTTGATGCCGTACTGCTTGGTCAGCTGACAGACAAATTTCATCATGATCAGCGGACCGATGGCAATCACAAGGTCGTATTGATTCCCTTCTTCAATCAATTGTTTTAACATGTCTGTGACAAAGCCTTTTCTCCCGTTGGAACCATCGTCGGTGGTGATGAACACTCTGGAGGAGGACTGTGCCAGTTCCTTCTCTAAAATAATGAGATCTTTATTCCGGAATCCGGCGATGATATCCACCTCGGCTCCCTTTTCATGCAGTGCCTTTGCGGAGGGATACGCGATCGCGGTTCCAAGACCGCCGCCGATCACCGCTGCTTTTTTCACGCCGTCCAGATGAGTGGCGACGCCAAGAGGGCCGACGAAATCGTGAATCGAATCCCCTTCGTTCAGCTGAGCCAGCATTTTTGTGGATTTTCCGATGGCCTGGAAGATGATCGTAACCGTGCCTTTTTCCCGATTGTAGTCAGCGACCGTCAGCGGAATTCGCTCTCCCAACTCGTCAACTCTTAAAATAATGAATTGACCTGCTTGAACTTTTTTTGCAACATAGGGTGCTTCTACTTCCATCAGTGTAATCTGTGGGTTGAGCACTTCTTTTTTGATGATCTTATACATTGTAAGACACCTCCATAAACGTTAATTATTATACTACAGATAACTATAAAACGCAAGAAAAAAACATTGCCATTGAAAAGGAAAAACCGCTAATATCTAGGAGTAACTGTTTTGTTACTTTCCATTTCCGGAATTTATTTCATCATAATCCCGGCTGAGGGCTGAAACGACCTTCCGTAGAGCCAGCAAACCGATGACATTGGGGATTACCATAAGACCGTTAAACATATCCGACAGCTCCCACACCAAACCTCCGTCCAGAGTGGCGCCGATCACAATGAATACAGCCACGGTAACGGCATAGACGGCAACCGCTTTCCTGCCAAACAGATATCTCACATTGACCTCCGCAAAGAAATACCATGCAATGATGGTGGAAAAGGCGAAGAAGGTCAGGCATACGGTGATGATAAGGTTCCCCAGATGGGGGAACACCTGATGGAACGCCAGTTGTGTCAAAGCGATCCCTGTTTCGCCGGAGGAAAAAGGGTTTGTGAGAATCAGCACAAGGGAGGTGATGGTAAGGATAACGAAGGTGTCAAAAAAGACGCCCATCATGGCGATGGTACCCTGCTTCGCGGGGTGCTCCACTTTCGCCAGCGCGTGGGCGTGAGGCGTTGTACCCATCCCCGCCTCATTGGAGAACAATCCCCGTGCAAATCCGTAACGCATCGCTTCCTTTACGGTGATGCCTGCCGCTCCGCTCATCATAGCCTGGGGCTGGAAGGCACAGACGAAAATTTGGCGGAAAGCATCCGGCACCCGAATGATGTTGGAAAAAATGATAACAAGCGCGCACAGCAGATACACGACAGCCATCACCGGCACGATCTTTTCCGTGACAGAGGCAACTCGTTTGACGCCTCCCAGGATGACAATCAAAGCGATAATGGCAGTAATAACGCCGATAACTGCCGGGGGTATATGAAAGGTGTTTGCATACACTGCTCCGATGGAGTTGGACTGTACCATATTACCGAACAATCCCAAGCCGACTGCGATAAAAAGTGCAAAGCACACCGCGAGAAACTTACCAAATTTGGATTGGATCCCCTGTGTAATATAGTAAACCGGACCGCCGACAACGTGACCTTCCTCATCTTTTGTCTTAAATTTTTGGCCAAGCGTTGCCTCTGCATAATTGGTTGCCATTCCAAAGAAAGCGCTCAGCCACATCCAGAAAACGGCTCCAGGTCCGCCGGAAGCGATAGCAGTCGCCGCACCTGCCAGATTGCCAGTTCCCACCTGGGATGCGATGGCTGTGGCAAGCGATTGAAAAGAGCTCATACCATCCTTTCCCGCTTTTCCACCTTTTAATTTTATATTTCCAAAAGTCAGGCGAAAGCTGTCCTTTAATTTCCGCACTTGTATAAATCTCAGTTTAAAGGTAAAGTAGAAGCCTGTTCCCAGCAGGACAAACAGCAGGATACTATTCCATAGTACGCTGTTGATATTTTTGACAATTTCCAGTAGAGTTCCCATCTCTTTTCTCCTTTTTTGAAAAGAAAAACTTTTTTATTTCTATATCATTTTAACAGGGGATTGTTAATTTGTAAACAAGCATTTTGGCTTTATTTACAATTTGTTTTTCAATTTCATGATATTTGTTCATAAAGTAGGATTAAAATAGTCTCCAATCAGAATACACAAAGAAACGTAAAAACGTTTCCAAGAAGGGAAGAAAGTTTATCATGTTTGGAAGTAAAGAAGAAAAAATGCAAAAGTATCTGGAGAAAGGAAATTGGGATAAAATCGAAAAATTATACCTTTATGCCGACAGCGATACACGGCTTGCCTTGGCACAGGCCTGCGGAAAGGTGAAGACGGATGTCTCGGGCAATGTGCTGGGGATTCTCATCCGGGATCCGGAGGAGAAAATACAGCTGGTTGCTGTGAACAATCTGGGGAAAATTGGTTCCGAGCACCATGTGGCGGAACTGCAGCAGCTGATGGAAAGAACGCCTGAGGAGAAAACGGAACTGGTTCAGGCGATTCATAAGGCGATAAAAACAGCGAGACAAAAAGACGATTAAGACCTTCTGAACACGGATGGAAAGGGCTGCGGCAAAACTTGGATTTTGCCGCAGCTTTTTTGCGTTCTATGCTTCTGGAAAACGACATGAACAAATTGTAAATCCTGAATATTTCCTATTGAAAAACCGGGACAAGTGTATTAGAATAGAATAGTATATTTGTAATTTACAACAAGTAGGGAACAAGCGGATGAAATCAAGTCCGCCGGGGATAGAAAAAGAGAAGGAGCTTAAAGAATGCCGAAAAAGACATTGCAGGAAGACAAAAAGTTTATATATATGCCCCTCCTTCCCCTGAGGGGGCTGGTGGTTTTTCCGAATATGATACTGCATTTGGATGCCTCCAGGGCGATATCCGTCAAAGCGATCGAAGAGGCGATGGTGACGGATCAGAACATTTTTTTGGTTTCCCAGATTGCGGCCAATGTGGAAAAGCCGGGGTTCGACGATTTTTATAAGGTGGGAACGATCGCAAAGGTTAAGCAGTTGTTAAAGCTTCCGAACAATACCATCCGTGTGCTGGTGGAAGGTTTGCAAACCGCGCGTCTGAACAGCTTTGTGGCAACGGAGCCTTACTTCCGGTGTGAACTGGAATGGATTGAAACAGAAAAACCGAAACGGGTTACCAAGAATTATGAGGCATTGGTGCGCCGTGTTCTGGAACTGTTTGAGGACTATTTTGCGCTGAACAATCATATTGCGCCGGATACACTGCTTTCCATCACTGCGATGAATCAGGATATGGAACAGCTCTCCTATGTGATCTGTGCGAATTTGAATGTTCCGAATGAAGTGAAACAGCAGCTGCTGGAGACAAAAACGGTAAAAGAACGGCTGGAACGTCTGATTAAAATTTTGATTCGGGAAATTGAGATCACAAATATTGAGCGTCAGATACAAAAAAAAGTTAAGGAGAATATTGATCAGAACCAGAAGGAATATTTCCTGCGGGAACAGCTCAAGGTCATTCAGTCGGAACTGGGAGACCGGGAGGATATCGCTTCCGAGGTGGATGAATACCGGGAAAAGCTAAAGAATATTCAGGTCAGCGAGGAGAACGGGCAGAAGATTGAAAAAGAAATAGGCAGGCTGTATAAGATGCCGTCGGGCTCCCATGAAGCAACCGTGGTAAGAACCTATCTGGACACGGTTTTTGAACTTCCATGGAATGATTTTACGAAGGAAACCATTGATTTAAAGAAATGCCGGAAAATCCTTGACAAGGATCATTACGGATTGTCAAAGGTAAAAGATCGTATTGTAGAGTATCTAGCTGTGCGGAAGAAAAATGAGAACGCTAAGAGTGTTGTCCTCTGTCTGGTAGGACCTCCCGGCGTAGGGAAAACCTCCATTGCCAGCTCGGTTGCTCGGGCGGTGAACCGCAATTTCGTGCGTTTGTCTCTGGGGGGAGTACGGGATGAGGCGGATATTCGAGGTCACAGGAGAACCTATATCGGCGCCATGCCGGGGCGCATCATCAACGCAGTGCGGCAGGCAAAGTCATCAAACCCTTTGATTTTGCTGGATGAGATTGATAAAATGGCTTCCGACTTTCGGGGGGATCCCGCAGCTGCTATGCTGGAAGTGCTGGATAAAGAGCAGAACCACAGTTTCCGGGATCATTTTCTGGAGATTCCCTTTGATCTGTCAAAGGTGATGTTCATCACAACAGCCAACACGACAAGCACCATTCCACCGGCACTGCTGGATAGAATGGAAGTGATTGAACTTTCCAGCTATACCTGCTATGAAAAGATGCATATTGCGAAGGAGCATCTGCTTCCCAAGCAGATGAAGGAGAACGGGGTGAGCCGTCAGGAAATTTCAGTAGACAAATCTGCTCTCTGGGAACTGATCAACTATTATACGATTGAATCCGGTGTTCGGAATTTGGAACGGGAAATCGGAACTCTGATCCGTAAAGCCATCTGTGATATGGAGCTGGACGGAAAGGAAAACGTCCGCATCAATGGAAAGAATCTGTCCAAATATATGGGGCCGAGAAAATACATCGATCAGATTGAGATTGCAAACCATGAGGCCGGGGTGGCAACCGGTCTGGCCTATACCTCATACGGGGGTACCCTGCTAAATATCGAGGTCAATGTGCTGGACGGTACCGGAAAGATAGAATTGACCGGACACTTGGGGGATGTCATGAAGGAATCCGCCAGTGCGGCGGTCTGCTATATTCGTTCCAAAGCAGAACAACTTGGTGTTGAAAAGGATTTTTACAAGACAAAAGATATTCATATTCACGTGCCGGAAGGGGCAACGCCCAAGGATGGGCCCTCCGCCGGCATTACCATGGCAACAGCGGTGGTGTCCGCTTTGACAGGAAGCCCCATCCGCAGTGATATTGCCATGACAGGCGAGGTGACCATCCGCGGGAGGGTTCTTGCCATCGGCGGACTGAAGGAAAAATCGCTGGCAGCGCACCGGCATAATATCAAAAATATTATCATTCCTTATGACAATCAAAAGGATACGCTGGAGATCGAAAAGGAATTGCCGGAAGAATTTCACTTTATCCCAGTGAAAACCATGGATGAGGTTCTGGAAAATGCGCTGGAGAAAGATGTGGTGCAATGATTATCAAGAGCTCTGAATTTATCAAATCAGCTTATCACAAAAAAGACTATCCCAGCCACGACTTTATGGAGATCGCTATGGTGGGGAGATCCAATGTGGGTAAATCCTCCTTTATCAATAAAATGTGCAACCGCAAGAGTCTGGCCCGTGTCTCCAAGGAGCAGGGAAAGACGGTGTCCATCAATTTCTACGAGGTAAACCATCAGTTCTGTCTGGTGGATTTGCCGGGATATGGCTACGCAAAGGTATCCCAGGCGGAAAAAGCGTCCTGGGGAAAAATGATGGAGACTTATCTGGGGCAGCGGGAAAATCTGGGAGCGGTTATTTTGCTCCTGGATATCCGCCATAAGCCCACCAAGGACGATATGGTAATGTTTGAGTATATTCTGTCCAACGGCTATGATCCCTTTGTGGTGCTGACCAAAGCAGACAAGCTGAAGAAGTATCAAATAGAAGAGTCTGTGGCACGCGTCAAAGAATTGTTGGATCTGAAGGAAGTGTTTGTTTTTTCGTCCAAAGACGGTACCGGTCGGGACGAAATTTTAGACAAGATAGAAGGATTGCTCCCATGAAATATGTAAGATTTTATACGCCCGATGGGCAGGAGAAATATGGTATCTTAAACGGGGATACGGTGCAGGAATGCAAGGGCGATTATTTCAGAGAAATGGAGTATAGCGGAAATACTTATCCCCTTGACAAGATCCGCCTGCTGGCGCCTTCCTGTCCCTCCAAGATTGTGGCGGTAGGGCTGAATTATAAAGAGCATATCCGGGAAATGGAGTTTCAGACGCCGCAGGAGCCGGTTATCTTTCTAAAGCCCTCCTCCGCAGTGCTGGAACCAGAGGGCTTTATTGAAATCCCGGAGAATGTGGGGCAGGTCGATTATGAGGCGGAATTTGCCCTGGTAATCCGAAAAACCTGCCGGAATATCCGAAAGGAGGATGCAGAGGCATATATCCTGGGATACACCTGCTTAAACGACGTGACAGCGCGACATATTCAGGCCTTGGACGGACAGTGGACAAGAGCCAAGGGGTATGATACCTTTGCACCGTTCGGGCCTTATATCGACGATTCCCTCAACCCTTATGAAACGGATATCAAACTCATTTTAAACGGAGAGGTAAAACAGCATTCCAACACGCGGGAATTCTTATTTCCGGCAGAAGAGCTGGTTTCCTTTGTATCCAGAGCAATGACACTGTATCCAGGGGATGTGATTACCACGGGGACACCTTCCGGCATCGGCCCTATGATGCAGGGAGACAGGGTGGAAGTCGTCTTAAACAATGAAATGATTTTGCGGAATAAAGTAAGAAACGGAGTTATGGTAAAATGAGTTTAAAAGCGCCAAAGGGCACGATTGATATTCTGCCGAAGGATTCAGCCAAATGGCAGTTTGTTGAAAAAACGCTGCGAGATATCTGTGATTCTTTTCAGTTTAAAGAGATTCGGATTCCGGTGTTTGAGCACACCGAGCTTTACGTCCGGGGCGTTGGGGAAACCAGCGACGTGGTTTCCAAGGAAATGTATACCTTCAACGATAAGGGCGAACGAAGCATAACCCTTCGCCCGGAAGGTACAGCAGGTGTTGTACGCAGTTTTCTGGAACATGGGCTTTATGCGGACAGCCAGCCCACCAAGCTGTACTATATGATTTCCTGTTACCGTTATGAAAAACCCCAGGCAGGCAGGCTTCGGGAATTCCGGCAGTTCGGTGTAGAGATGTTCGGTGCGGCTTCCCCGGCGGCGGACGCGGAAGTAATTTCGCTTGTGAAGCACATTTTCGACAAGCTTGGGATTCAAAACCTGACCTTAAATTTGAACAATATCGGCTGTCCCTCCTGCCGTAAGGCTTACAATGATAAATTAAAAGCATTTTTAACCGACCGGAAAAACGATTTGTGCGAAACCTGCCAGGAACGGCTGGAGCGCAATCCGATGCGGGTGTTTGACTGCAAGAGCGAGGTATGTCAGTCGGTTCTCAAGGATGCCCCCAGAATTTACGATTGCGTTTGTCCCGAGTGCAAAGCCCATTTTGAGGAAATGACCTCCTATCTGGACGAGATGGGAATCGCTTATCAGCTTGATAAATCCATCGTCCGCGGACTGGACTATTACTCCAGAACGGTGTTTGAATTTGTCTCCAACGATATCGGCGCCCAGGGCACGGTCTGCGGCGGCGGACGGTATGACTACCTGGTGGAAGAACTGGGCGGAAAACCCTGCCCCGGAATTGGCTTTGCTATGGGAATCGAACGGCTTCTGATGGTTCTGGAAAACGCGGGAATCTCTTTGCCGGAACCAAAGGAACCGCAGCTGTATATCGCGGCGATCGGAAAGGAAGCGGATAAAAAAGCAGCAAAATTGGTCCACACATTGCGCTGTGCAGGGATCCGCGCTGAAAAGGACTATATGGAACGCTCGGTGAAGGCACAGATGAAATATGCAAACAAAATCAAGGCGGAATATACCCTTGTGCTGGGAGACGATGAGATTGCCGCAAACAAAGCACAGCTCAAACAGATGGAAACAGGCGAGAGCCAGGAAGTTTGCCTGGATGAACTGAAAGAAAAATTTCTCTCATAAAACCGCTTCAAAAACAAACAGAATAAGAAATTTTGCGAGCGCTGGGAAAGGGAATCTGTATCCTGCCTCGCTTCAACGCTGTGCTGTATATGTCCGCATATGGCACAATAAAACTTTTTATAGCGGACAGAAAGGCTTGATGACATTATGGATACCATGCAAGGCTTAAAACGTACCCATTATTGCGGTGACGTGGAAGGGATTGGAACCACCGTGACGGTGGGCGGCTATGTTCAGAAAATACGCGATCTGGGGAACCTGATTTTTATTGATCTAAGGGATCGGGAAGGAATTGTTCAACTGGCTTTCGACGACGGAACCGATCGAGAAATTTTCAAAAAAGCTTCCTCCTGCCGCAGTGAATTTGTGTTGATGGCAAAGGGTGTTGTGCGAGAGCGGGAAAGCAAAAATTCTGCCATCAAAACAGGCAATATTGAAATCTATGTGGACGATCTGCGCATTCTTGCAAAAGCACAGACACCTCCCTTTGAGATCACTGACGATACCAATGTCAATGAGGAGCTTCGACTGAAATACCGCTATTTGGATTTGAGGAGAAAAGTTCTGCAGGACAATCTGATTCTGCGGGGAAAGCTTGCCAAGGTGGCAAGAGACTACTACTATGAAAACGGTTTTATTGAGATAGAAACTCCTATGCTGATGAAATCCACGCCGGAGGGGGCGCGGGACTATCTGGTTCCCTCCAGGGTGCATCCGGGGAATTTTTACGCGCTGCCCCAGTCGCCCCAGATATATAAGCAGTTGCTGATGATTGCAGGCTACGACCGGTATATCCAGCTGGCACGCTGCTTCCGGGATGAGGATTTGCGGGCGGACCGGCAGCCGGAATTCACCCAGATCGACCTGGAAATGTCCTTTGTGGACGTGGATGATATACTGAGCATGAACGAGGGATTCGTGAAACGGCTGTTCCAGGAAGTGCTGAATGTGGACATTCCGCTTCCCCTTCCGAGAATGACTTACCGGGAGGCCATGGAGCGTTATGGTTCGGATAAGCCGGATACCCGCTTCGGCATGGAGCTCTGCGATCTGTCCGATCTGGTGAAGGACAGCGGCTTTGGTGTATTTTCCTCCGCGATAGAAGCGGGCGGTTCCGTCCGCGCCATCGTGGCAAAGGATGCGGCAGGCGTGCTGACCCGAAAGGAAATCGACAAGCTGACCGAGTATGTTCGCGGTATCGGCGCAAAGGGACTGGCCTTTGTGCGGTGGGTGGAAGACACGCCGGCATGTTCTTTCGCCAAGTTTATGGCGGAAGGGGAACTGGAGAAGATCCTCTCCCGTACGGGTGCACAGAAAGGCGATGTTGTTCTAATTGTAGCAGACAAAAACAAGGTGACCCTTCCGGTTCTGGGGGCGCTTCGCCTGAAGATTGCAAAGCAGCTTGATATCATTCCGGAGGGTTACAATTTCTTATGGATTACGGAGTTTCCTTTCTTTGAGTATGACGAGGATTCCGATACTTGGGTAGCCATGCACAACCCTTTTACTATGCCGATGGATGAATGTATTCCATACTTGGATTCTGATCCGGGCAAGGTGGCTGCAAAAGCGTTCGACCTGGTGCTCAACGGCGTTGAGCTTTCCAGCGGTGCCATCCGTATCACGGACGCGGAGCTGCAGCAGAAAATGTTCCGGGCTTTGGGGCTCAGCGACGAGGAAATTGAAACGAAATTCGGCTTTCTAGTGGAGGCTTACAAATACGGCGCGGCGCCTCACGGCGGCATGGGATTTGGTCTTGACCGTCTTGCCATGCTGATGTGTGGTGCGGACAGTCTGCGGGATGTGACAGCCTTCCCGAAGGTACAGAATGCGTCTGAGCTGATGTCCGGCGCACCGGGCTATGTGGATGAAAAACAGCTGGAAGAACTCCAAATTGCATGTATCAAGGAGGAAAGAGCGAATGATTGAAATCACAAACCTGACAAAGACCTTTGGAAAGCGCAAAGCAGTGGATGACATCAGCTTTCGTGTGGAAAAAGGTGAGGTTGTAGGCTTCTTAGGCCCCAACGGGGCAGGTAAAACGACAACCATGTCCATGATCACCGGATTTCTTTCCTACACCGAGGGAAGCATCAAGGTGGATGGGCTTGAGGTGGTGGAACATCCGGATGAAGTGAAAAAAAAGATTGGGTATCTGCCGGAGCAGCCTCCGCTCTATCTGGATATGACGGTTACAGAGTATCTGGACTTTGTCTATCAGCTGAAAAAGGTAACAGCGGAAAAGAACCGGCATTTAAAAGAAGTGATGGATATGGTGCGGATCACGGATGTCAGGGGACGTCTGATCCGAAATCTTTCCAAGGGATATAAACAAAGAGTCGGGCTGGCGCAAGCGCTGATCGGCAATCCGGAAATCCTGATTCTGGACGAACCTACTGTGGGATTGGATCCGAAACAGATCATTGAGATCCGAAACGTGATCAAGGAATTGGGAAAACAGCGCACGGTTATTTTGAGCTCTCATATCCTTCCTGAGGTGAGCGCCGTCTGTGAACGGGTTGTCATCATCAACAAGGGGAAAATTGTTGCGGAGGACACCACCGAGAACCTGTCTAAGTCCACAGCCGGAAAGATGGAATATACCATCCGCATCTGCGGGGACAGAGGTTCGATCCTCTCCGCAGTTTCCTCTGTGGAAGGTGTGAAACAGGCCAAAGAACTTGGTGTCAAAGAACCGGGAACAATCGATGTGGTTGTGACCGGCGATCAGAGCTTTGATTTCCGCAGGCCTCTGTTCAATGTCTTGGCGCAGAAAGGCCTTCCCATTTATATGATGAAATCCAACGATATGTCTTTGGAGGATATCTTTATCAAGCTGACGCAGGATTCTGCCGGCGCTGCAAAAAAAGCTGTCAAAAGGGAGGTAAAACAAAATGAAGGCACTCTATAAAAAAGAGCTGAAAAGCTATTTTCAGTCCCCTTTGATTTATTGTATCATCGGCGTATTTTTGCTGTTTTCGCTGGGAAGCTTTGTCATCAACAATCTGATGACCGGTTCGCCGGAAGCGGCGGCGCTGTTTATGGGCTCAGGATTCATCGGTATTAATTTCATTATGCTTTTGCTGGTACCCGTTATCACCATGCGCCTGTTTACCGAGGAGAAAATGCTGCGCACGGAACAGCTTCTGCTGACTTCTCCGGTCAGTATCACCTCCGTTGTGTTTGCGAAATTTCTTTCTGCCTTTACGGTGTATGCAATCCTGATTGCATTCACATTGCTTTATGTGCTGATTATGGCGGCGACGGGAACGGTTAATTTCATGGAAGTGCTTTTGGTTTATATCGGGGCATTGCTGCTGGGCGGCTCTCTTGTGTCCATTGGACTCCTGGTCTCTTCTCTGACCAACAGCATGGTGACCTCTGTACTGTTTTCTTATGGCGCGATGATTTTTACATATTTTTATACCGATATCCTGTATGCTGTTTTTTCCGGCAGTAAGATTATGACGACCATTGCGGATTTCCTGTCGATTCAGTATAATTTCCAGGGGTTTGCCATGGGATTGCTGAGCCCGCAGAATGTGATTTATTACCTGTCCTTTATGGGAATATTCATTTTTCTGACCATCCGGGTGATCGACAAACGGCGTTGGGCATAGGAGGTAGGAAGATGAAAAAATTTATGAAATCAAAAAAAATCAGATACGGTACCAATGCAACCATACTCACAGCGCTGTTTATTGTGATCGTGATCGTGCTCAACATCGCTGTAGGAATGCTGGTGGAGCGTTTTCCCAGCTTAAAAATCGATCTGTCCTCCAACAATATGTTCAGTATCAGTCAGGAAACAAGGGAGGCTGTTTCAAAGCTGGATCAGGACGTGAAAATCTTTCTGGTACAGAGCTCTGACAGTGAAAATCCTCTGTACAATGAAATATTAAACAGATATAAAGAGCTGTCGCCCCATATCGATTATTCCTATGTCAATGCAACGAAAGATCCTTCTTTTTTGCAGAAATACAGCGGTCAGCTCAATCCAATTGGTTCCTTTGTCATCGAGAGCGGAGAGCGGTTTGAAATTGTGGCCAGCTCAGAGGTTGACGGAAAAACAGGCCGGTTCGAGACCGCTGAAAACACGCTGACCAATGCGATTCTCTCTGTCACCAGTGATGAAAAACAGACGATTTATTTTACCACCGGACATGAGGAGCCGGAATATAAAACACTGCAGGGCATTGCGGACAAGAAGTTTTTTGAAACCAAAACCATCGATCTTAGGCAGGAAGTGCCTCAGGAGACCAGCATGCTGATCATCGGCGGGCCAAAAACCGACTTTACCATGGCGGAGATTGACATGGTGGACAGCTTTGTCAAAAAAGGAGGCAGTCTGCAGATTTATCTGGATCCTTCCGCACCCTACCTCACAAATCTTTGTGAATATATCAAGGAATGGGGTGTCGAAGTCAAAAACGAGACCGTCAATGAGGAGGATAGCAGTAAGGTTGTAAAACAGTACAACGGCTTTATCCCAACGTTGGCAAAAGCGGATTACAGCAGCAGCGTAACCAGCAATATCCTGTGCACGCCTTCCTTCCGTTTGGATATTTTGTATTCCAACACCAAGAGTGTCACCTCTGAGCCGGTTCTGACAACTTCCGCAAACGGTACGGCAACACCTGCGGGCAGTGATCAAAAAAGTGAGCCCAATACCTTCAATATTTCCATTCTGACGACCCGTATACTGGACGATCAGAGTGAGGTTACCATGTATCTTTGCGGCACACCGTTGAATTTGACAACGGAATACCAGCAGCAGTATGTGGGAAATGAACAGATTGCCAGTACGGTACTCTCCAAAACATTGAAATCGGAAAACTTTATCAATATTCCTGATAAAACGGCGGATGTAAAGGCTGTTACTATGAGCACCGCTTCAGTTGTCTCGGTTGCAGTGATCATTGTGATCCTGGCTTTCGGAATCCTGATTCTCGGAATTGTGATTTGGGTAAGGAGGCGCCGTTTATGATAAAACAGTATAAGACTGCGCTGCTGTTTCTGGGGGTCATTGCCGTGCTTCTGGCGGCTGTGTTTGGAATGAAATATTTAAAGCCCTCCGGCGATGAGCCTCAGAATACCATTGTTCCCCGGGAACAAAAGGAGATTTTCTCGGTTGCGCGGGAAGACATTAAAACCATTGCGGTTCAGAACCCGGATGATGCCTACACGTTCGCATATGAGGGGGAAGAAGCAAAGATTTTGAATCGTGATTTTGCTCAGGTGGACAGCTTTAAACTGGATTCCACTGCGCTGGAATTCACCAGCCTCAAGGCGGATGAAACCGTGTTTGAAGAGACGGAGGAGTTCGCCAAATTTGGTCTTTCTAACCCTCAGGCAAATGTGGTCTTGACGGATCATACGGGAAAGGCAACCAAATTTCTTTTGGGAGATAAATCCCCGTCAGGCGGCGGATACTATTTTGCGATAGAAGGCGCCAAAGCGGTTTATATCCTTCCGGAATACAAGGGGGAAATATTTCTCCGCAAGCTGGATTATTACAGGAAGGGAACCTCCATTGCCGTGGATACGGAAAAGGTCACCCGGATTGATATCTCAGGAAAAAATAAGAATATGGAACTGTCCTTTTTACGAAACAATGTTGCCGAGGGTGCCCATAACACTTTTTCTGTATTCAGCATGACAACCCCGTATCAGGCGGATGCTGAGGGAAGTGAAATCAGCAGCATTCTGGAGGCTGTCAGCAGTTTTACCATTGAAGAATATGTGGAAGACGATGCGAAGGATTTGTCAAAATACGGCTTTGATCAATACGCGATTCATATCACACAGGGAGAGCAGACCGATCGTCTCTATTTCGGAAATGAATACGGCGACAAAATTTATATACGTATCAATGACAGCCGGAATATTTACGGTATAAAAAAAGCACCGTTTGCATTTTTACAGGCCGAGCCGATCAAATTTATCTCCTCCATGTTTTATATCAAAAACCTTGACACGGTAGAAAGCATCGACTACCGGGATCCTTTGAATCAGGTCAGCGCCGTCTTCCGGATTAAAAAGCTGGACGAGGAGAGCCATGAGATTACCATTAACGGCAAAGCGATGGATGAAGCACGTTTTAAAGCAGTGTATACTGAGATCATCAGCCTTACCTTGAAAGGACCGATTAGCGGTGTAACACCGGGAGAACCGATTTTGGAATACCGTTTTACATTCCGCGACGGAACCTCGGACACGGTACAGTATTTTCAGGCGGATGAACGCCGGATTGCTATCTCTGTCAATGGAAAAATTCAATTCTATTTGAACCGCAGTGATTTGACGGTAAAAATGGATACCATCGCATCGATTATCAAAGAGGCCTTGCAATAGTGCAATAAGCTGGACATAACCTTGCTGATCTATCCGGTTTCGCAAGGCTGAAATGTTTTTATGGAAGTTTTTTTCTTGCAAAATTATTTTTATCTTGCTATAATAGTGACGAACCGTAACAGAGGGGCGGGGGATACACTCCCGCCCGTTCTTTTTGACAACACAGGAAAATATGCAGAATGATACGCAATTGCATGTTCCAAAAAATAACGCATGAAGCAGGCTTGTGTTTTTCAGAATGAAAAACTTTTTACAGTCAGCAGAAAATAGCCGTGAAGGCATGCAAAAAGAAATTTTTCAAAAGGAGAAAAGGGTTTGAACGCAGTAAAAGAATTCTTGTTGGCGATACCAGTCCCCTTGTGGCTGAAAATTATGCTGGCTTCCATGATTCCTTTTGTGGAGGCGAGATATGCAATTCTGTTTTTTACGGATATGGGAATGCCTTTCTGGCAATTATTCTGTCTGAGCGTTTTAGGAAATATGATTCCCGTTCCGATTATTATATTGGTCTTCCGCCCGATTCTCAACTGGCTGAAGAAGACAAAATTTTTGCATAAGTTTGCGGAAAAGATTGAACAGCGCACGGTAAAAAAAGCGGCACAGGTTCAGAAATATGAGGCTTTGGGATTGCTGATTTTTGTGGCATTGCCCCTTCCCGGCACCGGAGCGCTGACCGGTTCCATGGTAGCTGCTCTTTTGAATATGCGTATGAAATATGCATTGCCCGTTATTCTGCTGGGATCTGTCATCGCCACTTTTATTACGACCGGATCTCTGGGGCTTATCGTAAACTTTATACAAATGTTTTAAATGGAAATATTCACGGAAAGGGTGAAAAAGATGAAGCGAAAATTCTTTACGTCCGAATCGGTTACCGAGGGGCATCCGGATAAAATCTGCGATCAGATCTCCGATGCAGTATTGGATGCGATATTCTCACAGGACAAAGAGGCGAGAGTTGCCTGTGAAACGGCAATCACTACCGGTTTGGTACTGGTTATGGGAGAGATTACAACAGATTGTTACATTGATATTCAGCAGATTGTGCGTGATACCATCAAAGAAATTGGCTATGACAGAGCAAAATTTGGCTTTGACTGCGAGACCTGTGGTGTGATTTCTTCTATTCATGAGCAGTCAAAGGATATAGCCATGGGAGTGGATAACTCCTATGAGACAAAAACAGAGGCTGCCGCAGATATCGGTGCCGGTGATCAAGGTATGATGTTCGGATATGCATGCAATGAAACAGATGTGCTTATGCCTCTGCCGATCTATCTGGCTCATAAACTGGCAAGAAGGCTTACGGCGGTTCGCAAGGACAATACTCTGAATTATCTGCGGCCGGATGGAAAAACCCAAGTGACGGTTGAGTATGAGGATGATAAGCCGGTACGGATTGATACCATCGTCATATCTACCCAGCATGACGACGCTGTTTCGCTGGATATTCTGCGTGAAGATCTGAAGAGGCAGGTGATTGAGCCGATTATTCCAGCTCATTTGATGGATGAGAATACAAAAATTTATGTCAATCCAACCGGGCGTTTTGTAATAGGCGGACCAATGGGTGACTCCGGTTTAACCGGGAGAAAAATCATTGTGGATACTTACGGCGGCTACGCACGGCACGGAGGCGGCGCATTCTCAGGAAAGGATCCCACGAAGGTTGACCGTTCCGCGGCTTATGCGGCAAGGTATGTGGCAAAGAATATTGTAAAGGCAGGTTTGGCGGACAAGTGTGAAATCCAGCTGGCTTATGCTATCGGAGTGGCAAAGCCGGTGTCTGTTTTGATTGATACGTTTGGAACCAACAAGGTGGAGCTTTCGGTGATCGAGAAATTAGTGGACAAGTATTTTGATCTTCGTCCCAGTGCAATCATCAAAAATTTCGATCTGAGGCGTCCTATCTATAAACAGACTGCTGCTTATGGACATTTTGGAAGGGAAGATCTGGATCTTCCCTGGGAAAAGACGGATAAGGCGGGACAGCTTCGGCAGAAAGCTGGGCTGTAAAATACAGTTGCAGACAAATACAAAGAAAGATTATCGGCGGACTGTTCTATTTGTCCGCCGATTTCTTTGTATTATGATATATGCATAAAAATATCTACTAAAGCTTAGTGATAATTGTTGAATTATTCAATAAAACATAAAATAGTGCAAGAATAATCTTGTTTTTATGGTAAAATGAAGTTATCAAAACAAAGAAAAGGTGGTTGAGAAAAATGAAAAAAATGTTAGGTGTGGTACTTGCGGTTTTCATGATGTTCCAATGCTGCTTCCTGACTCAGGCAGCAGAGTACAAATCGGAAAAGCTGAACAGCCTGTCTGCAGGGGCTCCGGTATCTTTGGGAAAACCGATATCCGATGTGCAGATTCTGGGCAATTATGTGCATGTGGATGAAAATGGAGAAACGATTTTTTACGGGGTAACTTCAGGTCCTCCTGCAATCTTCTTCGGATATAATGTGGATCAGAAAAAGGTTGTGACCGAAAAATTACTGGACAAGGATGAGGCTGCCGGTGCACCTGCCGCCGCAAAGGTTTGTTACGCAGTGGATATGGGACCGGATGGCATTATCAGCATGGCAACCCAGTCTGCGGCGAACTTTTACCGTTACAATCCCAAGACGGATGAGCTGAAATGTTATGGTCAGATTTTTGACGAGACCGCGGTTATGAGCAAAGGAGCCTATGATTCCGAAGGAAATTATTATTTCGGAACTTACCCAAATGCTTCGCTTGTCCGTTATAATGTGAAAACCGATTCCCTGGAACAACTGGGGACGGATGTGGTAGTCGGCGATTACGGTCGCTCTATCGGCATATACAAGGATAAAGTCTTTATTGGTTCTATGGGAGATCCTGTGGCAAATTTTGTAAAGTATGATATCAAAACAAAAAAATTCACAGAGTTGAAAAACCCTTCTCTGAAAGGGAAATTTACGGAAACAGATATCAATAACTACTATACGATTTTTACTGCTGGAAAATATTTATTCGCCAGAAATAAGCTTCTGACAGATAATTCATACTATCTGAATGTTTTTGATATGGAAAAGGAAGAATGGGTGGATGCTATCCCACGGACGCTGCACCAAAATGCTACAGATTTTGACGGCGATGTGATTTACTTCCACAATTCAACCGAGGATAAGAAGGAAGCGCACTTGTATTCCTACAATCCGGAAACCAAGGAGATTGTGGACTTTCCGAACATTAAGTTTTCCACGCGTCAATATCTGGTCAGTCCTAGAGTGGTGTCTTTGAAGGATCAGACCAACTATCCTGGCAAATCCATTGTGGCAGGTGGAGGAACAACCGGAATGGTGATTGTAAATTTTGAGACCGGAAAAGTGGAATTTATAAAGGATACTCTGCCTGTTACAGCAACGACTCTTCGGACACTGAAAGCCGGTTCGAATCACGAGCTGCTGCTCAGTGCGTATATGGGTTCCAAGGCCGTTCTCTACGATACAGAAAAAGAAAAAATTAAATTGGAATTTCCCTCTGTTCAGATAGAGGGAATTGATGTGGTAGACGGCGTATACTACTGCGGATTATATGGAAAAGGACGTCTCCAGATTTTTAATCCCTCCGCTGAGGTGAAAAGCGGATCCAATCCAAAGGTTGTCGCAGATATGGATGAACAAAAGCAGGACAGAGGGCTCTGTGTGGAAAATTGCGGCGATGATATCCTGTGGGCAACCATGCCGACTTACGGCAAGCTTGGTGGCTGTATTGGCATTTATAACCGGAAAAACGGAGAAAAACGGGTGATTGAAGAGCCGATTAAGAATCAAAGTATCGGCGGCATGGCGGTGAAGGATGGAAAACTGTACGGCTCCACTTACATTTATGGTGGTCTGGGAATTGATCCGATTGATAAACCGGCAAAGCTGTTCGTTTTGGATTATGCTACCGGAAAAGTGGAGAAAGAAGTGGAAATCAAACTGACGGGTGATAAAAATACACAGTACTATGCTGGTGAAGCAGTCTTCTCTCCTGCAGGTGAATTGATTGTTGCGGCGCAGAGAACGGTAATGTTTGTTGATCCCGCAACTCTGAAGATTACTAAGGAACTCACCATAGGCGGAGGTCAGCTGACTTTAACAAAAACAAGAGCTCTGCCCTACGATCTGGAGATTGAGGAGGATGGTCTTTTATACACAAATGTAGGAAACCGCATTTCTGTCATTGACATGGATACAAAAGAGGTGAAAGAGCTTTCCGAAACCGGTACAAATGGTCTTGACATCTGTACCAACGGCAATTTGTACTATATGGCGCAGGATGGCATGAGTATCATGAAAATGCCGCTTTCCCGCGAAGGGAAGACGGCGGACAGCGTACTTGCGGGTTCGGTTGCGCTGATGCTCGGCAAAACCAATTCTTTGGTAAAAGGTGAATTGAAATCCATCGATGCTTCCGGAGAGGTAAAGGCAACTGCGATTGACGGACGAACTGTCGTTCCAGTGCGTTTTATCGCTGAGAGCTACGGGGCAGAGGTAGGTTATGAGGAAGCGACCGAAACCGTCACTGTCAAGCTGAATGACAAAGAGATCAAGACGGTTATCGGGGAAAAGAAAATTACCGTCAATGGAAAGGAAATCCCGATTGATGTGGCAGCTTTTACGGATGAAAATGACAGAACACTTCTCCCGCTTCGGGCTTTTGTACAGGATGGTCTGGGAAAAACAATTTTCTGGAAGGAAACCGGCACAGATCAGGGACTTATCGTGATCAGCGACACGGAGACACTGAATGCAGAGGCGGATAAAGATATTATTGATGAGATCATAAAAAAATTCGATTAAGCTTTCTCATTTCGGTTTCTATATAATGAAATGAAGATGACCCCCGCCTCTATAGGTGGCGGGTTCCACTTCATTTTTTCAGCAGGGGTTGCAATCCTCTGCTGAAAACGTTGAATGACGGGACGAAAGTCCCTTATTGAAGGGGAAGCCCTGGCCGCGGAATGCGGCTGGGGCTTCTTCTTGTATCCAAAAGAAGAATGGATCATATAATAGGATAGGGAAATACTTTGCTTGGCGGATATCAGAACAGAAAGAAGTTTGAAAATGGCATTGGTGAATCTTACATACAATCGAAGAAGAGCAATTGCATATGCGCACCGGTGGGCCTACAGCAGGAATCCCGCCTTTTATGATTATTCCAATATCGGGGGAGACTGCACCAACTTCACTTCCCAATGCATCTATGCAGGAGCTGGTGTGATGAACTACACCCCCACATATGGATGGTACTATATTGATCCGAATAATAAGGCTCCTGCTTGGACAGGGGTACCGTATATCTATAATTTTATGGTGACAAACAACGGCCCCGGACCTTACGGCGAACTGACAGATATCCGGAGCGTCATGCCCGGGGACTTTGTCCAGCTTGGAAATGCGGCTGGCGCTTTTTATCATACGCCGTTTATCGTGGAAAAAAGGGGGAACCGGCCGGAAGATATCCTGGTGGCGGCCCATTCCAATGACGCGGATTTTAAACCGCTGAATACTTATTATATGGCGCAGTCATATCGTTTTGTGCATATTATCGGTGTACGGGCTGAAATGTAATCAATTGAAATTCATTTTGAAGCGAGGAATTTTTATGGATATTTTGAATATTACAAAACATAATTATCAAAAAGAGATACATGAGGCCAAAGAGACCGTTTTGCTTGATTTCTGGGCGCCTTGGTGCGGGCCCTGCAGAATGGTGTCGCCTATTGTGGATGAGGTGGCGCGGGAGGCGACTGACAGGGTAAAAATAGGGAAAGTCAATGTGGATGAGCAGCCTGAGTTGGCAGAATCTTTCCGTGTAATGAGTATCCCAACCTTGATAGTCATGCAGGACGGAGAGATTGTAGAACAAAAAGTGGGTGTACAGAATAAGGAAGCAATTTTGAAGATGTTGGAATTTGATGAAGAGTAAAAGCACTGTTCATCCGATATTTTTGAAAACAGAAAAAAGGAAACAAAAGGCCGGTGGATCTATAGTATCTCTTAGATTCCATCGGCTATGTTTGCGTGCATCTAAATTTTTGTACACAAGTTAAATCAACCTTTTCAGAGCGTCAAAACAATTTTTCCATGAGAAGCTTTCGTCAGTCCGGTTGCGATACCCGCTTTACAAAGATGAAATGCCGTTCATGAACAAGGCACCAAGCGAATCAGGACAAGCTTAGGATAGATAAGCGGTACACTGTCCGCTGTTTTTTTGCACTCTTGTAAGTTTTTGTACCCAGTGAGCGGTAAAAAGGTTTTCTTTTGTTTAAAGTCTGCTATTTTCCTTTTGTATGGAAAAGAAACAGAAAGGTACTTCCGAGTACAGTGAGAATAAGGGAAGTCATGACCATGAATAAACAGGAAGTCATTCCGGCGAGAAGAGATGCACTGCTGGTGTTTCCAAAAAGACTGTAGCGGGAAAGCAAAACGGACATTAAATTAATAAAACCGATAAAAAAAGAAAATCCGGCCAGACAATATGCAACAATACCTAATGTGCGAAAATGGGCCGCTTTCTGTGTGCGTTGCCTGGAAGGAGGAATTGTTCTGCCACAGCGCGGACACACTGTAGCGCCGGGCTGAAGAGCCAGTTTACATGCAGGACAGAACCGGGAGGATGGCTGTGATGCAGGCAATGAATAATCATAAATTCTTTTCGTTTTGGACTCCGGATCTTTTCTGCTTTCTTCCATATGCGGCTTGGACAGGTCAGCGCCGCATTTATTACAAAATTGGAAGGCGCCTTTCACAGAAGTCTTACAGACAGGGCAAGTTTTTTCTTCCGGTTCGTTGATGACCGGTTCCGCATGGAAGGCTTCATTCCTCATGGATTCCGCATTGTCAAATGTTTCCTCAAAAACCTCCTTCGATTTTTCATCCTGTCCAGGCAAAGCGGCGCCGCATTTGTTGCAGAAAGTAAAATTGTCTCCGATTTCTGCGCCGCAGGCGGGACATACACGAGGCGTTGAACGCTTCTCAGTGGTATTGATCATAATGGTTCCTCCTAACATATCACTTGGACGAATCCAAGAATCAAATAACAAATTAAAAACACAAAAAACAGAACGGCTCCCAGTACCATAATAATGTTAGACACCTTCTCCAGCGTAACCGGTTTGTGATAGCTGTAGTAAGCTTTGTACTTTAAATGCAAAAACAGGTTGTAACCAAAGAAATAGGTAAAATAACCGCCGAACAAAACCAGAAAACCGCTGAAAAAAAGATCTGCAAGAAGAGCAATCGCAGCGGCCAGATGTGCAATGTTTGCGCTGATATAGTGGAAGGGAAGACCTTCGGCAAGGTATTTTGATTTTAAAATTAGCTGTGCTGCTGCCTGACCGATTTCTGTGAAAAGACCGCCGAGCTGTGGAATTGTATCAATAAAAATCCATAGTCCCAGCAGAAAGAGAAGCGCAAAGCCTGTCAAAAAGACTATGGTTCTCCCCTTGGTTTTACCGGAATGATAGACAAAACGACGGGTGCGTTTTCTCTTTTTTCCGTCAATGATAGCGGGTGCAGGTTTCAGTCTTGTTCCGCAGCTGCCGCAGAAAACGGAGCCGGCTTCCATAACCGCTCCGCATTTCAGACATTTGATCATGATATATCATCCATTTCTTACCCTGTCCATCAGCAAAGTCCCCCAGAAAAGAGGAGTACGCGAAAGAACAGTTTTTCGATATTTTTTCTTAAGAATATTATATAATGGATGTTTTTGCAAATCAATATGTAATCTATTAATTTTTTATGAACTATTTACAAAAATCTATTGAAAATAAGCAGATATGATGATAGAATAAAACAAGGAATTTTATGGTTCCAATATATAAGTGTTAAAGGAATGATAGAATGGAAGAAAAATTTTGCACCGGTTGCGGCAAATCGTTCACTGGCGAAGGCGATTTATGTGAAGAATGTTTGCAAAAACAGACTGAAGTGACCGAAGAAGAAAATGTACAGACCGCCGATAACAGCGCAGTGGAAACCGAAGAAACGGTTTTTGAGACAGCGGAGGATACGCAGAGTATTCCGGAAGAATCTGAATTCTATGTGGACTATGAAGAGGAAGAGCCGCAGGAGGTAAAGAATGGTGCAAAGATTACAGCCTTGGTTCTGGGGATTGTGGGTTGCCTTTACGGCATCTACTACGTAGTTATGCTGATTATGAATACCATTCAGCAAAATGCGATGATGGCACAATACGGTATGGCTTCCCAGCTCGGAATTATGGATTTCATTCCCTTTGTTGTCATGGGACTCTATTTTGTCTGCGGAATTGTCGGAAGCGTTCTGCCGAAAAAAGCAGCAAAGGCTTCCTTGGTTTTGTTAATGATTCCTGCTTCCTGGACATTGTTTAATGGAATTCAGCTGATGACTTCCCTGGTTCCTTCCGGTGATGCCGCTCAGCAAATTCCGGCAAAAATCATCATTATGTACACAGCATTCCTGCTTGCAGGGATCTTCTGTTTGGTTGCAGGCATTTTACATGCGACATATCTGAAATATAAAAACGACTAAAAAGAAGCTCTTTGCGAAAGCAAAGAGCTTCTTCGTTCAGATAGGGAACAAAGAAATAGGAAATGGAATAAAATGAGATTTCTGTCAAGGGCTTTATGGCGGGGATTTTACACGAAAAATGATAAAAAGGGGAATGGAAAATGAGAGTACTAGCTATCTGCTGCCATCCGGATGATCTTGAATTAACCTGCAGCGGGACACTTTTAAAATTTAAAAAACAGGGGCATGATGTGATTGCATGTCATGCTTCCAATGGCAATATGGGGCATGTGGAGATCATGCCTGATAAGCTCGGCAAAATCCGGGCAGCGGAAGCGAAAGCGGCTGCCGATTTGGCCGGCTTTGAATTGATAAATGCAGATATCGATGACTTGTTTATGAATTCCGCGGATCAAGAACAGCTGAAAAAATTGTTGCGCGTTATCCGATATGCAAAACCGGATGTTATTTTGACGCATCCGGAAAATGATTACTGCTCCGATCATCAGCAGCTGAGCAAACTGGTATTTCATGCTTCTTTCTCCGCTTCTGTTCCGCATTATTATCCGGAGCTTGGCGCTCCGGTGCAGGTAACACCTATTTATTATGTGGATGGGGCAAGGGGAATTAACACGGTTCCCACAGAATATGTGGATATCACCGACGAGATGGATCAAAAAGAGGAAATGCTGAAGAAACACGAAAGTCAGTTAAAATGGCTGTCAGAACATGACGGGATCGATATTGTGGAACAGCAAAGGGTACATGCCAGATTAAGGGGATTGCAATGTGGTGTGTCATATGCAGAAGCATTCACACAGCTAATCGTAAAGGGGAGAATGCGCCCTTACCGTTTACTTCCGTAACCAGGGAGGATCTACTATGAGAAAGGAAAAAATTTTGACTGGATGCCTTGCCATTCTTTTGCTAGTAAGCGGTTGCAGCGGAGGAACATCGAGTGAGCCGACAGATGAGCCAAAGATCACAGTATCAGCCGCACCCAGTGCGGAACCGGCGAAGACTTCGCTTCCGGACGAGGAATCATCTCAGCAAAAGACCTATCAAAAAGAAGAAAAAGCACGGCTGAGCGGTCTCGAAATGGAACTGCTTTCGGTGGAAGAGCAGGCCCCTGCATCGAATGACAGGCTCTCCGCCGGAAAGAAATATGTGCTTTGCAAGTTTCGTATGGAAAACAAGTCGGAAAAAGATATCACAGTAAACAGTCAGAAATCGTTTGAAGGATTTAGTGATGGAATGGCGGTTTTGACAGAGAATGGACGTTCGCTGGATGATGTCGTTATGCTGGACGGAATACTGAAACCAGGCGGTGTACTGGAAGGATATGTGGTATTTAAGCTTCCTGAGAGCTGGAGAAATATTGAGATTACCTATATTCCAGGTGAGCCGGGCAAAAAGATCATTTTTTGCTATACAAAATAGCATTGGGTCCATACCTTCAAAGCATTGGAAAATTTTCCTAAATGTTTGTAAACTCCTGCTGATTTAAAAAGTCAGCAGGAGTTCTTTTATAGAAATAGAAATCGTATATAAATAAAGGATGTATTTAAAATAGAGAGAAGCGGAGGGAAGAAAACGAAGCTTAATAGAGTGCTTATTTTGAAAAATCTCAAAAGAAATTTATTATTGATGCTGTTTGCGGCAATGGTACTTCTGTATATTTTTCCCCATCAATTGTCCAATTGCAGCGGTAAGTTATTAGAGCATATGATGGAGAGCGGGACGCTGGTTTTGCCACAATTCCGCTTCTCCTTCGCACTGTTGGTTGTGGTTTTTCCCATTGTTGTGAACGCACTTATTTTCAGTGACATGTTTAAAGGTATTCTTCAAAAAAAGATAGGAATTGTCAGCTATTATCTGATGGAAAAAGAAGAACTGCTGTTCAGCAATCTGGTTTCGGCATATTTGATTTTGTTTCTTCCTTTTTTTATTGCAATGGCAGGCACCGTGCTTACAGTGGAGCTTCCAAAGGTTTTTTTATTGGAGTTTTTTGCAGTAAGCTTTATGGATGGCTTATCCTTTCTTGCAGGATCCCTTTTTGTGACGGTTACGATAAAAGGGATTATTCCTCAGCTGATGATTGCCATGTGTATTTTTGTACTGCCTTTATTTATGGACTTGATTTTGGCTCCCTGGCTGGAAAGAGCTCTGTATCGTTCTGGAATTGAAATCAATCCTTTCCACGCGCTTTTCAGCCAATTTCCAATCGTTCAGCTAAATCAAAATTTCTACCGGTTCTCAAGCCCACGTTTTTTTATTCATCTTGTTGTGATTTGCTGCTGCTGCTGGGCTTCTGCGTTTATTTTCACAAAGTGGAAAGACGAAAATTTAAAAGGATGTGTTCGTTATTCCATTCTAAAGCCGGCATATGAAATGCTGTCTCTCCTGCTTATGACTTTTATCAGTGCTTTTGCGGCGAAGAGCTCCCTGTGTATTTTTCTTTTTTGTCTGCTTTTTAGCTATATTCTGCTGGAACTGCTATTCAATGAAAGTATGAAAAGCAAAAATAATGTAACCTTTTATGCGGCTTATACCCTGGCGCTGGCCACTGTTTTTTGTCTGGGAAAAGCGGATTTTTTTCAAAGGGCAAGCACACCTCCTCCAATAGAGGAAGTAGACAGCATATACATTGGTGAGAGCTATAACCGAATAAACAGCTGTCTTGAACAGCTGGACGGAAAGATAGTATATGATTTGCCCACCATTGAGAAAGTGGAATCCAGTACGATGGATAACACATGCTTTGAGGATATTTCAGAGATTCAGCAAAAGATTGTCTCATGTGAAAAGTATCCTCAAAGAGATACATTATATATTGCATATAAAATGAAAAACAACAAAAGAATTATACACCGCTATGATATTGATTTAAAGAAAAGCCAGAGGTTTCTTTTTTGAGACCTCCGGCTTGCTTTTTATTTTGAATGAATATACGCTGAAATTTCATGGTAATCATGAAATGAAATATCTCTGCCTAAGATATAAGATATTGCATAACTCCATTCCTCTAAACTGTAAGATTCCAAGTCGATACTTTCCAAAAGAGGCTCCAGTGCGTCTGCAAAATGGAGATCGGATATATAGCAATTGCTCCTTTCGGCAATAAGCATAAGAAGATTGCCGGTCATTTTCGTTCCTCCAATCTTTAAAACGGCATCGCGCCGTTTTTATCTTAAGAATGATCTGAATGATACATATCGTCTCGGCCTATGGCGCCAAAATCACTTCTTTTCAGAAAGAAAAATTTCTAATAATAGAATATCATAACCCCTTATTGTTGTCAACTTATAGTAAACAAAAATAGACAAAATAACTCTTTTAGTGAACGACAATATATTACAATCTATGGTAGAGGAGTTGTTATTATGGTTTATGATTTCGGATACCGCTTACGAGAGCTTCGCGAAAAGAAAAAAATGACACAAGCTCAGGTGGCCAGAAAATGCAATATATCAAAAGCATCTATTTGTGGTTATGAGAATAATATCAAAACCCCCTCTTTAGATGTGCTGAGAAGACTGTGCGGCATCTATGAAGTGTCTGCGGATTACATATTGGGGCTGACAAGCCGGAAAATGGTCTCGGTGGACGGATTGACTCCGTCACAGAGAGAAGTTGTTGAGTTCGTTATTTTGGAATTTAAACAGAATAATAAAAATCTGTCCCGATTATCCTAACCATTTTTTCAATATAGTGTATTCGAAAAGTTGGACGAATTTCCTGTTTTTCAGAAAAAAGCTGAGATAAGGGGCTGGGTCCGGGAAGGACAACGGCTTTTCTTAGTTTCTTTCGTTCAAGAAATCACATGGTTAGAAGACTGTTTTCCTGATCCAGCACCAAAAGAATTTTTTCTTCATTTCCATTATTGGCGTTTATATAGATCAAGTAATTTTTATTGTCGAATTTTCCCTTTATCTCATAACAAAGTACTTCCGTTCCGCTCTCCAAGGGAATATAACACAGATTTACTTTATCGGTGGAAAGATTTTTATTGATATCTTTTTTTGCGGCTTCAGCAGATATTGATGGAACGGTCTGTTCCCGCTGTTTATGGTGGGTGAGATATCCTCTGGCTTCAAATCCGATGATTTCTTTTGTGTCACCGGCAATCTTCAGCTTAATCAAATCCGGATATAGGATAACGCCATCTTGGGTAGCGGCAAAATTGATTGTCATGATACCGTCAACCACTTCATAGTAACTATCCTTAAAATTGTGGAATCCTTTCGTGTTTAAAAATTCCTGAGAAATGCGTATTCCTTCCTCATAGTTCAGATCGCTTGCCTCTACATTTTTTGTGTCAAGCATGGAGATGACATAACCGCCCTGCTTGGTGACGCTTATATAAATGGAACGGTTCTCATCATCGGTGACGGCGGTAAATCCATAGGTATGGATCCTGCCTTCGCCGTCAGAGGCATGTTCCAGTGATTTTACCTTGTCACTCCCGATAAAGTCAAGCGCTTTTTGTTTCGCTTCTTCCAGCGATACTTCAGGCATGCCTTTCAGCATTTCCGGCTCGATGTTTTCCATATGGTCGGAAAATGGACCGTCATAAATGAGGGAGGGGTAATTCAGAAAGTTTGCTTCAATATCCGAAAAGGCATTTTGACTGGCTTCGCTTCCGCCGGCCTGCTGGGCTTCATGGGCTGTAGCAACGATATCGGAAAAGCCTTTTTTGCTGCTGAGAATCTGTTCTTCAAGTCCATTCAGAGACTGAAACAGCTCGTTTGCGTATTTGGAAAGTTCCATCATTGTTTGATGCTGCTGTTCTGTAATTGGCACGTTGTCAATGGATTTTGATGCAAGCATACGGGTATAATCCCCCACCTGTGTCAGAAATTTTTGGGTATTCTCTAATGTGGCGTCCTCGATGGGAAGCTGGCCAAGGCAGGCTTTCGCATAGGAAGAGTATTGAGTGATTTCATTTGCAATCTGGGCAAGATGCTTTGGTTCCGTAGTGATGATTCCCTTGGAAAGAGCAACGTCAATATTTTTCACCGAATCTGTGAGATCATAAAAGGCGCGGCGGTATTGATTTTCCACTTTTAATTCGTATGCCTCTACCCGGTTATAGGTATAGGTCCCCAGACCGATGAGCAATGCAAGGGCAACGGCTGTTATGGCAATACTTGATTTGTGTCTTCTTATAAAATCCATTTAGTACCTCCTAGTTACAAAAACGGTGTTTTCCGATGGTTTTGATGAGAGGACGGGAAAAAATCCATTTATTTGTTGCCGTGGAAGGGTTATAATAGTAAATGGCACCCTCTGAGGGATCCCAACCATTCATAGCGGATTCGCAAGCTTTGTAAACCGAAGAATTGGGATCGATCGGCACGTTGATTTGTCCGTCGGACACGGCGGTGAATGCTCCTGGCTGATAAATGACTCCCGGGATGGTATTGGGAAAGGAAGCGTGCTTTACACGGTTTAATATAACGGCCGCTACCGCCACCTGTCCCTCGAATGGTTCCCCCCTGGCCTCCCCATTGACGCATCTGGCCAAAAGCTGGGTGTCGCTGGTGTTGGCGGGGGACGCTTCTACGGGGCTCTCCAGGGAGGCAAGCATTTTGATTCCGCCTAAAATAAATGCAAAAGCAAGGAGGAAAAGAAGGGTTCTTTTATCCGTTTGTTTCATGGTACTCTTACCTTTCTGATGTTTTTTGGAAGCAGTTTGTATCTCAAACCATTTCCATTTATTCCAGCATTTTATCTACTGTTTATTTTTACACCATTTTCTAAATTTATTCCGTAAAATTTCAAAGCCCTTCGAGGGTGGAAATTTTATTGACAAGCAGGGGCAGAAGTATTAAAATATAACTATAACTGCGGGCAAGATGTCCGCCGCCTCTTAAGGCGGCGGATTCCATATCCGCAGTCGGCGGGAGTACAATCTCCCGCTTAGTGCGGCACTGCTAAGCAGTGTTCTTGTCCTCGTTGAATGACGGGGCAAGCCCTTATTGAAGCGAGATGCTTTTGTGAGAATGCGTTGCCGGTAAAAATGTCGAATAAATTCGGAAGGAGGCAGCTGAATGGACAATTTTGCAAACTTTACGAAGAAAAAATTTCATTTTGAAAATTATTATCCGGAAGATGCCCCCGTTTTCGGAAATGTTCGTCTGATACAGATTGGGGATTTAAGCTGCGACAGCGGCTATATTGTCAAAGAGCATCCCCAGATTTGTTTTGAAATCACTTATATTTATTCCGGCAAAGGAATGTTCGCCATAGACGGGGAAGAGTATGAGGTCAAAGCAGGGGATATCTTTCTTTCCAAGCTGGGATCAAAACATCACGGGCAGGCCGACTATATTGAGCCGTTCCGCTTTTTTTATCTGGGACTGGAAATTGCGGAAGGGGGAGAGATGAAGGATATCATAGATAAAATGAACGGTATTTCTTTTCCCCGCTGTGAGGACAATTTTGATATTGAAACCTGCTTTATCCGCCTGTTTAATGAATTAATTCACTTAAAGAACTTTTCCAGCATGATGATCTCTAATTATTTGGAGGAGATTATCATCAGCACATACAGAAGTTTTTACAATAATATGTTTTCCATTTATAAACCGAATAAATTCAAGAATAATATCCAGAAAGTGGTTTATGAGGTTATCAATTATATCGATACCAATATTTTGACGCTGAAGGATTTGGTTTCGATCGCGGATGACTTTGATTACAGCTATAATTATCTTGCTCATATCTTTAAGCAGGAGATGGGAACCAGCATCGGGGACTATTATAATAAAAAACGGTTTGACGTGGCAGTATCCTGGCTGACGACAACGGACATGTCCATCACCGATATTGCGGATAAGTTAAATTACCAGACAATTCATGCTTTTTCCAGAGCGTTTAAAAAACGGTTTGGGATGAGCCCTTCTCAGTATAAATCCATCAATTCATAAAGACATTGGCTGCACGCATATTAATTTATCTGATAAATTAACTTGCAAATATTGCTTTTTAAAAGAAAATAGAGTAAAATAAATTTGTGGGAACTTAATTAAATTTTTTAATTAAGTCGCCTGCTTGAATTTTTTCAAACATCTTCACAACTTCATATCGACTCCACACTTTTTGATTTAGCAACTTTGTTAAACTTCTTAATTAAGTTTGAACAAATAAAAACACAAATAATACTAAATACGGCTTGCTGCAATGGGTATATAATGACCATGAGCATTGAGGGTTGAAATGCTTAAAGGGTGGCTTTTGTCGCACAAAAGCGTTTTACTCTTGTTATAAAAATGCCGGAAGGGTGGAAATGAAAATGATTCAAGTAGGAATTATCGGAACCGGCAATATCAGCAGGTTCCATTTGAAGGGCTATCAGGCCCTTGAAAATGTGAAGGTCGTCGCATGCTGTGACATCAATGGGGAAAGAGCCCAAAAATATGCGGAAGACCACGGTATTGAAAAGGTCTTTACCGATTACAAAGAAATGCTGAAACTCCCTGAACTGGATGCCGTCAGTGTCTGTACCTGGAACAATTCACATGCGGAGATCTCCATCGCCGGGCTAAAGGCCGGCAAGCATGTGCTGTGTGAAAAGCCTTTGGCGATGAATGCACAGCAGGCGGAGGAGATCCAAAAAGCGAAAGAGGAGACAGGGAAGCTGCTGATGGTTGGGTTTGTCCGCCGTTTTGGCGCAAACGCCAATATTCTCAAGGATTTTATAGACAAGGATTATCTGGGACAGATTAATTATGTGAAAGCAGTATGCCGCCGCCGCTGCGGGAATCCTTGCGGTTGGTTTTCCGACAAGAGCCGTTCCGGCGGCGGACCACTGATTGATCTGGGCGTACATGTCATTGATCTGGCCAGATATCTGATGGGCAAGCCGAAAGCGGTAACGGTTTCAGGCGCTGTTTTTGATAATATCGGCCCGGAGCTGGAAGTAAAAGCCTACAACCGGTATAATCCTGCGGATCCCAGCAAAGAGTGTTCTGTGGAGGATTTTGCCACTGCCATTATCCGTTTTGACAACGGAGCGGTGATGCATGTAGAAGCCAGCTTTAACGAGCACATCAAAGAGGACGTTCTGTCCGTTGAACTGCAGGGGACAAAAGCCGGCGCAATGCTGGAGCCCAATTTAGTGATCTATTCCAAAATGGAAGATTATCTGATGGATTTGACACCAAAATACACGATTCCCAAAGATCCCTTTGAGGATAACTTCAAGGCGGAAACCGCCCATTTTATCGACTGTATCGAAAATGGGACGATGTGCAGGAACCCTGTGGAAGACGGGGTGGAACTGATGAAGATTCTGGACGCTGTCTACCGGTCTGCGGAACAGAAACGCGAAGTGGAACTGTAGGAGGTGCCCAATGAAACTTTCTGTCAGTAACTGGTGTGTTCAGAGATCTCTGCGCGCCGGATTGTCCACCAATCGGGATTTTATTGATTTATGTGCGTCGCTGGGAGCAGATGCTGAACTGGTTTACATGTTGTTTGCGGACAGGGCTGAAAAAGAGGATGTCAGAGCATACATGCGGGGAAAGGGCGTAAAGGCAGCCTGCTTTTCCGGCGGGAATGATTTCGTGTCCGCAGAGCCTGCCGAGCGGGAAGCGGCGGCGGAAAAGGTCAAAGAAGCAATTGATGACGCGGTATTCTTCGAGTCCGGTCTGTGCCGCGTGTTTTCCGGCAATGTGAAGGAGGGTATCTCCTACGAACAGGGAAGAGACTGGATTATCGAGGGTTTCCGAAAAGTTATGCCCTATGCGGAAGAAAAAAAGGTCACTTTGGTTTTGGAAAATCATGGGCTGTTTGCAGGAAAAAGCGATCAAATCCGTCATATTATTGAATCGGTCGGCTCAGACTATTTAAGGGCTGTAACCGATACCGGAAATTTCATGCTGGTCAATGAAGATCCATTTGAAGCGGTACAGAAGGTCAATGAGTATGTTGCCCATGTGCACTTCAAAGATTTTATAGAGGTACAAAGCGGAACCTATACTTCGGTGAACGGAACCCAGTATAACGGTACGGTTATCGGAGAGGGGGAAGTCCCGCTGAAAGAAATTATCGGCTTTCTCTCCAAAAAGAAATTTGAAGGCTACATTTCACTGGAGTATGAAGGCGATGGGGAAGATGTCTATGAGGAGACAAAGCAGAGTTTTCTCCGCTTAAAAGAAATGATACAGTAAGGAGACGCCGGCGATATATTTAGAATCCCGGTGTGCTCTGAAAAAAGGCAACAAAAGATTTTAAATATATTGGAGGTAATCCTATGAAACACATTAACTTTTTAGGGATTGAATTTGACGTTCAGAACATGCCTGTTCTGGATGAAGGCTTCATTCCGATGCACGCGTTTAACACGGCGTTTTTGAAAACAGCGACAAAAGAGTTGAATATCGCTGTGGAAAGAAATGCAGGCTACACATCTGTGTTCAAAACAAAAATTCACGGCACAGAAGAAATGTTTGAGGCCGACTGCTTTTATGCGGAAAGAATGGTAAAATTCCTTCTGTGGGCCATGGGCGGGTATAAAGTATATATCTGCGGAGACAAAAAGATTTACGAGCACATCAAAAAAGAATATGCCAAGGACGGAAAACGCGCCTTTGATTTTGACTTTATGAGCAAGGTTTATGAAAAAGACTTTGAAGTGCTCTACCGGGAGCTCTCTGAAACGCCGGAAGAAAAGATTCAGTCCAAATCGGTGGGAAGAAACTTTGACGGCTGCCGGATCGGCTTCGACGCTGGTGGAAGCGACAGAAAGGTTTCGGCGGTGATCGACGGCGAATGTGTTTACAGCGATGAGACGGTTTGGCTGCCGAAGGTGACCGAGGATCCGGAATATCATTTTCAGGGGATCCTGGATTCCATGAAAAAGGCGGCGGCGAAAATGCCCAGAGTGGATGCGATCGGTATCAGCAGCGCGGGTATCTATGTGGACAATCGGACAATGGTTGCTTCCCTGTTCTTGGCTGTGCCGGAAGATGACTTCAACAAACATGTAAAAGATATCTATATTCGTGCCTGCAAAGAGTTTGGTGATATTCCTTTTGAAGTGGCAAATGATGGCGACGTAACTGCACTGGCAGGTGCGATGAGCTTGGAGGACACCAACGTTTTGGGAATTGCTATGGGAACCTCCGAAGCGGTTGGCTATGTTGACGGTAACGGCAACATCACCGGCTGGCTGAACGAACTTGCCTTTGCACCGGTAGACGCACAGCGGGAAGCTATGGTGGACGAATGGTCCGGTGATATCGGCGTGGGATGTAAATACTTTTCCCAGGACAGCGTCAACAAGCTGGCTCCCCGTGCAGGCATTGAGCTGGATGAAAAGGACACTCCTGCGAATAAGCTGAAGGTTGTTCAGGGACTGATGGAAAAAGACGATGAGAGAGCTGTCAAGGTCTATGAATCCATCGGTGTATACCTTGGTCATACCATTGCATACTATGCAGATTTCTATGATCTGAAGCATTTGCTTCTGCTGGGACGTGTCATGTCCGGAAAAGGCGGCGATATTATCATTCGCTTTGCCGAGAAGGTTCTTAACGAAGAATATCCGGAACTGGCCAAGAAAGCAGAGTTGCATGTGCCGGATGAAAAGACAAGACGTGTAGGCCAGTCTGCGGCTGCAGCGAGCCTGCCGAAAATTGTGAAATAGTTATATAGAATAAGATAAAAGGGACGGAAGCTGAAGTGCCCCCCAAAGATTAGACAAAAATAAATATTAACTTTCAAGAGAATGAGTTCGGAATTGTACCGGACTCATTTTCAATTTAGAAACAATCCGTTCGTTGTTGTAGTAATCAAT